>CAVKOU010000005.1:69630-103134 GCA_963658085.1 bacterium
GGTATCATAACCATAGCCACTGGCATCGTAGCCGTAACCACTGCTGTCATAGCTGCTACTATCATAGCTATTGTCGTAGCTTGTACTGCCTGATGTGTCATATTCAGTAACTGTTGTAGCATCCTCAGATGCTGTATCATCATATTGATCTGTTCCAATAGATGTCAGGTTAATAATATCGTTATTAATACCTTTTACTGTATCGGATGGTTCATAATCTTCTTTCGCAAACAAGAACTTATGCAGCTGTTTTACATTATCTTCCAATCCCACCGGCACAACGTAAGAACCTGTATGTCCATAAACATTCTCACAGCCTTCTACATCGAAAGGAAATCCCGAGGTCTCACCGATGGTATAATTTGTAGCATTCGTGGCCATTCCCAAAATATTTTGTAGAGTCAGATTCGTAGAAACCTGTGGGAATACCTGGTTTACAATCTTATTCAAGGTGGCAATATCAGCCTTTTTCGCTTTTTTGAACACCTGCTCTAAAACGGTTCTCTGACGTTCCGTTCTCTTGAAATCATCTCCGGTGGTGTAACGGATTCTACAGTAGGAAGTTGCCTGAATGCCATCCAAATTATGGACACCTGCCCCCTCTAAGGTGGTTGTCTCACGACCTACAACCTGAGATGTCTCTGTACAATATCCATTGGTCCAATATACTTCTTCCTCTGTAAGATCTATTTCTACTCCACCTAAAGCATCAATCACATCTGCCAGAGCGTTAAAATTCACACTAATATATTTTTCAATATCCAAATCCAAATTTCGATTCAACATAGCGATGGCTTCCTGCGGACCACTGACATTATATGCATAGTTAGCCTTCTCGTAGCTTCCATCATCCTGTCGTAAAAGAGTATCACGGTAAACAGAAACAAGATTTACCTCTGAAGTCTTGTTATTAATACTCGCTACCATAATACAGTCGCTCTGAACGCCTCCGTCCAGCTCCCCTTCTCTGGAGTCTAGTCCAAAGAGAGCAATATTGGTATAATCGCCTGTACTCTGATAAATATCCAGTTTTGATTCATCTAACGTTGTGGTATCCATCAGTGTATACTTATGCACTCCATAGGCTGTTATGGATAAAATAATCAAAACTAAAATTTCTACAAGAATAATTAATTTCCTGATTTTTTTCTTTCTTCTATTGTATCTAAGTTTTTTTCTATCAGCCACCGTGAGCCTCCAATCAGTTACTAACTTACTGTTTTTAATTCATTCTTAAAACAATGCTTACTTTCCCTTATACTTCTAAAAAAGTGGTCATGTAAACGCAATCAAACATTATGATTATACTACATACCATTTTACAGAGCAAGATATTACCCTGTATTTCTTAACATTTTGGTAACATTTACGCAACATTTCATAGATTTTATGGCATGAATGCATGTTTTTTGTTATACTGACTTTGTATATTTTTAATCAAAAATCATGGAGTATAATTTTTATGAAAGTTACGATTGTTATTCCCAACTATAACGGAAAGCATTTTATGGGACCTTGTTTGGAATCTTTAAAGCAGCAAACCTTTAAAGATTTTAAAATATTAGTAGTGGATAATGCTTCTACAGACGGAAGCCTGGAATATATGAAGGAACACTATCCCGATATAGAGGTGATTCCTTTAAAAGAAAATTACGGTTTTAGCAAGGCAGTCAATGTAGGAATCAAAACAGCCAGAACTCCCTACGTGATTCTTCTTAATAATGACACCACAGTAGATGCTAATTATGTAAAAGAAATGGTAAACGCCATCGAAAAATCTCCAAAGATTTTTTCTGTCAGCAGCAAGATGATCCAGATGTACCATCCGGATCTCATTGACAGTGCCGGAGATCTCTATACTGTCTTAGGCTGGGGTGTATGCCGGGGCAACGGTTCCTCAATATCTAATTTTACAGAACCGGAAGAAATCTTTACTGCCTGTGCCGGGGCAGCCATTTATCGCAGATCCGCCTTTTCCCGCATCGGTTATTTTGACGAAAATCATTTTGCTTATCTAGAGGACATTGACGTCGGATACCGGGCCCGTATCTATGGTTATAAAAACACCTACTGCCCTACAGCCTTGGTTTACCATGTAGGAAGCGGTACCAGCGGATCCAAGTATAATCCCTTTAAGGTAAAGCTTTCCTCAAGAAACAACCTTTATTTGTGTTACAAAAACATGCCACTGCTTCAGCTACTTCTTAATGCTATTCCAATTACTTTCGGAATCCTCGTTAAGTATGTCTTCTTTTTGAGTCAGGGACTTGTAAAAGAATATCATGCCGGAGTTGTAGAGGGGCTTAAAAATATGACAAAGCAAAAGAAAGTACCTTTTAAGCTTCGCCACTTACCAAATTATATTCAGATCGAGCTGGAACTTATTCGAAATATCTTTACTTATGCAAAAACCTATGTTTCTAAAGAAAAATAGGACACTAAAAACGGCTTGCAGCAACTGTGCCTGCAAGCCGTTTTTTATTTTTTTATAGTTTTATTCAATTCTAGAAATGGAACGTATCCTTAAGTCCTACCCACAACTGATCCTTGTCGCTAAGATTCAATGGAGTTCCATCCTCAAGTGCATACCCTTCTCCGGAAGCACTTCCCGGATATTCTCCTGTAAGTGTCGGCCACTCGATACCAATTTCCGGATCATTCCATGCAAGACCGCCTTCATCTCCCGGATGATAGAAATCTGTACATTTGTAGCAAAATTCTGCCAGATCACTGAGCACTAAAAATCCGTGAGCAAATCCCTCCGGAATATAGAACTGTTTCTTGTTCTCCTCTGTAAGCTCTACTCCGAACCATTTTCCATAGGTCTCACTATCGCTTCGAAGGTCAACTGCCACATCAAAGACAGAACCTTTTACTACACGTACCAGCTTTCCCTGGGGAAATTCTTTCTGGAAATGAAGACCACGAAGAACTCCCTTGCCGGAACTGGACTGATTGTCCTGAACAAATACCATATCAAGGCCTTCCGCTTCCATATCTCTCTGATTGTAGGTTTCCATAAAGTATCCTCTGGCATCTCCATGAACGGTAGGTTCGATAACACAAAGCCCCTTAATGCCGCCTGCATTTTTCTCTACTTTAATCTGTCCCATTTTATTTCTCCCTTTTCTTATACATCAAGTTCTTCCAAATAACGCTTCAGAGCATCCTGCCAGGTTGGAAGAAGTTCAAATCCATTTGCAGTCAGCTTGCTCTTGTCAAGACGGCTGTTAAATGGTCTTGCAGCCTTAGACACTCCGTATTCTGCCGTAGTTACCGGAGCTACTGTCAAATGCTCTGCATCGTAAGCCTCATGTCCAAGGGCTGCAGCCTGACGGAAGATCTCTACTGCAAAGTCATACCAACTGATATATCCGCCTTCATTTGTTGCATGATAGTAACCATATTTTTCTGTTTCGATCATATCTACTAAGAGTCTGGCAAGATCAAATGTATAGGTAGGAGTTCCGATCTGATCATTTACCACCGTAAGTTTTTCATGATTCTCTCCTACTTTCAACATAGTTTTGATAAAGTTATTTCCATTCTTACCAAATACCCATGCAATACGCACGATAAAATATTTATCTAATGTGCCGGAAACTGCCAATTCTCCGTCTAACTTGCTCTGTCCATAGACATTCAACGGCTTATAATCCTTACAATCCGGATCCCACGGTGTCTCTCCCTGTCCATCGAATACATAATCGGTACTGATATATACCATTTTTGCATTCACAGCTTTTGAGGCTTTGGCAATGTTATCGGTTCCTCCTACGTTGATGGCACGAACCTTTGCCTGCTTATCCTCATCTTCAGCCAAATCTACAGCCGTCCATGCTGCACAGTGAACCACCACATCAGGGGCAAGCTCCTTGATATTCTTCTCTACTGCCTCTGCATCGGTAATATCCATAGAGATATAGGGCATCGTAGTTACAGCTGTGCCATCTGCCACTCCACTGTAAGCTTCTGCCAGATCTGTTCCTACGCCTTCATAGCCTCTTTTTGCCAGCTCGTTCATCACATCATGTCCCAGCTGTCCGGCTACACCTGTCACTAATACTTTCATGTACAAACCTCCCTAATTAGCGATTGCTATACATTTTCTCATAATAATTCTGGTACTCACCGGAAATAATGGTCTCCCACCACTCCTTATTCTCCAAATACCATTTAATAGTCTTCTTGATTCCGTCCTCGAACTTTGTCTCCGGAAGCCATCCAAGCTCGTTGTGAATCTTCGTAGGATCGATGGCATAGCGCATATCATGTCCCTTACGGTCTGCCACGTGAGTAATCAAACTCTCCGGCTTTCCAAGTTCCTTACAAATGATCTTAACGATCTCGATGTTGGTTTTCTCGTTATGTCCGCCTACGTTGTATACTTCTCCAACTTTTCCCTTGTGGATAATGAGATCGATGGCCTTGCAGTGATCCTCTACATAAAGCCAGTCACGAACGTTTAAGCCTTCTCCGTATACCGGAAGCGGCTTGTCATTTAATGCATTGGCGATCATAAGAGGAATCAGCTTCTCCGGGAAGTGATACGGTCCATAGTTATTGGAGCATCTGCTGATGGTTACAGGAAGTCCATAGGTTCTGTGGTAAGCTAAAACCAAAAGATCTGCTCCTGCCTTCGATGAACTGTACGGGCTGCTGGTATGAATCGGAGTCTCCTCTGTGAAGAACAGATCCGGGCGATCCAATGGCAGATCTCCATATACCTCATCGGTAGATACCTGATGATATCTTTGAATTCCATACTTGCGGCAGGCATCCATAAGTACAGCAGTTCCTTTAATGTTGGTATCAAGGAATACTTCCGGATTTTCGATTGAACGGTCTACATGACTCTCTGCAGCAAAGTTAACAACTACGTCTGGCTTCTCCTCTTCAAAAAGCTTGTAAACTGCTTCTCTGTCTGTAATACTCTCTTTTACAAAACGGAAGTTCGGATTATCCATAACAGGCTCTAATGTAGACAAATTTCCTGCATAGGTCAGACAATCCAGACAAATAATTCTGTAATCTGGGTATTTGTTTAACATATGAAATACAAAGTTACTTCCGATAAATCCGGCTCCGCCGGTTACAATAATATTCATGCTTTAAAATCTCCTATCTCTCTTGTATATTTTTGGAACAGTTTTCGTATGATCCTAGTAAAGATTTTCCTGATATTTTCCATCCAGAACGTCTTTTAAATACTGACCATACTGATTCTTCTTCAACACTTCGTAAACTTCCATTACATCTTCTTTGGAAATCCATCCGTTTAAGTATCCGATCTCTTCTAAGCATGCGATTTTACGATGCTGATGAGTCTCTACTGTCTTAACGAAATTAGTGGCATCCACAAGACTCTCATGAGTTCCGGTATCCAACCATGTAAATCCCTGTCCCAAGAGCTCCACATTCAGTTTGCCCTTCTCAAGATATACGCGGTTCAAATCTGTAATCTCCAGTTCTCCTCTTGCAGAAGGCTTCAACTCTTTCGCATATTTTACTACGTCATTATCGTAGAAATATAATCCGGTAACACAGTAATTACTCTTTGGATGTTCTGGTTTTTCTTCGATAGAAATAGCCTTTCCATCTTTGTCAAATTCAACGATACCGAAACGCTCCGGATCATCAACATAGTATCCAAATACGGTAGCTCCCGCGCCACTCTCTGCATTAGAAACCGCTGCCTTTAAGCGCTTGTTCAAACCATGGCCTGCGAAAATGTTATCTCCAAGAACCATTGCTACCGTGTCATCTCCGATAAATTCTTCCCCGATGACAAAAGCCTGAGCCAGGCCATCCGGGCTTGGCTGTACAGCATAAGATAATTGCACACCAAACTGATGTCCATCTCCCAAAAGCTCTTTAAATCTGGGGGTGTCCTGAGGTGTTGAGATAATCAGAATCTCTCTGATTCCTGCATTCATCAGCACAGACATAGGATAATAGATCATCGGTTTGTCATAAATAGGCAACAACTGCTTTGATGTTACCATGGTCAGTGGATACAAACGGGTTCCGGATCCTCCGGCAAGAATAATTCCTTTCATAGGGACCTCCTTTGCATAAAATTATAAGTTTATATGTTTCATTTATTACATTCATTAATAAGCCTTGTAACATCTACATTGATATCACACTCTTACAGTATAAAAGGTGACCTTAGGTCACCTTCAAGTACTTTTTTAACATTTCTGTAACTTTTTACATTTTCGTCACACTTTATGACAAGGATGATCACAACTTCCTATCAACATTAGGGCTTTCGGCCGATAAACACACCTGCTTCTTTGGTAATGTAAAATCCACCCTCTACTTTTTTCTTTACAAAGGCGCGAAACTCCTTATAATGATCAGAAATATACTGCCCCTGGTTTCCATGGCAGGATAACACATAGGACATGAGAGGCTCTGGTTCCTTCACAAGCAAAGCATCTTCATATTCCACCCAGTGAACATCAGAAAAAGATTTCAAAAGAATCTCCTCTCCATTCTCCTTACCGAATCTCTCATAGAGCCTGTCTGCCGCCAGAACGATACGAGAATCAAATTCTGTCATCAAGTCATTCACTTCCTTCATGTGATGATTGCCGTAGGTACTGCAGACAAACCGACCACCAGGCTTTAATATCCGTTCTACTTCCCTGCATACCTTAGAGATATCTTCACAGTAAAACAACACGTGATTTGCGATCACCAGATCAAAACTCTCATTCTTATGAGGGATCTTGTGACAGTCAAAATTCTCATAGTAAACCTTACACTTTGTTTTTATGGTGCTTAGATTTCTTCTGGCATCCCTTAGCATACCCCTAGAGACATCGGAAAGCACCAGTTCCACCATCTCCGGAAATTCTCCCAACTCATTCTTCCATAAAGTTCCATCCCCACAGCCTAGTTCCAGGATACGAAATTCCTTGAGTTTTATGAATTCTTTGGAGTTCTCGGATTCTATCGTTTCATATGATTTTATGGTTTTCTCTATTTCCAACTGTTCCAAAATCCATGGAAACCACCCCTTTTGATTCACGGAATAAAGAGTATGAAGATTGATCCTGGAAGAAATATTAGAAGCATTTTGGTACTGATTCTTCAGGCTCTTCTCCATTCCCGTCAAGTGAATCAAGTTCAACATCTGACTCCAATCCAGGGTATGATTTTCCTCGATAGCCTGCGAGGTATCCTTAATAGCCTGCTCCACCAACTGCAGCTGCTCGATACGGTCCTGTACTAATTTTCTCTGAAGGTTCAATGAATCCTTCAAAAAATGATAGTCCGAATCCCCAATGGTCATTTCCTTAATATCCTCCAGAGAAAATCCCAGATATTTAAGGAGTAAAATCTGCTGAAGTCTTGCAAAATCCTCATCTGTATAAAATCTGGCTCCTGCCTCCGTCACAAAGGATGGCTTTAATATATCATGTTTGTCATAATAGCGTATTGTCCGCAGAGTCACATGAGCCATGCGGGCAAATTCACCGGATGAATAATATCCTTCTTTTTTCATTTAACCCCTCTTACTTTAAAAGGCATGCTAAAAAGCATGCCTAATGAAATCCTATTATTGTTCAAAGCAATGGTTTTCAGTAGCTCCCGGAGCTCCTTCTCCTTTTTTCACAAGGACTACCTGCAGCGCTTCCATACGCTTTCCACATCCTGTAGTTCCAGCCACTTCACCATTGCATGCCCAGTCTAGCCATCCAAAGGTTTGGCTGTGCACACGGTAGTAGACATCGTAGTGCTTTGCCATCTCTCCGGTAAGCTCGATCTGAATAGCCTCACCGCGCTTTGCCAGTCCGGTGACGCCAGCTTCTTCTCCGTCGCTTACCCAATCAAGCCATCCGTAGGTCTGCTGGTGTACACGATAAGTAATTCCGCCACTATACTCTGGGCTCGTAAGAGAAATTTTTACTGCCTCTCCACGTTTTGACGCTCCTGTCACTCCGGCCTCTGCTCCGTCAAAAACAGTTGACAACCATCCATAAGTCTGCTGATGCATCTGGTATGATACATTCTGTCCCTTGTAGAAGGTTCCATCTGTACTTCCCGGTGCAGCAGTTCCCTTTGGCAATACTGCAACCTGGATAGCCTCTGCTCTCTTTCCATAACCGCTACTTCCAGCCACCTCACCATTAGCTGCCCAACCGGTCCAGCCGAAATACTGACAATGAACTCTGTAATAAACATCATACTTATTGGCGCTGTCACCTGTAAGTTCTACTGCAATCGCCTGAATAGATTTACCTTCTCCTGTAGTCCCAACCATATGTCCGGAAGTTACCCAATCCATCCATCCGTAGCTCTGTACATGGGCGCGGTATTTCAAGCTTACACTTCCACTATCGATCTGAAATGCCTCCAAACGCTTTGCCTGACCGGTAACACCACACTGATATCCATTCGGACTTGTAAAGCCAAGGTACTCACTCTCGTTAGTCCATCCATAGCTCTGCACATGACCAACCGTAGAAATCAGATTCTCATCACTTACACTTACCTTTTCCATATCATCTAAAGTGAAAGACTGTAAGGAAGTCGCCGCCGCTGTCTGTACCGGCAAACTGCTGTTACACCAAAAGTTAAGATCAACGGTATTTGCAGTAATACCAGGAACTCGTCCCGAACTAGTGCACTGCCATATGTCATAAGCACAATTTGCTTCGCATTCATATTTGTAATTCGCCCACCAGATGGACCATCCACTGTTTGTGAATACTGAATTAGTAAGATAATGGGTAAACCAGTTGGTATTGGCATAGATACCAGGTCTGTATCCTGCAGACTGAATCTTATTACACCAAGTGGTTGCCATCTCTGCCAGCAAATCACTTCCCAAAGTCGCCTGGGAATTTTCCTCCATATCGTAGTATACAGGAAGCTGTGGATTATGTCCCTGAAGCAAACGGATCACATGATCTGCCTCGCTGCTGGCCTCCGCTACACTGTGCGCATAGGAGTAAATATAAACACCATAAGGAATTCCCAAAGATTCACAAGCTGCTACGTTTTGCGCCCACTTAGTATCATCCTGATCCGTATAGTTGCTTCCATAACCGCAACGAATAATGACAAAATCAATATCTGACTGAGTTTTTACTGTATTCCAATCAATATCTCCCTGGGCATAGGATACATCCATTCCCTTAGCTGTTGCTCCGGGAATAGCATTTCCATAGTTATTTACCCAAACGCCATTTACCTTTGTCCACGCGGAACTTCCGGCTCTGGCTAATGCCTCGTCCGACTCTGTCTCTGTCACAATCTTCTCCCCATCCTGATATCTCCAACTGTTGGCGCTATCTGTTTGATGAGAGATTTCTTCCTCATCAGAAACAACCGTCACCTCTTCCGAAGTCTCACTTTCTACAGCTTCTGAAGCTTCTTCCGTATATTCTGTGGTTTCTTCTGCATAAGTTACAAATGAAGTTCCAAATGCCCCTGACAAAGTAAGGGCACCAGCCAACAAGAGTGCAATCTTTTTTTTCATAATACCTTCTTTCTGAATCTGATTTCTATTATTTCTCTAATTCCTAAAATACAGCTTGTAAGATCATAACTAGCCTCACAAGCTGTAGAAAAAACATCTAACTATATATATCTGCGAACCGCTACGATGTGGGAATTTCCCCAAGTCCAGTTCGCCAACTTGGTAACAATGGTCCCTGTATTTTCATCGGCTGCATGGAAGATTTCTCCATT
The DNA here is from genome assembly GCA_963658085.1 of bacterium. Taxonomy (GTDB): domain Bacteria; phylum Bacillota; class Clostridia; order Lachnospirales; family Lachnospiraceae; genus CAKRJP01. The sequence goes on from CAVKOU010000005.1 coordinate 79,339, forward strand.
TCCAATATACATTCCCACATGACCATTGTTAGCTACCGTATCTCCAAAGAATATCAGATCTCCTACCTGCCATTGGCTGCGGTCCGTTAAGCTAACAGATTTGCCTTCATAAACGATCTGATAGGTTGCTCTTCCACTCAAAGTAACGCCATAAAGATTTTTCAAAAGCCAGATGGCACATCCGGAACAATCCCAACCTGTGGTAGGGGTATTGCCTCCCCAAACATACTTGGTGCCAAGATACTGTTTAATAGCATTCACCTTTGATGTATCAGTAGAAGTATTAGAGGAAGTATCGGCAACCTTCTTTAGATAAGCATCTCCCGAAATAGTCGGAGCACTCTCTCCCTTTTTCACTAGGCGAATCTCCAATGCTTCCAGTCTTTTTCCATAACCTTCTGTACCGGCAGGATTTCCGTTCTTGGCCCATCCCAACCATCCGTAGGTCTGGCTATGTACTCGATAATAGATATCATATTGATTTGCCAAATCTCCTGTCAGGCTAATCTTAATGGCCTCCATACGCTTAGACTGTCCGGTAGTTCCGCAGTAATTTCCATTGGTAACACTGTTAAGCCACCCATAGGTCTGTACATGTGCTGAGTATACAATGTTTCCACCGATACTTCCGCTGGTAGGTTGAATCAGATTAATAATAATTCCTTCGATTCTTTTTCCAAGGCCGGTAGTTCCAAGCTGAGCTCCATTCTCCACCGCAGCCACATCTCCGTAGCTTTGTACATGTCCGGAGTAGGTGATGGTAGCCTTTGTAGTCTGAGCATCCGAGGCTGTAGAATTGCTGCTAGGAGTCGGAATGGTACTATTCAAAGAAAGGACGATAGCCTCCAATCGTTTTCCCTCTCCCGTGGTTCCCGCCTCAGACTCTCCTGTCACAGTATCCATCCAACCATAGGTCTGTGCATGAACACGGTAGGTCACCTGATAGGTATTGCCGGAATTATCTGTAACCTTGATACAAATAGCTTCCAAACGTTTCCCTTCTCCTGTGGTTCCTGCTTCTCCTCCGTCTGAAACCCAATCGGTCCAACCATAGGTTTGGCGGTGTACCTTGTAGGATACATGATATTGACTGGTTGCATTGCCATTCTTATCTACGATACGAATCTGAATAGCTTCCAATCGCTTTCCCTCTCCAACAGTTCCTGCTATAGAATCCGAATCAATCCAATCGGACCATCCGTAGGTCTGTCGATGCACCCGACACTGAAGCTTGTAAGAAGAAGCAAGACTGCTACCAGCTTGAGCCAGTTCTGTCTCCTCACTGTTCTCCTTCACATCCTGTCCATCAGCGGATTCAGTCTTTGTTTCTGTAGACTCCTCTTCTGTCTTCTTACTGCTTGCAGCATCAGAATCTGTAGTCTTTGTAGTTGCATCTCCACTGACAACTTCCTTTGAGGAATCTACCGAAGAATTAGCATCTATCTCCGTTGTCTCCGAGTTCTCATCGGTGCCCACTCCATCTGACGACTGACTATCAACCCCCTCGGTTGTAGTACTCTCAGTTCCAACGGTGTCGCCAAGCTCTGTAGCCCACACTCCCTGTCCCATACACAGGGACAAACTAAGCACTGTTGCTAAGACTTTGGCATATTTTTTTATTATCATAGACGACTCCTTATAAATACTTATAAACCTTTACAAATATAACTTTTAGTCTCCATTAACAAAATCACTATAATATTCTATACTACATTAGGGGGTTTTGTCAAATCTCCTGGTAATAAAAGGCAATAATAAATCAACAAAAAAATCGTCGATGTCTAATATCATCGACGATTTTCTCTATTTTTATTCTCCAAGCCCGTCTTCTATAATCTGCACCATAGCAGCCAAAGCCTCGGTTTCATCTTCTCCCTCACAGACCAGTTCAATCTCATCTCCGCTCTTTACGCAGGCTCCAAGTACATTCAATACACTTTTCGCATTTGCATTGGTTTGATCTTCACCGTAATTAAATGTAACCTTGCAGGCAAATCTGCTTGCCATATTACAAAAGATTCCAGCCGGTCTCATATGAAGCCCCGTAGGGTTTGTAATTCTTATCTTCTTTGTGACCATACTTCCTCCTAAATGGTACTTGTTTATTGCTTCTTTTCTAACGTAACCTTTACCTCAAGATTGTTTTCTAAAGAACAGCCCTCCGGAAGGCTCACCTTCACCGGCACCGTATAAGTTCCCGGCTCTTTACAATCCTTCAAATCGATAGATACCTTCTTTGCAATCTTGTAAGTCTTCAAAGTTTCCTCCGGCCCTCTGATCTCCACAGAAAGATCCACTGCATTGTCATAGACTACTTCCAGATCACTTGCCAAATTACTTACCGTTATAGCACTGGTGGAAATTTCATAGATCTGCGTACCCGGCTGGGTCACTGCAATGGTCACTACAACATTTCCCGCATTGCTGTCTGCCAGGCTTACATCCGCCGGAAGATACGGGGTAACATCTACCGTAAGTTCCGTCCGCTCTGTCAGATCTGCAGCCACAAGAGCGTCCGCCGGAATCTCTATTTCATCCGCTGCATCCAAGTCATCCTGTTCTCCGGCCACATCAATCTGGGCCGGTTCTGTAGTTATACTCTCTATCGTATAGCCACTCTTTGCTTTAATATTGGTATCGTCAATCTTCACCGGAATACTCTTAATCTTGTATAAGGTAACATCTACATAAATGCCTTCTTTTCCAAGATTGTTACTAAGCAAGGTCTGATCGATGACATTGTCATTGGCATCATAAAGCACTAGGTTTGCTTCTAATCTGGAATCTTCTGACAATCCGGAAACATCCACATCCGCCACTACTTTACTGATGGAATCAATAATGGTCTTTGGGCCTCTAAAGGTAATCTTCTGAGGATCCGCTGTCATATTTCCTACCACATATCCTCCTCTTACGGTACCAGTGCTGGTAGGCGTAATCGGATAACTGTTTCTCGATTCCTCCTCAATTTTCACCTGAAGATTTCTAGGAGTGGAGTATGCGCTTTCATATCTGCCAGAGTATTTATCAATGCTAATCTCTATAGGCACCTGGGTCTCCATAGAAAGCTCTTTCATATTAGCGGTAGCCTCGATATCATCCGCCTTTAAATTTGTCAAAACAGATCGCTTTGCAGATACCACTACATTTACCGTCTGGGTATCATCTACGATCTGATACGTCCGGTTGCTGGAAGTTACCACATCTTCATTGGTTACCTTTACCTTAATACCTGTATAGGTTTTCTCCGTAATAGGATCATCGATATTCACTACAAGGAACCACATGAATCCTGCTAAAAGGAATGCCAAAAGTTTGAGGCCCAGATTATTTATCAGTCTTTTTTTCATGTCCTCGCCATCCTTTCACTGCAGCCACCACCGGATGCACCTCTACTCTACGATCCTGAAGTTCCACCAGTTTCTCTCTTAATTCCTTTTCTCCAACATTGCGATAGAGACGACCGGATTTTGCCATAGATACTGTACCGGTTTCCTCTGAAACCACAATGATTAAAGCATCACTGACTTCGCTCATTCCCAAGGCGGCACGATGTCTTGTTCCGAGATCTTTGCTAATCTCCATATTATCTGACAAAGGCAAATAACAGGTGGCAGATACGATACGGTCTCCTCGAATGATTACTGCCCCATCATGAAGAGGAGTATTGTGCTCAAAGATATTGATAAGGACCTGTCTGGATACCATACAATCCAGCTGAATTCCTGTAATTTCATATTCGTTCAATCGGATGGCTTCTTCCACTACGATCAATGCTCCCGTCTTCACCTTTCCCATGGCAAAGGCCGCCGCAATAATAGCCTCCCTTGTTTCTTCTGTAAAGCGAACCCATTCTCTTCCTTTATCAAAGCTTGGTACCATCACAGTCCAAAATTGGCGTTCTCCCAAACGCTCCAAGGCTCTTCGAAGCTCCGGCTGAAATACTACAATGAGGGCAGTAGCTAAAACTGTCACTAGATTCTTCGCAATAAACAGAATGGTATGCATCTGAAATAACGCTGCCAGGAGAATAAAAAACAGCATCACTGCAATTCCTCGCAGCAGCATCCAGGCCTTCGTATTTTTGATCCATACCATAATCTGATAAATGAGATATGTCAGAATCAGCACTTCCAGAACATCGGTAATGGTAATATTCGGAAAATATAGTCCTGTAGCATATTGATCTACAAGCTTGCTGATAAGCTGTTGCATTCTGTCATCTCCCTTTCTATGATTTAATAATTATTTTCTCTTTCAAAACCCAAGTCTTTTTTCAAGCTCTCCTCTAGAAGCTGACGTTCCACGTCATCCCCGCTTCTTTTGGATGCTCCTGCTCTTCTTTGATTAACACTTTTTTTCAAGGAAGCGCTCTCTCTAATCTGCTCTGTATCCATAATTTCTGTAGATTCGTGTTCATTAATATGCTTCACAGTTTTCTCCGAAGCCGCAATAGCAACCTTAGGAACTGCTTTTACATAATAGTAATACTCATCGTCTTCGTATTGAATATTCTCACATCGGGTATAATCCACCGCAAAGAAGAATACTTCCAAAACCAATCCAACAAGAATCGTTCCTATACTGCCAATCACCAGGGTTCCGTAAGATGTATTAACACCCATAGCAATATTTCCAGCTGCCACTACCACTACATTCACAACTGTACCTGCAACGATGGCCACCTTCCATGCATGGTCCATGGAGGTTCTTCTCAAGGTGTAGGTTACAAAAAAAGCAATAATAAATGCACAAATCATAATCCACATCTCTTTGTTTGTCAGTACATGCTGAATATATTTCGTTGCCACACCAAGCATAGCCTTAATTCCGGAAGCCTCAAGGTTTGAGGAAGATTTTTTTACATAAGCCATCATGTAATAAATCACTGCACCACTCCCCACAGAAAAAAGACTCGTAGGAGCAGCGATCAGCCCACAAACTACAGGAATAATATATGGAATCTTAAAAGCAAAAGCTATTGGTGTAAGGAGCACCAATACCGCATAATCCGGAGTCAATCGCAAAAAGAAAATATACAGGATCACAAAAATGAGAGCTGTAGTGATAACCGCTCCAAGAGACAATGCATACATATGTGCCAAAAGGACAATTCCTGCGATCAGCAGTGTGAAATTAAGAGGCAAAAACATAGCAATTACAGAAAGTGCTATCGATACCAAAGGACTTGCTGCTAACTTCATAAATCCAACATTACTATTGATCACCCAAAAGGTAACGAATGCCAGTACAAACTGAATTCCCTTATCTATAAATTTTGAATATTCTGCATAAAACTGCCCAAGTCTGCCGCGGATTGCGTAGATATTATCCATTTTTCTTATTCTCCTTATCATAAAGCTTCAATAATCTTACAAGATCGTGATTGTATATGCGCACCCGTTTCCTTGCCTCCTTATGTTTCTCTCCATAAATATAGCTGGTGGCCACCATGTAAATTCCAAGTACACAAATATATCCTATAAGGATTCCACCTGCAAAGAAAAATAAAAATGCCCCTGACATGATCTTTGTCAAGACATCCATGGCCATATACAGACCGATTCCAACCACCATTACATATCCTAAAGTCACCCAGAAAAATGTAAACCACAAATGAATCCCTACATAATCATTCCGGTAATGTTCACTGATATAAAAGTCTTCCTCTCCTTGATTTTGCTCATAAAGAGCAAGGCGGGTCATGGTCTTCACCTTTCTCTCGTCTAACATCCTACACCTCAAATCTAATCTTTAAGCTACCAATTCTATATCTTCAAATAGCCAATTTTCCGTCAAAATACCATTCCTAGTATAGCAAACATCAGTAACCTTGTCCAATAGTAATAGTCAAAAAATAGACCTTCGAAACTCCATGACTTTTTAAGATTTCCGCCGCGGAATCCACCGTACTGCCAGTAGTATAGATATCATCTACCAAAAGCACCGTCTTCACCTGCCTAAAATCCCCAGATACTTCAAATACATGCTCCAGGTTCTTTCCTCTCTCCTTCTTTCCCAGTTCCTTCTGGGGATTTGTATAAATCCGTCTGCATAACCACTTCTTTTCCACCGGAACATTCACATATTTCCCCAGTTCCTTTGCTAAAATTTCTGCCTGATTATATCCTCGTTTCTTCTGGCGTTTTCGGTGAAGGGGAATCGGAATAATCACATCTATGTTCTTTTCTTTTAGATATTTCCCAAAAACTTTTCCCATTTCCTGTGCAAAAAAATATCCGTATCGTCTTTGATTATTATATTTAAACCTGTAGATTGCCCCGCGAGCCGGCTTTTTATGAAGCCAAACACTGTAGCCCCTGTCATAGTAATGATTCTTTCTTCCACAGTCAAAACAATACTCCTGCTCCTTATGCCGCACCGGTTTTCCGCATTTCATGCATATAAAACCTCGAATCTCTATCTTTCCAAGTGCCTCTTTACACTCCGGACAAATCCCCTGACGGCATACTCTTTCACAAAAAGGACAGACCTCAGGCCATAGAAGTGTCTGAAGCTGTCCTTTTATGATTTTCCATATGATTTTTACATTGATATTCTTGTTCGAATTTGAGATTCTATTCATCCAGTAATTCCCGGATTCGTTCGGCTAGGCTTGTATTTCTTCTTTGCTCATTTTCATTGGCGATCATATCTTGAAATACAGTGTCACTCCCCACAATAGTGACACATTTTTTTGCTCTTGTGACGGCAGTATACAAAAGATTCCTGTGATAAAGCTGTCTTGGTCCCTGAAGCAGGGGAATCAAGACCGCCGGATACTCACTTCCCTGGGCCTTGTGAATGGTAATAGCATAGGATAATTCCAATTCTTCCAGTGTGTCAAAGGGATACTCCACCAGCTTTTGTTCGTCAAAAAGTACCTTCAGGCGGTCATTATAGGTATCGATTTCCTTAATAACTCCCATATCTCCATTGAAGACTCCGATCCCTTCATCTACCGTTATGCCATAACGATCTTGAACCTTCCACTCCATCTGGTAGTTGTTCTTGATCTGCATCACTTTATCCCCCACACGGAACAACCTGTCTCCTACTTGTTTTTCCTGCTTTCCGGGCTCCGGTGGATTCAAGTATTGCTGCATGATCTGATTCAGCCTCTCTACTCCAAGGACACCCTTTCGCATAGGGGTCAACACTTGGATATCATAGGGTGAAGCGTTAACAAACTTCGGAAGTTTCTTTTGAATCAGCATAATTAAAATTCCGATGATTTCTGTAGGATCCTGCCTTTTTAGGAAAAAGAAGTCCATACTCTTATTATCCAAGGATACTTCCTCGCCCCGGTTGATCTTATGAGCATTAACAACAATATCACTTTCCCCGGCCTGTCTAAAAATCTTGGTCAGTTTTACCACAGAAAATGCTTCTGCTGACAAAATATCCTTAAGGACACTTCCCGGACCTACACTTGGAAGCTGATTTCCATCTCCCACCAATACTAATCTGGTTCCCGGAACAATCGCCCGCAAGAGGGCCTGCATTAATGGCAGGTCCACCATAGACATTTCATCGATAATAATTACATCTGTCTCCAAAGGATTGTCGGAATTACGCTGAAATCCTGTGCTACCTTCTTCCTCCGGATTTCCAGAAACCTCCAAAAGTCTATGGATGGTCTGAGCCTTATATCCGGTAGCCTCCTCCATTCTCTTGGCGGCTCTTCCTGTAGGAGCTGCCAAAAGAATATCTAAACCCAGACTCTCAAAGAAGCGAATCATGACATTAATGGTAGTAGTCTTACCGGTACCGGGTCCCCCCGTCATGACGAAAAGTCCCTTTCTGGCGGCCATTACCACCGCCTCCCGCTGCTTCTCATCTAGAGAGATTTCTTCTGAAACCTCAATCTTCTCAATCTTTCCAAGAAGCTGTTCATCCGGCACCGCCGACTTTACCATGCAATTCACATTGAGATCTAAAAGCATCTTAGCTACATTTAATTCCATATAATAATAGCGGCTGGGATAAATGCGATTTCCCAATGGTGTATCCTTAATGACTACCTTCTTATCCATCGCAAGATTCATAAGATAAATTTCCGGATGCTCAATATCTATTCGAAGAAGTTTGGAAGTTTTTGCTACCAGATTTTTCTCCATCTGATAAATATGTCCTTCGTTCACTGCATCCAAAAGCACATAGTAGAGACCACTTTGAATACGGAAATCTGAATCTACCCGGATTCCAATTTTCCCAGCAATTTCGTCTGCGGTCTTAAAACCTACTCCCGGTATGGAATCTATGATCTGATAGGGATTCTCCTCCAGCACCTGATATACATCAGCCCCATAGTGCTTATAGATTTTTGCCGCCAACGTCATGGTGACGCCATATTTCTGTAGAAACATCATGGCCTGTCGCATGCTTTTCTTCTGCTCTACCTGGGCACTGATCTCCCTGGCTTTTTTCAGGCTGATACCTTTAATTTCCGCCAGTCTCTCCGGCTCTTCCTCAATAATTCGAAAGGTATCTTCCTTAAATTTTTTTACGATTTTTCCTGCCATGGCCTCTCGAATCCCCTTAATGGCACCGGAACCCAAATACTTCTCGATGGACATAAGATCTTCCGGCTCGCAGGCCTCTGCATAGGTTACAGAAAATTGTTGTCCATACATCTTGTGAGTGGTATATTCCCCCTGAAGTTTTAGAAGCTCTCCCTCTTCAATAAAGCTAAAACTTCCCACACAGGTCAATTCCCCATCTTCATTAGTGATCGTAAAAACCGTATATCCATTTTCCTCATTTCGAAAGACAATGTGTTCTACATATCCCTTAATCTCTTCCATAGGTTACCATCTATACCTTTGCTACTATTAATATCTTCTATACCTTCATAATCTCCAGATACTGACCGGTTCCAATAGCCACCACCTTGGTTGGATCCTCTGCTGTCATGGTACTGATGCCGGTACGCTCCTCGATTAGTTCCTCCAGTCCCCGAAGCATGGCACCCCCGCCTGTGAGAACAATTCCTCTCTCTAAGATGTCTGCCGAAAGTTCCGGTGGCGTCTCTCCTAAAACCTTTACAATGGCATCCACAATCTGATTGGTAATATCCCGAAGAGCTTCTTCTGTCTCCAACGATGTAAGAGTCACGGTCTTTGGAAGTCCTGTTACCCGATTTCTTCCCTTGACTTCCACCTTCTCCTCATCGATCAGTGGATAAGCATTTCCAATCTTGATCTTTACATCCTCCGCGGTACGCTCACCGATCAAAAGGTTATGCTTCTTTCTAATGTAATCAATGATGGCATTGTCAAAGTCATCTCCTGCCACTTTCAGGGAAGTACTCACTACCGTATCACCCAGAGAAATTACCGCAATATCAGAAGTTCCTCCTCCAATATCTACCACCATATTTCCGCAAGCCTTCGTAATATCAATCCCTGCACCAATAGCGGCTGCTACCGGCTCCTCCACCAGATGTACCTCTCTGGCTCCGGCTGCATAAGCCGCCTCAGTTACCGCCTTCTTCTCCACTTCTGTAACAATACTCGGAATACAAATACTGATACTTGGCTTCCGAAAAGAGCGTCTTCCCAAAGCCTTTTGCACAAAATATTTCATCATCTTCTCTGTAACAGAATAATCAGAAACCACTCCATGGCGAAGAGGTTTCACAGCAATGACATTTCCCAAGCCCCGACCGAGCATCAGTCTGGCTTCCTCACCTACCGCCTTTACCTCATTTAAGTCTCTGTCAAACGCCACCAGGGAAGGTTCTTTTAGGATTACTCCCTTCCCTCTCATATAAACCAATACGCTGGCGGTTCCTAAATCAATTCCTATATCAACTGCCATATATACTTACCCTCGTTTATTATTCTACAACCATGTGCGCAAATCCAAAATCAGGCGCCCCTATATCACAACCATGTGTCTGCCCACAAACTAGCTACTCTTATTTTTCTAGCATCTTCTTTATATAGTGTCCGGTATAAGATTCGGAATTTTCTGCCACATTCTCAGGAGTTCCCTCAGCAATCACCGTTCCTCCCTTATCGCCGCCTTCCGGACCCATATCTATAATATAATCCGCTGTCTTAATCACGTCCAGATTATGTTCAATAACAATTACCGTATTTCCATCTTCCGCAAGTCGTCGCAAGATCTCTGTAAGCTTATGAACATCTGCAAAATGAAGTCCCGTGGTAGGTTCATCCAAAATATAAATGGTTTTCCCTGTGCTTCTCTTACTAAGCTCCGTAGCCAATTTAATTCTCTGCGCCTCTCCTCCGGACAATGTAGTGGATGGCTGTCCAAGTCTTAAATAAGAAAGCCCCACATCATTCAAAGTCTCCATCTTTCTCCGAATCGAAGGAACATTCTCGAAAAAGCTTAACGCCTCCTCCACCGTCATATCAAGGATATCGTAAATACTCTTTCCCTTATACTTTACTTCCAAAGTTTCTCTGTTGTAACGTTTTCCTTTGCAAACCTCGCAGGGCACATATACATCCGGAAGAAAATGCATCTCTATTTTCAAGATTCCATCTCCACTGCAGGCCTCACATCTGCCACCCTTTACATTAAAGCTGAAACGCCCCTTCTTATATCCTCTGGCCTTGGCATCCGGAGTCGCCGCAAAAAGATCCCGAATCATGTCAAATACGCCCGTATAGGTAGCCGGATTCGATCTTGGAGTCCGTCCAATCGGCGACTGATCAATATCGATCACCTTGTCCAGTTGGTCTAAGCCTTCCATCGCCTTATGAGCTCCCGGAATAGTTCTGGCCCGGTTAAGATCTCTAGCCAAACGCTTATATAAAATCTCATTTACCAGGGAACTTTTTCCGGAACCGGACACTCCTGTCACACAGGTTAAAACTCCCAGAGGAAATTCCACATCAATATTCTTTAAATTATTCTGAGCAGCTCCCACAACCTTGACCCATCCTGTAGGAGTTTTTCTCTCCTTTGGAATCGGAATACTGATTTTTCCACTGAGATAAGCTCCTGTTATGGAATTTTCATTTTCCATGATCTCCTTAGCAGTGCCTGTAGCCACCACTTCTCCACCATGTTCTCCGGCTCCGGGACCGATATCCACAATATAATCTGCCTCCAACATGGTATCTTCATCGTGCTCTACTACGATAACAGAATTTCCCAAATCCCGCAAATGCTTTAAAGTTCCCAACAGCTTATCGTTGTCTCTTTGATGCAGACCGATGCTCGGTTCGTCCAGGATATAAGCAACGCCCACCAGTCCGGATCCAATCTGAGTAGCCAGACGAATTCTTTGGGCTTCTCCACCGGAGAGACTTCCGGTAGCTCTTGCTAAAGTCAGATAATCTAAACCTACATCCATCAAAAACCGGATTCTTGCATTGATCTCTTTTAGAATCTGTCCTCCGATCAGCTGCTGTTGATTGGTAAGATCCATGTCCTTTAAAAACTTTTGAAGGTTCTCTATAGATAAAGTAGTTACCTCATGAATATTCTTCTCTCCTACTGTCACTGCCAGGGCAGATGGTTTCAATCGCTGACCCTTACAGCTACGGCACGGAGTTACTCGCATGAATTCTTCATATTCTGCCTTTCCGGTTTCCGAACCGGTCTCTCTATATCTGCGCTCCACATTCTTGATCAATCCCTCAAAGGCAATGCCATAGACCCCCTGACCTCTTTGACCTTTGTAATGAACCTGCACTTCATTGCCTCCGGTACCGTAAATGAGCAGATCATGGATTTCTTTTGGATAAGCCCCAAAAGGAGTCTCCAAAGAAAAATTATATTTTTTCGTCAAGGCATCCAAAATCGCATAGGTAAAGCTTTTCTTATCATTACAGGACTGCCATCCCTTAACTACAATGGCACCATCCATAATACTAAGGCTCTTATCCGGAATCATAAGATCTTCGTCAAATTCCATCTTATATCCCAGTCCCACGCAGTCCGGACACGCTCCAAAGGGATTATTAAAAGAAAAACTTCTAGGTTCGATTTCCTCAATACTGATCTCACAATCCGGGCAGGAAAAGCTTTGACTGAAATTCAAAGTCTCTCCGCCGATGACATCCACCATCATAAGACCTTCCGCCAGATTCAGTACAGTCTCTATAGAATCTGTCAGTCTCTTTTCGATACCTTCTTTTACTACCAGTCGATCTACAATAATTTCAATATTGTGTTTAATATTTTTTTCTAATGAAATATCCTCTGACAGTTCATAGAGGTTTCCATCGATGCGTACCCTCACATAACCATTCTTCTTAGCTCGCTCTAAGAGCTTGGCATGAGTTCCCTTTCTCCCCCTTACCACAGGAGCCAAAAGCTGGATCTTGGTCCGTTCCGGCATTGCCATAATCTGATCTACCATCTGATCTACGGTCTGCTTGGAGATTTCTCTACCACACTTGGGACAATGAGGGATCCCCACTCTGGCATAGAGCAAACGGAAATAATCATAAATCTCTGTCACGGTTCCTACGGTTGATCTTGGATTCCTGTTGGTGGACTTTTGGTCGATGGAAATGGCCGGAGATAATCCTTCGATACTCTCAACATCCGGTTTTTCCATCTGTCCCAAAAACTGTCTTGCATAGGAAGAGAGGGATTCCATGTAACGTCTTTGTCCCTCTGCATAGATGGTATCAAAGGCCAGGGAGGACTTTCCGGAGCCACTGAGACCTGTTAAGACCACTAATTTATTACGCGGAATGTTAAGATCTACATTCTTTAGATTATGTTCATTAGCACCTCTGATACGAATAGTGTCTTGTTCTTCCCAGTTAATTAATTCTTTCATTTTATCTTCTGTTCCTATTATCTATTTGTCTCATCTATAATTACATCTATAAAATTGATATAAATATTCCTGACATCACTTGTCCCTATTTGCATCGATAATATATCAATCTATTTTTTGTAATATCTCTATTTTATGTCAATCTATTTCTGTAATTTATCTACATCTATGACTCATCATGAAGTAGAGTACGAAGTTCAATCAGTTTATCTCGAAGTTCTGCTGCCGCCTCAAAGTTAAGCTCTGCTGCCGCTTTCTTCATATGCTTCTCTACATCTTTTGCAAGTTTCTCTAATTCTTTTACACTCATAGATTCCGGATCCTTATCCATCTGCATCTCAGAGGCTGCCACCTTCTTGGAAATGCTAATGAGATCTCTGACGCTCTTCTCGATGGTCTTTGGAGTAATACCATGCACCTCATTATAATTCATCTGGATTTCCCGACGCCGATTGGTCTCATCCATCGCTCGTCTCATGGAATCTGTAATCGTATCTGCATACATGATCACATGGCCCTTGGAATTTCTCGCCGCCCGTCCGATGGTCTGAATCAGTGATGTCTCGGATCTTAAAAATCCTTCCTTATCTGCATCCAATATGGCCACCAGAGTAATCTCCGGAATATCCATGCCTTCCCTTAGAAGGTTGATTCCCACCAAAACATCAAAAACATCCAGTCGCATATCTCGAATGATCTGCGTTCGCTCCAGAGTATCAATATCCGAATGCAGATACTTCACTCTGATTCCCAACTCTCTCATGTAATCCGTCAAATCCTCTGCCATGCGCTTCGTAAGTGTAGTGATAAGGATCTTATTTTTCTCGGCAATCTCTTTTTTCACCTCTGCCACCAGATCATCGATCTGTCCCTCCACAGGTCGAACGGAGATCTCCGGATCTAAAAGTCCTGTAGGACGGATCACCTGTTCGGTTCGAAGTAGTTCATGCTCTCCCTCATATTTCCCCGGAGTGGCAGATACAAAAAGGATCTGATCAATCTTACTCTCAAACTCATCAAAGCTCAAAGGTCTGTTATCCAGGGCGGAAGGCAGCCGAAATCCATAATTTACCAAGGTTCTCTTTCTCGCCTGATCTCCATGATACATGCCTCCGATCTGGGGAATGGTCATATGAGACTCATCGATCATCATAATAAAATCATCCGGAAAATAATCGATTAGAGTATGGGGCGGCTGTCCCGGTTTTAGTCCCGATAAATGTCTGGAATAATTCTCAATACCTGAGCAAAATCCCGTCTCCCTCATCATCTCAATATCAAAATTGGTTCGCTCAGAAATTCGCTGAGCCTCCAAAAGCTTTCCTTCTCCCTTAAAATGTTGAATCTGTTCCTCCAACTCCTTCTCAATATCTCCAATGGCCCGTTCCATATTTTCCTTGGAAACCACATAGTGCGATGCCGGGAAAATGGCAATATGGTTTAGCTCGTTCTTGACCTCTCCTGTAAGAACATCCACTTCCGTGATCCTGTCAATCTCATCTCCAAAAAATTCCACACGAATGGCATATTCTTCCGATCCTGCGGGAAAGATTTCTACTACATCTCCCCGGACTCTAAAGGTACTGCGCTTAAAATCCATCTCATTGCGATCATACTGGATATCAATAAGCTTCCGAATAACTTCCTCTCGATCCTTCTCCATACCAGGTCTTAGGGACAGTACCATATTTTGATAATCTACAGGAGAACCCAAACCGTAAATACAGGAAACACTGGCTACAATAATCACATCTCTCCGCTCGGAGAGAGCAGCTGTAGCCGAGTGCCTGAGCTTATCAATCTCATCGTTGATGGCAGAATCTTTTGCAATATAGGTATCTGAGGATGGCACGTAGGCTTCCGGCTGATAGTAATCATAGTAGGAGACAAAATATTCCACCGCATTCTCCGGAAAGAATTCCTTAAACTCCCCATACAACTGAGCCGCAAGTGTTTTATTGTGCGCTATGATCAATGTTGGTTTATTTATCTGTGCAATAACATTTGCCATTGTAAAGGTCTTACCGGATCCGGTAACGCCAAGTAGTGTCTGGCATTGATTGCCTTCTTTAAATCCAGCCACCAGCTCCGCAATGGCCTGAGGCTGATCCCCGGTTGGTTCATATTCGGAATGTAAGTTGAAAATCTGTTGTGAATCTCCCACGAAAAACACCTCCTGATCACTCCATAAAAATAAGACAAGGGTTAAGCAAGCTTCCTCTCCGCAAATATAAGGGATATTATAACACGGATATTTTAAAATGTACACACAATGCGAACATTTGTTCCCGAAATATTCGTAAGGATTCCTATATAAAACTAACCGGATAATTCTCCTTTTAGGAAAACATCCGGTTAGTTTTTTCAGCATTTTATTTTCTTATTTTAATAAAACGGAAACATAAGGGGCATCAATATAATGGTAGCAACGGCCAAAATAAGAGCCAACGGCGTTCCGCATTTTAGATAATCTTTAAAGGTATATCCGCCCGGTTCCATGATCATGATCTGACAAGGTGCTGCCATCGGAGTCATGATAGAAATACAGCTTGCTGTGAGCACTCCCACAACTGCCGCTCTTGGGTCCACTCCAATCTTAAGACAAGCCGATGTAACCAAAGGAATGAAGATTGTCAAAGTTGCAAGATTAGACATCACCTGTGTTAACAGGAATGGAATCATGAAGAACACTGTCATCATAATATATGGATTTGCAGTATCTCCAAGAATCTTGATCAACAGATCCGCCACAAGATCTCCAACTCCTGTTACCTTAATGGCATCGGAAAGGGAAAG
Organism: bacterium; assembly: GCA_963658085.1. GTDB lineage: Bacteria > Bacillota > Clostridia > Lachnospirales > Lachnospiraceae > CAKRJP01. The sequence goes on from CAVKOU010000005.1 coordinate 94,907, forward strand.
CACTCCGGCAAATAAAAAGATAGTTGGCTGATGAATGGAGTTTAATGCTTCTTTTTCTGAGAGGACACCGGACAATACCAAAAGTACCGCTCCGATACATGCAATCAAATACATTTTAATACCGATCACATTTTCAAACAGCATCAAAACAATAGTCCCAAGCACAATGATCAGTGCTACTTTTTCTTTTATGGGTGATAATTTTGTTGTCTCCTCTCCACCTTGGACATGATCATTAAATTTACTATTATCAATATCCGGCATTAATTTATGACCGATGAAAACCATATAAGCAATGGCAAGAATCAGAAGAGGGATTCTTGCAACTGTGAAATCCCATACATGAAGGGCATTTGGTGCGCCTCCCTCCAGCATAATGTCATTCCATGTCATATTGCTGGCGCCCTGACCTAGGAATGTCATGGAAGTAGCAACATTTGCACAAGCCATGGCCGGAAATAAAAGCTTACTTCTGCTGGTGCCGATATCATTTGCAATTCCTATAAGAAGAGGAATCATAATTGCTGCTGTTGCTGTGGCATTGGTAATGCAGGCAAGAAGTGCAGATGCCAGACAAGATAGCAAAATCAGCATCCGCGGGTTATCTTTGTAGCGTATTACAAGATTCTGTGCATGATCGATCAGCTTGGTTTTTGTAAGTCCGGCACCGATCACAAACATTGCCACAAACATAACAACGTTTGTGTTTATGAATCCACTAAAGGCTTCCGCAGGTGTTCGCACACCCGTAACAATAAGGGCGATCATAATCCCCGAAGAGATCACTGCAATAGGAATTTTTCCCGAAGCAAAGGCAATAATGGTTATTAGAAGAATAACTAAAGTAATTTGTAAGGGTGTCATAAGTTTCTCCTTTGAATGTGTTTTTTTCTTAACAATGACTTAACATTAAACTTATAATATAGTAGAATCCATCCAAAGTACATTTCGCTTTTTTTCACAAATCTTTCATCAAATGCAATATTCCCAGAAAAATATTGCAACACCCCAGTGAATCATTATCTGACATATTTACAAATAATTTGATATAAATTCTGAATTTCCTTACGAAATACCGTATCCTTCATGAATACGAGATTCAGTTCCGTATGCACCGGCTCTTCCCCCACAGAGAGGGGAATAATGCGATCTGCAAATAAGCTATTAAAGATCATATGATCCAGAGTAATCATCACCGCCTGATTACAGGCAACACAGGCAAGTCCGGTACGGGTACCACTGATCTGATATGCAATATTCGGGCTCAGCCCATGACCTGCATAAAGTTCGTCCGCCTGCTGCCTAAAGCTAGAACCCGGAAGCAACATAACATTTTCTTCTCCGGCACAGTCTTCCAGAGAAATCCAGGGATAGCGAAAACCCTCCCGCTTTACACTTTTTTTGATCAATGAATGATTCTTTTCCACAGCCATTACCGTTTCGCAGGATTTTACCCTATGATATTCATAAGAAGAATCTCTATGGGCTGTTGTGGAGAAAAACACATCCACCTTCTGTCTATGAAGCATATCCTTTAATTCTGTATTGGAATGCTCCTGCAGTACAATCTTCATATCCGGATAAATACTCCGAAATTCAGGAAGAACCTTGTCCAATACTACTGTCGAAAAAGAAGGCTGCACCCCGATTTGAATAACTTTATTATCGATATTTGCAAAATATTGCATCTGCTGATTTAGTTCCAGATGCAAGCGCTCTATTTCCCGGCACTTTCGGATATAACACTCTCCTGCCTCCGTAAGTACAAATGATTTTCCCACACGGTGAAAGAGCTGAACATTCAACTCATTTTCTCTGGCCTGCACAAATCTGCTTAGGGCTGATGGTGTAACATATAATTTATTGGCCGCCTTTGTAATTCCTCCACAGCGGGCAACCTCCAGGATATATTGTATATTTTTATCCATAAAACCACCTTATTTTACAAGAAAAGGAAAGACCGCCCCAACGGGCAGCCCCTCCTCACCTGCAACTTATATAAAATATCTCTAATCAAATATCTTTTCCGGATATATCCTCTTAGCCGAAAGATTGCTCTGTACGGTTAATAATCTCATCCTGCAATGGCTTACTTAAGTTACGGAAGAAGTCACTGTATCCTGCAACTCGAACGATCAGATCTCTGTAATCATCCGGATTCTTCTGCGCCTCGATCAATGTCTGCTTATCAATGACATTGAACTGGATATGATGTCCATCCATCGCAAAGTAACTGCGAATCAGGCTTGACATATTTTCAAGTCCCTTCTCACCTGCTACTACATCCGGTGTAAATTTCTGGTTCAGAAGTGTACCTGCTGTTGCCAGATGATCCATCTTAGAGCAAGACTTAATAACCGCTGTCGGTCCATTGGTATCTGCTGATTTCTCCGGAGAAATACCCTCAGATACCGGGATGTGTGCTTTTCTACCATTGGCGGTTGCACCGATAACATCACCGAAGTATACATGGCAGGTAGTAGGAAGCATATCTACACCGTACTTACCTCCTCTCATGGTCGGACGTCCTGTAATCAGATCATGATAAAGGTTAAATACATCCTGCATAATATCATCTGCATAATCATCGTCATTACCATATTTCGGAGTTCTGTCATGAACCATACGGTAAATAGCATCGTATCCTTCAAAGTTATGATCCATTGCTTCAAGAAGCTCTTCCATGGTGAAATTCTTCTTATCAAAGACATTATACTTCACTGCTGTAATACAGTCTGTAACGGTTCCGATACCTACACCCTGGATGTAGTTGGTGTTATATCTTGCACCACCAGCATTGTAGTCTTTTGCATTGCTTATACAATCATTAGTTACAACAGAAAGACAAGGTGCCGGCATGTTCTCAGCATACAGTTTCTCGATCACGTTGTTACCACGAATCTTAACATCGATAAAATATTTTAACTGTTTCGTAAATGCATCCCAAACTTCTTCATAGCTCTTAAAATCCTTGGCATAACCTGTCTGTAATCCCAACTGCTTACCTGATATAGTATCATATCCATTGTAAAGAGTTAACTGGAATACCTTTGGAATATTTAAGTATCCGGTTAAGATGTAAGCCTCATTTCCCCAAGCTCCTGTCTCAACACATCCGGAAGAACCACCACGGCGGGCATCCTCCAGGGACTTACCTGCATTGATTAACTCCATAGTCTGTGCTTCTGTATTGTAGAATGCCGGCTGTCCCCAACCTTTTCTGGAAATCTCGCAAGCTCTCTTCACGAAACGAGCCGGAGTCTTCTTACTGATGGTTACATTGGAATTTGGCTGAACCAGTTTCATGTCATCCATACAGTCAAGGATCAGGTAACTTACCTCGTTAACACCGTCTCTTCCATCCGGAGTCACACCACCGGTATTAATATTTGCAAAATCTACATAAGTAGCACTTTCCTTCAAGGTGATACCAACCTTAACCGGTGCCGGCTGATTGTAGAATTTTACCCAGAGACACTCTAAGAGCTCTTTCGCCTTTTCATCGTCAAGGATTCCAGCTTCCACATCTGCTCTGTAGTACTTGATCAAATGCTGATCCAAACGACCCGGGCTAAATGCATCCCAAGGATTCAGCTCTGTAGTTACAGCCAAATGAGTGAACCAATAAAGCTGAATTGCCTGCCAATAAGTCTCCGGAGCATGGGCCGGTACAACCTCTAAGTTTGCAGCCATCTGCTCTAACTCAGCCTTACGAACAGGATCCGACTCTTTTTTTGACTCCTCAAGAATCAGGTCATGATATCTTTCACCTAAGACAATAACCGCATCGCAGGCAATATCCATAGCCTTCAACTCTTCCATCTTGTCATATGCTTCTGTATCATTCATGAAATCCAGTTCATCCATGGTCTTCTTGATTTTCGCCTTGTAATCAAGATATCCGGTGGTAAATATCTGCTCACCACCACAGGTATGTCCCGGACCTCTCTGCTCCATGAACTCTGTAAACATACCGGCAGCATAGCAATCATTCCACTCAGGAGTCATAGCATCTAAAAGCTTTACTCTCATGTTACGATTCTTCCAGAATGGGATAATCTCCTCTTTCTGAATCTTTCTGTCTTCTTCTGTTGTATGGAAAGATACCAAGTCACGCTCGCTCATGACTACCATATCTTCCTCGCTGTGGCAGCAAAGCTCCGGGAATGTCGGAGAAGCCTGTGGATCTTTACCCTTCTCACCAACGATCAATTCCCCTTCTCCTAAATAAAGAGTCTTTCTTGAGAAATACTCCTTGAGAACCATGGAACGCATAACAGGAACAGAATACTTGCCATCGTTCTCTTTGTAGAACTCAGTCTCGATTCTCGCTCTCTCCATATCAATATGGACAGGTGTTGTTACACTGATCTCTCTTAACTTTTGAATTCTTTCATTCATTCCTCTTTTTTCTGCCATTGTGCTAACCTCCTATTTTGGTATTTAAATAACCTGCATCTTTAAAAAGTTTCACAAAACCTTCCATCTCTTCGGTAGAAGGTGCATGTAAGTCACCACCCTGATACTCCATGCCAAGCTTCGGATACTTACTGCTTCCAGTATTATGATACGTAAGCAAATTTACCTGAGCCGGAGTGATATTGTGCTCCTTCAGGAAACGAATCGTATCAAGCATGTTCTGCTCATTGCCGTTGACTTCTTTTACCGTAGGGATCCGAATATAGATTCTTGCTCCCGCCTCTGAAAGTTTTACCAGATTTTCTAAAATCAATTCATTGTCAACGCCAATATATTTCTTATGGAGTTTTGGATCCATGACTTTCACATCGTATAAAAATGTATCCACATAAGGCAAAATCTTCTCGAACCTCTCGAAAGGAACATAACCACAGGTATCTATGGTCAAACTAATCTCTTCTTTCTTAAGCTCCTTGGCTATGGCCACTATGTACTCCGAGGACATGGTCATCACTTCCCCTCCGGAAAGAGTAACACCACCACCGGACTGTTCATAGAACATCCGATCCTTCATAATCTCCTTCACCAGAGCTTTCACCGGATACTCCTGTCCCACAGTCTCTCTGATTCCCTCCGGACAATATAACTCACACTTGCCACATAAGGTACAAAGCTCGCTGTCTAAAACAGGCTTATTTTCCACCATGGTAATGGCACCTCGGGGACAGACCTTTGCACAGGCTCCACAGCCTACGCACTTCTCCTTGTCATACTGAAGCTCTCTCTCATATCGTTGAGTCTCCGGATTATGACACCATACACACTTCAGGGGACATCCCTTGAAAAAAACAGTGGTTCTGATTCCATCTCCGTCATGGATGGAATACTTCTGGATATTTGTAATAAAATCCATACGCATGCTCCTCTCGGTAGGATAACTATTTTCGTACTTTAGTCTATAAACATATTAGCAAAGGGGAGTCAGTTTGTCAAGGCTTTATCAAGCCCTGGTCTCCGACTCCCCTTTGAATCAAAACATATTTATTTTTCGCTGTTTCCGCTACCAAGATGATGGTAGCACCATTCCTATCATTTGTAAAGGCTGTAAAAATACATGCTAGTACAGACCGCAGTCTTTTCTTGTGCTGTGAAAAGGGATTCCCGGGAAAAATCTCGGGAATCCCTTTTCGAGGTTGTCGATTTTAGGTTATATGAAGTGTGTACGTCGTCGATTATCTGTTGCGGTTGTAGTTAATTAAGCAACCAGCCTTAACAATCTTCTTTTCATCCTCTGTCATATTTGCAACATAGAGGGAAATTTCTTTTACGGTATCTCCGATTACATAAGCTTTAATATCTTTCATATCTGTATCAAAAGCAGCACGGATATTCGGAACATAAATATAATCTCCTACTTCAAATTCCGGATCTGCTTCCATCTGGAACGGAATCATACCCCAGTTCATAACATTGGAACGATAACGCTTTGTAGCATACTCTTTGGTAATGTTAGCAAGACCACCGATCACTCTCTGACAACTTGCTGCCTGCTCTCTTGCAGATCCATCTCCCGGTTTTACTGCATAGATCATGCTTCCGATCTCAGTTGCTTCCGGAGCTACACTTTCCTGTCCTTCGATAGTATGAATCTGATCAAAGATCTTCTGAAGTTCCGGCTCTGCCTCGATAACAGATTTTCCGGCTACTCTGGCCTTCTCGATCTTATCTACGACCTTAGATCTTCCTACATACTCAGGATCACGGCGAGATAAGGTAAACTCAGCAAGTCCCAATGGGTTGGAACGATAAGAAGAGGTCTCTCCTGACGGAATCAACTCATCTGTAGTAGTTACCGGATCTAAGATTTTTGAGCAAACCTTAAGAAGAATGTTGTCTGTAAGGGCACTCATTTCCGGCCAATCCTTGATATTTGGTCCGTAAATTAATTCTTTCTCAGAATCTCCCTTCTCATATCCATAGTAAACTCTCTTTGCATAGGAAGTATCATCATAAGTATATTCCGGAACGTCTCCCCAGCAGTCCAGAGTCTCTGCAGATGTAAGGATTCCGCCATTTGCTGCTGTAGCCGCAATAGAACGAGCATCCATAAGAGCCACTGCTGACATCTGTCCATTTCCCGGCTTAGAACCTTCACGGTTCGGGAAGTTTCTGGTGGTATGACGGATACTGAGTCCATCATGACATGGAGTATCTCCGGCTCCAAAGCAAGGTCCGCAGAAAGCAGTACGGATAATAGCACCTGCCTCCATAAGATCTGCGATATATCCCTGTTTTGTCAAGTTGATAAATACCGGCTGTGAAGAAGGATATACAGCTAAGGAGAATGCACCGTCTCCGGTAGTCTTTCCTCTAAGGGCATTGGCAGCTTCCACTACGTTGGTGTAGTTACCACCTGCACATCCGGCGATAACAGCCTGCTGTACCTGTAATCCTTTATCTGTAATCTTGTCCATCAAGTGGAAGGCTGCTCTTCCCTGAGAAATCTCAGCGGCTTCCTTCTCAACTCCCTGTAAGATATCCTTTAAATTCGCATTTAACTCATCGATCTCGTAGGTATTGCTTGGATGGAATGGCAATGCGATCATTGGCTTAATTGTGCTAAGATCTACATATACAACTCCGTCATAATAAGCTACATCAGCAGGATTTAACTCCTTATAGTCTGCTCCTCTTCCATGAACAGTAAGGAAGCTCTTGGTATCCTCATCCGTTCTCCAGATAGAAGAAAGACAAGTCGTCTCTGTGGTCATTACGTCCACACCATTTCTAAAGTCAGTGGTCATAGTAGAGACACCAGGTCCTACAAATTCCATTACTTTATTCTTAACGTATCCATTTTTAAATACAGCTCCGATGATTGCAAGAGCAACATCCTGAGGTCCGATCCATGGATTCGGCTTTCCATCTAAGTAGATTGCCACAACCTCCGGGCGAGCAACATCATAGGTATCGCAAAGAAGCTGCTTAACCAGCTCTCCACCACCTTCACCGATGGCCATAGTTCCTAAAGCCCCGTAACGGGTATGAGAGTCAGATCCTAAAATCATCTTGCCGCATCCGGCAAATTTCTCACGCATAAACTGATGGATAACTGCAATGTGTGGTGGTACATAAATTCCGCCATATTTCTTAGCAGCAGAAAGTCCGAACATGTGGTCATCTTCGTTGATTGTTCCACCTACTGCACATAAGGTATTGTGGCAGTTGGTAAGTACATAAGGCAATGGGAATTTTTCCATTCCGGAAGCCTTGGCTGTCTGAATAACACCTACAAATGTAATATCGTGTGATGCCATGGCGTCAAATTTGATTCTCAGATTGTCCATGTCTTCTGAAGTATTATGGGCTTCCATAATTCCATAAGCCATGGTGCCTTTTACAGCTTCCTCTTTGTTGGCTGCTTTACCGGTAAGAGCTTCCACCTGTGCTGCTTCTGCCTCAGGCACGATCGTAGTTCCATTTACCAGGTATGCGCCGCCGTCGTATAATTTAACCATTCTCTTTGTCTCCTTTTCTCTTTTCGTCAATCTATAGGATGTCGGGGAAAGCCCCAACAAGCTCTGAATAACTTCAGATCACCACATGAGTCCTCCCCATTATAACCTATTTCTCTCAGATTGTATACATGTATATCAAAATATTATTCTAATTGTATACATGTATATATTTTTCTGCAATTTTCTATCTAAAGATCTTCACAAAATCTTTTGCTTATTCAGCAAATTCAAATTCTTTTACTTCTCTTACTACGTCCATGATAGTTCCATCACGGCCCTCGATGATTCCTA
>CAVKOU010000006.1:0-101207 GCA_963658085.1 bacterium
TGTAAATTGTTAGGAATGCAGTAGTGGTAGAAGCAAGAAGCAAGCAAGCTTTAGTTTGGTTGTAGTTCACTATGGAATTGTAATAATTAAAAGGAGTTTATATCGGTGAGTATAGAGAAGGATTGGGGCCAGGAGGCTCCTGTGGGAGTTTTTGATTCTGGTGTGGGAGGATTGACGGTGGCAAGAGAGATCATGCGTCAATTGCCGGAGGAGAATATCGTTTATTTTGGCGATACTGCAAGGGTTCCCTATGGGAGTAAGTCCCAGGATAATATCATAAGATTTAGCAGACAGATCATTCATTTTCTCCAAAGTAAGAAGGTGAAAGCCATTGTAATCGCCTGTAATACTGCCAGTGCCTTAGCCTTGGATACGGTGAAGGATGAGATTGATATTCCGATTATCGGAGTGATCGTACCGGGAGCCAGAGCTGCATTAAAAGAGACGAAAAATGGGAAGATTGGTGTGGTTGGAACGGAAGCTACCATTAAAAGCGAGACCTATACCAAGGTGATTCGGTCCATGAATCCCGAGGCTCAGGTAAAGGGGAAAGCTTGCCCATTATTCGTACCTTTGGTGGAGGAAGGATTTGCAAAGCATAGAATCACGGAAGAAGTCATTGATATTTATATTTCAGAATTTAAAGATACAGATATTGATACCATGATTTTAGGCTGTACCCATTATCCCTTGCTTCGAAGCCGGATCATGGCCTATCTTGGAGAAAAAGTGCACATTGTAAATCCTGCTTATGAGACTGCTATAGAGCTTAAAGATATCCTGGAGACTTCCGGTATAGCTAATCGCTCCGGGAAGGCAGCCAGCTATGAATTTTATGTCAGTGATGCGGCAGAAAAATTTACGAAGCTTGCCAATACCATTTTGCCCTATGATGTGGCAACTACGAAAAAAATCAACATTGAGGAGTATTGATAGAGTATGACAAAAGACGTATTAGTTAGTATTTCCGGACTTCATAACAGCGTCTATGACGAAAGAAATGAGGAAGTTTCGGAGGGGGAAGGTCCTATCGAAATTATTACGCCGGCTACTTACTACTATAAGAATGGAAAACATTATGTGATCTTTGAGGAGATGGTGGAAGGATTTTCCGATGTAGTCCGGAACAAAATACGGATCACGGAGAACGAGAAGCTGGAGATTATGAAATCCGGCATCACCGATACCAACATGATCTTTGAGAAAGACCGCATGAACATGACTCCATATAAAACTCCTTATGGTGAGATGCTAGTGGGAACCCATACCTACCGAATGGACACGGAAGTCAAGGAGAGAGAAATCAAGGTTCAGACGGAATATGCTCTGGATATCAACGGAGAGAAAGCGGCGGATTGTGAGATCCAAATAAAAATAAAAGCGATATAAAAATTAAGAAAAGTACAGGAAGAATGAAGCTGATTTTTGTATCCGACAGCAGAACTGATATCTGTAATGGATAATATATTATCAGGTGAATGCCACCTATTACAGCGCACTGGGTGAATCGGATGAGAATATGTAAATTTCGAATCGGGAACCTATACGATAGAACTTAGTTAGTTTCAGATAAGGGGCGCGGGCAAAGACTTTCTCCCTTGCACTCCATAAGAAAGAATGTTACAATAATTTTTGTTAAAAATTATTTAGGAGGGCCTATTTGTGAAAGTATTTTCCATTGTAATGATTATTATTTTAATCATATTGGTCATTGCGGCAGTTGCTCTATATTTCATCGGTAAGAAGGCTGAGAAGCGTCAGGCAGAACAGCAGAAGCAGTTGGATGCGGTGGCTCAAACCGTTAACATGTTGATTATTGACAAAGCGAAGTTAAAGCTTAAGGATGCCGGACTTCCAAGTATTGTACTTGAGAGCACTCCTTGGTATCTGAAGAGATCCAAGGTGCCGGTTGTAAAAGCTAAGGTTGGACCGAAGATCATGACTTTGATGTGTGATGCACAGATTTATCCACTGATCCCTGTGAAGAAGGAAGTGAAGGCTACTGTCAGCGGTATTTATATTACTAATGTCAGAGGAGTTCGTGGACCTTTGGAAGCACCGGAAAAGAAGAAGGGATTCTTTGCAAAGCATTTTGGTAAATAAGTAATATAAAATGGATTATCGCATTGAGCGATAATCCATTTTTTTATTCAGCAGATTATATGCTATTTCAACAACTGATATAAGTCATTCTCCGGTGTAGTAATCGCTGCGATACCGAAGTGTTCTACCAGATAATTTAATACATTTGGAGAAATAAATGCCGGTAGTGTTGGACCCAGGCGAATATTCTTGATGCCTAAGTGAAGCAGTGTCAACAGAATACATACAGCCTTTTGCTCATACCAGGACAGAACCATGGAAAGAGGAAGATCATTGACATCACAGCCAAAGGCTTCTGCCAGGGCTACGGCAATCTGGATGGCGCTGTATGCATCGTTACATTGACCTACATCCATCAGACGAGGCAGGCCACCGATGGTGCCAAGGTCAAGATCGTTGAAACGATATTTTCCACAGGCAAGGGTTAGAACTACGGTATCTGCCGGAGTTTGTTTTACGAAGTTGGTATAATAGTTTCTTCCGGGACGTGCTCCGTCACAGCCTGCCACCAGGAAGAAGTGTTTGATAGCACCGGATTTTACTGCATCGATGACTTGATCCGCCACTCCTAATACGGTGCTTCTGGCAAATCCTGTCATTACAGTGGTTCCGCCGTTGATGCCGGTAAAATGTTGATCTTCGCTATAACCGCCTAGCTCTAAAGCTTTCTCGATCACTGGGGTAAAATCTTTGCTATCGTCAATATGAGTGATTTCCGGATAGGAAACTACTGCGGTAGTGAACACACGATCCTTGTAACTTGCCCTTGGTGGCATCAGGCAGTTGGTGGTAAACAGTACCGGTGCAGGAAGGCCTGAGAATTCCTTCTGCTGATTTTGCCATGCGGTGCCGAAATTCCCCTTAAGGTGAGAATATTTTTTGAGCTCCGGATAGCCGTGGGCTGGAAGCATTTCTCCATGGGTGTAGATGTTAATGCCCTTGCCTTTGGTTTGTTCCAGTAAAAGTTTAAGGTCATGAAGATCGTGACCGGAGATGACGATAAAAGGCCCTTTTTCAATGGTTAGCGGAACGGTTACAGGCGTAGGAGTGCCGTAGCTTTCGGTGTTTGCCTGGTCAAGAAGTGCCATGCATTTTAGGTTTTTCTCTCCTACTTCCATAACAATGGGAAGTAATTCATCCATTCCCCAATCCTCGCCGATGGCAAAAAGTGCTTTGGCAAAGAAAGTGTTTACCTCTGTGTCGCTATAGCCCAATACCATGGCATGATGAGCATAAGCTGCCATACCTCGGATTCCGAATAAAATCAGAGATTTCAGACTTCGAATATCTTCATTGGCATTCCACATCTCATTCACATCATAATCTGCAGTTCGTCCGCAAGGTGAGGCACAGACGCTGCAGTCCGGCACCAGTCGTCTCTTTTCCTGATGAATGCGTTCGATGAATTTTTTGATAGTGCTTTCGTTAAAATTCACATTGGTAATGGTGGTAAAGAGGCCTTCGATCATCAGCTTCCAAGTACCTTCATTTACATCAGGCGCATTGTCTGTTGCTCTGGCTAATCCTACCAAAGCTCCGGTAAGTTCATCCTGAAGCTTTGCTACGGGAGCGGTTTTTCCGCAGACACCGGCATTTCCGGTACAGGCATTACAACCAAAAGTTTGCTCACATTGAAAACAAAACATTTTTTGATCCATATAAAATCCTCACTTTCTTTTTTTGCCTTATTATTATCTCGTATTTTAAAATCTTTTTTGACTCGGTAGTTACATCATAATATAATAAAATCAACAAATCGGTTTAATTTTCAACAAAAGAGGATTTTTATGAAAGAATTTTTATCTGTCTTAACATCATCGCAGCTTTTTTCCGGAATCTCTGAAAAGGAGCTTACGGCTATGTTATCCTGCCTGGATGCCAGAAAAGAAAGTTTTCCTAAGGGAGACTTTGTGCTGCGGGCTGGGGAGGTTGTAGATTCCATTGGGCTTGTGCTGTCGGGGAATGCATTGGTCATACAGGAGGATATTTGGGGGAATCGTAATATCTTGTCAAAGGTGGGACAGGGGGAAACCTTTGCGACGGCATATGCCTGTGCTACGGGTTCTGTGCTGCAGGGGGCTGTTATAGCACAAACCCCTGTAACGGTAATGTTTTTAAATGTAAAACGCATCTTAAACTTGTGCCCTTCGGCCTGCAACCATCACAGTCGGATTATTCGAAATCTATTGGGAGAATTGGCAGAGAAAAATCTAAGAATCAATGAGAAGCTTACCCATATGGGGCAGCGAAGCACCCGGGCGAAGATCCGATCATACTTATCAGCAGAGGCTAAAAGCCTTGGAAAATATGAATTTGACATACCATTTTCCAGACAACAGCTGGCAGATTATCTGGGTGTGGATAGAAGTGGCTTGTCCATGGAACTTGGGAAAATGCGAGATGAGGGTCTCATCGATTTTAGGAGAAATCATTTTAAATTAAGGGTATAGAGACAGTTCATAATTTTTTAACTAGGAAAGAGACAAAGGATATATTATAATTGTTAGGTGATTTTAGGGTTTGTGATACCTCAAAATACTTTCAGGATTATGCAGAATAATCAAAGGAAATCATATTTAGAGAGAATTTTAAGTAGGAGAAAAGTGATGAAAAGAAAAATTGTTTATATGATGTTAATAGGAACCATGGCGGCTAGTACCATTCTTGGAGGGTGTTCTTCAAAGGAGGAGAATGGACTGACGACAGACGACCTTACAATTTCCCAGTACAAGGGGATTGAAGTGGATGCCAGCAGAGAAGGGGATGAGATCTCAAATGAAACCGTGGAATCTCAGATTGCATCTACGATCAAGAATTATGCTGTCTCTGCGGAGGATGGATATGAGATACAGGATGGAGATACGGTAAGTATCGAATATGTGGGTAAGATTGATGGAGAAGTTTTTGATGGTGGATCTACTACAGGACCTACCGACCTTGTGATCGGATCTGACAGCTATATTGATGGATTTGAGGATAGCTGTATCGGTCATAAAAAGGGAGATACCTTTGACTGGAACGGCTCTTTCCCGGAGGATTATGGAAATACAGAGTATGCAGGCAAAGATGTGACATTTACCATCACTATCGATGATATTAAGGTAGATCCGGAGCTTACAGATGAGTTAGTGCAGGAAATCTCAGATACCTCAAAGACCGTAAAAGAGTACAAAAAAGAAGTGAAAAAGAATTTAGAAGATACGGCTAAAGAAACAGCAGAGGAAACATTTGAATCTACGGTTTGGCAGACGGTTATGGATAACACAACCGTAGAAAATTATCCGGAGGATGAGGTGAAGGACCTTTGCGATAGCGCCATTGAGCAGTATGAGTCTTATGCAGAAGCTAATGACATGACTTATGAAGATCTGATCCAAAACTATCAAAATACGACAGTGGAAGAGTTTGAGAGTCAGTTAGAGGAATCTGCAAAAACCGTTGTAAAACAGCAGATGGTGGTAGATGCTATTGCAGAGAAAGAAAAAATCGAACCTACTAAAAAAGAATATAAGAAAATGTACAAGAAAATTGCATCTACTTACGGATATGATGACGTTGACGCTTTGAAAGAAGCAGTATCTGATGATGAGGAACTTAAAGATCTGGCTCTTTCCTATATTGTAAGAACCTGGGTGTCTGATCGTGCGGTAGAGAGCTCGGATAGTTCTTCTAATTAAAAATAGCTGTCTGAGTTAAGGCTGTTATTAAAAACCGCTTAAATTGAGGATATTACATGAGAATTGTAATTGTGGATGATGAATATGTGATTCGTAAGGAAATGTGCGAGGCCATTGAACAGATCGATTCTTCCTATGAGATTGTAGGAGTAGCAGAAAATGGCCAGGAGGGCCTGGATATCATACGAAGTACCAGACCGGATCTTGTGATTACGGATCTTCATATGCCTATGATGGACGGATTTACTATGCTGTCCTTTGTCAGGGCTGAGCATATCGATTGCAAAGTGATTGTTTTAAGTAACCATGCAGACTTTTCTCTTGCAAGAAGAGCTATGGCGCTGGGAGCTTATGATTATCTTTGCAAAATTGATGTAGGTGAAAATACGGTGCAGGAGTTTGCACCGATATTGTCTGAAATTCAAAAGGAAATCGGACGGGAAAAAACCAGAGAAAAAATTTTAGGATTAGAGCATCTTTTTCTAAATCTTTTGTCTGGACTTTTGGATTTGGACAAGAATATGGTGGAATATCTGAAGAAGTGTTATGGAATTTCGGAGGACACTCCTATGGTCCTGTATAAGGTAGCCATGAAAGATAATTATAGTACCTACGGAGATATGGCTACCAGAATGCTTCGAGATGTGGCCCACCACCAAAAGAGAGCCAAATCCTATGTGTTGTCATTGCCAGCCATCAAAACCATTTTAATGATTTGTTATGATGTATGGGATCCGGATGGAATGTATGAATATTTCAGAGGAACGGTAACACCTATGCTTTCGAATGAAGTGAAGGGGCAACTTTTATGTTCCTACGGGGAGTGTGTGGGACTATCGGAGGCCAGAAAGACCATGCAGCAAATGCGAGAAGCGGAGGATTGGAAATTGCTTCTTGGCCGGGGGCATATGATTAGTGAGAGAGAGCTAAAGCATATGTCTCTTGGCACTATGAAGTATCCTTATTATCTTGGTGCTGATATCAAAGATGCTATTATGTCCGGGGATAAAAAGCTGTTTCTAAAAGGGATTCGAAAATACAGATATTACTGTGTGGAGAATCGCTATTGTCCCGGAGATATTAAGGAAGTCATGATCCGTTGCTTTTTTAACGTGATGCGACTTGCAACGGTAAGTGGGCAGATTGAAGAATTGCCTCCGATCAGACATTGGATCCGACAGATTGAGCAGGCCCTTAGCTGGTCTGAGATCAGAGATAGTTTCTTGGCTTTTTTTGATTACATTCAGGAACCGGAAGAAAAAGGAGAGGAGTACAGCTCCTTGGTGAAGTCAGCGCTCTCCATGATCAAGGAATTTTTTAATCAGGGAATTTCCCTGGGAGAAATTGCGAAAGAACTGAATGTGACGGAGGCTTATCTCAGTACCCAGTTGAAAAAAGAGACGGGAAAGTATTTTACAGAGATTGTGAAAAGTTACCGGATTCCCATGGCAAAGAAGCTTTTAATCAGCACATCGATGAAGCTTACAGATATTGCAAAACAGGTGGGATATTCCGATGCAAAGTACATGAGCAAGGTATTTAAAGAGGAAGTCGGGATGCTTCCTGCAGAGTATCGTAAAAAAAACAATTTACCACGGTAAAGGGCTAAAAAATTATACCTTTTAAAAAAATTTACTCCTTTTTTCGAAAATAAAATATGCTACTATAATCCATGTGATAAGGATTTCACAGAGAGTCTAAGCACAAATATATAGAAGAAGGGAGAGATCAACATGACTACTAAGAAAGTAGTGTTCCATAGCTTGGATGATATGCTTGAATTTGTAAAAGTCGTAGAAAAGTATCCATACCGCATGAGTATGCGTCAGGGCAGATTTGTGGTGGATGCAAGATCGTTATTGTCATTGGTCAATCTTGGATTTAAAGAGGAGATTGAACTCAGAGTCAATGCGGAAGACTGCGGAGATTTATGGCATGACATCAGCAAGTATGTCGCTGCATAATTTTGCAATCATATGCAGGATATACAGGGAAAATTTATAGTTATACTAGTTCGTAATATATACCAAGGGAGGGGATCGTCTATTTTGGACGAGGCCCTCTTTTTTTATTGCATTTTCTTGAAAAATATTGTTGAGAGAACTATAATGGTTAATAAATTGACAAGATTGTGCAAGGAGGTTGCGAAATGAAAATTACGGAAGGATATATGCCTTATTTGGGGTATAAGACATATTATCGAATTGTTGGGGAAAAGACAGGAGATAAGAAGCCGCTGGTGCTTCTTCATGGCGGTCCGGGATCTGCGCATAATTATTTTGAAGTGCTGGATCGTCTGGCAGAGGAAGACGGACGTCAGCTGATCATGTACGATCAGATCGGCTGTGGAGAATCCTATGTGGAGAGTCGGCCGGATCTTTGGAATTCCAAGACCTGGGTAGAGGAGCTGATTGCTTTAAGAGACCACCTGGGACTGGATGAGATGCATTTGTTGGGGCAATCCTGGGGCGGAATGTTGCTTCTGGATTATGTATGTAACTATGATCCGAAGGGATTAAAGAGCCTGATCCTTTCTAGTACCTTGCCGGCATCCTGGATGTGGGGGATTGAGCAGCATCGTATGATCAAGGAATTGCCACAGGAGATGCAGGATGCCATTGAGAAAGCTACTTCTATTAATGATTACAGTGATCCTTTGTATCAGGCGGCGGAAGCTGAGTATATGAGTCGTCACTGCAGTGGCCCGGTAACAGAGGAGTCGCCGGAATGTCTTAGAAGACCGGTACAAAAGGGCGGAGAATCCTATGTAGTAGGTTGGGGACCTAATGAATATACACCTATGGGAACCTTGAAGGACTATGACGTGACAGAACAGTTAAAGGATATCAAGGAACCTTCATTGGTAATCAATGGTGGAAATGATCTGTGCACCCCATATATTGCAAAATATATGTATGACCGCATTCCGAATTCCAGATGGGAACTATTTAGAACCAGTCGTCATATGTGCTTCGTAGAGGAAAACGATCAATACGTAGAACTTATGAAAGAATGGCTGAATGAGAACGATTAAAAATTCTGATTACTGGTAATTAAAAGCTCTGGTTAGTGGAAATTAAAAAAAACTGTGCAGCTGTAGTGGATGAACGAAACAGTTGCGCAGGTTTTTGTTTGAAATAGGTTTATTGGATTGAACTTGCATGTAAGGTTACATACCTAAGATGGAATGTTTAAGGCTGCATATTATAAGATTATATCTTTAGGACTACATTCGTATAATGCCATCCTGCAGTTCTTCCGCCCATTTTTGGAGAGAATAGGTGGTTCCGTTAAAGAGCTTTAGAATGGTACCGGTAGGGTTGTTGTCGCTGGCAAAAGCGTTGGCTTCGTCAGTATCTACATGCATGGCCAGAGCATAGTTTGGGCTTACTCGGACGATGACATCGGAAAAAATCAGGGATCGATCATAGCTTTGGGTGATAACGAATACATTGTCATTATTTTTTACCCGAAGTTGGGCGGCCTGTACCGGATTCATGTGAATATGGCGTTTGGCTACGATTACCCCGTGGTCTAAGGTGACACTTCCAGCGGGACCGATCAGGGTGCAACCAGGAGTTCCGTCTGTTTCCCCGGATTGACGGATATTGCCGGGAATCCCGATTTTTCTGGAATCTGTCATAGAAATTTCTACTTGGGTCTCGTCTCTGAAAGGCCCCAAAATAGATACTTTATCAAAGCTCCCCTTAGGTCCTTTTACGATTACGTGTTCATTGGAGGCAAATTGTCCCGGTTGACTTAAGAATTTCTTGAACGTAAGTTCGGCTCCCTGGCCAAATAATCGCTCAAAATCTTCTTTGGTTACGTGTACATGTCTGGCGCTGGTTTCAATAGGAATTTTCTTTGGCATAGTATAAAACCTCTCTTCTCAATAGCCTCATTCTAGCAAAGGAATGTTCTTTTTTCAATCCGATACTTTTCTTTTAACCTATTTTCCCCTATAATAGTAATCATAGTGGAGATATTTACGAAGCTCCCTACGAGTACGAAGAATAGAGATAGTTAGTGAAAGAACGAAGGCGTTTTCATATGTTACGGTATGAGAGCGCCATTTTTTAAAAGAAAACTACATGGAGGATATATGAAAAATCATTACAAACCAAGAGACATTATAAAAATGGTAGAAGAGGAGGACGTGGGCTTCATTCGTCTTCAGTTTACTGATATTTATGGAACCCTGAAAAATGTGGCTATTACTCCCAATCAACTGAAGCAGGCATTAAACAATGAGATAATGTTTGATGGCTCAGCCATCGAGGGATTTGCCAGAGTGGAAGATTCGGATATGTATCTATATCCGGATGTAAATAGCTTCGAGATCTTCCCATGGAGACCACAGCAGGGAAAAGTAGCCAGACTTTTGTGCGATGTTTACAATACAGACCGGACACCTTACGAAAGTGATCCGAGATATATTTTAAAGAAGGTATTGGAAGAGCTTGAGGAGGAAGGGTATCAGTTTGATGTAGGACCGGAGTGCGAATTCTTCTTATTTCATACCGATGATGATGGACTTCCGACCACCAGGACGCATGAGCGGGCGGGATATTTCGATATCGGACCTTTGGATCTGGGAGAAAATGCAAGAAGAGATATGGTTCTGACCCTGGAGGATATGGGATTTGAGGTAGAGGCTTCTCACCATGAGGGAGCACCTGCACAGCATGAGATCGATTTTAAATACGAGGATGCCCTTAGTACTGCAGATAATATTATGACCTTTAAATTGGTAGTAAAGACCATTGCAAAGCGCCATGGACTTCATGCTACTTTTATGCCAAAGCCAAAGGAAGGAGTCAATGGATCAGGAATGCATATCAATATGTCCCTCAGCAGAGATGGCATTAATATTTTCCAGGATCCGAAGGATGAAAATGGACTGAGTAAAGAAGCTTATTATTTCATAGGCGGTCTTATGAAGCATATGAAGGCCATTACTTTTATTACCAATCCATTGGTAAATTCCTACAAGCGACTGACTCCGGGATTTGAGGCACCGGTATATCTGGCTTGGTCCTTAAAGAACCGCTCTCCTTTGATCCGCATTCCAAGCAGTCGTGGAGAGCTTACAAGAATCGAGCTTCGAAGCCCGGATTCTGCAGCAAACCCGTACCTGTCTTTGGCAGTATGCCTGGCAGCAGGACTAGATGGTATTCGAAATGAAATCCTGCCACCTGCCAGTGTAGATGCCAATATCTACAATATGACAGATGAAGAGAGAAAGGCTGCGGGAATTGAGAAACTTCCAAGGAATCTGAAGGAAGCAGCAGAAGAATTTGAAAAGGATGATATTGTCCGAAAGGTATTGGGAGAAGATCTCTCCAGAAAATATTTAAAAGCAAAAGAAAAGGAGTACGAGGAGTATCAGTCTAGCATTTCTGAGTGGGAACTGAATCGTTATTTGCATATTATTTAATAGTCGGGAGGAAAAGTTTTGGTTGGTATTATAGTGGTATTTCCAAATAAGGATAATGCAACCAATATACGGAACCTCTTGACGCGTGGGGGAATGACGGTTGCCGGAGTTTGCACAACTGGGGCGCAGGCGATTCAGTATGCGGATATGCAGGATGAGGGAATCGTTGTTTGTGGATATAAACTGAAGGATATGATGTATACGGATCTTCGGGAATATTTGCCGGATACCTTTGAGATGCTCTTAATCGCATCCAAGGATAAATGGAGCAGCGGAGATGTCGGTGGTGTGGTAGGATTATCTATGCCTATCAAGGTGTATGACTTGATGAACACCATGGATATGATGTTGCGGAATATGACCAAGAAGAGGAAAAAGAGAAAAATAGAGCAAAAGAGTCGAACGCCGGAGCAACAGGAGCTTATTAAGCGGGCGAAACTTCTTTTGATGAATCGTAACAATATGTCTGAGGCGGAAGCCCACAAATACCTTCAAAAAAGTAGTATGGATAGTGGTACGAATATGGTTGAGACAGCAGAGATGGTTCTTAGTATCATGGCAGAGTAAAGCATAAGTAAAATGCAAGGTTCACGTAGGACAGTCTTTGTGGTAAGATAAGGATAACTGTTTGGAATCAGATGGATCATCAGGTGAAGCATTTGACAGGACAGGTAACGTAATAAAGAGGAGATCATATAGAATGAAATTTACAAAAATGCATGGAATAGGAAATGACTATGTCTATGTAAATGGTTTCGAAGAAAAGCTTAATGATCCGGCGAAAGTGTCGGAATTTGTCAGCGACAGACATAAGGGGATCGGTTCTGATGGTTTGATTATGATTAATCCATCGAAGGTAGCTGATTTTGAAATGGCAATGTATAATGCAGATGGCTCAAGAGGCGAGATGTGCGGCAATGGAATCCGATGCGTTGCAAAATATGTTTACGATTATGGCCTTACGAATAAGACACGGATTTCTGTGGAGACATTGGGAGGCATTAAGTATTTGGATCTTACCGTAGAAGACGGGAAGGTTGTACTGGTTAAAGTTGATATGGGAGTGCCTGGACTACAGGCAGATCAAATCCCGATTATCATGGATGGATATGAGGCGGGAAAAGGAGAGGCAGGTACTGTCCTTGATGCCCCTATCGAGGTGGATGGAAAAACTTACCATATGACGGGAGTTTCCATGGGAAATCCACATGATGTGATCTATTTAGAGGAGACAGAGACCCTTGAAGATCTTGAAATCGAAAAGATCGGTCCAAAGTTTGAAAATCACAAGAGATTTCCAAAGCGCATCAATACAGAGTTTGTAAAGGTTTTAGATAAAAATACCGTGGAAATGAGAGTATGGGAGAGGGGCTCCGGAGAGACTCTTGCCTGTGGAACAGGAGCCTGCGCTGTGGCAGTTGCCAGTATCCTGAATGGATTTACAGACCATGAGGTGACAGTGAAACTGTTAGGTGGAGATTTAAAGATCCAGTGGGATCAGGAGAGTGGCCATGTATTTATGACCGGCCCTGCCACCATTGTATTTGATGGAGAGATTAAATTGCCATCATTATAGAAATGAAGGAGTGAAAGAAACTCTGTACACTAAATATAAGATATAGGCAACAAGGATAAAGGCATAAGCTTTCATATAAGTCATTATAGGAGTTGCATTATATTTATAAATTTGTAACGATTCAGAACCATGTGAAACTGCGTTCTGCGAATGGACTTCTGAATAGTTGCTAAAAATTACGAATCAAAAATAAGGAGAGTTATTATGTTTAAAGTAAACCAGGACTATTTAAAATTGCCCGGAAGTTATCTTTTCTCTACTATTGGAAAGAAAGTAGCTGCTTTTCAGGAGGCAAATCCAGATAAGCCGATTATTCGTTTGGGAATTGGTGATGTTACACAGCCTTTGGCACCGGCATTGATTGAAAGCCTTCATGGAGCGGTAGATGAGATGGCTCATGCAGAGACTTTCCGTGGATATGCACCGGATCTTGGATATGAGTTCCTTAGAAGTGCAATGGCAAAGAACGATTACCAGGCAAGAGGATGTGATATCCAGGCCGATGAAATCTTTATCTCAGACGGAGCAAAGTGTGACTCTGGTAATATTCAGGAGATTTTTGCAAAGGACAACAAGATTGCAGTTTGTGATCCGGTTTACCCTGTATATGTAGATACCAATGTTATGGCTGGACGTACCGGCGTTTATGATCCTAAGAAAGAGACTTGGAGTGATGTAATCTACATGCCTTGTACAAAGGAGACAAACTTTGCACCGGAGCTTCCAAAGGAGACACCGGATATTATTTATCTGTGCTTCCCAAACAACCCTACAGGATCTACCATCACAAAAGACGAGCTTCAGAAATGGGTAGATTATGCAAATAAGGTAGGAGCTGTTATTATCTATGATGCAGCTTATGAGGCATATATTTCAGAAGAAGACGTTCCGCATACGATTTATGAGTGCGAGGGAGCAAGAACCTGCGCCATCGAGCTTCGTAGCTTTTCAAAGAATGCCGGATTTACAGGAGTACGACTTGGAGCTACCGTTATCCCTAAGGATATCAAAGATGGAGACGTAACCTTACATAGTCTTTGGGCAAGAAGACACGGAACCAAGTACAACGGAGCGCCTTATATTGTACAGAGAGCAGGAGAGGCTGTATATTCAGAGGCAGGACAGGCTCAGCTGAAGGAGCAGATTGCTTACTATATGAACAATGCAAAGGTAATCTCGCAGGGACTTAAGGATGCCGGATACAATGTATCAGGTGGAGTAAATGCTCCATATATCTGGTTAGAGGTACCAAGCGGAATGACATCTTGGGAGTTCTTTGACTTCTTATTGGAGAAAGCCAATGTAGTAGGAACACCGGGATCAGGATTTGGACCAAGCGGAGAAGGATACTTTAGACTGACTGCTTTCGGTTCCCTTGAGAATACGAAGGCTGCGATTGAGCGAATCAAAGCGATCTAAGATTTTTTGCGATAGTTCGGTAATGTTTTGGTGTGGATTGACTATCAAGTTGCAAGGGCGATGATATATCGACATATCGTTGCCCTTGATAATAGGCTGGTTAATCGGCTAAAAACATGGACGAACTGTTGTAAAAACAAGAAAAATTCAAAAAAATAAAAAAGTTTAAAAAAATTTGTAAAAACCTGTTGACATTTGGTCGGAAATGGATATAATAATATTTGTTCGCTGAAAACATTGCGGATTGGTGTAATGGCAGCACAGCAGACTCTGACTCTGTTAGTAGAGGTTCGAGTCCTCTATCCGTAGTTCCTTGGCAGGGGCGCCGGATGCTTCTTGTGAGCATCCGGATTCTTTTTGCCAGACGGTAGTTCTCGAAGCAAGTTTTTGGTGATATCGGAGTGTGGCTCAGTTTGGTAGAGCGCTACGTTCGGGACGTAGAGGTCGCAAGTTCAAATCTTGTCACTCCGATTAAATATTACCCTCGTTGAAGAATCGCAGATTTATCTGCGATTTTTTTTTATAGTCTACGATGCAGAGGTTGTGAAAAGTGCAAAAAGATAGAATGTCAAAGGATAAACAATTGTAGACAATGCATAAATATAAATCTATAATGAATGAAAATACGTTTTTATGAGAAAGGAAGAGTAGCATATGAGTAACGTTACAGAGATCAGATGGCATGGTCGTGGTGGACAGGGTGCGAAAACTGCAGCTCTTTTGCTGGCAGATGTAGCATTTCAGACCGGTAAGTATGTGCAGGGATTCCCGGAATATGGTCCGGAGCGTATGGGCGCACCTATCACAGCCTACAATCGTATCAGCGACACACAGATCCGTGTACATTCAAATATTTACGATCCGGAGTATGTAGTCGTTGTTGATGAATCCTTGTTGGATACAGTAAATGTAACGGCAGGACTAAGAGAAGAGGGAGCGATTCTTGTAAATACAGAGAAGAGCAAAGAAGAAATCATTCCACACTTAAAGGGATATAAAGGAAAGGTATATACCATCGATGCGAAGAAGGTATCTATGGCAACTTTAGGAAAGTATTTCCCGAATACTCCGCTTCTTGCGGCAATCGTTAAAGTGGCAGGCATCATGGATCAGGAGCGATTCTTAAAAGAGATGCGAGCTTCTTTTGAACATAAATTTGCTACCAAGCCAGAGGTTATCGATGGTAATATGAAGGCTCTTGAGATGGCATTTGAGGAGGTGCACTAATGGCAACAGATATCAGTAAATTAGGTTTAAAAGCAAAATGGCAGGACCTGACAGAAGGTATGACGATTGCGGGATCAGGTACTTCCAGAGAATTTATGACCGGTGAGTGGAGCAGTGTGAAGCCGGAATTTATCGAAGAAAAATGTAAGCAATGCTTACTGTGTGCACCGGTCTGTCCGGATAGCTGTATTCCTGTAAAGGATGGAAAGCGTGGTGCTTTTGATCATGATCATTGTAAGGGATGCGGCATTTGCGTAAAGGCCTGTCCGTTTGGTGCGATTACTATGGAAGGAGTGAACTAATATGGCAAGAAGAGATCGTTTATCAGGTAACGAGGCGGTAGCAATTGCCCTTCGTCAGATTAATCCGGATGTTTTTCCGGCATTTCCTATTACCCCTTCCACAGAGATCCCTCAGTATTTTGCAAATTTTGTTGCAAATGGACAGGTAGATACAGAATTTATCACCGTTGAGAGTGAGCATAGTTCCATGAGTGCTACCATCGGTGCATCAGCAGCAGGAGCCAGAGCTTTGACAGCTACCTCTTCCTGCGGATTGGCATTTATGTGGGAGGAACTTTATATTGCGGCTTCCAATCGCTTGCCACTGGCACTTGCTTTGGTAAATCGTGCATTGTCAGGCCCAATCAATATTAATGGTGACCATTCCGATGGTATGGGGGCCAGAGATGCCGGATGGATTCAAATTTATTCTGAAAATAATCAGGAAGCTTATGATAATATGGTTCAGGCTTTCCGTATTTCCGAACATAAGGATGTGCATTTACCAATCATGATCTGCCAGGATGGATTTATTACCAGTCATGCAGTGGAGAATATTGAACTTTTGGATGATGCAGAGGTTAAGGAATTTGTGGGAGAGTACGAGCCGGAAAACTATCTTTTGAATCCGGAATGTCCATTTGCAGTTGGACCTTATTCGGTAACAGATTTCTACATGGAAGCAAAGAGAAGCCAGGCAGAGGCCATGAAGCATGTAGATCAGGTGGTTCTTGATATTGCAAAGGAATTTGCAGAACTTTCGGGAAGAGAATATGGCTTGTTTGAATCTTATCGCTTAGAGGATGCGGAGAGAGCTGTTGTTATGATCGGGTCTGCAGCAGGAACAGCCAAGGATGCCATCGATCATTTGAGAGACCGGGGAGAGAAGGTTGGACTCCTTAAAATCAGATTGTATCGTCCGTTCCCGGGAGAGGCTATCGCAGAGGCCCTTAAGAATGTAAAAGCCGTTGCAGTCATGGACCGTGCAGAGGGATATTCAAACCAGGGTGGACCTCTTGGCGCAGATGTGATGTCAGCCCTGTTCCGTGCAAGAAGCAAGGCACTGGCTGTAAATTATATCTATGGTCTTGGAGGACGTGACGTTCGTGTAGAACATGTAGAAGAAGTTTTTGCAGATCTTCAGACTGTGATTGATAACGATGATGCCGGCGAGACTTATCGCTATTTGGGAATCAGAGAGTAAGGAGGGAGAAGACATGGCTTATAATTTTAAAGAAACAATGAATAAACCGGAACGTCTTGCTCCGGGACATAGAATGTGTGCAGGATGTGGCGCACCGATCGCAGTTCGTAACGTTCTTCGTGGATTACATGAAGGAGATAAAGCTGTAATCGGAAATGCAACAGGATGTCTGGAGGTATCTACCTTTACCTATCCTTATGTATCCTGGACAGACAGTTATATTCATAATGCATTTGAGAATGCCGGTTCTACCTTAAGCGGTGTTGAGGGTGCATATAATGCCCTTAGAAGAAAAGGGAAATTAGACGAGACCTTCAAGTTCATTACCTTTGGTGGTGACGGTGGTACTTATGATATTGGATTTCAGTCTCTTTCCGGAGCTATGGAGCGTAATCACGATATGGTTTATGTTTGCTATGATAATGGTGCTTACATGAATACAGGAATCCAGCGCTCTTCAGCAACTCCAATGTTTGCAGATACAACAACCACACCGGTAGGAAGTGCAAGCAATGGTAAACCTCAAAATCGCAAGGATCTGGCTTCTATTATCGCAGAGCATGATGTGCCTTATGTGGCGCAGACCACCTTTGTGCAGAACTTTAAAGATCTTCACATTAAGTCTGAGAAGGCCATCTATACACCGGGAGCGGCTTTCTTAAATATCATGGCTCCGTGTCCTCGTGGATGGAGATACAATACACCGGAAATTATGGAGATGTGCAGATTGGCGGTAGAAACCTGCTATTGGCCGCTGTTTGAGGTGGAAGAAGGCAAGTGGACATTAAACTACGAGCCGAAGAAAAAGCTCCCAATTGAGGAATTCTTAAAACCACAGGGAAGATTTAAACATCTCTTTAAGCCGGGAAATGAATATCTGATCGAAGCCTTCCAGAAGGAAGTTGACAGAAGATGGGAAAATCTTCTTTACAGATGTAATCGATAAAAATATAATAATCAGTGTAAAGATTATGCTAAGTTTCGAGCCAATGTGGAGATCTTCACATTGGCTCTTTTTGGGAATGGGAAATAAAAATGAGAGAGAAAGTAAAAAATGCGGTGTGCTATGTCGCGAAGGCAGCCAAGTCCCTCTACGGGACATTGTTTAAATGGATGATTCTGTCTGTGGTGATTGGAATCGGCATCGGATCCCTGGCCAGTCTGTTTGCAAAAGGAATCGTATATGCCACGGAATTTCGAGAACTTCATAGATGGATTGTATTTGGTCTTCCCTTGGCGGGACTGGTGATTGTAAGGATTTATCAGAGAACGGGGCAAGGGAATAATACCGGTACCGACGAGGTCCTTAGTACTATTCGGGAGACGGAAGGCGTCATGCCTGGGCGGATCGCTCCCTTGATTTTAGTGTCCACGGTTTTGACGCACTTGTTTGGAGGTTCTTCCGGTCGTGAGGGGGCGGCTTTGCAATTTGGTGCCAGCCTTGGAAACTGGCTCGCAAGAGTCCTTCGGTTGAATAACAGTGATCGACATATTATGATGCTGGCAGGAATGAGTGCTGCATTTTCCGCTCTTTTTGGAACACCTATGGCAGCTGCTATTTTTCCTATGGAGGTAGTAAGTGTAGGAGTTATGTACTATGGAGCCTTGGTTCCGTGTATGTTCTCTTCTTTTATTGCAGAGCATATGTCTGTGATATGGGGAGTAAGAACCTTTGCGGTTCCCTACCCGGTGACAGAGATGCCAAGGTTTTACGGACTTCCGGCTATTAAGAGCGTATTACTTGCAATGGTATTTTCCCTTGTGGGAGCTTTCTTCTGTGCGGCCATGCATCGAAGCAGCAAGTTGTATAAAAAGTTTTTTCCTAATCCATATCTTCGGGTAGTAGTGGGAGGTGTGGTGGTTATTCTGCTGTGGCTTCTCATAAGATCCGATGATTATCTTGGTTTAGGAGGAGATGTGATATCCAGATCCTTTGACAATCCGGAACATATCTGGGTTTTTGCTCTTAAGATTTTGTTTACCTGCGCTACTTTGTGTGCCGGATTTAAAGGGGGCGAGATTGTACCATCACTTTTTATCGGAGCTACATTAGGATCTGCTCTTTCGGGAGTTATTGGGCTTCCTGTGGAGTTGTGTGCAGCATGCGGAATGGCAGGCGTGTTCTGTTCTGTTACCAATAGCCCGATTACAGCTATGCTGATTGCTTTCGAATTGTTTAAATTTGATGGTATGCCTTATTATTGTTGTGTGGTAGCCTGCTGTTATCTGTTGTCGGGATACTTTAGTCTCTACCATGAACAGAAGATCATGTATTCCAAGACAGAAAATAAATATCGCGCCGGGAAGTAAAAAGATTGTGGGAAGAATGCAATTAAAATTTTCTTGCATTCTCAGAAATCCTGTGCTAACATAATTAGCAGTTTAAGCTAGTAAAGCGACGAAGGAGACTCTGTCTTTGAAACTTGACAGGAATGTATCGTCACCGACTGAGAGCGATACTTAAGGGAAGGAGACAATAGGGAACACTCTGGAGCAGACCGGTTGAAATAGCAGTAGGTCGGTACGTAGGCAACACGTTACGTGCATAAGAGATGGATTCCTATCAGGAATTCAAAACGGGTGGTACCGCGGATAATGGATTTATTCGCCCCGAGATGTTTCATGCATCTCGGGGCGTTTTTTATGCAATAAGAATTTACTGTTACATGAAAAACGCTCCGGGAGATACTTATATACGTTCCCTAGTTTTCGTATATAGAGAGTTATCACTATTAGTAAAAGAATTATGGTAACACGAGTAAAAGCAAAAATATCCCAGGAGGAAGAACAATGGAATTTGTAACAGGAGTTAACAAGAAAGATACCTTAGAGATTAGTCAGCTATTAACAGAGGCAAAGCCGGGAGATACCGTGAAGGTAAATGGAGCTATCCATACAATTCGTGATATGGGAACCGTTGCCTTTGTGATCTTAAGAAAGAGAGAAGGACTTCTTCAGGCTGTATATGAGGAAGGAACTGCAGATTTTGCCCTGAAAGATTTAAAGGAAGCAGATACCATCGAGGTAGAGGGAGTTTTGGAAGAGAATGCGAAGGCGCCAAATGGCATTGAAGTTCGAATCCACTCCGTGAGAATTTTAAGTGAGCCTTCCGATGAGATGATGCCTCTTGCAATCTCCAAGTGGAAATTAAATACTTCTCTGGAAGCGAAGTTAAACTATCGTTCCATCGCTCTTAGAAACATCAGAGAGCGTGCAAAATTTAGAATTCAGGAAGCATTAACCCGTAGTTTTCGTGATTTCTTATACAGCGAAGGATTTACAGAGATCCATACTCCGAAGATCGGAGCAAAGGGTGCTGAGGGAGGAGCCAACATCTTTAAGTTGGAATATTTCCACAGACCGGCAGTTCTGGCACAGAGTCCACAGTTTTACAAGCAGATGATGGTAGGAGTGTTTGACCGTGTATTTGAGACTGCTCCTGTATTTAGAGCTGAGAAACACAATACGAAACGCCACTTGAATGAGTATACAAGTTTGGATTTTGAGATGGGCTATATTGATAGCTTTGAGGATATTATGGCTATGGAGACCGGATATCTTCAGTATGCAATGGCTCTTCTTGAGAAAGAATATGCAAGAGAGTTAAAGACTCTTAATATTACCCTTCCAAAGGTTGACAAGATCCCGGCAGTTAAATTTGCAGATATTAAAGAATTAGTTGCAGAAAAATACAATCACAAAATGAAAAATCCTTTCGATTTGGAGCCTGAGGAGGAAGTTCTTATTGGACAGTATGCAAAGGAAGAGTGGGATAGTGATTTTGTATTTGTAACTCATTATCCATCTAAGAAGCGTCCGTTTTACGCTATGGATGATCCGGAGGATACAAGATATACTTTGAGTTTCGACCTTCTTTACAAAGGAATGGAGGTTACCACCGGAGGACAGAGAATCCATGATTATCAGATGCTTTTAGATAAGATTGAAGCAAGAGGCATGGAGACCGATGGAATGGATCAGTATCTGGCAACCTTTAAGCATGGAATGCCACCTCATGGAGGACTTGGTATTGGTTTGGAGCGTCTCACAATGAAGCTTGTGGGAGAAGAAAATGTTCGAGAGACAACATTATTCCCAAGAGATTTAAGCAGACTTGAGCCTTAATTATAGACATAAAAAAAGGAGGAACATCATGGCTAACGTGATTTCAGATGAAACCATCGAATATGTAGGTATCCTGGCGAAGTTAGAGCTTTCCGGAGAAGAGAAGGAAAATGCTAAAGCCGATATGGAGAAGATGCTGGATTATATTGATACTTTAAATGAATTAGATACGGAAGGAATTGAGCCTATGTCTCATGTATTTCCGGTAAATAATGTATTCCGCGAGGACGTTGTGACTAACACAGATGGAAGTGCAGAAACTCTAAAGAATGCACCGCTTATGAAGGATAACAGCTTCAAGGTGCCTAAGACTATCGGATAGGAGGAAGAAGCAAAGCATGGATATTATGAGTTTGACGGCAGTTGAGACCGGAAAATTAATTAAAAGCGGTGAGATTACAGTAAAAGATGCTTTGGATGCTGCATTTGCTAAAATTGAAGCGGTAGAAGCAGATGTGCATAGCTTTGTGACCCTTGATAAAGAGGGTGCTTATGCCAGAGCAGAGAAGGTTCAAAAATTAATTGACGACGGAACATTAAGTGGCCCTTTGGCCGGTGTTCCGGTAGCAATTAAAGATAATATGTGTACAGAAGGAATCCTTACCACCTGTAGCTCTAAGATTTTGGAAAACTTTAATCCAACCTTTACGGCTGAGGCTGTAAAGAACCTGGAAGAAGCCGGTGCAGTGATCATCGGTAAGACAAACATGGATGAGTTTGCTATGGGAAGTACTACAGAGACTTCTTACTATGGAGTAACAAAGAATCCTTGGAATTTAAATCATGTTCCCGGAGGATCTTCAGGAGGTTCCTGCGCGGCAGTTGCTGCAGAGGAGTGTGCCTATGCCCTGGGATCTGATACCGGTGGATCTATCCGTCAGCCAAGTTCCTTCTGCGGTGTTGTTGGTATTAAACCTACTTATGGAACAGTTTCCAGATACGGATTGATTGCTTATGGTTCTTCTCTTGACCAGATTGGACCTGTGGCGAAAGATGTAACAGACTGTGCAACCATTTTGGAGGCCATTGCTTCCTATGATCCCAAAGATAGCACTTCTGTAAAGAGAGAAAGCTATGACTTTACCAGCGCCTTGGTGGAGGATGTAAAGGGTCTTAAAATCGGAATCCCAAAGGATTATTTTGGGGAAGGCTTAGATCCTGAGGTGAAGGATCACATTATGTCTGCAGTAAAGACTTTAGAAGAAAAGGGTGCTATTGTAGAAACTTTTGATCTTAGCCTGGTAGAGTATGCTATCCCTGCTTATTATGTTATCGCATCTGCAGAGGCAAGTTCCAACCTGTCTCGTTTTGATGGAGTAAAATACGGATATCGTACAGAAGAATATGAAGGACTTCACAATATGTATAAGAAGACTCGTTCCGAAGGATTTGGAGCCGAGGTAAAACGTCGAATCATGCTGGGATCTTTCGTACTTAGTTCCGGATATTACGATGCTTATTACTTAAAAGCCTTAAGAACAAAAGCTTTGATCAAAGAGGCTTTTGATAAAGCATTTGCAAAATATGATATGATTATTGCTCCTGCAGCTCCTACAACAGCACCGGAGCTTGGAAAGAGCTTAAGCGACCCGATCAAGATGTATCTGGGAGATATTTATACCATTGCTGTAAACTTAGCAGGACTTCCGGGTATTAGCGTTCCTGTAGGACAAGATTCCAAGGGACTCCCCATCGGTATGCAGTTTATTGGAAACTGTTTTGAAGAAAATAAAATTATCCGTGCAGCTTATACCTTAGAGCAGACCATGGAATATAAAAGACCAGAGCTTGCAAAGAAAGGAGGCAGATAGACATGGCAAAACAATACGAAACCGTCATCGGACTTGAGGTCCATGTAGAATTAGCCACAAAAACAAAGATTTTCTGTGGATGTACCACTGCCTTCGGTGGAGCTCCAAATACTCATACCTGTCCTGTTTGTACCGGTATGCCGGGATCCCTTCCTGTTTTAAATAAACAGGTTGTGGAATATGCTATGGCCATTGGTCTTGCAACCAACTGTGATATTACAAGAGTATGTAAATTTGACCGTAAGAACTATTTCTATCCGGATAATCCGCAGAACTATCAGATTTCCCAGCTGTATCTTCCAATCGCCAGAAATGGTTATGTGGAGATCAATGTGGGAGATACAAAAAAGAAAGTCCGTATCCACGAGATGCATATGGAAGAGGATGCAGGAAAATTAGTTCATGATGAGTGGGATGATACCTCCTTGGTAGATTACAACCGAAGCGGAGTTCCGCTTGTGGAGATTGTATCCGAACCGGATATGAGATCTGCAGAGGAAGTTATTGCTTACTTAGAGAAGCTTCGTACCTTGATTCAGTATTTGGGTGCATCTGACTGTAAGCTTCAGGAAGGTTCTATGCGTGCAGACGTTAACCTTTCTGTAAGAGAAGTGGGAACAGAAGCTTTCGGAACCAGAACAGAGATGAAAAACCTGAACTCCTTCAAGGCTATAACCCATGCTATCGAAGGAGAGAGAGCCCGTCAGATTGAGCTTTTGGAAGAAGGCAAACAGGTAATTCAGGAAACCAGAAGATGGGATGATAATAAAGAATCTTCTCATGCGATGCGTTCCAAGGAAGATGCCCAGGATTATCGTTACTTCCCGGAGCCGGATCTGGTGCCGATTGTAATCAGTTCTGAATGGATCGATGAGATCAAGGCAAAACAGCCGGAATTTAGAGATGAAAAATTGGAGCGTTATAAGAAAGAATTCGACATTCCTCAGTATGATGCAGAGATTCTTACAGGTTCTAAATATATGGCAGATCTTTTTGAGGCTACGACAGCTATCTGCAAGAAACCGAAGAAAGTTTCTAACTGGCTTATGGTGGAGACTATGCGACTTTTGAAGGAACATGGAGAAGAGCCGGAGGATATCGTATTTTCACCGGAGCATCTTGCAAAACTTATTGAGCTTGCAGATGCAGGAACCATTAATAGTTCTGTGGCAAAAGAAGTTTTCGAGAAGATGTATGAGACTGACATTGACCCGGATAAGTATGTAGAAGAAAATGGACTAAAAACCGTAAACGATGAAGGTGCACTTCTTGAAGTTTTACAGGAGGTTATTGCAAAAAATCCACAGGCAGTAGCGGACTATAAAGGCGGAAAAGAGAAGGCTTTAGGAGCACTGGTTGGTCAGACAATGAAGGCCATGAAGGGAAAAGCAAATCCGGGAATGGTAAATCAGAAATTAAGAGAGTTATTGTCTTAGATTACTGGTGGTTCATTGAAGAGAAATAGTGTATAATAGAACCTGAATTGGAGGTTAAGGGCACCAATTACAGAGCTATGAATGGGAGGACATGCCGGATGGAGAAATTTACAGGCAAATCAGTTTACAAAGGAATCGTACAGGGACCGATCGTTGTATTTAAGAAAAATGATTATCAGGTAAGACGTACAAAAATTGAGGATGCAGAGGCAGAAGTTCAGAGAGTGACAGATGCAGCAGCAAGAGCCAATGCACAGCTTCAGAAGTTGTATGACAAGGCTGTTGTAGAAGTAGGCGAGGCCAATGCAGCCATCATCGAAGTACAGCAGATGTTCCTTGAGGATGAGGATTATAGAGATGCCATTAGCAATACCATTCGCACAGAGATGGTGAATGCTGAGTATGCAGTTGCCATGACTGGAGATAACTTTGGGGAAATGTTTGCCAACATGGACGACGAGTATATGAAGGCAAGAGCTGCAGATATCAGAGATATTTCCGGACGTTTGGTTCGTATCTTAAGCGGAAATGAAGAAGTAGATATGGACGATATGGAACCATCTATTATTGTGGCAGATGATTTGAGCCCAAGTGAGACGGTACAGATGGACAAGAGTAAGATTTTAGCTTTTGTTACAGTACATGGTTCCACCAACTCTCATACAGCTATTTTGGCACGTATGATGAATATTCCGGCAATTATCGGAGCACCTATGGATCTTGAGGTATTGACCAATGGAACAGAGGCTATTGTAGATGGATTTGAGGGATGTGTGATCTTTAATCCGGATGAGGAATTGAAGGCTGAGACAGAGAAGAAGGTTCAGGAAGAAAAAGAAAAGCTTGCCCTTCTTCAGGAGATGCGTGGAAAAGAGACCGTTACAAAAGATGGCCGCAAGATCAAGCTTTATGCCAATATCGGAAGCGTTGGTGATGTTGGATATGTTTTGGAAAATGATGCCAGCGGTATTGGTCTTTTCAGAAGTGAGTTTTTGTATCTTGGAAGAGAAGATTTTCCTACTGAGGAAGAGCAGTTCCAGGCTTATAAGCAGGTAGCTCAGACTATGGCAGGAAAGACTGTTATTATCCGAACCTTGGATATCGGTGCTGATAAACAGGTAGATTACTTTAACTTAGGACAGGAAGATAATCCGGCTCTTGGATATCGTGCGATCCGTATCTGTTTGAAGCAGCAGGATATTTTCAAAACTCAGCTTCGCGCACTTCTTCGTGCCGCTGCTTATGGAAATATTTCTATCATGTATCCGATGATTATTTCTGTAAGTGAAGTAGATAAGATCTACAAGATTGTAGAGCAGGTAGAAGCTGAGCTTAAGAGCGAGGGAGTTCCTTACAAGGTTCCGGAGCAGGGAATTATGATTGAGACTCCGGCTGCAGTTATTATGGCAGACGAGTTGGCTCAGAAGGTAGACTTCTTCAGTATCGGAACCAACGATCTGACCCAGTATACTTTGGCTATCGACAGACAGAATGCAAAATTGGATGATTTTTATGATGCACATCATCCGGCAATTTTAAGAATGATCCAGATGGTAGTAGACAGCGCTCATAAGTATGGAAAATGGGCTGGTATCTGTGGAGAGCTTGGAGCAGATGCAGAGCTTACAGAGCAGTTTGTACGCATGGGCGTAGACGAGCTATCTGTAGCTCCTTCTATGGTGCTGAAATTAAGAAAAATCATTCGTGATATGGAAAGTTCTAAGTAAGAAAAGAATTCTTAGTTTTGTACTTTGTACAATGAATATGAGGAGGGACTCTTGCATAAATGCAAGGGTTCCTTTTTATAATATAGTAGATGGAGGTGTTAAATGTCAGAATTTGTAACCTTGGAAAATGTAAAAAAGATTTATCACATGGGGGAAGTAACCATCGAGGCGGCTGCCGGCATTGATTTTGAGATCAAACAGGGCGAATTTGCTGTTGTAGTAGGACCCAGTGGCGCAGGAAAGACGACGGTTCTTAATATTCTTGGAGGAATGGATACAGCCTCCGAGGGAAAGGTATTGGTAGATGGCAAGGACATTGCACAGTATAATCAGCGACAGCTTACAGCCTACCGCAGGGATGATATCGGATTTGTATTTCAGTTTTATAATCTGATCCAGAATCTCACTGCCAAGGAGAATGTAGAACTTGCTTTGCAGATTTGTAAGAATCCCATGGATGCAGAGGAAGTTTTAGAGGAAGTGGGACTTGGTCATAGATTAAAGAATTTCCCGGCGCAGTTATCAGGAGGAGAACAGCAGAGGGTGTCTATTGCAAGAGCCCTGGCAAAAAATCCCAAACTTCTTCTCTGTGATGAGCCGACAGGAGCCTTAGATTACAATACCGGAAAAGCAATCTTACAGCTGCTTCAAGATACCTGCAGAAAGAAAGGGATGACGGTGATCCTCATCACCCACAATCTGGCCATTGCTCCTATGGCGGATCGTGTAATTCAGATTAAAAATGGACGAGTGTCAAAGATTACGATAAATGAAAATCCATGTCCGATTTCTGAGATTGAGTGGTAGAAGCAATGAGAAAAACAATGAAGAAAACAACAAGAAAAGATTTTTTTATGGAAATTAAGAAAAGCCCGGGAAGATTTCTTTCGATTTTCTTTATCGTGGCCATGGGAGTGGCATTTTTCTCCGGGATTCGTTCCTCAGAGCCATCTATGAGAATTACAGGAGATGCCTATTTCGATGGGGCAAATCTTATGGATATTAAGACAGTGTCCACCTTGGGAATCAACGAGGATGATCTAAAAGCATTTGAAAAAATTAAGTCTATTTCCAAGGTAGTAGGAGGGTATAGCGGCGATTTTCTTCAGAAAGTAGGGGATGAACAGAAGGCTCTTCATGTCATGTCCCTCACAGAAGGAATGAATGAACCTACGGTAACTACCGGTCGTCTTCCGAAGAAAGCCGGAGAATGCCTGGTAGATGATGAGTCGGATTTTAAGGTAGGAGATGAGATCCATTTATCTTCAGGGACGGAAGATGCAGTGA
This sequence comes from bacterium, assembly GCA_963658085.1. Classification (GTDB taxonomy): domain Bacteria; phylum Bacillota; class Clostridia; order Lachnospirales; family Lachnospiraceae; genus CAKRJP01. The sequence goes on from CAVKOU010000006.1 coordinate 27,311, forward strand.
CGGATAGCCTTACTACAGATACTCTAAAGGTGGTGGGAACCGGCAATAGCCCTTGCTATATTTCCTTTAGCAGAGGAAGTACTACTATTGGAACAGGAAGCATCTCGGCCTTTGCCTTGGTAGCAGAAGATACCTTTGACCTGGATGTTTATACGGAAGCCTATATGCAGGTGAAAGGTGCAAAGAAGCTTACGGCCTATACCGATGAATATGAAGATGCCATTTCGGATGTTATGGATGAAGTAGAGAAGGTAGCAAAGGAACGGGGAGAGAGCCGAAGGCAGGAATTGGTGGATGAGGCTGACAAGGCGATTAATGAGGCGAAAGAACAGCTGGCAGCAGCAAAGGAGCAACTGGCTGCTGTGCAGGAAGCCCAGGCGATTCCTGAGGTGAAAACTTATGTATATGATCGCAGTACCCTGCCGGAATATTCCGGTTACGGGGAAAATGCAGACCGCATGCGAGCGATCGGACGGGTATTCCCGGTAATTTTCTTTTTAGTGGCGGCTCTTATCAGTCTTACCAGCATGACTCGCATGGTAGAAGAGCAGCGTATGGCTATCGGAACCATGAAAGCTCTAGGTTATGGGAAAATGACTATCGCAAAAAAATATATAGGATATGCACTTTTAGCTACGGTGGGAGGCAGTATTTTTGGTTTTCTTGTCGGAGAGAAAATTCTACCCTATATCATTATTTATGCCTATGAGATTCTGTATCTTCACATACCGAAAATCTTAGTGCCTTATAATTGGTATTATGCTTTTATGGCATCGGGAATATCTATCGTATGTATAACAGCGGCAACCTTCTTCGCCTGTTACAAGGAATTGACGGCTCAGCCTGCGGTGCTTATGCGTCCACCATCACCGAAAGTTGGAAAAAGAGTATTGTTGGAGCGCATCGGAATTATTTGGAATCATTTGAATTTTTCGTGGAAATCTTCGGTGCGAAATCTGATGCGATATAAAAAGAGATTTTTCATGACAATCTTTGGAATCAGCGGCTGTATGGCACTGATGTTAGTGGGATTTGGATTAAAGGATTCTATTTTTGAGATCACCCAGCTGCAGTACAAAGAAATCCAGGTCTATGACGGCGTTGCCTATTTGAAGGACGATGTAACAGAAGAAGAAAAAGAAGTCTTGCATCAAGATTTAAAACAAGATTCGGATATCGAACAATATATGGATACCCGTATGAAGACAGTAACTTTGGTAAATGGAAAAAAAGAGCGGGATACTGTGGAATGTGTGCTGAAAGACCAGGAGAATCTTTCTGATTATGTCCATTTTAGGGATCGAAAGACAGGAGAAACCTATGAGCTTGACGATTCGGGAGTGATTCTTACAGAAAAAACTGCTCATCTTCTAGGTGTAGAGGTGGGAGATACCATTGAGATCAAGGATGAGGATCAGGGAAATATAAAAGTAAAAATTTCCGCCATATGCGAAAACTATATGGGGCATTATATCTATATGTCTCCTGCTTACTATGAGAAAGTCCATGGGAAGGAGCCGGAATATAATAGTGTCTTGTACTCTACACCTGATGGCTACAGTACCTCGGATATGAAGAAGGTGGGACAGAAGATCGTTGACGAAGATGCAGTTCTTAGTATCAGCTATATTTTTGATATTCAGGATCAGTTAGATGACATGCTAAAGAGCTTGAATTTGGTCATTGTTGTACTGATCATTTCCGCAGGGATGCTGGCCTTTGTGGTACTTTACAATTTAAATACCATCAATATTACAGAAAGACAGAGGGAGCTGGCGACCTTAAAGGTTCTGGGGTTCTATGATCCGGAGGTGGCAGCCTACGTGTATAGAGAAAACATGGTGTTAACGCTCCTCGGAGCGGTGGTGGGCTGTGTGTTAGGTAAAGTCCTTCATCTCTTTATTATCGAGACAGTGGAAGTGGATTCTGTCATGTTCGGTCGTGTCATCAATGTTAGTAGTTTTTTGTATGCCTTAGCCTTTACTGTTGCATTTTCTCTGTGTATTAATGGGTTGATGTATTTTAAATTAAAGAAAATTGATATGGTGGAATCCTTAAAATCAGTGGAATAATTTCAAAAGAAAAGAGTTGAGAACACATTATTTACATAAAAACATGATATGATACCAGGGTTAAAACGCTCTGTGCGCGGCCCGCGGTATCGGTTTCGTGTATAGTGTAAATTTAATTTGGAGTAGTTTTACTGATGAAAGATAAAGTGGGAATGAAAAAAATAGCAATCTGTCTGCTGCTTTGCCTGACGATCCTAAGCAGCAATGTTTATGGAGCAACTATGGAGGATTTTACAGATGGGTTCCAGTGGGCTTCAGTTGTTTCCGGAATTAACGGAATAAAATTGAAACTTTCCTCTGTATTTCAAGATGCACCGGAGGAGACGAACCTGTCTGTAGATACCATCTGGCAGCTTCCGGAACTTCCTACAGGATGTGAGACCACAGCTCTTACCATGGTTCTTAACTACCATGGGTTTTTGGTAGATAAAACTACCATTGCGGACGATTATCTGGTGATGGCTACCGATGACTACCCCGTAGGATTTAGCGGAGATCCCTATTCTTATGAAGGGGCCGGAATTTGGCCTCCGGGACTTGTCAAGACTGCAAGGAAATATTTATCTGATCAGGACACTAACTTGTGGGCTCATGATTTGTCTGGAAAATCTCTGGAAGATCTCTATGGCTATGTGGCAGCAGGGTATCCGGTGCTTTTGTGGGTGACGGTGGATTACTCAGACCCTTCTTTTACGGATTATGCTTATGAATATAATGGGAAAACCTATGATTGGTTCAGCAATGAGCACTGCGTGGTGCTGTCCGGCTATTCCAAAGTAAACAATACAGTGACGATTCAAGATCCCCAAGCGGGAGAGATTGTCCGGGATGCGGATGTGATTGCTGACATTATGGATCAGATTGGCAACCTGGCTGTTTGCATTTATTAAGAAAAAATTTATATTATTAAGAAAGTTATTAGCACTCTTTTTGAAAGAGTGCTAATTTTTTGTTGACTTTTAAAATAACTGGTATTAAGATACCTTTAGATAAATTAAGAGAAGCTGCTTTAGCAGTGGATTCGCCAACAAAAGTTAAAAAGTTGCGTTAGATTTAGATAGGAGTGAATAAACATGGAGTCAAAGAAAGGTAGTTTATCAATTAGTAGTGAGAATATTTTCCCTATTATAAAAAAATGGGTATATTCCGATCATGATATTTTTGTAAGAGAGTTAGTTTCCAATGGATGCGATGCGATTACAAAGCTAAAGAAGTTAGATGTGATGGGAGAATATCAGCTCCCGGATGGCTACAAGCCGGCTATTAAGGTAGTGGTTAATCCAAAGGAAAAGACTTTGAAATTTATTGATAACGGTCTTGGAATGACTGCTGAGGAAGTAGAAGAGTATATTACTCAGATCGCATTTTCCGGAGCTACAGAATTCTTGGAGAGATATAAAGATAAAACTACAGAAGATGATATGATCGGACATTTCGGTTTGGGATTCTACTCTGCATTTATGGTAGCAGATGAGGTGCACATTGATACTTTGTCTTACAAAGAAGGAGCTGCTCCTGTTCACTGGGTGAGCGAAGGCGGTACAGAGTATGAGATGTCAGAGGGAGACAGAACGGAAGTTGGTTCTGTTATGACCTTATTTTTAAACGATGACAGCTTAGAGTTTGCAAACAAGTACCGTGTGAGAGAAGTCATTGAGAAATATTGTTCCTTCATGCCGGTTGAGATCTTCCTGGAGGATGAAACCGCAGAGCAGGAATTTGAGACCATCGACGAGACAGAACTACGTGAGGATGACGTGGTAGTGGAGCGTATTCACGAAGATGCCAAGATGGAAGAAAAGGAAAATGAACAGGGTGAGAAGGAAATGGTAGAAGTTAGCCCTGCAAAGGATACTGTAAAGATCAATAAGCGTCCGGTTTCCTTAAGCGATCCTACCCCACTTTGGACCAAGCATCCAAACGAATGCAGCGATGAGGATTATAAAGAGTTCTACCGCAAAGTATTTATGGATTATAAGGAGCCTTTGTTCTGGATCCATTTAAATATGGATTATCCATTTAACTTAAAGGGAATCTTGTACTTCCCAAGAATCAATACAGAGTATGATTCTGTGGAAGGAACCATTAAGCTATACAACAATCAGGTATTTATTGCAGACAACATTAAGGAAGTGATTCCGGAATTTTTGATGGTTCTGAAGGGAGTTATCGATTGTCCGGATCTTCCGTTAAATGTTTCCCGTAGTGCCCTGCAAAACGATGGATTTGTAAATAAGATTGCGGAGTACATTTCTAAGAAGGTAGCAGATAAACTTTCCGGAATGTGCAAGACCAAGCGTGAAGACTATGAAAAATATTGGGACAGCATCAGTCCATTTGTTAAATTCGGTTGCTTAAAGGATGACAAGTTCTGCGACAAGATGAAAGATGTAGTTCTCTTTAAGAACTTAGATAACAAATATCTGACCTTGAAAGATTGCGTAGAAGAAAATGGAGGTTCCTTAGAAAAACCAGAGACAGAAAATAAAGAAGAGGATGCAGATGTAGTAGAGAATCTGGAAGAGACCAAGCCGGAGGAGAAGAAGACCATTATCTACTATGTGACCGATCCGGTACAGCAGAGTCAGTATATCAATCTGTTCCGTGGCCAGGGAAAAGACGCAGTAATCTTGGATCATAATATCGATTCTCCGTTTATCACGCAGTTAGAGCAGAAGAATGAAACCATTAAGTTCCAGAGAATCGATGCAGACATTACAGAAGATGCCAAGGAAGAAGTATCTGAGGAAGAAAAGGAAAGCTTTGAGAAAACTTCCGAAGAGTTGGTAGCATTGTTCCGTAAAGAGATAGGCAATGAACAGCTGGATGTAAAGGTTGAGAAACTGAAAGACGAGGGTGTAGCTTCTATGATGACTCTCTCAGAGGAAAGCCGCCGTATGGCAGAGATGATGAAGATGTACGGTATGGGAAGCAATGACTTCGGTTTGTCTGGTACCGAGACCTTGATCTTAAATGCAAACCATCCATTGGTTCAGTATTTGGCAGAGCATAAGGATGGAGAAAATGCATCCGTGATCTGCAAGCAGCTTTACGATCTTGCAGCACTGTCTCACAAACCATTAAGCCCAGATGATATGACTGCATTTGTAAAGAGAAGTAATGAGATTATGATGTTACTTACAAAGTAAGAGTTAGAGAGCTTTTGACATTAGCATAAAAAAGTCTCACGTCTATTCAAAGTTGAATAAGCGTGAGACTTTTCATATATCAAGTGATAAATGCTGGATATTAAACGTTATATATCGAGCGATAAATGCTGGATATTATACGTTATATATCAGGAATTAAGATTCCGACAATTCAATACCACTATTTTTTAGGAAAGCACTGGCTTTAAGATCCCATTGCTGTTCTAAGCTTTTGTCCAAGGTGAAAACTTTGGTGGAGGTACCGGTAACACACTGAAGATTACTGCCGTCATAATGAAAATTAAGGTAAAGTCCCTGGATATCCTGAGGAGTCAGGCTTGTGATTCCGCTTTCCGTTAGGAATTCTGAGAAGTGTTCCTCCCCTAGGGACAGCACGATCTTAAAGTTTAAAGGCGTGTGTTTTCCTTTTATGATATTTAGGCAGAATTCTCTCACATCTTTCCAACGGGAGAAATTGTGATCCGGAAGTTCTCCTTCCGAAAAAAAGTCTTTTTGCAAATATCCGTCGATGTGAAAGGTATTGAAAGTGGTAATATCCGCTTCGATAAGTGAGAAAGAATCGAAGGTTTCCCGCAGTAATAGATGTGCCATGCAGGACTTTGCTTGAAGGGCCAAAACGTTCATTAGATATGCTCCTTTGCTTTGAAAATCAGATATCTCTACTATAACACAGAGGTTTGACTTTTGACAGGCTAGCTTTTAAAATGAATTTTATGAAATAAAATGAAGTGAGGCATTTATGGCAGTGCGATTAAATAAATTTCTCAGCGAGGCAGGGATTTGTTCTCGAAGGGAAGCAGATAAATTAATTGACAGTGGACGGGTTTTTGTAGACGGAAAAATCGCTGTTCCGGGAATGAAGGTGGAAGAATATCAGGAAGTCCGTGTGGGGAAAAAGATTATTAGCGGCAAGGAAAAAAAGGTTGTTCTTGCGGTGAATAAGCCGGTGGGGATCGTATGTACGGAAGATCAGAGGGAGAAAAAGAATATCATCCGTTTCCTGAAATATCCGACCAGAGTTACCTACGCCGGACGTTTGGATAAGGACTCAGAGGGGCTTCTTATTATGACTAACGATGGGGATCTTATTAACGGCATGATGCGGGCGAGATTTGAGCATGAGAAGGAATATAAGGTAACGGTAGATCGGGAAATCACAGAGGATTTTATAGAAAAGATGTCTCAGGGAGTTAGGATCGTAGATAAGGAGAAGTCCTTAGATACTATCACAAGGCCTTGTGAAGTAAAAAAGATAGGAAAGTATACTTTTTCCATTATTTTGACACAGGGACTAAACCGACAGATTAGACGTATGTGTCAGGCTTTGGGTTATAAGGTGAAGCGCCTGGTGCGAGTAAGGATTATGAATGTGGAGCTAGGGAGCCTCAAAACCGGAGCTTACAGAGAAATTAAAGGGGAAGAGCTTGAAAAACTGTATCAGGCGATAGATAGAGAGGGAGTACATGGAAGATAAGATGCAGCGATTGCAGGAATTGGTAAAAATATTAAATCAGGCAGCGAAGGCTTACTATCAGCAGGCTGAAGAAATCATGAGCAACTTTGAATATGATAAGCTCTATGATGAGCTTCAAGCTTTAGAACAGGAGACGGGGATTGTCTTGGCCAATAGCCCTACGGTAAATGTAGGATATGAGGTTATCAGCGAGCTTCCAAAAGAGCATCATCCGGAGCCTATGTTATCCTTAGATAAGACGAAAGATGTGGAACAGTTGGCCGCCTTTGTGGGAAATCACAAATCCCTGCTTTCCTGGAAAATGGATGGGCTTACGATTGTTTTGACCTACCGAGAGGGAGAACTTTACAAGGCCGTTACCAGAGGAAATGGAGAAGTTGGAGAGGTAATCACCAACAATGCCAAGGTATTTAAGAATATTCCTTTGAAAATTTCCTATCAGGGAGAACTGATCCTAAGAGGAGAAGCTATTATCGGCTACAGTGATTTTGAAAAGATCAATGAAGAAATCGGAGATGCGGACGCGAAATATAAGAATCCAAGAAACCTGTGCAGTGGTTCGGTACGCCAGTTAAATAACGAGATTACTGCAAAAAGAAATGTAAAATTCTATGCATTCTCTCTGGTGCAGGCAGATGGCGTGGATTTTCAAAATTCCAGAGTCTGTCAGATGGAATGGCTAAAGAGCCAGGGCTTTGAGACGGTGGAATACAGTGTGGTCACAGAGGAAAATATCAGGACGGAAGTTCTTAATTTTTCAGAAAGAATTAAGTACAATGATTTCCCGTCGGATGGTCTTGTGGTAACATATGACGATATAGAGTATGGAAGAAATCTAGGTCGTACCGCAAAATTCCCGAGAGATTCCTATGCATTTAAATGGGCGGATGAGATTCGGGAAACCACTCTTTTAGAAATCGAGTGGTCTCCTTCAAGAACCGGTCTGATTAACCCGGTGGCTATTTTTGAGCCGGTGGAATTAGAGGGAACTACGGTAAGCAGAGCCAGTGTTCATAATCTTAGTATTATGGAAGAATTGGAGTTAGGCATTGGAGATAAAATCCAGGTTTATAAGGCCAACATGATCATTCCTCAGATTGCAGAAAACCTTACCAGAAGTGGAATGAAAGACATTCCGAAGAAATGTCCGGTATGTCAGGGTGCTACACAGATCAAGCAGGTAAGCGATGCAAAGACATTGTACTGTACCAATCCGGAGTGTCAGGCAAAGCATGTGAAATCCTTCGCATTGTTTGCCAGCCGGGATGCTATGAATATCGATGGACTTTCAGAATCTACCCTGGAGAAATTTATTTCCAGAGGATTTATTAAAGACTATGCAGATTTATTTCACCTGGATCGCTATGAACAAGAGATTCAGAATATGGAAGGCTTTGGAGAAAAGTCTTATAAGAAGCTAATAAACAGCCTGGAGACGGCCAGAGAGACTACCCTTCCCCGCCTCATTTACAGTCTTGGAATATCCGGCATAGGACTTGCCAATGCAAAGGTGCTATGCAAGGCTTTTCATAATGATGTGGAAGCACTATTGAATGCAACAGTGACTGACATTATGGAAATAGATGGCATGGGAGAAGTGCTTGCAAAGGCTTTCGTAAATTATTTTGCAAACAGTGACCACGTAAAGCTTCTAAGAGATCTTCTTCGTGAAGTGAAGATCCCGGAAGAGAAAGAAAATACGACGCCTCAGATTTTTGAAGGAAAGAATTTCGTTATTACAGGAAGTGTGAATCATTTTGCAAACCGGGGAGAGGTAAAGGAACTGATTGAGAGCTTGGGAGGAAAGGTGACAGGATCTGTGACTTCCAAGACCAATTATCTGATTAATAATGATGTGACTTCTGCTTCTTCAAAGAATAAGAAAGCCAATGAGTTGCATATTCCGATTATTTCAGAAGAAGAATTTCTAGAGATGGTGCAAGAAAATAAATAGAAACAAAGATAAGTATAAATAAAGATAAGTATAAATAAAAGCTATAGGAGAAAAGAAAATGTCAAATATAGATTTTAGAGAATTCGTCCCGGAGGATGAAGAAAAAGAGATATCTGCGACAGATGAAAAGTCCCAGGATGCAGAAGTAAAAGATTCGGATGCCAAGGATATACCGGAAGTTGTGGTGGAGGATGCCAAGGATTCTAAGAATCAGAAAGATGATGACTATCAGGAACTTTGTTTTGTATGTCGAAGACCAGAGAGCATTGCCGGAAAGATGATCCATCTGCCTAATAATATCTGTGTCTGCAATGATTGTATGCAAAAGAGCTTTGATACCATGGCCAATATGCCTAATATGGGATTTGATTTTAGTCAGTTAAATAATATGCCGGGTGTACATTTCTTAAATGTCTCGGATTTGGAACAGGCAATTCCAAAGAAGCAGAAAATTAAAAAGAAAAAACCAAAAGAGGAGAGAGTCCCTTTGGTAGATCTTAAGAATCTTCCGGCTCCTCATAAGATTAAAGCCAAGTTAGACGAATTTGTGGTAGGACAGGAATATGCGAAAAAGGCGATGTCTGTGGCAGTTTATAATCATTATAAGCGTGTAGCTACGGATACTATGGATGATATTGAAATCGAGAAATCCAATATGTTAATGATTGGACCTACAGGTTCAGGAAAGACCTATCTGGTAAAGACTTTAGCAAAGATTTTAGATGTACCTCTTGCCATTACCGATGCGACATCCCTTACAGAGGCTGGATATATTGGAGATGATATTGAAAGCGTTGTATCCAAGCTTTTGGCAGCAGCCGGAAATGATGTGGATAAGGCAGAGCAGGGCATTATCTTCATTGACGAGATAGATAAGATTGCTAAGAAGAAAAATACCAGTCAAAGAGACGTCAGCGGTGAATCGGTACAGCAGGGAATGCTAAAGCTTTTGGAGGGCAGTGAGGTGGAAGTCCCGGTAGGAGCTAGCAGCAAGAATGCTATGGTTCCTATGGTAACTGTCAATACCAAGAACATTTTATTTATCTGTGGTGGTGCCTTCCCGGATCTTGAGAATATTATCAAGGAGCGTCTGACGAAGCAGGCGGCCATTGGTTTTGGAGCGGATCTAAAGGATAAATATGACCACGATAAGACCATTCTGGAGAAGGTGACAACCGAAGATTTGAGAACCTTCGGCATGATTCCTGAATTCTTGGGAAGACTTCCGATCGTATTTACCCTTCAGGGACTCTCTGAGGATATGATGGTGGATATTTTAAGAGAACCTAAGAATGCCATCCTAAAGCAGTATCAGAAGCTTTTGGCATTAGATGAGGTAAAACTTGAATTTGACGAGGGAGCTCTCCGCGCCATTGCAAGAAAAGCTCTGAAAAAAGATACAGGAGCAAGAGCCCTTAGAGCCATCATAGAGGAATTTATGCTGGATATAATGTATGAGATTCCAAAGGATGACAGCATTGGAAAAGTAACCATTACCGAGGGATATATCGAGGGAACCGCAGGTCCTATTATTGAACTAAGAGGACAGGAAGTCCCCAGGTTAAACAAGGCAGAGTAAAGTTAGAAAATCTAAAAACAACATAAAGGAGACGAGAAAATGGCAGATTTATTTAAAGATTTCAGTCAGAAATTTACAGAGGTGGCATCCGATCTTTCTAAAAAAACAGAGGATACTATCGAGATTCAAAAGATCAAAAGTGAGGTTCGAGGCTTAAAGAGAGCGAACGATAGAGACTTTAGAGATATTGGATTATCCATTTACGAGAAATATGTAAAAGGTGAGGATATTGACGAAAACTTCCGGGAAGTTTGTCAGGAGATTGCAAAAAGAGACGAGGATATTGAAAAGAAGGAAGAGGAAATCGTAAGAATCCAGGGAGAATAAGGATGCTTTTAAAAACAGCAGCTATTATAGGTTTATTTGGTGCAGATGAATATGTAAAGCAGCAGGTGGAGGATACCTTAGAAGAGGGAGAAAGCCGGAAATATTTTCATGATAAGCTCACACTTAGGAAGATTCATAACCGTGGATTTATGTTAAGTTCTTTAGAGGATAAGACATTGTTGGTGAAAATCTCTTCCCTGGTATCCACGGGTGCCCTTTTGATTATGGACGAGAAGGTTGGGAAGAATGGAAATCGGACGCAGAAGGTTGGAATGACTGTTCTTCTGGCAGGAGCCATGAGCAATACCTTTGACCGGCTGGTTCGAGGAAAGGTGATCGATTATATTCCGATTATGGGAAATCGAGAAAAAAAGTCCGGCAAGCAGGTGACAGCGAATCTAGGAGATTTATATATTGTCCTTGGTGGAATGATTCTTTCCATTGGAAGGTTGTTAGATTAAACAGAATATAGATGAAAAAAGCCTCGGGATTCATCCCGAGGCTAAATTTAGATATAACAAAAGCGGGTGATGGGAATCGAACCCACGTATCCAGCTTGGAAGGCTGGTGTTCTACCATTGAACTACACCCGCATCGACGAGATTTATAATATCACCAAAAAAAAGAAAATGCAAGCATTTTTTTGAAAAAAATATATTTTTTAGAAAAAAGTGAAAGTTTAAGCAAGGGTGAACTATAAAATAAAATGTGGTTGTAACAGATTTGTAACATATGATATAATACTCACGTTTGAGAAACGTTAATGATAGTTATAGAAAGGTGCACCAGGAGAACCTAGGCAGAAGTTGGGTGCAGCTGTAACGTAATATAGATGGAGCTTGTTAATGAGAGAAGGAAATAATAGGATTAAGAAGAAAAAGCGAATAAGACAAATTAAAGCTAGACTTACCTTAACGCTGATTTTGATTCTGCTTTTACTTTTACTTCTGTTTATTATTATATGGAGAGGGCGAGCAAATGAATCAAAATCTGGAGGGAAGCAGCATATCACATCTATCAGTGAATTAAGCATCTCTACAAAAGGGACTTCTTCCAATGAAAAAAAAGATTCAGAAAAGATAGAAACTGCAGAGGAACGCCTTGCCAGAGTAAAAAAAGAAGCTACGGAAAAACAATATCCGACAGATATTATCGAGCTGTTGGATAAGAACCCGGAGACGGTGGATTTTGTGGAAGATTATCCGGAGAAGAAGGATAATCCGGTGGCCACTACTATTGGGGATGATTACAAAGAGGGACAGGTGCCAAAGCTGTATCAGTGGGATGAACGTTGGGGATATCAGAAATACGGAAGCAGTTTTGTGGCGGCTTCCGGTTGCGGACCTACTTGTTTATCTATGGTAATTTCTACCATAAAGAAGAATCCTACGATTACCCCTGCTGCCGTGGCAAGCTTAAGTGAACAGCTAGGAGAAGTGGATGCAGATAATAATACGATGTGGGTTCTTTTGACAGATGCTGCCAATACCTGGGGGGTATACAGTGAAGAGGGGCTTTTGGAGGAAGAGCAGGTAAAGGATACCTTGAATTCCGGCAAATATATTATTTGCAGTGTAGGCCCTGGAGATTTTACAAAAATTGGACATTTTATTGTATTAGTATCTTATAAGGACGGCCAGGTGGAAGTAAGAGATCCATTTAACTCTGAACATACAGAAAGAACTTGGACCTATGCAGATATTGCCAGCCAGATCGTAGAAATGTGGACATTTGCAGCACTTTAAAGGTGCTCATGTGGATAACTTAAGATGAAAAAAGCACTTTGTTGTGAATATTACCAAGCGGAGATGATAAATGGATAGCATCTCCGCTTTTTTGCTTATTTGATATTCGCCACATTATATGGTATTATTTTTTAAGTAAAATACGATATATGGTTCATTTAATGAATTATTTGATTTTACTTCATTTGGAGGAATTTATGATACATAAGTGGGAAGTTACTCTTCCAAAACTATCGGGAGAGGAAAAGAGGAGGGCATATATTTATTTGCCGGAATCTTATGAGACAGAGCCAGATCGCAGGTATCCGGTTTTGTATATGTTTGATGGACACAATGTTTTTTACGATGAGGATGCCACCTATGGGAAATGCTGGGGCATGAAGGAGTATATGGATTATACGAGGACTCCTCTGATCATCGCGGCAGTGGAATGCAATCATGGCATTAACAATGAGAGATTGTCAGAGTATTCCCCTTACAATTTCAATGATCCTCATTTTGGCAAGATCAAAGGAAAAGGAAAGGCCACCATGGATTGGATCGTGGAGGAGTTTAAGCCCTTTATTGATGAAAACTTTCGGACATTGCCTCAGAGAGAATATACATTTATCGCAGGTAGTTCTATGGGAGGCTTGATGAGCCTTTATGCAGTGATGCGTTATAATAAATATTTTTCGAAATGTGCGGCACTATCCCCATCCATAATATTTTCGCCGGATCGATTAGAAAAGCTCTTTAAGTCAACGAAAATTCGGAAGGACACTCATATTTATATGGACTACGGTTCTTTGGAGATGGACGGAGAACCTGGAGTTAGAGAACTCTATGCTGATTTTACGGCTCAGCTCATGAAGAGAAAGATTTATGTACATAGCCGGATCATTCCGGGAGGGACCCACTGCGAGGCCAGCTGGGAGAGACAGATTCCGTTCTTTATGGAAATGTTAATGTATGAAAATGCTTTATAGGAAAGCTTTTTACAAGAAATAGGAGAATATAATGGAAACAGCTTATTACAAAGAATTTAGCAACGCGTTAAATCGAGATATGGAGTGGAAGGTCTACGGACATGCAGGACAGCCTATTATTTACATTCCATGCCAGGACGGAAGATTCTATGATTTTGAGAATTTTCATATGACAGATGTTTGGGCCCCTTGGATCGATGCCGGCGAGGCAATGGTGATTGCTATTGATACTTTGGATCTCGAGACCTGGTCCAATAAAACCGGAGACCCAAGATGGAGAATTGAACGCCACGAGGCCTGGGTGAAATATATTACCGATGAGATGGTCCCTTTTGCCGAAAAGTTAGCAGAAGAAAGAAATGGGAAAAAAGAGGAAGCTCCTAGAGGCAGAAAGAGAAAAAGAAAAGCAAAGGTTAAAGTTGTAGAGGAGAAGAAGGGACCTCAGGTATTGCTATTTGGTGCAAGCCTTGGAGGAACACATGCAGCAAATTTATACCTGAGAAGACCGGATCTTTTCAAGGGGGCCTTGGCTCTTAGCGGAATCTATACTGCAGAGTATGGATTCGGTGATTATATGGATGAGTTGGTATATTTAAATTCCCCGGTACATTATATGGAAAACTTGCCGGAGGATCATCCTTATATTCCGATGTATAACGAGGGAAGAGGAATCATCTGCGTCGGTCAGGGAGACTGGGAACAGCCGGATACTACTTTTAAACTTCGTGATATTTTCTGGAAAAAGGGAATTGACATTTGGGTTGATGTATGGGGCTATGATTGCTGCCATGACTGGAATTGGTGGTACAAGCAGGTAACTTACTTTGCACCATTCCTTTTGGGACAGAGATAATAAGGAATTATAAAGCGGACAGGTAATCAGAGTTAGTTAAGTAGAGCGATTGAGAGTACAAGGAGATTTATTTTGAAGAATTTTATTTTTATTTCACCAAATTTTCCAACAAATTATTGGCAGTTTTGTAAGGAATTAAAAAACAACGGTTTAAATGTATTAGGTATTGGGGATCAGCCTTATGATGAATTAAAGGATGAGCTTAAGGCTAGTCTTACTGAATATTTCAAGGTGGGAAATCTTGAAAATGAGGATGAGGTTTACCGCGCGGTTGCATTTTTTGCTTACAAATATGGCCGTATCGATTGGTTAGAGTCTAACAATGAATACTGGTTGGAAAAAGATGCTGCTCTTCGTACAGATTTCCACATTACCAGTGGATTCCAGACGGAAGATATGGAACGCATCAAGTACAAATCAAAAATGAAAGAGTATTATAAGAAGGCAGGCATCCCTGTGGCAAAGTATCATATGGTAGATGACAAGGCTGGATGCTTAGAATTTATTAAAGAAGTGGGTTATCCTGTGATTGCAAAGCCGGATAATGGTGTGGGCGCTTCCGATACTCACAAGATTACCGGTGAGGAGAAGCTTGAAAAGTTCTTGGCAAAGAAGGCTTCGGATGTGACCTATATCATGGAAGAGTTTATCGATGCCGAGATCGAGTCCTATGATGCTGTGATCAACTCTAAGGGAGAACCATTGTTTGAGACAGGAAATGTAACACCATTTTCAGTTATGGATATCGTAAATACAGGAGATAACTGCCGTTACCATATCGTAAAAGAATTGGCAGAGGATGTACGCGAGGCTGGAAGAAAGACCGTAAAGAGCTTTGGAGTGAAGAGCCGTTTTGTACATTTTGAATTTTTCCGTCTTCTTAAGGACCATGCAGGGCTTGGAAAGAAGGGAGATGTAGTAGCACTGGAAGTAAATATGCGTCCTTGTGGTGGATTCAGCCCGGATATGATGAATTACGCCCACAGTACGGATGTATATAAGATTTGGGCGGATATGATTGCTTTTGATGCCTGCACCTTAGAATCTAATGAGCATGCATTTTGTGCCTATGCAGGACGCCGTGATGGTAAGGAATTTGCACTCTCAGACGGAGAAGTCATGGAACAGTATGCTTCTCAGATGAAGATGAGAGAGCGTATTCCGGAGGCCCTTTCCGGAGCAATGGGAAATCAGATGTATGTGGCAAGATTTGAGACTGCAGAAGAGATGGAAGATTTCTACAAAGATGTATTTAAAACGGTAGAAGAGGAAGCACCGGTAGAAATCAAAGAAGAGGCTGTGAAAGAGGAAACTCCGGTAGCAGAGGTTGAAGTGAAGGAAGCTGCAAAGGAAGAGACTTCGGTAGCAGAAGTTGAAGTGAAGGAAGCTGCAAAGGAAGAGACTCCGGTAGCAGAAGTTGAAGTGAAGGAAGCTGCAAAGGAAGAGACTCCGGTAGCAGAAGTTGAAGTGAAGGAAGCTGCAAAGGAAGAGACTCCGGTAGCAGAAGTTGAAGTGAAGGAAGCTGCAAAGGAAGAGACTCCGGTAGCAGAAGTTGAAGTGAAGGAAGCTGCAAAGGAAGAGACTCCGGTAGCAGAAGTTGAAGTGAAGGAAGCTGCAAAGGAAGAAACTCCGGTAGCAGAGCTTGAAGTGAAGGAAGCTGTAAAAGAAGAAGTACCGATAAAGGAGAAGAAACCGGCGGTAAAGAAGACTTCTACAAGAAAGACAACTGCAAGAAAGACTACAACCAAGACTGCAACAAAGACAACAGCAAAGACAACAGCAAAGACAACAACAAAAACTGAGCCTAAGGTAACTACAAAGAAAACAACCGAAACCACAAAAACTGTAAAAACAGAAACTCCGAAGACGACAGAAGCAAAGGCGTCAGAGGCTAAGGTAGAAGAATCCAAAACAGTAGCTAAAAAAACCGGAAGAGGAAAAAGAAAATAAAAGGCAATAATTGCACTTATAAAGACCCCACACATCAGAAATGATGCATGGGGTCTTTTCTTATGAATCAAACTTTAATGCGATCCGCAACTTCATTTCCAAGAGCAAATCTTCGATTGCCATAACCGATAACGATTCCATCTGGAACTTTATAAAGTAGTTGTATCGTATTGCCTTCTGCGATATGATAGCCGGCTAACTGTTCGCTGATATCTGATAGACCGATCATCCATTTGATGGTATAAGTGCCACTTTGGCTTTGGGATAGCGATTGCATGGAAAAACCTCCTTTGTATGTTGACCATATCTAATATACGTAATTTGTGGATATTACAAGTTCTTATTTCTTTCCTCTTACTATAATTGTCAGAATATAAGTTAGTCAATTGCAAAATAGCTTATTGAGAAAAATATTGTGTACACAAATGAGAATGAAAACCATAAACAATCAAATAATTGATAAGTATATTCATTTGCAAAATCTGTAACAAAAATATCTAAGAAAGTCGAATTTTGTGATATGATATTTCAAAAGGAAAAGTATCTATATCTTTCCAAAAACGAAAGATATAGATGGACAAAGAGGAGGATCTATTAATGAAGCGAAATGTAGTAGCAAAATTTCTGGTGCTTAGTATTACAGCATCCATGTTGCTTGGAAGTACCCCTGTATTTGCTGAAGCGCTAGAGGCAACCAATGATCAGACCCAGGTTACTCAAGAAGTGGTGACTGAAGAGAAAAGTGAGACTGGAGAAGAAAGTACGATTGGGGAAGAAAGTACGACCGAAGAAGAAAGTAAGAATGAGGAATCTCTTGCCCAAGCTTCTGAGCAGAAGACAACTGTAAGTTACAGAACCCATGTGCAGACTTATGGCTGGCAGGATTATGTAAGTAACGGAGCCATGTCTGGCACCGAAGGAGAGGCTAAGCGCCTGGAAGGTATTAATATTAAATTGGAAAATCAGGAATACAGTGGAAGTATCCGATATAAGACCCATGTACAAACTTATGGCTGGCAGGATTATGTAAGTGATGATGCTATGTCTGGTACCGAAGGGGAGGCCAAGCGCCTGGAGGCTATTCAGATCGAACTTACCGGTGAGATGGCAGAGCACTATGATATTTATTATCGAGTACATTCCCAAACCTATGGCTGGCTTGGATGGGCAAAGAATGGTGAGAAGGCAGGTACTTCAAATTATGCAAAAAGACTGGAAGGCATCGAAATCGTCTTGGTAGAAAAAGGTGCAGAGGCACCGGGAACTACAGAGGAAGCGTACAAGCATCCTTGGATCGGATATAATACCCATGTCCAGACCTATGGTTGGCAGGGATACAAGTTTGATGGAGAAACTGCAGGAACCAGTGGCGAATCAAAAAGGTTAGAGGGCATTCAGTTAAAGCTTGTTGATCAGCCTTATGAGGGAAGCCTTCAATATAGAACTCACGTGCAGACCTACGGCTGGCAGGATTGGACTACAGATGGAGAAACCTCCGGAACTACAGGAGAGGCAAAGAGATTAGAAGCAATCCAGATCGAACTTACCGGTGAGATGGCAGAGCATTTTGATGTTTATTATCGCGTGCATTCTCAGACTTATGGCTGGCTTGGATGGGCAAAAAATGGAGAGCCGGCGGGAACGGAAGGATATGCGAAGAGATTAGAAGCCATCGAAGTCTTGCTGATAGAAAAAGGCAATGAAACCCCTGTCAGTGCGGAAGAAGAAGTTGCACAGGCACAAGCGGTCGTAGATCAGGCAAAGGAAGAGTATGATGCAGCGGCTGCCACCTCTGAAGAGGCAAGCGCTAAGATCAGTGACGGAAGCTATGCATTCTTTGAATCTATGGGATCTACAGCAGCCCTTAACGCTCTCAATAATTGTAAATATGCAGAGTATAATAAAAAAGGTGATACAAAGGATGCTACTTCTCTGGAAAATATGAGGCTGGCTATAGAGTATCTCGATGAATATTTGCAGATTAGAGAGCAGGAAGGATGTACCACAGAAGTTAAAGTTTCCGATAGCTTAATGGCAAAGGCTCAGGCAGATGTTAATGCTTCGATTCCTCTTGATTATAATCATCCGCAACAGTTTGCTTTGGGTGAAAATCTTGCCTGGGGATATCGAGATCCTTTCCAGGGATGGTATTCAGAAAAAACGATGTGCGAAAACATGGGATTAGATCCTAAGACAGCCGATGGTGCAGGACATTACCAGAATATTATTAACGATAATTATACAGTAACCGGATTTGCTGTAAATCAAAACGGTGTGTTTGGTGTGGCACATGGGCAAGTATTTTCTTTTGGAAATGAAGACGGCGATACCCTTTATACTGTTTCAGAATACAAAAACCGTTTTATGACCTACTATGATCCGTTGAATAATGCTGTGGAAGCGACAAATGCAAAGAAAGCAGCTTTAGATGAGGCGCAGGCAGCTCTTGATAATGTAGCTAGATGCTATATCAAAAAATAAAGAAAAATAAGTGAAATTGCAAAACCCATGGTCCTTAAGATCATGGGTTTTATGTTATAATATGATTATTAATTTTTAGGTAATGTTTTTTGGAAAAGGAGAGGAAAATTATGGTAACAAATGACGCGGCAATCTTGCGCATAAAACATGAAGTGCTGTACGAAGTAGCGAAACTAGCCTGGAATGGAGAACTTGATGAGGAGCACAAGGCTCAACTCCCGTACATCATGATTCCGGGACCTCAGGCCCGGTTCCGCTGTTGTATTTATAAAGAGCGGGAGATCATCAGTCAGCGTATACGTTTGGCAGAGGGGAAATGTCCTACCAGTGGAAAGCCTACAAACAATGTGGTTCAGGTCATCGGCGCAGCCTGTCAGGAGTGTCCGATTGCATCCTATACCGTAACCGATAACTGTCGTAAATGTATGGGAAAGGCCTGTCAGAACTCATGTAAGTTTGGTGCCATCAGTATGGGGGATAAACGTGCCCGCATTGATCCGAATAAGTGTAAAGAGTGCGGAAAATGTGCAAATGCCTGTCCATACAATGCTATTGCACATTTGGAACGCCCCTGTAAGAAGGCCTGTCCGGCGGGGGCCATTACCTACGATGAGTATGGCGTATGCGAGATCGATGAGAGCAAGTGCATTCAGTGCGGGGCCTGCATCCATAGCTGTCCATTTGGTGCAGTGGGATCAAGGACCTTTATGGTAGATGTCATCAACAAGATTAATGAAGGTAAGAAGGTCGTAGCCATGGTAGCTCCGGCGGCAGAAGGTCAGTTTGGCGCAGATATTACTATGGCAAGCTGGAAGAGTGCATTAAAGAAGATTGGATTTGCAGATATGATTGAGGTAGCCTTAGGAGGCGATATGACTGCTGCCGCAGAGGCAGCTGAATGGGCAGAGGCATACAAAGAGGGGAAGAAGATGACCACTTCTTGTTGTCCGGCCTTTGTCAATATGATCAAACAACATTTTCCGCAGCTTTTGGAGAATATGTCCACCACTGTTTCGCCTATGTGTGCGATTTCGAGAATGCTGAAAGAAAAAGATCCGGAGACGGTTACTGTATTTATCGGACCTTGTATCGCAAAAAAGAGCGAGACCCTGGATTCTACGATTCAGGATAATGCAGATTATGCTTTGACCTTTGGTGAGATTCGTGCCATGATGCGTGCAAAATCCATAGAGCTTCAGCCAGAAGAGAATACTTATCAGGATGGATCTGTATTTGGAAAACGTTTCGCAAATTCCGGTGGTGTAACGGCGGCAGTTGTGGAATGCTTCAAGGAGATGAACGAAGATATTACTCCGAATGTAATGAAGTGTAATGGCGCAGCCGAGTGTAAGAAGGCACTGCTCTTAATGAAGGCCGGAAAACTTCCGGCAGACTTTGTAGAGGGTATGATCTGTGTAGGTGGCTGTGTGGGAGGACCAAGTAAGCACGCCACAGAGATGGAATCCAAGAAGTCCAGAGACCTGCTGCTTGGCCAGGCAGATACCCGTGAGGTACATGCAAATATTAAAAACCTGGGAGTAGATCAGGTTGCAATGCATAGACACTAAGATGAAAAAAGGATCTTTTATCGCTTATAAGCAATCGGTAAAAGATCCTTTTTTAAAATAAAAGATCTGAAATATTCTCTTGACAACTTGCCCCTTCGTGATATACTAAAAACAAACATATGAATAATTGTTCATATGAACGAAAATGATAAAATATTAATTGGCATTTGCCTACGAAAAGAAAGGAATGGATACTATGAAAAAGACTTACAAGATTGAGGTTGACTGCGCAAACTGTGCAAATAAAATGGAAGAAGCAGCAAAGAAGACCCAGGGAGTGAAGGATGCCGGTGTTAACTTTATGACCTTGAAGATGAGTGTTGAATTTGAAGAGGGAGCAGATCCGAAGGAAGTTATGCCGAGAGTATTAGACAATTGTAAGATCGTGGAGGATGATTGTGAGATCTTCTTCTAATCGAGAGATTACTGTAAGAGGACGTCGCTTCATGGTGACGGCCTCTTTTGTCTAATTTGGAAAATCCTAGAAGGGAAGTTGTGAGGATGAATAAAAAGCAAAAGAAGGTATTAAAGCGAATTATGATTGCCATTGTTCTAATGGTAATCATCAAACTTTTGCCGGTAAATGGAATGATAGAATTTATTTTATTCATGATACCGTATCTGGTGATTGGCTATGATATTTTGAAAAAAGCAGGCAAGGGAATTTTGAATCGTCAGGTATTTGATGAGAATTTTCTTATGGCCGTAGCCACCGTGGGAGCCATTGCTCTTGGGGAGTATACAGAAGGCGTTGCGGTTATGCTCTTTTATCAAATCGGGGAGCTGTTTCAAAGCTATGCTGTGGGAAAGAGCAGACGCAATATCAGTGAATTGATGGACATTCGCCCGGATTATGCCAACATAGAAACCGAAGATGGAGGCCTAGAACAGGTGGATCCTGATGACGTGGAGATAGGTTCTACTATCGTTGTACAGCCTGGAGAGAAGATCCCGATTGATGGTATCATTTTAGAGGGAAATACTACCCTGAATACCAGTGCCTTGACAGGAGAGAGCGTTCCTAGAGAAGCCGCAGTGGGAGATGAAGTGATCAGCGGTTGTATCAATATGACCGGTGTATTAAAAATTCAGACGACAAAGGAGTTTGGGGAATCCACCGTTTCAAAGATTTTGGAGATGGTGGAGAATGCCAGTTCCAGAAAATCAGAACCAGAGAACTTTATTTCTAAATTTGCAAGATATTATACTCCGGCAGTTTGTTATGGAGCCGTAGTTTTGGCTGTAATCCCACCCCTTGTGCGAATGTTGTTTATGGGACTTTCTTCGGAATGGGGAGATTGGATTGCGAGAGCCTTGACGTTCCTGGTTATCAGTTGTCCTTGCGCTCTTGTTATCAGTATTCCTCTTAGTTTCTTTGCAGGAATCGGAGGAGCCAGCAATGCGGGAGTTTTGGTAAAGGGATCTAACTACCTGGAAAGCCTGTCTCAGACAAAGTGCATCGTATTTGACAAGACAGGGACTATGACGCAGGGGGTCTTCGAGGTAGTAGGTATGCATCACATTTCCATGCCGGAAGAGAAGCTTTTGGAGTATGCTGCTTATGCGGAAAGCTATTCGAATCATCCTATCAGTAAAAGCCTGAAAAAAGCTTATGGAAAAGAAATTGATAACAACCGAGTATCCCAGGTGGAGGAAATCAGCGGCAATGGAGTGATGGCTACTGTAGATTCTCACAGGGTAGCTGCAGGAAATGACAAGCTTATGGACCACATCCGGGTGCCATATAAAGAATGTCATGATGTGGGAACTATCATTCACGTGGCCGTGGATGGTGTCTATGCCGGTCATATTGTAATCGCAGATAAGATGAAACCTCATGCAAAAGAGGCTATTACAGAACTGAAGAAAAATGGTGTAAAAAAGACAGTCATGCTTACTGGTGACGTGGACCGGGTCGCAAAGAAGGTTGCAAAAGACCTGGGAATCGATGTTGTTTACAGCGAATTGCTTCCGGGAGATAAGGTGGCAAAGGTAGAAGAGCTTCTGGAAGAATACAAGGGAAGCAAAAAAGAAAAGGTTGCCTTTGTTGGGGATGGAATCAACGATGCACCGGTACTATCAAGAGCAGATATCGGAATTGCCATGGGAGCCTTTGGCTCCGATGCGGCTATTGAAGCGGCGGATATTGTTCTTATGGATGATGACCCGTTAAAAATAAGCAAGGCTATAAAAATTTCCAGAAAATGTCTTCGCATTGTTTATGAAAATATTTATTTTGCCATCGGTATCAAAGTTATTTGTCTGATTTTAGGAGCCCTTGGAATCGCAAACATGTGGGTGGCAATATTTGCAGATGTTGGAGTGATGGTATTAGCAGTGCTAAATGCCATTCGGGCATTAAATGTAAAGAATTTATAAGCTTGTAAGAAAAGGAGTTTATATGACGAAAGACAATTGTATGGAAATGGAATGTTGCGAATCAAAAGAAATCCACCAGGATCTCCTGAAAATCGTGGGAGAGAACATGCCTAAGGAGGAAGAACTTTACGATCTGGCAGAACTCTTTAAAGTTTTTGGTGATTCTACAAGGATTCGAATTTTATTTGTTTTATTTGAGGCGGAAGTTTGCGTTTGTGATCTTGCGGAGACTTTGCATATGACTCAGTCTGCCGTGTCTCATCAGCTGCGGATCCTGAAGCAAAATAAGTTAGTGAAAAGCCGAAGAGAGGGGAAATCTATATTTTACTCTCTGGCAGATGATCATGTTCGAAGAATCATTGATCAGGGAAGAGAACATATCGAAGAGGATTAAATATGCAGCCATCTTGCTTCTTTGCAGGATGGCTGAAATTATATAATTCGGAGAGATACATTCCAGGCATTTTGAAAGAAAAGATGGAAAATTACGGACAATAATGTTATAGTATAACAAGGTGAGCGATTGCTCGTGACTTAAGAAAGTCAGGATAAATCGAAGAAGAGGATGTTCCCAATTGTCGGCGAAGACAAGAAGACGTCCTCTTTTACGCATTTTTACTAGTCATAAATAATATTAAGGGAGAAAATTATGTGTGGAATATGTGGATTTGTAGGTGACAAATACTCAAAAGAAGAAAAAGAGGTCATCCTAAAAAATATGATGACAGCGATGCATCATCGGGGGCCGGACTCAGAGGGTGTATTTGCCACAGATGAGGCAGGACTTGGATTTGTAAGACTTAGTATCATTGACTTAGCAGATGGTGCTCAGCCAATGTACAATGAGGATAAGAACCTGGCCCTGGTATTTAATGGGGAGATTTATAACTATAGAAGTTTAAAGAATGACCTTTTGGACAAAGGCCATACATTTGTAAATAAATCAGATTCAGAGACCTTACTTCACGGTTATGAAAGCTATGGCAAAGATCTTGTGAACAAGCTTCGCGGAATGTTTGGATTTGCTATTTGGAATCAGGCTGAGAAGTCTTTATTTGCAGCAAGAGATTTCTTTGGAATCAAGCCATTTTATTACACCATCGTAGACGGCAATTTTGTATTTGCATCAGAGATCAAATGTCTCTTAGAATTCCCTGGATTCAAGAGAGAAGTGAATGAAGCAGCTTTGGAAGAGTACCTATCCTTCCAGTATTCTGCTTTGGAGGAGACTCTCTTTAAGGGAGTATATCGTCTACTTCCGGGACATTATCTTACCTATAAGGATGGAAAGCTTGATATTACCAAGTATTTTGATCCAATGCTTACCCCGAAGAACATGGGTAGTGATGAGCAGATCGTAGATCGTATTGAGCGTGTGATGAAGGATTCTGTAGAACATCATATGATCGCAGACGTAGAGGTTGGAGCATTCTTATCCGGTGGTGTGGATTCTAGTTATATTGCAGCAGAATTTTCCGGAAATAAGGCATTTACCGTAGGTTTCCTGGATGAAAAGAACCATTACAGTGAGATCAGTTATGCGAAAGATCTGGCTAAAGAGCTTGGTCTGGAGCATCATACAAAGATCATTGGCAAGGAAGAATACTGGAATGCCATTCCGAAGATTATGTGGCACTTAGACGAGCCTAGTGGAGATGCATCGGCCATTGCCTTGTATTTTGTAGCTCAGGAGGCGGCAAAGTATGTGAAGGTTGTTACCTCAGGCGAGGGTTCTGATGAGCTCTTTGGAGGATATACCATTTACCACGAGCCGATGTCATTAAAGTATTATACCTGGCTTCCTAAGGGACTTCGTAAGGGAATTGGTAAGTTTGCGCAGAAGCTTCCGGATGTAAAGGGAAAGAGTTTCCTCATTCGTGGTTCTAAGGATGTAGAGGAGCGTTTCATTGGAAATGCCAATATCTTCAGTAACAGAGAGCGTAAAAAACTTATGAAGCATAGAACTTCAGCACCTTCTACAGAGAAGCTGGTACAGCCAATCTACCAGAGAGCTGAGAAGTTAGATGACATGAATAAGATGCAATATATTGATCTTAATTGCTGGCTTCCGGGAGATATCCTTCAGAAGGCGGATCGTATGAGTATGGCTCACAGTTTGGAGCTTCGTGTTCCATTCCTTGATAAAGAAGTATTTAAGCTTGCAAAATGTCTTCCTACAGGAGCTAAGATCCGTGGAAATCAGACAAAATATTTGTTCCGTAAGGCTTCCGAGCGTGTGCTTCCAGAGGTGACTGCAGAGCGTAAGAAACTTGGATTCCCAGTTCCGATTCGTGTATGGATCAAGGAAGACCCATGGTATGGAGAAATCATGGATCTGTTCACGGGAGAGGCAGCAGAGAAGTTCTTTAATACGAAGGTGCTTGTGGATCTTTTAGAGGAGCACAAGGCAGACAAAAAGGACAACAGCAGAAAAATCTGGACGGTATTCTCATTCCTTACATGGTACAAGGTATTTTTTGAGGATGGATTAAAGAATAAGACAGAAGATGAAAAGACTGCATAAATAAAATTTAGAAACAAATATAAGAGTATATACAAATATAAGAGTATATATAAGAATAAACAGAAGAGCGCTATGAGTTGAACTTCGAGCTGAAAAGCCTGGAATCAAATCATAGGGCTCTTTTTTGTTTTTTTATATGTGCATAACAGAAAACTATGTACAGAATTGCGTACATGAAAAAATAAGGATTGATATTGTGTTATTATACAAAAAGAGGAAAAAGTGAGTGCTAAATGATTAAAAAATGCACAAAAATTTACAAAAAATTTGCACGTTGGATTAAAACGAGAACCGAATAACACATTAGCGCTTAGAAACTGTTGAGAGGAAAACAAGTCTTTGGGAGGAAAAACATTATGGGACCGCAAAAAATGCTAGATCAGGCAGAGATTGCAGACAAATGGAAGTTAACACCTTTTCGCGTATTTAAAATGCCGCAATTGACGGAGCGAATGTGGAGAACAGCGTTAACAGTATTTATTACCGTACTAATCTACAAATTTCTACTGGGAGATCGGAATCCCTGTTTTGCGCTGATTGGAGCTGTATATGGGGTTGGAAGTCAGTTTGAAGAAGGGTTCCACAATGGGGTAAACCGTTTTATCGGAACCTTCGTAGGCGGTCTTATGGTGATCCCGTTTTACGGGTTGTGTAACAGTGAGCCATTTGGAATCCCGGATTTTATTTGGTTGGTTTTAGGACTGTGTATGGTATTATGGCTGAATCTGACGTTGGGTGCAGATTCTGCGATCCAGCCGGGAACTGTGGTATATTTTGTTGTAATGTTTACCATAGGAAAAGAAAATGTAGTATCTTATACGGTCTCTCGTATTTTAGATACCGGAGGTGGTGTACTGGTCTCCTTGATTTTGACAGTATTGTTGCCGTCGGAACATGATAAGAAAAAAGGTCTTACAATCTTTACCACAGGAAAAGCTATACTTTATTCTTTCGAGTCTTATATGCATAAAAATAAAGTTTTTAGAGAAAATGAGATCAAGAATTTCGGTGAAAAAAAGTTTGGAAAAAAGAAATCTCAAGGACAAAAATTAAAAGAAAAATAATTATAGTTGGAAATATTTTCTTCTTCTTACCTGGTCATGTTGTGTTTTGAAAATCCATTGTCTATAATAAACATATCATCCAACAGGAGAGGAAGAAAATATGTTAACAGTAATGAAATTTGGCGGAAGCTCCGTGGCTAATCTGGAACGAATTCGCAATGTGGCAGAACGCTGTATTGAGAAGCAGAAGGCTGGAAGTCAGGTGGTAGTGGTGCTTTCGGCCATGGGAAAAACCACAGATTCCCTGATTGCAAAAGCGAAGGAAATCTGTGAGCAGCCATCCAGACGAGAGATGGATATGCTATTGTCCACGGGGGAACAAGTATCTGTATCGTTAATGGCAATGACCATGATTTCTATGGGAGTCAGTGCCATTTCTCTAAATGCCTGGCAGGTTCCGATGTATACTACATCTGAGTATCAGGATGCGAAGTTTAGACGGATTCATACGGAACGGATCCGGAAGGAACTGGAGGCCAATAAAATCGTCATCGTGACAGGTTTCCAGGGGATCAACAAGTACGAGGATATTACCACTTTAGGTCGTGGAGGTTCGGATACAACAGCGGTGGCATTAGCGGCAGAGCTTCGAGCAGATGTCTGTGAAATCTATACAGACGTAGACGGTGTTTATACGGCAGATCCACGAGTGGTTCCTGGCGCAAGAAAGATGGAAGAAGTAACCTATGATGAGATGCTTGAAATGGCGTCTTTGGGGGCAAAGGTTCTTCATAGCAGATGTGTGGAAATTGCAAAGAAATATGGAGTTGAATTACTAGTATGCTCCAGTTTGAATCGCAATGCAGGAACGTTGGTAAAGGAGAAAACAAAGATGGAGAAAATGTTGATTAGTGGAGTTGCAGCCGACAAAAATGTAGCGAAGATTCGGGTGGCAGGTCTTAATAATGACCCAGATAGTACCTTCAGATTTTTGAATTTATTAGATAAGAATCATTTGAATATTGATGTTATGATACAGTCCTTAGGAAAAGATGGAACGAAATCGTTGTCCTTTACGGTGGCAAAGACAGATCTTCTTAGAACCATTGATCTTCTAAACGATAACAAAGATCTTTTGGGAATTAAGAAATTAGATTATGATGAGAACGTGGCGAAAGTTTCTGTAATCGGGGCTGGTATTCGTTCTCATTCTGGTGTGGCAGCTAAAATGTTCGGGGCCCTGGCCAGTGCGGGAATCAATTCGGAGATGGTTACCACCTCGGAAATCCGGATTACTGTTCTTATTAACGAGGCTTATTGTGATCAGGCCATGAAGGCTATTCATGAAACATTTTTGGAGTAAGAACAAGAATAAGAGCAAGAATAAGAATAAGAGTAAGAATATGGAGAAAGGGTTGGCATTTAACTGCCAACCCTTTTTGAGGAAAAGATTTATGCTAAACATTATAAAAATGGAATTGTTTGGTGAAGCTCAGCAATTATGCCGGTCTCTGTGACGTTCAACACAACTGCCGTCTTCTGTATTTGATACATTTATTATACGAAGGAAATATGACTAAGGTATGACAAGCAAGGAAAGACTTTATGAAGTATCTTAAGAAAAACAGAAGAAAACATAAAGGGATAGCAAGAAATATTGATAGAGTGAGATCTGCAAGTGTAAATTTAGCACATATGCTATACCACAAAAAAAGCAACCGACAATGTCGATTGCTTTAAGACGTGGGCGAGAGGATTCGAACCCCCGACCTTTTGGTCCGTAGCCAAACGCTCTATCCAGCTGAGCTACGCCCACATTTTGTTGCGTTTGCTTCACAACAAAAATTATTATAAGGGAACAATATCTATTTGTCAACGGATTTTTTTGGTTTTTTTCAAATTTTTGAAAATTTTTTAAAACTTCTTTTACAGGAAAATATTTCCTTGTGATATAATCCTTAAAGAAAGAGTGAGGTTATCATGGAACGCATTTTAGATTATATAATTACAGAAGAATATGAAGGCCTTAAGATTAGTCAGTTTCTTGCTCGTCAGGGATTTTCTCTACAGAATATGACACTATTAAAGAAAATGCCGGAGAATACCCTGTTAAATGGCAAGTTCGTTCATCTGAAGGAAAAAATAAATGTAGGGGATCATTTGCGGATTCATATACAGGAACAGGAAAGCTCAAAGAAAATTCCACCGGTGAAGCTTCCCTTGGATATTATTTATGAGGACGAGGATCTTATGGTGATCAATAAGCCGGCAGGAATGCCTATTCATCCTTCTCAAAATAATTACGAGAATTCTATGGCAAATGCCTTGGCCTGGTATTTTAAAAAGAAGGGACAAGCCTTTATCTTTCGATGCGCAAACCGGTTGGACCGAGATACCTCCGGTCTTACCATTGTGTCAAAACATATGCTCAGTGGAAATATCATTTCTACCATGACGGCAAAAAGAGAGATTCACCGGGAATATCTGGCAATTTGCAGAGGCAGTGTAACTCCAAAAGAAGGCGTAATCGATGCACCTTTAGAGAGAAAGGGAACCTCTATTATAGAGCGGGAGGTGAATTTTCAAACAGGAGAGCGGGCGGTTACCCATTATCAGGTGGTGGAAGAGAAGAATGGACATAGTCTTGTGAGGTTAGTGTTGGAGACGGGAAGAACCCACCAGATACGGGTTCATTTGAAATATTTGGGATTCCCTTTAGCAGGAGATTATCTTTATAATCCAGATATGGAATATATCAGACGACAGGCTCTTCATGCTTATAGACTAACCTTTAGGCATCCTGTGACAGGGAAGGATATGGAGTTTATAGCTCCTATGCCGGGGGATATGAAGAGAATTCTTGCTCCGTAACTTACGGGGCTTTCTTTATGAAGAGAAAATTTAGAAATGATTTCTTTCTTAGGAGGAGTGCCTTGTATAAAGGTACTCCTTTGTGCATGTTTCACGAGATTTTTCAATTTCTAAAATAGGGGTTGATTTATTTGGAAAAGATCATTATCATAGGATTCACTTACCAATTCTGGTAAATTCAATAAGAATTATTAATCTATAAAAGAAGTTTTCGGGGGATTACTTCTAAATAGAGGATTCAGCCTGTCGATATCCGACTTTTTTTCTAACTTACAATTTACTATTTAGCTTTCCGTGCGAAAAATCAATGATCTGCGGTTCTGAAATAGGTTTCAATGAAAATATAATATAGAGCAAGGAAATGATTGCATGAATATCTAGGAAAAGATGGAGGTGCAGTATGGGGAAAAAAGATGGATTTGATGTATTGCGATTAATCGAGCATGGAGATGTCTGCTATGTCAGTTCAGAGTATTTACCGGGGAAACAGTTGGTTTATTGGTTAAAAGAAGGGAAAACTCTAAGGAAAGAGATTTTGTATCAATGGCTTCGGGATATGGTGAAACAGTTGATGAGGATTTATCGGTGTCAGGGAAACCAGGGCTATGGATATGTGAATCCTTATTGTATTTTGATTGCGGAGGATTGCAGCTTGTTTTATCTAGACATGAATGCTAGGTCCAATGAAGAAATTTTAAAGCAGATGAGTCAGGATCCTGTGATTCGTCATTATTTTATTTCTGAGGAATCTACTGATTGTAAACAGAGAAACTTAAAAGGAGAACTTTACGGCATGGGAAAGACTGTACAGTATATTCTTGCTACGGCTTATATACGCCCGGAACTTACCAGGAGGGAGGAGCGGAAATTAGAAAAATTTATTTCCAAATGCTTGGGACAGACGGGGAAAAAAGAGTTACAGAATGTCTCGCAACTTCTTCCTTATCTTCCGGAGCCGGCGGGAACGGGGAATAAGCTTGTGGCCGGAAAAACGATGAAGGTTTCCGTGAAAATTGGAATTGCTGTAGTGGTGCTAGTGGTGGCTGCAGGGGTCCACGTTTTTGCTTTTAAGGGAGAAATACCTTCTAAAACTGATCAAGCTGTAGCCGATGAGGAAGCTTCGCAAACATCAGAGGAACAAGAATTATCGCTCGAAAGTACAAAATCGGAGTCTTTGGAGCAGAAAGAAGAAGCCAAAGAGAAAGAGGCCATTCTTGAACAATCAGATGTAACGGTCATAAAGCTTGCTTTGAATTACTTCCTAGAGTTAGATCAACCGACAAAGGCTCTAAATGTTTTGAAGGAAAGTTTAGATGGATCAAACATTAAGAGAGAGGAGATGGAGGCTCTGGCTTGTGTTATACAGGCTTTTTTGAATCAGGATGAACAATTATCTGATGAGGAGGATTTTAGAACGGTTGAAAAGGCATTAGAAGTGATGGAAAATGACAAGGAGATTATAGAAGATCAGGAAAAAGCATGGTGCCTGGTGAGAGGTTTTGGAATTTTAACAGAGAAGAGCAAAATTCTTGTGGAGGAGGATGAAGAGTCATTTCTTAGTTCAAAATATGCCAATCGAGTTATCGCTACAGGGGAAGAGTATCTTCAAAAATTGGGGATTGAATTTCCGATGGAAAAAGACTTAGGGATAAATGTAAAACTTTTAGAGGAAGAAAGGTCAGAAAAAGCTATAAAAGAAATAAAGCAAACTATGGCAAAAGCCTATGAGGCAAAAGGTAATTTCCAGTTGGCGGTGGAAGAATGGCAAGCTATTCTTGATGAATCTACAGAGTGGGGAGAGCGAGAAGAAATCTATGTAAAAATAGAGGATCTGTATGAAGCAGATGGACAGATAGACAAAGCCGGTAATATCTGTACGCAGGGGCTTAAAGATTGCTACGAATCCTGGACTCTTAGGAAAATTCATATTCGACTTTTATGCAGTGATAAAGGAATGGATCGAGGAATATGTGCCCAGACTATCAAGGACTATTTAGGACAGTATCCTGATCTTAAAGAGGATGAAGAATTCAAAGAATTGCAAGAGCAGTATGGCATAAAGATTGATGGAGAGACAGTGACAGTGAAGTAGTCATTAAAGTGCAACCGCCTGTATGTAATAAAACATACAGGCGGTCAATGACTTTTCGGATAAATGGAAAGATTAGTACATGATCATGGCTACGATAACGGCAACTAAAGAGCCAACCATCGGAGCGAATACAGATGTCATAAATACATACCAGTAGCTTTCTGCTAAGGAAAGATCCATCCAGCGAAGCTGTGCTACCATACCACCGGCATTTGGAAGAGTGTTCATACCTGTTGCACAAGCAGGGGCTAATCTGTGAAGAGCACCTGCGCTTGCGCCCTTGGCAATAAGACCATCTGAAAGATGTTCAAAGAACATAGCAATGGCAGATGTACCACTTCCCAGGATACCAGCCAGGATATTTAATCCTAGGAATTCTGTTAAATAAGGATTCATCTTGAGTCCCATAACGAAGTCAATGATGCTCTGGAATCCAGGACAAGACTGTAAAACGCCGGAGAATCCTAAGATGGCAGCGGCCATAACTGTTGCACCGATTCCGTTGTTGACACCTTTTTCCAGGATTTTTGCAACACTACCTACCTGTTTGTGGCAGAGAGCAACAATGACTACAGAACCGATGAAAAGGCTCATAACTACTACTGCATTTGTTTCCATTTCTGTAAAATTAGAAAGACCAAGTACAAGAATAACTACTAACACAAATGGAATCAAAGCGACAAAGAAGGATGGAAGATCATCTCTTGTAGGCTCAATCTTTACCGGTTTTGATTCGTCGATAGCAGTCCCCTCTTTGATGGCAGCTTTTTTAGCAGCATAAACCATATAGAAGTATCCGATCGCAAAGGATACAAGGAAAGCAACCCATCCAAGAACCGGAGCACTTCCCATGGAAGTTCCTAAATATTGAGCTGGCATAATATTTGTAATATTAATAGCATATGGAATCATAGCAGAGCATGTAGCACCGATAAAGATGATTCCGGGAATCATACGGTAAGGGTATCCGGCTTGCTTCATCATGATGGTAGCAATAGGAGCTAAAACAAAGAGAACAACGAAACCGGAAACTCCTACGTAAACGAATACAGTTGCAATGAGAGCGATTGAAAAAATAACTCTTTTAGCTCCTAGTTTTTCGGTAATAACATTGGCGATAGATTCTGCACATCCGGAGGCTGCCATAAGCTCACCGAATACAGCACCGATTACCAGTACGAATACATTGTTTTGAATAAATCCTACATATCCGGTAGCATAGGAGGTAAGAGATGCCCACCAATCCATCCAGCTAGTTAAGATAATAATGAAAGAAACTAAGATGGTAGATGTAAATACGTCCAGTCCCTTCCAGATTGCGACTACGAAGATTACCGCTGCTGCCAGTAATCCAAGAACTGAAATTGCTGTTGCCATAATAACTTATTCCTCACTTTCTCCTACGAGGCGGATATTGCCAAGAGGTTTTCTATATGGATTTGATCCATTGTAAAAATGCTTATCCAAGAAATCGATACAGCGTTCAATATTTTCGTTTGCTTTAATGACCTGTGAACCATGAGGTTCTCCTTCGAAAAGATCTAGTTCGATGCGATCAGGACCGCATACTGCAGAAACTTTTTCTTTCATATAGACAGATTGATGATAATCAATTACCAGATCATTTGTTCCGTGTTGCATCAGCATAGGGGGACAATCTTCTTTTACATGGGCAATTGGACTAACCTTGGCAGTTCTTTCGGGATAGAAAATTGGGTTATAACCTAAGAGGGTGGTAAACATGGAGTCATTGTTTTCTCCATCGCCAGGCATCATGCCTTTTCCGGCACCGGTTTTTAGCCGGACCTCATAGATATCGGATCCGAATTGTTCGGCAGAACATAACTCGCTGATGGAATACCATGCAATTGCTAAATTGACTTTAGAAGAAGCCTCGACACCTACGGATAGATCATCCATATCTTCTTCGTCACCGGTAACAGCCAGTAACTGTGTGACAGTTCCGCCGGCAGAGTTGCCCCATACAGCGAATCGCTCAGGATCCAAATTCAGTTCCTTTGCATTGGCTCTTAAGTAGCGGATGGCTGCCTTCCCGTCAATTAACTGTGCTGGCCACTGGGCTTCCTGCATTAAACGATACTCTACTGTTGCTACAGCGTATCCTTGCGTTACAGGCTGACACATGGACTTAATGTAGTGTGTTCGCTTGTGACCGGCAGCGAAAGCACCTCCATGAAGTACGATGACCAAAGGATAAGGGCCTTCTCCGGCATCTGGATAAAAGATATCCAGGATTTGATTTTCGGATTCATTTGCATAGTGTAAATCTAATTTTACACTTGCAAACTGGGTGACATCCATTTCGGGTTCTTTTGCCAAAAAAGCTTCTCTGTTGTTGAATTTTTCCACTAGATAAACCTCCCACAATTGTTTGAAATTATATAAACTTGTATATTTTTTAACATATCAAAGCGTAAAAACATGCCCATCCATGAATGACATGCGTAAACACGAATGAGCATGGAAAATCTTAGTTGTAAACTTAGAAATCGTAAGAAATCTTAAAGCTTTTGTGTAATAAGCTAAGAGCTGTTGCTAAGTCTTTCACTTCCATCTGACCTGGAGCAGAAGCCTTTTTTGCAGCTCCGAAAGTCATAGAAGAACCGAATACCTCACCGCAGAGACGGCTGATGACACCGGTTCCTGCCATAGACATAGTGATGATCGGACGGTCTGCATAATTTGTTGCCATCTCTTCTGTAGCAGCAAGTAATGTGAGAACATCTTTCTTAGACTGTGGCATAACGGCAATCTTTGGAATGTCAGCTCCCATATCCTGCATCTTGCGAAGGCGGTAAACAATATCTGACTGTGCAGGGGTCTTGTCGAAGTCATGGTTGGATGCAACAACTTTAACTCCGGCAGCATGAGCTCCGTCGATGATTGTTCTAACGATGTCATCACCGGTAAAGATCTCTACATCAATAAGGTCAACAAGACCTGTCTGTGCAGCCTTGATGTTTAACTGTGTATAGTCTTCTGGAGAGATGGGTTTTTCACCACCTTCTTTAGAAGTGCGGAAGGTCATAAGAATTGGTGTATTTCCAAGCGCTTTGCGAAGATCTTTTAAAACATCCTCAACCTTAGCGAAATCAAAAACTCCTTCAAACCAGTCTACACGCCACTCAACAACGTCTAGCGGAATGGAATCAAAAGTTTTTGCTTCGGAAATAATATCTTTCTTTGTAACTCCGACAATAGGTACAATGATTTTTGGTGCTCCGGCACCAATTTCAATGTCTCTGACTTTAACTGTGTTCATAACAAACTCTCCTTTTCGTAGTTGTGGTTTTCTCATTCTTTGTCTAAGCTAGATCTATAGAAAACGCTGTATTCCATACGGTTTTGTCACAAACGTTGGAAATGCAATGAATAGTTTGCGTTAAAAAAATAACGCAACTCTTGTTATTATCTTATCAATGTTAAAAAGAAGCGTCTAATGCCTTTGTATAAGGAAATTAATACACTAAAGCTATTGATTGTGCTATAATAAATGCAATCTTTTAAATACAGGAAAATGAGGTAAAAAAATGACTCTAAACCAAATTTTATATTTTCAAAAAGTAGCAAGATATGAGAATTATCATCATGCGGCGGAAGAGTTGTATGTATCCCAGCCATCCCTTAGCAGATCTATGGCATCTTTGGAAAATGAACTTGGGGTGACTTTGTTTGAGAAGGTGGGACGAGGTGTCACCCTTACAAAAGCCGGCAAGCTGTTTTTAGAATATGTAGACCGGATTGTAGAAGATTGTAATGTGGCTATCGATAAAATGCAGGAATTATCCTCCGATGGTGGAAAAATCGATATTGGATATGTGTTTCCTCTGGCAGGGTATTACGTTCCTCAAAAGGTTCGAAGTTTCTTAAGTCAGGAAGCAAATACAAATGTGGTTTTTAACTTTTGGCAAAATCATACGCCGGCCATTGAGAAGAAAGTTAGATCCGGAGAGTTAGACATTGGGCTTGGAGGATATCTAAAACGGGATGATATGGAGTTTGTTCCTTTATTATACCAGGAGTTAGTGATTATTACCCCTAAGGAGCATCCGTTGAAGGATCTAGAGTATATTCCGCTGGCTGAGATGGGAAAATATCCTGTGATCGGATATGATCCGGAATCCTGGATGGGAACTTACGCAAGACATTTATTTAAGAAATATCACATAAGTCCCAATATGATCGCGGAGTGTCCCGATGAATATTCGATTATTGCTATGGTACGGGAAAATTTTGGAATCGCTATTATGCCTAAGACAGATATTTTGACCAAGGCAGAGGGAGTTACTACTCATAAAATCGAAAATTTAACGATCTATCGACAGATTTTTATGTTTTGGATGAAGGATCGATATCACCTTCCGGCGGTAGAAAGATTTATTCAATACATGAAAACCCAGGCTGAGCCGGAAATCGATAACTTAAGTGTATCGAAATTTTACTTGAAAGATATTGTTAATTTTTAGTCGTAACAGTTATGATAAAAATGTCACAAACGAAGGATGCTTATCGATTCGTAGGTTAAGGAGAAAATTATGAAGACCAAATATTCAAAGATATTTGAACCAATCACAGTTAAACGTACTACAATAAAAAATCGTATCGCTATGACTCCAATGGGGACTAATTACGGAGAAACAAGCGGTGAGATGAGTAACCGTCACATGAACTATTATTCTTTAAGAGCAAAAGGTGGCGTGGGTCTCATTATTTTAGAGAATGCAAATATTGAATATCCGGTAGGATCTAATGGTACCAGTCAGATTCGTATTGATCACGATAGTTTTATGCCGCGCTATTATCAGCTGGTTGAGAACCTTCACAAGAATGGAGCAACCGTAGCTATTCAGGTGAACCATGCCGGAGCATCTGCTTCATCTGCAAGAACTGGAATGGAGACAGTTTCTTCTTCTAATGTTCCAACGAAAGCAGGCGGAGAGATTCCTCGTCCTATGACGAAGGAAGAAATCCTTACAACAGTAAAGAAATATGGAGAGGCTGCTAAGAGAGTACAGGCTATCGGATTTGATGCTATTGAGATCCACTGTGGACACTCTTATCTTATGAGTCAGTTTATCTCACCATATTACAATAAGAGAACTGATGAATTTGGTGGATCTGTGGAAAACCGTATGAGATTCCCTCGCATGGTATTGGAAGAGGTTCGTAACGCAGTAGGACAATGGTTCCCAATCATTGTTCGTGTTTCAGCAGAAGAGCGTGTGCCAGGAGGAAATACTTTAGAGGATACTTTGGAGTACTTAGAATATTTAGATGAATATGTAGATATGTACGATGTGTCTTGTGGACTTAATCCATCTTTGCAATATCAAATTGATTCTAACTTCCTTCCTGATGGATGGCGTTCTTATATGTCAAGAGCTGTAAAAGACAAATTTGGAAAGCCGGTAATCAATACTGGAAATTACCGTGATCCAGCTGTTGTAGAGAAGGTATTAGAGAGCGGAGACGTAGATATCGTAGGTATGGGTCGTGGACTTATCGCAGAACCAAACTGGGTGAAGAAAGTTCAACATGGAGAGGAAGACTTCCTTCGTAAATGTATTTCTTGTAACGTTGGTTGTGCAGGCAACCGTATCGGTGTTAACAGACCAATCCGTTGTACAGTAAATCCTGCAGTTCCTGAAGGTGATGTATATAAGGATTTGAAAATCAACAAAAACTGCAACGTAGTAGTGGTAGGCGGAGGTACAGCAGGACTTGAGGCCGCTTGTACAGCTGCAGAAGTTGGATGTAATGTATTTGTGTTAGAGAAGAAAGATCATCTTGGCGGACTTTCTACCTTTATTTCCGATCTTCCAAGTAAGACTCGTATGAAGGATTTCCCGAAGTATTTGGAAGCACGTGCAGCAAGATTGGATAATTTGTATATCTTCTTGAACCACGAGGCGGATATTAAGACTATCAAGCAGTTCAAGCCGAATATCGTGGTAAATGCGACAGGTTCAGTTCCGCTTGTTCCACCGATCAAAGGATTAAAGGAAAATATTGAAGCAGGAAATGTAGAGACTATTTTTGGAATGATCAATAACCTGAATGCAGGAAAATATCCAGAGGAAGCTTGCAAAGGCAAGAAGGTAGTAGTTGTAGGTGGAGGATCTGTAGGACTTGATGTTATTGAGTATTTTGCACCACTTGGAGCTGAGTGTTCAATCGTAGATATGCTTCCTCAGATTGGTATGCTGGCTGATCCGATCACCAAGTGCTCTATGAGAGAGACTCATGATAAGTATGGAGTAAAAGAGTATGTAAACACAGCTCTTCAGGAAGTAAAGGAGAATGCATTTACAGTAAAACTTCCAGATGGAGAGATCAAGGATCTTGAATTTGATCTTGGATTCAACTGCTTAGGAATGCGTGCAAATAATCCATTGTTAGCAGATCTTGAGAAAGAATTTGAAGATACAGATACCTATGTTTATAATATCGGAGATTCTGTACGTGCTCGTCGTATCATGGAAGGAACCATGGAAGGTCGTGCAATTTTAAATGTACTTGAGAATGAAGGCTTTATTACCTTAAGACCACTTGAGTAGACATAGTATGCAAATATAAAAAAGAAAAGGCCGTTATTTAACTTGTAAAGTATTAGATAACGGCAAATAAAAAAATAAGGAGAACAAAATTATGCCGAATGTAACAGGACACACAGAACTCGTAGGATTAATGGCTTATCCAATTCGTCACTCACAGTCACCAACAACTCACAATCTTGCATATGATAAGAATGGTGATGATGTTATCCAGTTGGCATTTGAGGTAGACAACGATTCATTAAAGGATGCTGTACAGAGTATTCGTGCATTAAAGATGTTGGGATCTAACATTTCTATGCCTAATAAGACTGTTGTACATCAGTATCTTGATGAGGTTGACGAGGCTGCAAAGCTTTGTGGAGCTATTAATACGGTAGTAAACTTACGTGATGAGAATGGAAATGTTACTGGTAAATTAAAGGGATACAACACTGACGGTATGGGATACTGGCAGGCAATCAAAGAAGAGGGTATCGACTTTAAGGGAATGAAGCTGGTACTGATCGGAACTGGCGGAGCCGCTACTGCTATCGCTGTTGTCGGAGCTCTTGATGGAATTGCAGAAATTGAGATCTTCAACATTAAGGATAAATTCTACAGCCGCGGAGAAGAAATTGTTGAACTTATCAACAAGAACACCAACTGTAAGGCTACTATGAACGATCTTGCAGATAAGGATCTCCTGAAAGAGAAGATGCACGCGGCAGATATCTTCTGTGATGCTACAGGTGTTGGTATGCACCCATTGGAAGATCTTTCTAACATTCCTGATACATCATTCTTCAAGAAGGACTTGATCGTAACAGATACCGTTTACGCTCCAAGAGAGACTGTTATGATGAAGCAGGCAAAAGAAGCTGGATGTGACAGAGTATACAACGGAATGGGCATGATGTTGTTCCAGGCTCTTATTGGTATTGAGCTTTATACAGGAAAGTCTACTCCTGTAGATTACATGAAAGAAAAGTTAGGAATCTAGACAAATTAGATGTGATCTAGATTGGGTTTGAAAAAAGGTTGATGAATAAATCCCCGATACAGAGATGTGTTGGGGATTTTGTTATGTCAAAAATTAAAACGGGGGATAAAAGGGAGGATGCCGGGTAACCGCTTATGCGATTCCCGGCATGTATTATGAAAAAGTTTATTCTAAATAACTGATAACGTCTCTTTGATGGTTCTTAGTATATCGGCTAGCTATGAAGAAATAATGTTAAAGTCGTGAACAAATTGTTAACAAACTTTGTTTATTTTGCGAACATGAAAGAACGTTAAAGAATCCCTTATTTGGGGGGATTCCGGCAGTATATTTTACGTATATTTTGGTTGGAAAACCAAGGGAAATAGTCTATAATAATTTGGTGAGTCGCGAAAATTTTGGAGTTGTTTAGAAAGGAATATAATATGAAATATATATCATTTGCCATCCCTAGTTATAATTCGGAGGCATACATGGCCAATGCTATCGAGAGCATTCTTCCCGGAGGAGAGGATGTGGAGATTATCGTAGTCAACGATGGATCGAAGGATAGAACCTCGGAAATCGGCCATGAATATGCGGAAAAATATCCGGGGATTGTAAAGATTGTGGATAAGGTAAATGGCGGACATGGAGATGCTGTAAATTACGGTCTGGAAAATGCCACAGGAAAATATTTTAAGGTTGTAGACAGTGATGACTGGGTGGACAAGGATTCTCTGCTTAAAATCCTTGATCTTCTTCATAAAATGGAAGAGCAGTCAGAAACCTTGGATATGATTATATCAAACTATGTCTATGAGAAGGTGGGAGCCACTCATAAGAAGGTAATACATTACAGAAATGTACTTCCACAGGATCAGATTTTTGGTTGGGGAGATATCGGACGTTTTCATTTGGATCAATATATCCTGATGCATTCGGTTATTTACCGGACAGATTTGCTTAAGCTGAATCAGTTGCATCTTCCAAAACATACCTTCTATGTAGACAATATTTATGTATATTTCCCGCTTCCTCATATCCACAAGATGTACTATTTGGACGTGGATTTCTATCGCTACTACATCGGAAGAGAAGATCAGTCAGTAAATGAGAAGGTGATGATCTCCAGAGTAGATCAGCAGATCTATGTAACCAAAACCATGATTGATATGTATCAGTTAAAGGATATCCCGAATAAAAAGCTTCGTCGCTATATGACAAGCTATTTGGCTATTATGATGACGGTTTCTTCGATTTTGTTGATTCGATCTAAGAAGAAGGAAAACTTAGAGAAGAAAAAAGAACTTTGGATTTATCTTAGAAAAAAAGATCCTAAGAGTTATATCAAAATTCGATATGGCATCTTAGGACAGACTATGAACTTGCCGGGAAAACCGGGACGAAAGGTTTCGTCCCTGGCTTATACCGTGGCAAGAAGATTGATAGGATTTAATTAAAAATGTTTATCCTGGCCCTGTGGGTGGATTTTAGTGCTTCATGGCTTCAGTCACGCAGTACTTAATATAATCCTCTCCCAGGGCTGTATTTATGGTTAGATCAAAATTACTTGCAGCGCCCCAGCTACATCCTGTGTAGTAATGGTAGTTGTCGGCTCTGAATTTGTCCTCCTTTTGCATTTTTGTCTTAGCATCTTTTTCTGAAAGGTTCAGACGATTCATAACCCGTTTGATCCGCTGTTCCATTGGAGCCGTAAAGAAGAGTTTTAAGCAGTTTGGATCATTTCTTAAAACATAATCGGAACAACGGCCGATAATTACACAGTTGCCTTCCTTTGCAAGATCTGTTACTACCTTGGACTCCGCCTCAAAGATCTTATCTTTAGGAGCTTCTTCCTCGGATCCAGAGTAGATATACATTTGATTTACCAAGTCATAAAGAAAGCTACTAGTCATCATTTCTTCGTTTTTCTTAATAAATTCCGGGGTATATCCCGTAGTGCCTGCTGTCATGGCGATAATTTCCTGATCGTAAAATTTAAAACCAAATGCTTCTGCCAATTTCTGGCCGATTTCGTGTCCGCCGCTTCCGAACTGGCGACCGATGACAATGACATTTTTCTTAAAGCCGGGGTTTAATTGTGGAACCCAGACCCCATTTTTTAAAGAATCTTTAGAGGATTCGGAAGAAGTTGAGGCTGTATGATCGGCATCTTTGGTGGCCTCCGGGAATAGCATTGGTTTTATAAAAGCTAAACGTTTTCCGAAGACTCTGGCTACGTAACCTACCAAAAGCGCGGCAATAATGGTTCCTTCCCGGACACCTTCCAGTTTTCCGGCAAATACGAAGGACAAAACGGCAGCAATGACGGACATGGACACGTCAAAGCAGATCTTAGTGGTTCCAAAATTGGTTTTCCAGGTAAGAACAATGGCTCTTACAAAAGATTCTCCGGGAAGCATAACTACATCGGCAAGTACCTCCATGTAGACACCGAATCCAAGAATCAGACATCCAATCAAAAGATATACGATTTTCATGATATAGGTTTCGGGATGTACCCAGAAAAACATGAGCATAGTCAGATCGATGAAATATCCAAAAATGATGGATACAGGGATTTGCAAGAGATGTTCGATCTTAAAGTTCTTTCTTAATATAAGAATTTGTAGAAGAATAAGTAAAATACTAAAGAAGATCGTAAAATTTCCTAGGGTAAATGGGAAGTTCAGACTCAGTACATAGGGAATGGAAGAAATAGGTGAGGTACCAAGACTGGCTTTCGTGATCAGGCTGACTCCCAGAGAGTTTACGAATAGCCCGATTAAAAATACAATGTAAGCTTTTAGTTTGTTCATTCAATAAGTTCCTTCTTTCCTTTAGTGATTATTAGGTATTAATTTAGGAGGCTATCCCACAAATTGTTATAGATCTTTTCGTAGGTTTTCATGAAGGCCTGGATTTCTTTTTCGGAAATATTTTGGAAGGCTACATTTTCAATATGAAGAAAGGTTTCCTCCACAATTTTTTGACCCTTTTTCCCATCTTCTGTCAGGAAAATGTGAAAGGTTCTGCGATTTCCATTTAGAATTTTTCGTTCGATCAGTCCTTTTTCTTCCATTCGATTTAAAATAGAAGTAAGAGATCCGGCCTCGATGAGACAGCCTGCCGCGATTTCCTTCTGGCTGGCGCCGTCATGATCTTTCAAAAAATCTAGAACCTTTGGTTGTCCCATGGTAAGTCCGGCGCCTTTTACACTTTCTAAAAGATGCTTTTGGATCAGCATTTGATTAGCCATGGTCAGGTAATGAAAAGATGTGTCCATAACGATTCCTCCTATAAATAGTTACAATCCTAACTATTAGAAGTATAAATATTCTCAGGAGGAATGTCAATAAAGTTCCTTTGCCGGTTAGAAGAAACATCAAAAGTACTATTAAAAGTACCTTCAAAAAGAACAGGAAACATGAATTACCCCAAAAGAGCTATAAAAAAGCCTCCGGGGCAGGTGTCTCTTGTAAGAGAACCTGCCCCGGAGGCTTTAAAACAAACATATGAAAAATTAGAAAAAATCAAACAATAATGATGAACAAAAAGATGAACGAAACCGTTTACGGGAAGATTCCCTTGATTTCCTCGGCGTAAACTAATTTCCTAAGGGCTACAATATAAGCTGCCATTCGATAGGTGCAATTGCATTCCTTCTTTGCATTCAAGATGTCTAAGAATGCCTTACTCATAAGGTCGCCTAACATCTCATTTACCCGGTCTCTGGTCCAGGTAAGCTCTTGGATATTTTGTACCCACTCAAAATAAGAAACGATAACACCACCGCAGTTAGCGAAGATATCAGGGATTACCGGGATTCCACGAGCTTCCAGAACCTTATCACCAGCTTCGCTGGTCGGTCCGTTGGCTGCCTCGATGACATAGGAGCATTTCACTTTTTCAGCAACCTCTGCTGTGATCTGATTCTCCAATGCAGCAGGGATCAATACATCGCAGTCGCAGGTGAGAAGCTCTTCGTTGGTAATGTGTTCTACACCTGCAGCGTTATAGTCTTTCAAGAGATTCCCTTTTGTCTCCAAGAATTCAGAGATTTCTGTAATGTCAAGACCAGTTGCTTTATATAGTCCTCCGGAAACATCGCTGACGGCAACAACCTTAATATCTCTGTGATAGAAAATTCTTGCGGCATTGCTTCCTACATTACCCATTCCCTGGATAGCGATGCGGGCTTTTTTGATATCTTTGCCCTGCTCGTGTAAAAGGAATTTGGTGCTGTAGTAAACGCCACGACCGGTAGCAGAATTACGTCCTCTGGAACCACCTAATTCTACGGGTTTTCCGGTGACAACTCCCGGGCATGGTTTTCCGGCCAATTGGCTGTAGGTGTCTAAAATCCAAGCCATAGTCTGAGCATTGGTATTTACATCCGGTGCCGGGATATCGGTATCAGCTCCGATGATCGGCGCAATGGCAAAGGTATAACGTCTTGTCAGTCTTCGAAGTTCGCTTTTTGATAATTTAGAAGGGTCCACCTTGATTCCGCCCTTAGCGCCGCCGTATGGAATATTTGCTACTGCACATTTTAAAGACATCCATACAGACAATGCTTTTACTTCGCTGAGGGTACAATCCTGATGAAAACGGATACCTCCTTTGAAAGGTCCACGGATATTGGAATGCTGGACTCTGTATCCTTCAAATACTTCCACATGTCCATCGTCCATTTCTACCGGAAGATATACTTTGGTTTCCCGCTGAGGATTCTTAATGATATCGAACATAGTTGTGTTGATGTGTCCGATCTTCATGGCTTCCTCCATAACGGCAACAACATTTTCATAAGGATCGTAAGTGTTCTTTGTTTCTGAATTCATTGGGGTGAACTCCTTTCCTTGCTTATATAGTAGTGGCCAGGGTCCAGGTGAAATGTTTGGATGTATTTACCTGTCCTTTGCACAACCAGGAATATAAACCCGAAAAAAAGACAAGTCAATAATTTTGGTGGAAGAGTGTTGATATTTAAAAACTTTTGCGAAAAACTTGAAAACCATAGGAAAAAAGGGTAAAATACTTAAAAAAATAAAGTGAGAAGGTGAAGCCTTGAAGAATTACGAAATTGACAACATTGACAGACAGATTTTGAACCTTCTGAGTGAAAATGCACGGATGCCCATTAAGGAGCTGGCGGAGCACGTGTTCTTGTCCTCCCCTGCAGTTTCGGCCAGAATCAGCAACCTGGAGAAAAACGGATATATCACAGGGTATCATGCGGTACTTAGTCCTATGGCTTTGGGCTACTATATAAAAGCCTTTATCTGTTTGGATTTAGAACCCCAGGATAAAGAACGATTTTATCCATACATTCGGGAAAAGAAGAATATTATCGAGTGCAACTGCGTTACGGGAGATTATTCCATGCTGATCGAGGGACTGTTTCATACCACCGATGCGTTGGATCAATTTGTAAATGATATTCATCAGTTTGGGAAAACCAGGACACTG
Source organism: bacterium (assembly GCA_963658085.1). Taxonomy (GTDB): domain Bacteria; phylum Bacillota; class Clostridia; order Lachnospirales; family Lachnospiraceae; genus CAKRJP01. Next base: position 71,333 of record CAVKOU010000006.1, read on the forward strand.
GTGGTATTTTCTACTTCCGTGGAGCACAGAGAAATTGTTATCCCGGTGGAAAATTCAGAAAAAGAAAAATAATAAAAGACAGAGAAGCGTATAAATATAGTATAGAACGGGATAGAAAGGAAGCTATTATGAAATTATTTCAACAGAAAACAACCATAGAAACTTACAAAACAGCAGCAGATTTCGTGAAGGAATATAAGATCGGTGAGGAAGATTTTATCCTGGCCAGTAAAAGCACCTTTGATACTTATTTTGCACCTCTTGACATAAATGCAAGGGTGGAATACAAGAGTAAATACGGAGCAGGGGAACCGACGGATGCTATGATCGATGCCCTTCTTAAAGATTACAGAACTTCTGGATGTGATAGAATCATCGCCATTGGTGGCGGAGCTGTCATTGATATGGCGAAGGTTTTGGTTTTAAAGGGAGATGCCACGACAGAAGAGTATTTTACGAGAAAGGTTCCTCTGGAAAAAGCTCATACACTGATCGCAGTGCCAACAACCTGTGGGGCGGGATCTGAAGTATCCAATGTTTCTATTACAGAGCTTGCCAGCATTCACAGTAAATTAGGATTGGCGGAGGATGCCATTTACGCAGATAAGGCCGTGCTGATTCCGGAGCTTCTTACAAAGCTTCCTTATTCCTTCTTTGCCACCAGCGCTATTGATGCCTTTATTCATGCTATTGAATCCTATGTGTCTCCGAAGGCTAATCTTTATACCAGAATGTTCAGTAAACAGGCCATGGAAATGATCTTGGACGGATTTAAGCAGATTATCGAATATGGTACAGAGAAACGGTTGGAACTTTTGGAGCAGTTCTTGGTTGCCAGCAATTTAGCGGGAGTTGCTTTTGGAAATGCGGGAACAGGAGCGGTTCATGCCATGTCCTACCCATTGAGTGGTGTCTACCATGTGACCCACGGAGAGGCTAATTATCAATTCCTTACAACAGTTTTTGCAGAATATCAGCGATTAAATCCTACGGGAGATCTGGTGGAATTGAATCAGTATTTGGCAGGGCTTTTGGAATGTGAGCCGGATGCTGTCTATACAGAATTAGAAACATTGTTAGATAAGATCATTTCCAGAAAGAAATTAAGAGATTACGGAATGAGGGAAGAAGAAATTCATGAGTTTGCCGTCAGTGTGGAAGCCGGACAGCAAAGGCTTTTAAATCAAAGCTATGTGAAATTTACCATTCCTCAGATGGAAGAAATCTATAGAAAACTATACTAGGGATATATGGGTTGGAAAATCTTCTTTGATGATATATGGTTTGATGTTATAATGAAGGTTGGCAAAATTATCCGAATTTGGAGGAAATACAATGAAATTAACACAGTTATTGGAACGTTTAGAATATAAGACTCTGCAGGGAAGTGATGAGATCGAAGTCGGAGAGCTTATTAACGATTCGAGAAAAGTAAAGGAAGGCAGCGTATTTGTCTGCATCAGCGGCGCTGTGTCTGACGGACATACCTATGTAGAAGATGTGGCTGGAAAAGGTGCAGCAGCAGTGATTGTTGAGAGAGAAGTAGAGGCACCGGAGGGGCTTGCCGTGATCAAGGTGGAGGATACCCGTTATGCCTTGGCGCTTATGTCAGCTGCTTACTTTGGATATCCGGCAGAGAAGCTACATGTAATTGGAATCACCGGAACCAAGGGAAAAACTACCACTACCTACATGGTGAAATCTATTTTAGAAGGAGTTGGCCGTAAGGTTGGTCTTATTGGAACCATTGAGGCCATCATTGGAGATAAGAGTATCCCTGCAAATAATACCACTCCTGAGTCCTATACCATTCAGAAATATTTTGCGGAAATGGTGGAGGCAGGTTGTGATACCGTGGTTATGGAGGTTTCCTCCCAGGGACTTATGCTCCACCGTGTAGCTGGTATCCAGTTTGAAATCGGTATCTTTACCAATTTGGGAGAGGATCACATTGGTCCAAATGAGCATAAAGATTTCGAGGATTACAAAAGATGTAAGGGAATTTTATTTAGTCAGTGTAATCTTGGTATTGCAAATGTGGATGATCCTTGGTATGAGGATGTATTTAAGAATTCGACCTGTAAGAGAGAAACCTTCGGTTTTTCTGAGAAAGCAGACCTTCGGGCTACCAATGTAGAGCATGTTTCAAGACCGGGATATTTGGGAATGAAATATCATGTCAGCGGTCTTATGGATTTCGATGTAGAGATCGATATTCCGGGAGATTTCAGTGTCTATAATTCTCTGACTGCCATTGCGGTCTGCAGACATTTTAATGTACCGGTAGATACTATTAAAGCAGCTCTTAAGGTGGCAAAGGTAAAAGGACGTATTGAGATGATCAAGGTTTCTGACGATTTTGCCCTGATGATTGATTATGCCCATAATGCTATGGCTTTAGAGAGTTTGCTTCATACCTTGAGAGATTATAATCCAAAGCGAATTGTTACCGTATTTGGTTGTGGTGGAAACCGTGCAAAGAGCCGTCGCTATGAGATGGGAGAGGTGTCCGGACGTATGTCTGACTTTACCATCATTACCTCGGATAATCCAAGATTCGAGGAGCCTCAGGCTATTATCGACGATATCGTGACCGGTATTCAAAAGACAGATGGAAAATATATTACCATTTGTGACCGTAAGGAAGCTATTAAGTATGCGATCGAAAATGGAGAGCCGGGAGATGTTATTATCCTGGCAGGAAAGGGTCATGAGACCTATCAGGAAATTAAGGGCGTGAAGCATGATATGGATGAGAGAGTATTGATCCAGGAAGTGCTGGAAGAATTAAAAGAAAAATAACAGGTGATTGCCGAAAAAGAAGGATAGGGGGACTATATGTACGCAGATATTATCGTAGATATCACGCATGAAAAATTAGATAGAGTTTTTCAGTACAAGGTTCCCGGGGATATGGAGGGAAATCTGACAGAGGGCATGGAAGTTGTCATTCCTTTCGGAAGAGGAAATAGGGAAATCAAAGGTTATGTGGTAGGATTTTCTGAGGATACGGACTATGACAGAGATAAGATCAAGGAAATCTTGCGGATCTCTGAAAATGCCGTAAGGATTGAGTCAAAGCTCATTGCCTTGGCAGTATGGATGAAATCCTACTACGGCGGAACCTTAATCCAGGCTCTTAAGACCACCCTTCCGATAAAGAAGAAAGAAAAGATTCAGGAAAGAAAAAAGATTTGCCTTCTCCTATCAAAACAGGAGGCAGAAGAGAAACTTGAATTTTATTTACAAAAGAATCAAAAAGCAAGAGCAAGACTTCTTGCGGCACTGATCGATCAGCCGGAACAAGATTATGGAGTGCTTAAGAGAACTCTTCATATTACGAAACCGGTGGTGGACGCTCTGGTGGAACAGAAAATAATTTCTATTACTTCCGAGATTTCTTTTCGAAATCCCATTCGTTATGAGATGAAGGAACGTAAAGAAGTAATCTTTTCAAAGGATCAGGAACATGCTATAGAGACTTTCTGGAAAGATTATGAAATGGGAAGACGAGAAACCTATTTGATTCACGGTGTCACAGGCAGTGGAAAGACAGAGGTTTATATGGAGATGATTGCCAGAGTTTTGGAAACAGGACGTCAGGCAATCCTCTTGATCCCTGAAATTTCCTTAACTTACCAGACGGTTCTTCGATTCTATGGAAGATTCGGTAGTCGGGTTTCCATACTTAATTCAAAAATGTCTGCCGGAGAACGTTCGGATCAGATGGAGCGAGTGAAGCGAGGAGAGGTTGATGTTATGATCGGCCCGAGGTCGGCCTTGTTCACCCCTTTTTCAAATCTTGGTCTTATTGTTATTGACGAGGAACATGAAAATTCCTATAAAAGCGAGCAGATTCCAAGATATCATGCCAGAGAGGTGGCCATTAAACGAGGAGAACTGGAGAAAGCCAGTGTAGTATTGGGCTCCGCTACGCCGTCTCTGGAAGCCTATCATGCCTGCGAAAGTGGAAGATTTCATCTTTTGGAACTTTCTGAGAGAATTGGAGATAGTGAACTTCCTGAAGTATATGTGCAGGATATGAGGCAGGAGCTTCGTCAGGGAAATCGCTCTATTATAAGTGAAAAATTAAAGGCTCTTATGACGGATCGCCTGAAAAAAGGCCAGCAAATGATGCTTTTTCTTAATCGAAGGGGCTATGCTGGCTTCTTATCTTGCAGAGCCTGCGGTTATGTAGTAAAATGTCCCCACTGTGACGTTTCCTTAGCTCTTCACCGAGGGGGAAAGCTCATTTGTCATTATTGTGGATATACTAAGAGCCATTTGACAACCTGCCCCTCCTGTGGCTCCGCTTATATTGGAGAGTTTAAGGCAGGGACCCAGCAGATTGAGGATATGGTGAAGCGAACTTTTCCGACTGCAAGGGTACTTCGGATGGATTTAGACACTACCAGAAAGAAGGATGGCTACGAACAGATTCTGGAGAAATTTGGAAGTGGGGAGGCGGACATCCTCATTGGCACCCAGATGATCGTGAAAGGACACGATTTTCCGAATGTAACTTTAGTAGGAATATTAGCTGCAGATCTTTCTTTGAATGCCAGTGATTACCGGGCAGGGGAGCGTACCTTTCAGCTTCTAACCCAAGCGGCGGGAAGAGCCGGAAGAGGGAGGGAAGCCGGAGAGGTTGTAATTCAAACCTACAGTCCGGATCACTATAGTATTACTCTTGCGGCCAAGCAGGATTATCAAGGGTTCTATGAAAAAGAGATGGAATACAGAGACCTTATGGGATATCCGCCGGCGGAAGAGCTTTTAGCCATTCTTATGACAGGGCCAAAGGAAGAGCAGCTGGAATTGGCAGCAGGATATTTAAAGGCATTTGCTTTAAAATATGATAAAGAAAAGAAAATAACGATCATTGGACCTGCAAGTCCATATGTGGGAAAGGTAAATGATGTTTATCGAAGAGTCCTATATATGAAAAGTAAGGATTATGATGCCTTGGTTCGCATCAAGGACCTTCTGGAACGATATATCGAAATAAATTCAGGATTTAACACCATGGGAATTCAGTTTGATTTTAATCCTATGAATGTGTTTTAACGTAGTTAGAATGATAGGAAGGAAAATGAAAAATGGCACTTAGAAAAATTAGAGAAATTGGAGATGAGGTATTAAGAAAAGAGTGTAAGGAAGTTACCGGTATGACGTTACGTACTCGTATCCTCATTGAAGATATGTTAGATACCATGTATGAAGCCCAGGGGGTAGGACTCGCTGCTCCTCAGGTAGGAGTTTTGAAGAAAATCGTTGTTATTGATATTGGAGAGGGACCGGTAGTTCTCATTAACCCGGAGGTGGTAGAATCGGATGGGGAGCAGGTAGGAGACGAAGGATGTCTTAGTGTTCCGGGAAAAGCGGGACAGGTTACCAGACCGAATCATGTGATTGTAAAGGCTTTGAATGAAGAGATGGAAGAGATTACCGTAGAGGGGACAGAATTATTTGCAAGAGCTCTCTGTCATGAGATTGATCATCTTGGCGGACATCTTTATGTAGACTTAGTAGAGGGAGAACTTCACGACGTGGATTACGATGAAGAATAAAGCAGTTGTCTTGAAGATTTGAGAAGATTTTAGATAAAAGAAGTTGTCTTGAAGATTTGAGAAGGTTTTGGATAAAAGAAGTTGTCTTGAAGATTTGAGAGAACTTTAGATAAAAGAAGTTGTCTGAAAAATTTGAGAAGGTTTTAGATAAATGATGTTGCTATAAGATTGTTGTATGAATGGAGATGACTAGATGAAAGTAATTTTTATGGGAACCCCAGATTTTGCAGTAGGGACTTTGGAGGCTCTCATCGATGCCGGGCATGAGATTGTTCTGGTAGTAACACAGCCAGATAAGCCTAAGGGAAGAGGCGGAAAAATGCAATTTACCCCTGTGAAAGAAGTTGCTGTAGCTCATGATATTCCCGCTTTTCAGCCGAAGAAGATCAGAGAGAAGGAGTGCATAGAAACTCTTCGTGGTTATGAGGCAGATATCTGCGTTGTTGTAGCTTTTGGGCAGATTCTTCCAAAGGAAATCCTGGAGATGACTCCCTACGGATGCATCAATGTTCATGCATCTTTACTTCCAAAGTATAGAGGTGCAGCGCCGATTCAGTGGGCGGTGATTGATGGAGAGAAGGTTTCAGGTGTCACTACGATGCAGATGAACGAAGGCTTGGATACCGGAGATATCATCCTGAAAACAGAGGTTCCTTTGGATGAGAAAGAGACAGGGGGAAGCCTTTTTGATAGATTGTCAAAGGAAGGGGCGGATCTTTGTGTAAAAACCTTGAACGCTTTGGAGAATAAAACAGCCACTTGGACACCTCAGGGGGATACGACAACTTCCTATGCAAAGATGTTGACCAAGGAATTGGGAAATATCGATTGGAGTGAATCCTCGGTGTCCATTGAACGCTTGATTCGTGGACTGAATCCGTGGCCCAGTGCTTATACAGACTGGCAGGGGAAAACCATGAAAATCTGGGAGGCGGAGGTTTCTTCTAAGGATTCAGGGAAAGAGCCGGGAACTATCATCTGTGTAGAAAAAGATGGCTTCCATGTGCAGACAGGAGAGGGGGCTTTGAAAATCAAATCCCTTCAGATTCCGGGAAAGAAGCGTATGGATGCATCGGCATTTCTCTTGGGTTATCAGGTAAATGAGGGGGATGTACTTAAGAAAATTACAAAATAGGAGGTACATTCTATGTATTATTATGGATATGGCTATGGACTAGATCCAACGTATATTTTAGTTTTAATCGGAGTCGTCATCTGTCTTGTGGCTTCTGCTGTGATGCGCTCTACCTTTAACAAGTATTCCAAAGTGGGAAACCATTCCGGAATGACCGGAAGAGAGGCAGCAGAGATCATTCTTAAGAATGCGGGAATTTATGATGTTTCCGTGGAACATATTTCCGGAAATCTGACGGATCATTATGATCCAAGGACAAAGGTGGTACGACTTTCTGATGCTACCTATAATTCCAGATCCGTGGCAGCTATGGGTGTAGCGGCACACGAGTGCGGACATGCCATTCAACATGCCACTGCTTATGCACCTCTTACGATTCGAGGATCTCTCGTTCCGGTGGCAAATTTTGGAAGCCAGATTGCGTGGCCTCTTATTATTATCGGATTATTTTTAAATGGAAGCACTTCCGTATTATTGTTAAATATAGGAATTCTTGCATTTTCATTGTCGGTGCTATTTCAGATTATAACCTTGCCGGTGGAGTTTAATGCTTCTCATCGCGCGGTAAAGATTTTGGATAGTACGCACATGTTAGATCAAAGAGAGGTAGCGGCTACAAGAAAAGTACTGACAGCTGCAGCCCTTACCTATGTAGCAGGAGCCGCTTCTGCAATTTTACAGCTTCTTAGAATTCTGCTTTTAACGCAGAATCGAAGAAGAGACTAAGAACCAGACATTTTAGAAACCGGGAGGAAAACATGGCATCATCGGTAAATGACAGAGAATTGATCTTGGAGATCCTGCTTATGATCACAAGGGATGGGGAGTATAGCCACATTGCCTTGAGACAGGTGTTGGATCAATATCAATATTTGGATAAAAAAGAGAGAGCCTTTATCACTCGGGTGGTAAATGGAACCCTGGAGCGCATGATAGAGATTGATTATATTTTAAATCAATTTTCTAAAGTGAAAGTAAATAAAATGAAGCCGGTGATCCGTACCATTATGAGAAGCAGCGTTTACCAGATCAAATACATGGATGCCATTCCGGATGCGGCAGTGTGCAACGAGGCGGTAAAACTCGCAGGAAAACGCGGCTTTGGACAACTAAAGGGCTTTGTAAATGGTGTTCTTAGAAATATCAGTAGGAACCTGGATACTGTCAAATATCCGGAGGAGGAACTTGCCTGCTTATCTATAAAATATTCCCTTCCGATGTGGATTCTAGAGCAGTGGATCGGGGATTATGGTAAAGAAAAGGCAAAGCGAATGGCAGAGGCATCTCTAAAAACGCCTGCTTTGGCGGTGCGGTTTGATGAAGAGAAAATAGCAAAAAAAGACTTGATGGAGATTCTTGAAAAAGAAAATGTGAAGGTCCGGGAAGTGCCTGGCATTCCTTGCGCGCTGTATTTATCCGGCTACGACAGACTTTCGGCTTTGGATAGCTTCCGGAAAGGCTATTATCAGATTCAGGATATAAGTTCTATGCAGGTGGCATTTGCAGCTGATCCGAAAGAGGGAGATGTTTGTATTGATGTATGCGCGGCTCCCGGAGGAAAAGCAATTCACGTGGCAGAGCTTTTAAAGGGAAGTGGCCACGTGGAAGCCAGGGATCTGACGGATTATAAAGTGGACCTTATCTGGGAAAATATAGAAAGAAGCGGCCTTAAAAATATCGAGGCAAAATGTCAGGATGCTACGGTTTTGAGTCCCGATTCTGTGGAGACGGCAGATCTTGTAATCGCGGATCTTCCCTGCTCGGGACTGGGGGTTCTTGCCAGAAAAGTGGATTTGAAATATAAGACGACTTTAGAAGGGCAGGGAGAATTAGAGAAGCTTCAAAGGCAGATTTTATCCACCGTAAGATCCTATGTAAAACCTGAAGGAACTTTTGTTTACAGTACTTGTACCGTAAATAAAAAAGAAAATACGGAAAATGCCCATTGGTTTGAAAGGGAATATCCGGAATTTCGTCTGGAATACGAGGAACAGAGACTGCAGGGGATTCATGAGGGAGATGGCTTTTATATCGCCAGATTCCGGAGGGAAGGCTAGCACATATATATGAGTAAAATAGATATAACCTCGTTTAATTACGAAGAATTAATAGAAGAAATGAAGAGCCTTGGGGAGAAACCTTTTCGTGGAAAGCAGATCTATGAATGGCTCCATGTGAAGTTGGCGGAGCATTTTGATGAAATGACAAACCTTCCGAAAAAACTTCGGGAGAATCTAGAAGAGAATTATGAAATCGCTACAGTTCGGATGATAGATCATCAGGTCTCTAAGGTGGATCCAACGGAGAAATTCCTTTTTGAGCTGGAAGATGGAAATATGATAGAGAGTGTTCTTATGAAATATAATTACGGGAATTCCGTTTGTATTTCTTCCCAGGCAGGATGCCGCATGGGCTGCAGATTTTGTGCATCTACCATCGGCGGACTGGAGCGAAGCCTCAGACCATCGGAGATGTTAAGACAGATTTATCAGATTCAGAAAATGACCGGAGAGAGGGTATCAAATGTAGTGGTCATGGGAACAGGAGAGCCGCTAGATAATTACGATAATTTTCTGAAATTCATACATATGTTAAGCGATGAACATGGCCTTAATATCAGCCAGAGAAACATTACGGCATCCACCTGTGGAATCGTTCCGAACATACGAAGACTGGCAGAGGAGGGACTTCAGATTACTCTGGCACTTTCCCTTCACGGATCCAGTCAAAAGAAGCGCGAGAAGCTCATGCCTGTGGCACTTAAATACAATCTGGATGAGGTATTAGAAGCCTGTGATTATTATTTTGAAAAAACCGGAAGAAGAATCACTTTCGAGTATAGTATGGTAGCAGGAGTTAATGACGCAGAGGAAGATGTGGCGGAACTTGCAGCAATTTTAAAACATAGAAATTGCCATTTGAACTTGATTCCGGTGAACCCTATTAAGGAGAGGGACTACCAAAGGCCTGATGGCAAAAAAGCCCTCGAATTCAAAAATAAACTTGAAAAAAAAGGAATAAATGTTACTATAAGAAGGGAAAGAGGCTCTGATATCGATGGGGCCTGTGGACAATTGAGAAGACGGCATACGTCGTCTGAATAAAGGAGAACACTAGATGAAGTTTTATGCAATGACCGATGTTGGTAGAAAAAGAGAGGTCAATCAGGACTATGTTTTTGTGACGGATGAGTCAGTGGGCCCCTTTAAGAACCTTCTTGTAGTTGCCGATGGAATGGGCGGACACAAGGCAGGAGATTTTGCTTCGAAATATACCGTAGATGTATTAAGAGAAGAAATTGCAAATACTACTTATAAAGAACCTGAGGAAATTCTCAGACATGCAGTGACGATTGCAAATAATAAATTGATCGATGTGGCAGCTACCGATGTGAAACTTGAAGGCATGGGGACGACCCTGGTGGCGGCTACCATCGTGGATAAGACCTTATATTTTGCCAATGTAGGGGACAGTAGGCTGTATCTGATTAATGATAAGATCAGACAGATGTCCAAGGACCATTCTCTGGTAGAAGAGATGGTAAGACTTGGAGGTATTAAGGCTGAAGAAGCGAGAAACCACCCGGATAAGAATATCATTACCCGGGCTATTGGTGTGAAAAAAGATGTAGAAGCAGATATTTATGAATATCGTTTGAAGAAAAATGATGTAATACTCATGTGTACAGATGGTCTCAGCAACATGGTTGAGAACGAGGATATTTTTGATATTGTTAAGGGGTCAAGGGATGTCATCGAGGCTGTGCAGATGTTGATCGAGAAGGCAAATAGCAACGGAGGTCGCGATAACATAGGGGTGATTGTGGCACAGCCGTTGGCAGATGAGGTGAGTGTATGGTAAAAGACGGAATTGTACTGGGGAAGCGGTACAGCATTCTGAGTAAGATCGGCACCGGTGGCATGGCAGATGTCTATAAGGGTAAGGACACTATGCTGAACCGTTATGTGGCGGTTAAAGTTTTGAAGAAGGAATATAAGGAGAATGAGGCTTTTGTTAAGAAGTTTCACTCAGAAGCACAGGCAGCCGCAGGGCTGATGAATCCTAATATTGTAAATGTATATGATGTAGGAACTGACAGAGGTCTGCATTATATGGTTATGGAGTTGGTGGAAGGCATCACCCTAAAGGAATATATAGAGAAAAAGGGGCGCATTGCACCAAGAGAACTTATTAGTATTGCCATCCAGATGTGTGGAGGAATCAGTGCCGCTCATCAGGCCGGATTGATTCATAGAGATATCAAACCGCAGAATATTATGATTTCCAGAGATGGAAAGGTGAAGGTTACAGATTTTGGTATCGCCAAGGCAGTTACTTCCAATACAGTAACTACCAATGCCATGGGATCGGTACATTACTCTTCTCCGGAGCAGGTGCGAGGTGGATTTAGTGATCAAAAGAGTGATATTTATTCCATAGGTATTACGTTGTACGAGATGGCTACCGGAAGAATTCCGTTTGATGGAGACTCTACTGTGGCGATTGCAATGAAACATTTAAAAGAAGAGATCACGCCTCCGTCTGAGTATAATTCAGATATTCCTTATAGCTTAGAACAGATTATTTTAAAATGTACCCAGAAGAATGCAGAGCGTAGATATAGTAATGTAGAAGCTCTTATTAAGGATCTAAAACACAGTATGGTGGATCCTGACGGAGATTTTGTAGATATTCCGCCTCTTAATAATGCAGATACTGTTATAATTACGGACGATGAATTAGATGATATCCGTCATTCTTATGATGATGACGATGAGTATGACGATGATGAGTACGAAGATGACGAGTACGACGATGATGAGTACGACGATGATGAGTACGACGATGATGAGTACGATGACGATGAGTATGACGACGAAGATGACGAGGATGATTTTGAGGAATTCAAAAGACGGAGGCGTGGTCGTGAGGAAGAAGTTAATCCTCGTATGGGAAAACTAACTAAGATCCTCGCTATAGTGGCTGCCGTGATCATTCTTGCAATTGTAGGATTTGCTGTGGCTAGGGCGGCAGGTATCTTTAAGTCGGGTTCTTCGTTAAATATTAGCAGCAGCAGTTCCAAGGAAACGGTGAAAGTTCCTGATGTTACCGGCATGACAGAGGAGGAAGCAAAGACAACCTTGAATTCGCAGAATTTAGGATTTGAGGTTACTTCCAGAGAAGAGTCAGAAGAGTATGAGGAGGGCTTAGTGAGCTCTCAGACACCGGCATCCGGTCAGAAAGTAAGCAAGAATACCAAGGTTACAGTTGTGGTTAGTTCTGGATTAGTGGGACAGAGTATCACCATTCCGGATGTTACGGGTATGACAGAGGATGAAGCACTTAAGGCTTTAAACGATGCAGGCTTCAAGAATGTAACATCTTCTTATTCTTATAGCGACTCCGTAGGGGAGGGAAATGTTATTTCTACAACTCCTTCAGCTAATACTAATGGAAGTAAAGATACAAAGATCACAATGACTGTCAGCAAGGGTGCAGAGAAACAGACGGTTCCGGATGTTACAGGACAGACAGAATCAGATGCACAAAATTCATTGGCTTCTGTAGGACTTACAGGATCTGTGACTTATGAATATAGCAGTTCCGTAGCTCAGGGAAAGGTTATTTCGCAGAGCCTGGCAGCTGGTAAGAAAGTGGCAGCCGGAACTACCGTAGGTTTGGTTGTAAGTCAGGGACAGGAACCACCGGAGAAGGTTACAGTGCCTCCAATCACGGGTTCTACTTTGGATAATGCAAGACAGCTTATTAAGAGTACAGGTCTGACGGTAGGAAGCATTACCTATCAGTACAGCAATGATGTCTCTTCCGGTTGCGTCATAAGCTGCGATCCGGGAGATGGATCTAGTGTGGATGATGGGTCTACTGTAAATCTTGTAATCAGTCAGGGTCCAGAGACCTATGATTTGGATCCGACAAAGGAGAACGGCGGCAACAGTACTACAGACAGTTCAACTGATGAATCCACGGATTCAAGTTCCACTACTACACAATAGGTGTTATATGCAGGGAAAAATAATAAAAGGTATCGCCGGATTCTACTACGTTCACGTAGTAGAATCCGGTGTTTATGAATGTAAAGCAAAAGGCGTATTTCGAAAAAATAAGATCAAACCTCTGGTGGGGGATGATGTCGTTATTGAAATTTTAGACGAAGAGGAAAAAACAGGAAATATCACGGAGATTCTCCCGAGAAAGAATAGTTTGATCCGGCCGGCGGTGGCAAATATTGATCAGGCATTGGTGGTATTTGCTGTGGCAAAGCCAGAGCCTCATTACAATCTTTTGGACCGATTTTTGGTCATGATGGAGGCAGAAGATCTTCCGGTGGTATTATGTTTTAATAAATCGGACTTGGTAGATGAGGCTAGGATCAAAGAACTTCGAGAGATTTATGAACCGACGGGATACAAGCTTTTATTTGCCAGTGCTAAGGCAGAAGAAAATATTTGTAAGATAAAAGAAGTTCTTAAAGGGAAGACAACAGCCATTGCAGGTCCTTCCGGTGTTGGGAAGTCTTCCATCATTAATCTCTTGCAACCGAAAGCTAATATGGAAACCGGTGGTATCAGCCGCAAAATTGAGCGAGGAAAACATACCACCAGGCATTCAGAACTATTTCCGGTAGATGAGGATTCCTATATTATGGATACTCCGGGATTTAGTTCTTTGAATGTATATGATTTTGAAAAAGAAGAACTAAAATATTATTTTCCGGAATTTGATCCCTTTGAGGGGCAGTGTAAATTTAACGGCTGCGATCATGTCCATGAACCGGATTGCGCGGTAAAGACGGCTGTCGCAGAGGGAAGGATCCATAAGATCCGTTATAAAGACTATTTGGAAATATATGAGGAATTAAAGAATAGACGGAGGTATTAAGAATGAAGTGCATATTGGCACCATCGATTCTTTCAGCAGATTTTAAAAATCTCGGACAGGAAATAAAAAAAACAGAAGATAATGGAGCTGAATTTTTACATTTTGATGTTATGGACGGATTATTTGTTCCAAGTATTTCATTTGGAATGCCAGTGTTAGCATCTATTCGCAGTGCTACCCACCAGGTGATCGATGCACATTTGATGATCCGGGAGCCGATCCGTTACATTGAAACTTTTAAAGAGGCAGGAGCAGATTATGTAACTGTACACTTGGAAGCCTGTGACGATGTGGAAAAAACTCTCCAAAAGATCAGAGAGTGTGGAATGAAGGTGGGACTTTCTATCTGTCCGGAGACTAAGGTCAGTGATCTGATTCCCTATGTAGAAATGGTGGATTTGATCCTTATTATGGGTGTGCATCCGGGATTTGGCGGGCAGAAACTAATCCCTGAAACCTTCGATCGTTTAAGAGAAGTAAGAGCAATCTTAAAGGAAAGAAATTTGGAAGTAGATGTGCAGGTAGACGGAGGTATCCATCTGGGAAATGTCAAGGATATCATAGATGCAGGCGCCAATGTCATTGTGGCAGGATCTGCTGTATTTAAAGGGGATGTAGAAGAAAATACCCAAAAATTCATGGAGATTTTAAAAGACTATGAGTAAGAGAATGATTATCGTCAGTGGTGGAAAGATTGAGGATGATTTTGCCCGTTCTGTGATCGAGAGTGAAGAGAAGGATTGTATAATTGCCGTGGACCGAGGGATGGATTTTTGCTATCGCCAAAAATTGGTGCCGGATTATATTGTAGGAGATTTCGATAGCGCCGATGAAGAGGTGGCAGATTATTTCCGAAATGAGGCTCACGTGCCAATAAGAGAATATAGTCCGGTGAAGGATTCCACAGATACAGAGATTGCGATACGTCTTGCTATGACACTGGGATGCAAGGAACTTGTCATCTTAGGAGCAACCGGGGGACGCATCGATCATCTATGGGCGAATATCCAGTGCCTGAATATCCCTTTTAAGGCAGGTGTAGACGTTTGTATTTTGGACAGTCAGAATCAGATACGTCTGATCGGAGAAGAGACACATTTGTATAAGAGGAATGCATATGGACCATATTTTTCACTGTTCCCATTAGGTGGGGATGTTTATGGAGTAACTGTTACCGGGGCGAAATATCCACTGCATGGACATACATTGACATCCAGAGACAGCCTCTGTGTAAGCAATGAATTTGCGGAGGAGGAAGTGGTAATCACATTTGGGTCTGGAACTGTGATACTCATGGAGACGAGAGATAAGGAATAATAATCATAAAACAAGGAGATTTAATCGAAGCCCTAATATGGTAAGGAGAAGCGCTCATCTGGGCGCTTCTTTTTTGACAAGTATTACAAAGAAAAATAGATGAAGTTTGCTTTTAGAATCTTATATCGTGTCTGATCAATAATCCTGCAATCATACATACAATGAATTCTGTGACAGGAAAAGCAATCCATATTCCGTTCATGTGCAAGACATGGTTTAATAACCACATTTTATTCGAGGCAGAGAAAAGGGAAAGAATTCCTTTTGAAAACAAAAACAGCAGCATTGTTCCAACAAACATCATAACAGTTGCGATAAGTGTTCCGGTTTTGAAACTTTTCACTTAATGAATTAGAAGAAATCGCAAGCGTTTGCGGTTATGATGTAGATATTCGCTTTATACACAAATAGCATTTTTTCAAGGTTTTTTTAGGAAGGGACTAGAATTTTTCAATTAATCAACTGGCTTTCCTATGTCCTCATTGCCTTGAGTGGTTCGGGGCTGTTGGTTGTTTGTTTCTTGTGTTCCCTTCGTTGGTATTATAGTATCATGATATAAGGCGCATAACAACCGTTTTGTATATAATAGGAAGAAACAGAAATGGAAAAATTAAAGGATTGAAACAAGGCACAAAATAAACTATAATAAGAAAAAACAAGGAGATTATAAGATGGAACATAAGACAACGGACGCACAGCGGAGAGCCGTATATAAATATGATGATAAATTTGAGCGAGTAAATTGTAGATTCAAAAAAGGCACGAAAGAACGTATAACAAAGCTAGGCTATAAGAGTGTAAACGATTTCATAAAATTATCAGTTATGGAACGGCTAGAAAAAGAAGAAAATTATTTGGAATAAGGCACAAAATATTATTGGTATACAAGGCACAAAATGTTGTTACAAACATGTCGAGAAAAAGGAGGTTTTGACAATGGACGAGAACGAAAGAAAGGAAATTAAAGGAATGACGATTGAAGAACAAAAACAAATAGCACTTGAAAAATATGTATCATTGCAAAGAATAAAAAAATATGGTGATGATGAATTGAAATATCAAGAAAAAGTGTGCGTAAAGGAATTAAATGCTTTAGGACTTAGCGTTGAAGATTTAACACTGGAAAAGAATTGAATATTGAACTTGTGGAGCGGTCAACTTGACCGCTTTTTTGCGTCCAGATTACTATTTTTACGGTTTGTGGCATGTGTTATATAACAATGTTCCAAGGCTCTTTTGATGAGTTTATATGGCTTTTTAAAGGGCTTTGTAGGGGATAGATAAATATATAATGTTAGGGTTTTTGGCAATGCTGCGGAGTACGTGTTATACAACGGAAAAAGGAAGATGATTAAACGAAAAGCATTAGAAAAGTATCTTGAAAATTCCAAGGAAATATAATGAAAAAAGTTAGGGAAAATGACAAAACGTGATAAAACGTGGAAAACAAAAGCCCTATGTGATAATATAAATTGCATAGGGCTTTCCCTTTGGAAGAAAGGAGACGAACTTAATGGGGAAAAGCCTTAAAGGTAGAGAACTGGGTAAAGGCATATCTCAAAGATGAGACGGCTATTATATCGCAAGATATACCGACATAAGCAATGAACCGAGTGCAAAAGACATTCCGTGATTTAGAAGATTGTAAAAAATGGCTAAACGAGGAACTTAAATATAAAAAACCAAACAACTTAAATATTCCAAGTCAAATAAGCGTCAACGCATGGTTTGTATACTGGACAGATATTAAGAAACGAACTGTAAGGGTGAACACTGTTAGGAACTATACAGAAAGTTACGAAGCGAATATCTCACCAGTTATAGGCGAAAAAAGATTACGAGACGTAACAAGTGTTGATTGCCAAACGATTATGAACAAGATGGCAGACCAAGGTTACAAGTCTAGTACAATCACGTTGACAAAGAACACGCTATATAATCTTCTGGAATATGCTTATGCGTATGATATCATTCTAAAAAATCCATGTAACAGGCTTGTAAAGAGTAACATTGGCAAGCGTTCTGAAAGCAAAACGGCACTAACTAGAAGTGAGCGAAAAATGTTTGTTGAAGCAATCAAGGGAACAGCATATGAATTACAATACCGATTTGTTATGCAAACAGGATTGAGAACTGGTGAGTTGGTGTATGGTCAACCGAAAAGCTAAAGTGGATACAGGAAAATTTAGGACACTCAAAGTTCGAAATGACTATGAACAGATATGTACATACAATGGATGAACAACGGGTAAGGGAAATGGATAAAATTTCGAATTTCCTTATCGTCTAACTCTGTACCACTAAATTGGTACAAAATGGTACATATTTCACATAACAAAAAATGAAGAAATGCCGTATTTACGGCACTTGTAAGATTGGAGATTTAAAAAATGAAACTAGGAATCGTAGGACTTCCAAATGTAGGAAAGAGTACTTTATTTAACTCGTTAACGAAAGCAGGGGCGTTGTCAGCGAATTACCCCTTTGCAACCATTGACCCGAATGTGGGGATTGTTTCTGTGCCGGATGATCGTATTGTAAAGCTTGGAGAACTTTATCATACAAAAAAGGTAACACCGGCTACTATCGAATTTGTTGATATTGCAGGTTTGGTAAAGGGTGCCAGCAAAGGTGAAGGACTTGGAAATCAGTTCCTTGCGAATATTCGTGAGGTGGATGCGATTGTTCATGTGGTTCGTTGTTTTGATGATACAAACATCATTCACGTGGATGGCTCTGTGGATCCGGCCCGTGATATAGAGACTATTAATCTGGAGCTTATTTTCTCGGATATCGAGATCTTGGATCGCAGAATTGCAAAGATCTCTAAGCAGGCAAGGATGGATAAGACTCTTGCTAAAGAGCTGGAGCTTGTGGAGGCTGTTAAGGCTCACTTAGAAGATGGAAAGATGGCTAGAACCTTCGAAGTTCCGGAAGATGATGACATTAAGATCTGGTACAAGGGCTATAATCTTTTGACTGCAAAGCCTACCATTTATGCAGCGAATGTAGCAGAAGATGATCTGGCCAGCGATGGAGTGGACAATCCTTATGTTGAGAAAGTTCGTGCGATGGCTGCCGAAGAGGGAGCAGAAGTATTTGTAATCTGTGCCCAGATTGAGCAGGAGCTTGCGGATCTTGACGAGGAAGAAAAGAAAGAATATTTAGAAGACTTAGGAGTTGCTTCCAGTGGTTTGGATAAATTGGTAGCAGCAAGCTACTCTCTTCTTGGACTGATTTCTTTCCTGACTGCAGGAGAGGATGAGTGTCGGGCTTGGACCATTAAAAAAGGAACCAAGGCACCACAGGCAGCAGGAAAGATTCATACGGATTTTGAACGTGGATTCATTAAGGCAGAAGTAGTAAATTATCAGGATCTTTTGGACAATGGAAGCCTTTCTGCAGCAAGAGAAAAAGGAATTGTAGGTATGGAAGGTAAGGAATATGTAGTAAAAGATGGAGATGTTATTTTGTTTAGATTTAATGTCTAAAAGCAAGTCTTAAATTGCAGGAAGGAAGTACTTGTTTATGACAAACAGCATTGAATTTCCTAATTTAGGAATCCATCTTGAATCCGTTGGAAAGTCCTTGAATCTCTTTGGGTTTTCTATAGCGTACTATGGAGTTGTTATTGGATGTGGACTGCTTCTTGGGCTATTGATCGCCGTTTGGGAGGCAAAACGAACGGGGCAGAATACGGACAATTATTATGATATTGCAATCTACGGAGCCGTATTTGGAATCCTGGGAGCAAGAGCTTATTATGTGATCTTTTCCTGGGATATGTATAAGGATGATATCTTTAGTATATTTAATATCCGCCAGGGAGGGCTGGCCATTTACGGAGGTGTTATAGCGGCAGTGATTACCGTTTTGGTCTATGCAAAGAGAAAGAAATTATCGGCTCCTCTTTTGATGGATACCGCCTGCCTGGGGTTAGTTACCGGGCAGATGATCGGTCGTTGGGGCAACTTTTTCAACAGAGAAGCCTTTGGAGAATATACGAATTCTCTCTTTGCCATGAAGCTTCCGGTGGATGCAGTAAGAAGCGGGGATATTACGGAACTTATGACAAAGCACATGACCACGGAAAATGGAATTTCCTATATTCAGGTGCATCCGACTTTTTTATATGAGTCGTTGTGGTGTCTGATGCTATTGGTTCTGTTGCTTTTGTATCACACCCATAAGAAATTTGACGGTGAAGTTTTTCTCATGTATTTGGGAGGATATGGACTGGGAAGATTTTGGATCGAGGCACTTCGCACAGATCAGCTTTTGATCCCGGGTACCAGTCTTCCGGTATCTAGAGTATTGGCCGGAACCTTGGTGGTGGTTTCTGTTGGACTTATTATTTATAACAGAAGAAAACTGATTCTTGACAAAGAGAAAAAAATCAGTTAGTCTTTAACACGGATAGAAAAATAATAATCAAAGGCTTGGAAAAGAAGAAGTAGTGAGTCATACACCCATACAGAAAGGTGCCGGTTGATGAGAGGCCCATGAAAGAATGATAAACGAATACATCTTGGAGCTGCACACCGAAACTGATGAAGTATAATTTCAGTAAGTAGGCTGTGACGGAGTGGCATACGTTAATATGCTGAGAGCTGTGAACACGCAGCTTGCTGAGGTCGGTCATGTAAGTGACTGATGAAATAAGGTGGTAACGCGTATATACGCCCTTATCCGATGAACTTCGGATAAGGGCTTTTTTTATTCTATAAAGCATAGGAATAAAACAGTTGCAAAATCACATTTTCAAGGTAAGCAAACTGCAAAAAATCAATCATAGAAAGGATAAGAAACATGGGAATTTATGAAGAATTGCAGGCGAGAGGACTTATCGCCCAGGTAACAGACGAGAAATTGATCAGAGACTTAGTAAACAACGGAAAGGCAACCTTCTACATCGGATTTGATCCAACAGCAGACAGCCTTCATGTAGGACATTTTATGGCACTTTGTCTTATGAAACGTCTTCAGGAAGCAGGTAATAAGCCGATCGCGCTGATCGGAGGAGGAACTGCAATGATCGGTGATCCTTCCGGAAGAAGCGATATGCGTCAGATGATGACCCCGGAGACCATTCAGCATAACTGCGATTGTTTCAAAGAGCAGATGAGCAAATTCATCGATTTTTCTGAGGGAAAAGCTTTGATGGTAAATAATGCAGATTGGCTTTTGGGACTTAACTATGTAGGGGTACTTAGAGAAGTAGGAGCTCATTTCTCTGTCAATCGTATGCTGACTGCAGAGTGCTACAAGCAGAGAATGGAGAAGGGACTTAGCTTCTTAGAGTTTAACTACATGATCATGCAGAGCTATGACTTTTATGCATTGTTCCAGAAATACGGATGCAATCTTCAGTTTGGTGGAGATGACCAGTGGAGCAATATGCTTGGTGGTACGGAACTTATTCGTCGTAAACTTGGAAAAGATGCTTCCGCTATGACTATTACATTGCTTCTAAACTCAGAAGGAAAGAAGATGGGTAAGACACAGAGCGGTGCTGTATGGCTTGATCCAAATAAGACATCTCCATTCGAGTTTTATCAGTACTGGAGAAATGTGGCAGATGCTGATGTGTTAAAATGTATCCGTATGCTGACTTTCCTTCCGCTAGAGGAAATCGACAAGATGGATGCCTGGGAAGGTGCGCAACTTAATACAGCAAAGGAAATCCTGGCTTATGAGCTGACAAAATTAGTTCATGGTGAGGAAGAGGCAGAGAAGGCACAGGCTGCTGCAAAAGCATTATTTAGCACAGGAGCAGCTGCGGATATGCCAAAGACAGAGCTTGGAGAAGAGGATCTCACAGATGGATCCATCGACATTATGACAATGCTTGTAAAAGCCGGACTTACATCCTCAAAATCAGAAGCTCGCCGTGCCGTACAGCAGGGCGGAGTATCTGTAGACGGAGAGAAGATTACAGATATTAACCATACATTTGCAGGAGAGGACCTTGCAGGAGAAGGAATCGTTCTGAAAAAAGGTAAGAAGAATTTCCGTAAGGTATTAATGAAATAAAGCATAAACGGAATAAAATATAGACAGAATAAAGTACAGGATAGAAAATAAAGATAGATGGAATAAAGAATGTTTGAAGAGAAAGGAGCAATTATGGCTTTTAAAGAAGTAGCGATTGAGAGCTTAGAATTTAACCCTTTTACCAAAATTTCCAAGGAATGGATGTTGGTAACAGCCGGCGATGAAAAGAAGAGCAATACTATGACAGCCAGCTGGGGCGGTGTTGGTATTATGTGGGCAAAGAATGTGGTGACAGCCTATATTCGTCCACAGCGTTATACCAAAGAATTTATGGATGCAAATGAATACTTTACGATCTCCTTTTTGCCGGAAGAACAAAGAAAGGCTTTGCAAATCTGTGGATCTGTTTCCGGAAAAAATGTGGAGGATAAGTGGAAAGAAGCAGGACTTACCCCTTATTATGTGGATAAAACCACTGGAGTAGAAGAAGCGGAAATGATTTTTGTATGCAAGAAATTATACCATCAGACCATGAAACCGGAGTGTTTTGATGAGAAAGAAAATGATACAAAATGGTATCCGGAAAAAGATTACCATGAAATGTATATTGCAGAGATTACCAAGGTTCTTGTAAAAAAAGACTAGAAAAAGAAGATCAAAAATAAGAAGAAATAAGAAGACGGAAGATACTTGAGATCGAAAGAACATTAAGATTTTAAAGAAATATCAAAAAAGGATGTATCCACCAGGTAAACAGTGGATACATCCTTTTGCTATGTCTGTAGTAATTTCTAAATCTCTTTTCCTTTTGTAACGATCACGTGGATCACAAATGGAACAAACAAGGTAATAAATGCCGCATATCCAAGGTATGCATAACCCTGTTTTACTACAGCCATAAGACCGAACTGGGCAATGGCGAAAGCTAAGAAGGTGAAAATAGCGGTAAATATAGCATTTCTCACAAGATGTCCTTTGGTCTTTTCCTCCTGAGATTTCTTCCGCTCAATAGCATTTACACAGCGTGTTACGATTCCGGAGATCATATTTACAGCTGTAGAAATGGAACCTAAAATAATCAAGATAGAAATGATTGGTGTCAAAAGTTTTGCGCCTACTCCGTTTTGTACCAAAACTAACATAGGTACAGTTGCGGTGGCGAGATCTGCCACGTAGGCAATGGCCAAGAGTCCCAGGATAGAAAGCTCCATGGCAAAAAAGTTGCACAGGAATATTCGGATAGCCGCCTGGTTAATCTGCTTTTCGTCGGTAACGTCCTCCATATGTTGGTACATAACGGAGACAGAAGCCAGTTGAAAGAAGAAATATAAAACAGCTGAGTACAGGGCCGGAGCAAAGGCGGTGCTTCCTGCGGATATTACCGGAAGTTCTCCGGAAGTCATTCGGTGAATGGAATCCATGATCGCATTCCACTGAGTAATAATATTTGGTACTAATACCAATACTAATCCGATGATAATGAGCACACTTAAGGTGGATGCACATTTTCTGACAACATTGGTTCCGTACAGAGCAATGATGAAAATAAAGGCTGCAATGATTACAGTGCAAAGCCAATAAGGAATTCCAAATAAAGTCTGAATGGTGGAACCGCCGGTGGCAAATGCAGCAGCAGAGGCGGTACCGATCATAATCAGGTAACATATTTCATATAGATTTGACATAACAGGCTTGGTCTTGCCATAGAGACTGTTAGAAAAACTTCGATAGTCGTAGGTCTTGTGCTTATATGCATAGCGCATACCATACCAGAAAAATAATGCATATAAGCCCTGCGTTACAAGAGGAAGAACCAGACACCAAATCCCGTAATTAATAAAATACTGATAAATCTGAGCGCCAGAGGCGAAGCCTCCTCCGAATTGTGTGGTAAATGCTACAAAGGCCAGTCCGGTGGCCAGAGGCATTTTGCTTTTGTCAACAAGTAGCGAGCTCGAGTGACTCATTTTTTATTTCCCCCGTATTTCCTAATTTTTGTTATTAAACTCGATGACTTTTCCGGGATTTAGGATTAATTTGTCATCGAAGGCAAGTTTGATGGATTTGTAAAGAGCGATCATTCTCGGCCCTACAAATTCCTCTAAAAATTCCAGACGACCGTTTCCGATGCCATGCTCTCCGGAAAGCTGTCCCCCAAGTTCCTTAGAGAGGGCATATAGCTCTGTCAGGCTGGCATGGGTGGCGGATTTCCACTCTTCATCGGTCATCTGAGGGCCTCGCAACATCTCTGTGTGAATATTTCCATCTCCGCAGTGACCGCAGGGTTCTACCCGAATGCCGTGGGAGAGAGCGATTTTTTTCGCTGCTTTTACATATTCTGCGATCTTGGCTCTTGGAACTACCACATCACATTCTTCCTGGGAAACGGAATCGGCTTTCATTCCCTCTAAGATGGCGCCTCGCACATCCCAAACGGTAGCGGCTCTTTCAGGAGTAGCTGCGATGCAGCAGTCAATAGCACCGTGGGCCAGGGCAGATTCGGCGGCGGCTTCTAAGGCTTTGTTTAGTTCCTCTTTGCTGGATGCATCATACATTACGATGAGTACAGCGTCGCCTTGCTTTACCGGAAACATTTTGTTTAAGTTTCTCTCTACAATATCAATGAGCTCTCGCTCTAAAAATTCAATAGCCGTTGGGACAAAGGGAAGTGCCAAAACCTCCGGTACCATATCTGCACATTCTTCTAAGCTTTTAAATGGCATTACTAAAGTAGCAGAACAGCTAGGAGCAGGCAAAAGTTTTAATGTTACTTTTGTCAGGATGCATAGGGTTCCCTCGGAACCAATGATCAAATCCTTTACATCATATCCTGTCGTATTTTTTACCACATTGGAAGAGAATTCCAGGATGGATCCGTCTGGCATCACGGCCTCGATACAACGGACAAAATCTCTGGTAAGTCCGTAACGGACGGCCTTCATTCCTCCGGCGTTGGTGATGACATTTCCTCCAATGGATGCGGTTTTTTCACCGGGATCCGGAGGATAGAAAAGCCCTTCGGCGGAGGCGGCTGCCTGAATATCGATAAGCAGGGCTCCGGGTTCTGCGGTAATGGTCTGGTTCTTGTGATCTACCGGAAAAATACGATTCATTCGCATAATGGATAACATGATGCCGCCATATTTACAGGTGGCTCCTCCCGCAAGACCGGTTCCTGCTCCACGGCAGACCACAGGGATATTCTCCTTGTAGGCATAGGCCATAATAGCGGAAACTTCTTCTTTGTTGATGACTTCTACATAGAGCTCCGGAGGAAAAACTCCGTATTCCGGCATTTCGTCTTTGTAGTATTCTTTGGCGATGTCCTCCCCAACCCATACCCGGTCAGTATCTGTTACTGAGCGGATATAATCAAAATCCTGGGAGGTCATTTTCTTATATGGATAGGCCATGATCTAATCCTCCTTTCGATTCTTGATAAGGGCCGTAAATTTTGGAACAATTTCATAAAGATCATCTACGATGCAGTAATCAGCAACCTTGAAAATCTGTGCATTTGGATCATTGTTAATGGCGACAATGCACTGAGAACCTTTCATACAGGCGGTGAACTGGATAGCGCCGGAGACTCCGCAGGTGATGATAAGTTTTGGACGAACCGTTCGGCCGGAAAGCCCGATCTGATGAGCGGTATCTCCAAATCCATTTTCGATCATCGGCCTTGTAAATGCCAACTGACCACCCAGGGCCTCTGCCAGCTCCCTGCACATTTCAATATCTTTTTCTCCCTTTACACCTCGTCCGGCTACTACAAGGATATCCTCTTCCTCGATGGACTTTTCTTTCTTAATCTCTGTAGAGGAGAGAATGCGGATTCTGGAGTGTGACATTTTTTCATTAACGTTACAGACTTCTATCACACCTGTTGGATTAGATACCTTTTCTGCCTTATCCATTACTTTGTAACGAACGGTGGCAAATTGCGGGCGGGATCTGGTAATGCCGATCTGAGCCATAATATTTCCGCCAAAGGCAGGCCGTATCTGGATCATATCAGTGTTAGGCCGAATGTCCAGGGTGGTGCAGTCGGCGGTAAGGCCTGTGTGGAACCTGGTGGAAAGCCTTGGAGCTAAAGAACGTCCCAGGGCTGTGGCTCCAATTAATACAGAGCTTGGTTTTTTTGCTGCGATACAATCAGCCACTGCATCGGTATAGCAGTCAGCCCGGAATCCTTCAAACCCTTCATCTTCGTAGACATAAACATGATCGACGCCATAGGGCAATAGCTTCTTCGCATTGTCTTTGGTGCCGGTTCCTCCTACCATGACACAATTTACTTCGTATCCCACTTTTGCAGCCATTTTTCTTGCTTCACCAATAAGTTCAAAGGTGACTGGGTGAATTTCTCCTAATTCCTGTTCTACGTAGATGAGAAAATGTTTCCACTCACTCTTATCTACGGATTTCGCCTTCTGCTCAAAACGGATGGCCTTCTCGGGGCAATTTCGAACACAGAGTCCGCACATCCTGCAATTTTCATTTACCTGGATACCACTTCCCTCGATAGCAAGAGCTCCGAAAGGACATTTCTCCACGCATTTGCCGCAGAGGATACATTTATCTGAATCAAATCTTAAAAAATCCATGGTTCTTTCTTCCTCCTATATGACTTTCTTCTTGGTCAGAGCAGAGAATAAGGCCTCCGCTTTCTCGGAAGAATCTCCCTCAAGGTATATCTGACCTTCGCTTTCCGGTGGAGCAAACATGCGATCCACAGAGGTAGGGGATCCCACCAGGCCATAGCGGCTAAGATCCTGATCCGGCATATCTTCAAAGCTCAAGATGCGGATCGGACGCTCCTTGGTGGCTTTTTGCAAAATATAGGAAGGAAGCCTTGGAACACAGGTATCTTTATCAATGGTCAACAGACAGGGGTAGGGGAGTTCTGAAACCTGAGATACCGTGACAAGATCCTGGCGAACCTGAATATGTGAATCTGTCACTTCTGTGATTTCGGCTACCCATGCGGCATGAGGGATGGACAAATGTTCTGCAATGGAAGGACCTACCTGGGCGGTATCACCGTCAGTGGTCTGTCTTCCGCAGATGATCAGGTCGACATCCTTGATTACCTGAATTCCCTGGGATAATGCATAGGAGGTGGCAAGTACATCTGCTCCTGCAAATTTTTTATCAGAAAGAATAATGGCATCGTCTGCTCCCATAGCGTAGGCATCCAGAATCATCTCCCGGGCCTGGGGAGGTCCCATAGTGAGAACGGTAACACTTCCTCCGACTTGTTCCTTGATATTAAGAGCTGTTTCCAGGGCAAACAGATCATAAGGATTGGTTCTTGTGTCACCAGACATACGTTTCATGGCTCCGGTTTCCGGATCAATATCCACTTTAGAGGAAGCCGGAACCTGTTTCATACAAACTACAATCTTCATTTACATATTTTCCTTTACTCTACAATGTTACTTTTTCACTTTAGTGCGCTAAAATGCACGAAGTGATTATAGCATAGAAAAAGAAAAAAACCAACCTGCTGAAAGAAAAAAATGTACACAACAATCCAAGGCATAAAGAGGACTTTTTGCTTGGCTTATTGTGTACATTTTACAAATAGAGACGTAAATGATTTGTATTTGAAATCTTAAAGAAGAGTAAAGGGTTATCCTTCGAATCTTAAGTATAGGGTGGTGTAAGGTTCCAGGGTAAGAGAACCGTCTAGGGAATATTTATTTCCTGTGATAAGATCTACAAAGTTTCCATTTAGGCTGCCTTCCCATGCGGTATAGGGGGCATCGGAAGCGTTGATCGCTACCAAAACTCTTTCGTTTTCGGTGGCCCGCTCCAGGATCAGCTGATGGTTTTGTATTACCACGTTGCGATAGCTTCCGTGGCATAGTGCCTCGCTGTTCTTTCGGATCTCGATCAATGTTTTGATGAAGTCTGTCAGCTCGTTTGGCTTTGGAGCTTCAAAACAAGGACGTAGAGCGTAGTCGTTGTTCGGTGCTTTCTCACCGGGCTCTCCCCACTCGCTTCCATAGTAAAGGCAAGGGATTCCCGGCATTCCCATAAGGAGTCCGTAAGCTGGTCTTATGTGATCCTTGTTAGTGAGAATGCTAAAAAGTCTGGTCACATCATGATTGTCCACGAAAGTCATAAGATGTTTTCCTCTGTAGATACACCAAGGATCGCTTCCGTATTGGCGATGGAGAGAATGTGCAATCTCAAACATATTCATAGAATTAAAGCTGGAGTAAAGCCCCTTGTAGCATTCGTAGTTGGTGCAACTATGTAGCATGCTATCATTTACAATCAGATTATAATCCCCGAAGAGCACTTCCCCAATCAGTGCAAAATCGGGTTTCAGATTTTCTGTAAATGATCGAAGCTGTCTCATAAAATTGTGATCTAAGCTGTAAGCTACATCCAGACGGAGACCATCGATGTCAAAAGTATCAATCCAAAATTTTACACAGTCTAAAAGATATTCTACCACAGCAGGATTCTGGAGATTAAGCTTTACCAGTTCAAAATGGCCTTCCCATCCCTCGTACCAGAAACCATCGTCGTAGCAGCTATTTCCCTCGAAGCTAATGTGAAACCAGTCTTTGTAAGGAGAGTCCCATTTTTTCTCCTGTACATCCTTGAAAGCCCAAAAGCCACGGCCTACATGATTAAAAACACCGTCCAATACGATTTTTATATGATGTTCATGAAGTGCCTTGCATACATCGGCGAAATCTTCGTTGGTTCCTAGACGACAGTCGATCTGTTTAAAATCCCTGGTATCATATCCGTGATTGTCGGATTCGAAAATGGGATTTAATAAGATAGAATCTATACCTATATCCTCCAGATACCGGGTCCAGTCCAGGAGCTTTCGGATTCTTGGCACACACTGCCCATCATTGGCCAGTGGAGCACCGCAAAAACCTATAGGATAGATTTGATAAAAAATAGCATTATAAGCCCACATAATAAAACCTCATTTCTTCTAAAATAAACTGCTGTCAGTATACCACAGTCACAAGAAAGAGGGATAGTAGAAGATCTTCTAAAGTTGGTTTCGAAAGGAGGTGGGGGACTCCTGCTCTTGTTTTTTAGCCTGGCGAGGAGTCATGCCATAGATTTCTTTAAAAAGTTTATTAAACATGGTTTGGTTGGTGAAACCACTCTCGCTCATTATTTCTGCAATGGAAAGATCCGTGCTGGTAAGAAGCCTGCCAGCGTGGGAGATTCTTACCTCATTTAAGTACTTCATAAAAGTGATGCCCATATGTTTTTTGAAAAAACGGCATAAATACTCACGACTAAATCCTGTTTTATCTGCGACTTCATTTAAAGAAATTTTCTCTTTGTAATGTTCATTTGTATAAGAAATGATTTCCCTGAGAATGTCATTGGAATGCTCCGTGGAGGTGACGGACCCCGGTGGGGCATAAACGGAAAAATAACGAATTAGATCAGCAAGCATCAATAGGGCAGTGCCGTCAGAACGCATGGTGCTAGTAAGATCTTTGTCTAAATAAGAATAGGTAAGATCCTTTGCAAGGTCGCACAGATGCATATACTGGCTATGTTTGGGATCCTCTTTAGAGAGAGGAGCACATTCGATATGATAGAGTTCTAGGTCGGGGCAGTAGACAGAAAGATTTTTCTTATCCACATGAATACATAAAAATATGTACAAGCTGGAATTGGAGTGGATGGAATGAACTTCTCTGGAATCAAAAACAATTAATTGCCCGTGGTTAAGTGTGATACGATCATGTTCCTTTCGTACCTGGACAGAGCCACTAAGACAAAACAAAATTTCCATGGCTTCATGCCAATGGGCAGGGATATGAGGGTTTTCAAGTTCTCCCATGGAAGTTTGGATGCCCAGATTGCCAAGGGGCTTAAGGGCTTCGTGATATGCTTTTGCCATAAAGGACTCCTTTCAGTCTTTTTTGTGCTTGCTTATAGAAACAATGCAAGTATAGCATTTGCAGAAAAACAAAAACAAGATAAATAGAAATTTTGGAGGGAATTTTCTCGGTATTCGGGAAAAAGTAGTTGACACCAATGGTAGGGTGACATATAATATTCGGGTATGACAAAAGAAGAAACAGTGTGGAGCCAATGCCCCGGAGACATACTGATTCCGATAAAGATACAGATGATTAAAGATATTAGTGAATGATGGAGGTACACCAATGAAAACTTATATGGCTAATCCAGATAAGATTGAAAGAAAATGGTATGTAGTTGATGCAGAAGGCTGTACATTAGGACGCCTTGCTTCAGAAGTTGCTAAGGTTTTAAGAGGTAAGAATAAGCCTGAATATACACCACACATTGATACTGGTGATTATGTAATCGTAGTTAATGCTGAGAAGATTAAAGTAACTGGTAAGAAGATGAACCAGAAGGTTTACTATCATCACTCAGACTATGTAGGAGGAATGAAAGAGACTACATTAGCAGAGATGATGGCAAAGAAGCCAGAGAGAGTAATCGAACTCGCTGTAAAGGGTATGCTTCCAAAGGGACCTTTGGGAAGAAGCATGATCAAGAAACTTCACGTATATGCTGGACCAGATCATGAGCAGCAGGCTCAGAAGCCAGTAGAGCTTAAGTTTTAAGGAAAGGTTGAAAGGAGGATACTTACAGTGGCTACAGTAAAATTCTACGGAACAGGAAGAAGAAAAAAATCTATCGCAAGAGTATATTTGGTACCTGGAACAGGTAACATTACTATTAATAAAAGAAGCATCGATGAGTACTTCGGATTAGAGACATTAAAGGTTGTTGTTCGTCAGCCATTAGCTGCAACAGATACCGAAGGAAAGTTTGACGTGATCGTTAACGTTAAGGGTGGCGGATACACAGGACAGGCTGGAGCAATTCGTCATGGTATCTCAAGAGCTCTGCTTCAGGCAGATGCTGAGTACAGACCAGTTCTTAAGAAAGCTGGATTCTTGACTCGTGATCCACGTATGAAAGA
>CAVKOU010000007.1:0-100761 GCA_963658085.1 bacterium
TTTAGAACCGCCTCACAGGGCTTTCATCCTCCAAACTAAAGTTTGCAGGATTTCTCGCCTAACCCTTTAAAGTGCCAATGTCTTGGCAATCTCTAACTGATATTGCGGAATGGTCTTTTCCATACTCAGAGCTTCGTTAATATCGAAGTCTCTGTACTCTCCATGCTGATATCCTACAACGCGGTTGGTCTTTCCTTCGATCAAAAGCTCTACTGCCATAGATCCCATGATAGAAGCATAAACACGATCCTTACAGGTCGGGCTTCCGCCACGCTGCATGTGTCCTAAAATAGTAGCTCTTGTCTCCATTCCTGTAGCTTCCTCAATACGCTTTGCCATATTCATAGAATCACCAACACCCTCTGCATTGATGATAATATAATTCTTCTTTCCACGTTTTCTACATTCTTTAATATCATCTACAATGGTCTTCTCGTCATAACCATGCTCTTCCGGAAGCATAATACGCTCTGCTCCATTGGCAATACCGCACCACAGTGCCAGGTATCCAGCATCTCTACCCATAACCTCAATAATAGAACATCTCTCATGGGAAGTAGAGGTATCACGAACCTTATCGATGGCTTCCATTGCAGTATTTACCGCAGTATCAAATCCGATGGTAAATTCGGTACATCCGATATCCAGATCAATGGTTCCCGGAAGTCCAATCGTATTAATTCCAAGAGCCGCAAGTCTCTGCGCACCCTTAAAGGATCCATCTCCTCCGATTACTACCAATCCATCGATTCCATATTTCTTACAGATAGCTGCTGCCTTCTGTTGTCCCTCTTCCGTTCTCATAGCGGAGCATCTGGCTGTCTGCAAAATAGTTCCACCCTTTTGAATGGTATCTGATACATCTCTGGCGGAAAGATCAATGATCTCCTCGTCCAAAAGTCCTTGGTATCCTCTGCGGATTCCTCGAACCTTCAATCCCTTGGCCAGTGCGGTTCTTACCACTGCACGGATGGCTGCATTCATTCCCGGAGCATCTCCTCCACTAGTCAGAACTCCAATTGTTCGTACTTCCTTCTGTGACATAATTTCATCCTCCATCAACTCACCTATCTAAACCTCAAAAAGAAACGGTCTTCCGGCCATTTTTAAGGTCATTGTATATCATTTAACTACGGTTTTCAATGGGTTTTTCTACCACTTTTACGTTGTTTTCCCCTAAATAGTTCGACAATCTGCCAAGGAAAATTTTATTTGTATCCACATTTTTTGAAGCCGGAAAACGCTTGATAGCCTTTTCTTTCATGCAATAAATTGCCACAGAATCCTTCCCCGGAGATTCTGATAATTTCTGCAATAATTCCCGTTCTTGCTTTAGATAGGTCTCCTTATCCGGGAACTGTAACCATAGCTCTTTTCTGGTAGCATCAAAAGGGATCACCGACTCGCAAATCAACTTGCTAGTGTCTTCATCCACCTCCTGGATTCGTCCTTTAATAAAAACTTTATTCTCTTCCGTCAAATCATGATGATATTGCTCGTAAGCTTTTGGGAAAACAATAACTTCAATGGTGCCCATAAGGTCTTCTAAGGTAACATAGGCCATCATCTGATTCTTCTTGGTATACTTCACCTTGCACTCCGTGATCATACCTCCTACAATTTCCTTAGCGCCGTCCCTTACTTTACTTGCCCCAAGCTCTTCCTGCCACTGGAAATCTAACGTGGTCTTGGAAATACTTTTTCTCCACTTTTCTTCATACTCTTCTAAAGGATGTCCACTTAAGTAGATGCCTAATACTTCTTTTTCGTATGCGAGCAAGGTTTCTTTGTCAAATTCTCCAACATCCGGCAAGGTAATCTCATACTGAACCCTCTGCTCCTCCGGCATAAAGTCAAAGAGAGACATCTGCCCTGCGATAGAATTTTTCCGATCCTGTGAAACCTGGTCCATAATTTGGATATATACCTGTAGATACTGTTTTCTGGTTCCTCCAAAATCATCAAAGGCTCCTGCCTTGATAAAGTTTTCAAGGGTTCGTTTATTTACAGACTTATTGTCCATCCGCTCTATGAAATTCTTCAAGGATGTAAATGGTCCTGCTGCCTCCCTCTCTTCCACAACAGCCTTCACCACCGGACGTCCCACACTCTTAATGGCCGAAAGTCCAAATCGAATGTTACCCTGATCTACTGAAAATCCACCTTCTCCCCGATTAATATCCGGAGGCAAAATTTCGATCCCCATCTGCTTACAGGTATAGATATACTCCGAAACCTTGCCGGAATTATCCAAAACAGAGGTCATAAGAGCCGCCATGTACTCCACGGGATAATAGTTCTTTAGCCATGCAGTCTGATAAGAAACCACCGCATAGGCTGCCGCATGAGATTTGTTAAATGCATATTTTGCAAAATCTGTCATCTCATCGAAAATCTTGTGAGCGACCTCTTCTTTGATGCCATTAGAAATACAGCCAGGTACCCCTTCCTCCGGATTTCCATAGACAAAATTCTGACGCTCCTTTTCCATTACCGATGTCTTTTTCTTTGACATAGCACGGCGAACAAGATCGCTTCGGCCCAAAGTATATCCCGCCAGATCTCGAACGATCTGCATAACCTGTTCCTGATAAACGATACAGCCATAGGTAGGCGACAGGATCGGTTCTAGCTGCGGGCAATCATAGGTAATCTCCTCCGGGTGATTCTTTCCCTTAATATACTGAGGGATAAAATCCATAGGCCCCGGACGGTACAGAGAAATCCCCGCTATGATATCCTCCAAACTCCTGGGCTTTAACTCCTTCATGAAGCTTTTCATTCCCGGACTTTCTAACTGGAAGACTCCTTCCGTCTTTCCGGAACCGATAAGATCTAGTACCGCCTGATCATCGTAATCAATTTCCTCTTGCGTCACTTCTCTGCCTGCGCTTTTACTTGCAAGACGCAGGGCATCCTGAATCACCGTAAGGGTACGAAGCCCTAAGAAATCCATTTTCAAAAGCCCCAGTTCTTCCAGGGTAGTCATGACATACTGGGTAGTCACCGAACCGTCCGAACCTAAAGACAGTGGCACATACTCCTCCACCGCCTCCTGTGTAATGACAACTCCCGCCGCATGCATGGAGGTATGTCTTGGAAGCCCCTCCAATCGCTTTGACATATCCACAAGCTCATGGACTCTCTCATCCTCCAAATATAATTTCTTAAATTCCGGATTCTTATCAAGAGCCTTATCCAGGGTTATATCTAACTCCTGGGGGACCATCTTTGCAATGCTGTCCACAAAAGCGTAGGAAAGATCCATAACCCGTCCTACGTCCCGAAGAACGCCCTTAGCCGCCATAGTTCCAAAGGTAACAATCTGTACCACACAGTCGGAACCATATTTACGTCCTACATAATCAATGACTTCCTGTCGTCTCTCATAGCAGAAATCCACGTCAATATCCGGCATGGATACTCGTTCCGGATTTAGAAATCGCTCAAATAGAAGCTGATAGCGAATAGGATCGATATTGGTAATCTCCAGGCAATAGGATACCACGCTTCCTGCTGCAGAACCACGACCCGGTCCTACCATGATATCGTGCTCTCTGGCATAGTGGATAAAATCCCAAACAATAAGAAAATAATCCACATATCCCATATTTTTTATAGTATGAAGCTCGTAATCCAGTCGTTCTTTTAACTCTTTCGTAGCATCTGGATATCTTCTTGCAAAACCTTCCTGGCATAATGTATTCAGATACTCCCAGGAAGTATACCCTTCCGGCACATCATATTTTGGCAGCTTCTGAACACCAAACTCAATCTCTACATTGCACCGATCGGCAATCTTCTGGGTATTGTCTATGGCTTCCAAAGCATAGGGAAATAACT
The DNA here is from genome assembly GCA_963658085.1 of bacterium. Classification (GTDB taxonomy): domain Bacteria; phylum Bacillota; class Clostridia; order Lachnospirales; family Lachnospiraceae; genus CAKRJP01. Next base: position 3,844 of record CAVKOU010000007.1, read on the forward strand.
CCCGCATCTGATCCTCGGATTTAATGAAATACTGGCCTCCCTCATAGCGCATACGATCCTCGTCCGCCAACTTTTTTCCTGTCTGGATACAAAGCAGGATATCATGAGACTTTTCATCCTCCGCATAGGTATAATGAATGTCGTTCGTTGCAACCATAGGAATCCCCGTCTCTTTTGACATTCGAAGAATCCCCTGATTTACCATTTTCTGCTCAGACATACCATGATCTTGAAGTTCTAAAAAGAAGTTCCCCTCTCCGAAAATCTCCAGATAACGGCAGGCCGCCTTCTTCCCCTCTTCATACATGCCTCTCAAAATATGCTTTTGGACTTCCCCAGCCAAACAGGCACTTAGGGCAATAATCCCCTCGTGGAATTCCTCTAACACCTGGTAATCCACCCTGGGCTTATAGTAATAACCTTCTGTAAATCCCCTGGAAACGATCTTCATAAGGTTATGGTATCCCAAATCATTTTCTGCCAAAAGAACCAGGTGATAATATCTGTCATCGCCATTTCCTACCGCTTCCTTATCAAATCTGGAGCCCGGTGCCACATAAACTTCGCATCCGATGATTGGCTTGATCCCGGCCGCCTTGGCTGCACGGTAAAAATCGATCACTCCGAACATTACCCCGTGGTCTGTAATAGCCACACTGTTCATTCCCAGTTCCTTCACCCTGGATATACATTCTTTGATCTTATTGGAACCATCCAGCAAACTGTACTCTGTATGGACATGTAAATGTGCAAAACTCATGAAAGAGCTCCTTTCTCTCCGACCTATTTCAAACATTTTCATTTTAACATAGAACCACTGCAAAGGGAACAAACGTTTCGAAATCAAAAAAGGACCACTGCATTCTCATACAATGGTCCTCTTATACGATTTATGAATCGTCGCTCTTATGAATTTAAATCATACATCAGATTACTCTTATGGTACATTGGTAACATAAGGATCTAATGTTGCTAGTGGAGCCAATCCTCCCTTAGGTTCAACTCGAATCTCAATCGCTTCGATTCTCTTAGCAAGCCCGGAGGTACCAGCAGCCTGGCCATTCTTTGCCCATCCCATCCATCCATAGCTTTGAACATGAACACGATAGTAAACATCACAGTAATTAGCAATATCACCCTCTAATTCAATCTTAATAGCTTCAACGCGCTTGGCCTCTCCAGTAGTTCCGGCCAATTCTCCGTCACTTACCCAATTTTGCCAACCATAGGTCTGCACGTGTGCTTGATATTTAACGCTTCCTGAGCAAAGATCTGAATCAAATCCAATTTTCAGCCCCTCTAATCGCTTGGATTGTCCAATAACACCTAAAATGCCTCCATCTTTCGCCGGTCCAATATCACCATATGTTTGCTGATGCCCTGTATAAGAAATTGTTCCAAATTCGCTAGTTGGTTTCAAGTAAGTATAGTTAACATTGACTTCTGACATATCTGCAGGTGCATCATTTCCCTTAGCTACCAATAGTACTCGGATTGCCTCAACACGTTTCGCAAATCCAGAAGTTCCACACCATCCAGAATCTTCGGAAGTACCCTTGACCCACTTGCTCCATCCAAAGGTCTGCGCATGCAGGCAATAGTAAATATCATACTGTTCTGCCAAATCTCCGGTCAGATACATCTGTACAGCTTCTAAGCGCTTTCCCTCTCCTTCGGTACCTGATATCTCACCATTTTTCTTCCAATCAGTAGTTCCATAAGTCTGCACATGGGTACGATAGACAATATCACCATCCACCCCATCTAGATAAGTTGATTTTTTAATATAAAACGCTTCCAGACGTTTGGCCTCTCCTGTGGTTCCAAAATAGGCACCATCATACACAGGTTCCATGTCTCCGTAAGTTTGCACATGACCACCGTATGTAACGAAACCGTCAAATCCACCATCTGTTGTTGCAAGATCTTCGGTCTCTGTAGCTTCCGTCTCTGCGCTACCCTCAGAGGTTCCTTCCGTTTCTGTATAAACCTCCGTGTTTTCTGCTTCTGTTGCTTCTGTTGCTTCCTCTGCATATGCCGCAGCTGGGGCAGTTCCTATTACTACAGCTGCCGCAAGAACACATGCAAGGAATGCACTTTTTACTTTCCTTCTCATATACTGCTCCTTTCTGAAAGTTTTTCTTAACTATAACACAAATGTTTCCATGAATAAACCAAAACCTCCCCCATTTTAAAATTTAAAAATCCTTTACAAAAGTACCCTTTAAACGCAAAAAAGAGGCCCCTTCTTTCGGGCCTCTTAACGTACATCTATGCAACTAAATTGAAATCTATGCCTCAATCATAAAATCAAGAAGTTTCTTCATATCAGCCTGCTCATAAGCGATAATCTCAAGCTCAGGAATCTGCGCCTGTCCATCTGCAAAAATATTTGCAAGTGATACATACTGAGATAACTTCGATTTCAGATTCAGTCTGTCTCCTTCTCCTGTTACTAACTCTACCTTACCCTCACAGCTGTCTACTGCCTTAAAAAATGCCTCGATATTCTTGATATTTCTGATCTTCATATCAACATTCTCCTTTCAACTAACTCTAACCTTTCTTATCCTATCCGCCCTTATTATATCCTATTTTTTTACTAATGCAATAGTATTTTCCGTGATTTTGATCTTACCTTCTTTTAAGAGGCGTCCAACCCCACGCTTAAAAGCATTTTTACTCAAACCAAATTCCTCTTTAATAAGTTCCGGATCTGCCTTATCGGTAAATGGAAGCTTTCCTCCGTGAGCCATAATGCCTTTTAGGATCAAATCCGCATCCTTATCCATCTGAATAAAAGCCTTCTCTCTCACACTTAGATCCATTTTCCCGTCTTCTTTTACTTTAACTACACGAGCCTTAATGCGGTCTCCCACTTTTAAGTGCGATCCATAGGCCTCTCTTTTAGGTATCAAAGCAGAGTACTTGCCATCTACCGCCACAAAAACTCCAAAGCGGTCGCTGGTCTCATAGACAATTCCCTCTACCTGATCGTCCTTCTTGTAAGGAGAATCCTGCTGTAATTTGTCGTAGACTTTCATGGTAGCGCATAATCTCCCTGACTTGTCTACATATAAGGATACTAAAACTTCATCATCCTTCTTCACTTTAACGGTCTGCTCCTTAAACGGAAGTAACAGGTCCTTTTCTAAGCCCCAATCTAAGAAGGCTCCTACCTTTCCTACATCGGCAACCTTTAATACAGCCAACTCCCCTAAGGTAATCTTTGGTTGGGAAGTAGTGGCAATTAGACGATCAGAAGAATCTCTATATAAAAATACGTCAATTGGATCTCCAATTTCTATCCCCTCCGGTACTTGCTTTTTCGGAAGCAATACCTGTTCATCTTTATTTCCTAAATAGGCTCCGAAATCCACCATTCGGATCACCATTAGTTTCTTTTTTAATCCTAATCCTTCTTCTAATGCCACATTTTTTCTCCTATCTATCTTATTCCTTTAGCTACGAAGCTCTACAATGGAGTAATGTTCTCCAGCTTCGTTGTTTAATGCCACCACATATCCATTCTCTTCCTTCACAATCTCCGGATAAATATAATCTCCATAGGTGGCGGATTGTTTATATGATACTCTTATCCCCCGAATATCTAACTCTTCCGGAAGAACTTCCAAGGCCATCTGCACATACTGACAATTATTCACATGCTGATTGGTATCGATCTGTTCTCTTCTTACAGGAAATGGAGTTCCCTTTACTCCACCTTCCGGCATAAGAACTTTCCTTGAATTTTCCAAGTTTTCTATTGGTGCTCCCAGCCCGTATGGCAACACATCCTCGTCTTTAAAAGGAATCATCCGACCCTTCTTCGTATCCATAAATACCCACAGAGAATGGGCGCAGGCCAAAGTATTTCCATCTTCATCCTGCATAGCAAAATTTCGTTCTCCTAGGAACCGGTTAAATCCCGAAGCCCAGGTACTAACCTTGATCTGATCTCCCAGTTTCGGAAGTCTTTCCACCTCAATCTGCCAGGAAGATAAGATCCATGCTCTATTTTGCTCTTTACAATGTTCGATTCCAAGGCCCAATGCCTCCGATTGAAAAGTAGAACAATCCTGAAAATAATTAATTACCATAGGGAGTCTCATATCCCCAGCAGGCCCCACCTCACTGAGGCGAACTCTTTCTTTTATACTATATGCATTTTCCGGTAAATCTATTCTATCTCTCATCTATCTCACACATTCATAATTATTTAGCACATCAGATTCTCTTTTTACTCCTGGCTATGCTTTGTTCTGATAACATCTGTTACCGAATCCTTCTGGAAGGAAATGTGGTCTCCCACAATGGCAGTAGCACTTTCTTTGTCCCCGGCCTTTAAGCAACGGATGATCTCATCATGTTCCGCAAAAAGTCTCGGATATACATTCTTATTTTTCAAATGCTCTACCCGGTAACGATACATTTGCTCTCTCAAATTATTAAGCAGGGTCACAAGCTTTTGATTGTCTGTAGAAAGATAAATAATGTCATGGAAACGTACATCTGCCTCAGCGGTAGCAGTAACATCATCTCCTGCCGCAATCTTCCGAAACTCCAAGGCTGCCTCCTCCAAAGCTTCGATTTCTTCCTCTGTAATCTTATCGCAGGCAAGCTGCACTGCCAGCTTTTCTAAGGCCTGACGTACTTCCAATACATCTGTCAAACTCTTCTCTGTAATATCGGCAACCTCCGCTCCCTTTCTGGGAATCATAAGTACCAAGCCCTCTGCCTGCAGCTTTCTGATAGCTTCCCTCACCGGCGTACGGCTCACTCCAAGCTTGTTTGCAAGCTGGATTTCCATAAGTCTCTCTCCCGGCTGTAATTCTCCTTTTAAAATTGCCTGCCTCAGTGTTAAAAATACCACGTCGCGAAGCGGCAAATACTCATTCATCGTTACATTAAAATCCGTATTCATCCTTAACTCCTCCTGGCATTATGCATATTTGTTACATACAATTGTCTGGCAAGACCCAAAGTTCTTATCTTCTCCCCTGCTGCCTTTGCCTGTTTTCTTTCCTTATATATTCCAAAGACCGTAGGTCCACTTCCACTCATCATAGCGTTTATGGCCCCGTTCTCCTTCATAACATTCTTAATCTCTTCGATCACCGGATAATCTTCTATGGTAACCTTCTCCAATACATTTCCCATGGAACCGCAAATCATTTCCAGATTCCCCTGATTCAAACCTTCAATGATCCCATCGATATCAGGATGCTCTACAATCTCTAAAGAATCAAGCTTTTCATAGACGGTCTTGGTAGAAACAATGATCGGTGGCTTTGCGATCAACGCAAAACACTTAGGAATCTTAGGAAGCGGTGTCAATACTTCTCCAATTCCTTCTGCAAGAGCCGTTCCCCTCATAATACAATAAGGAACATCGGCCCCCAGTTCCAGCCCTCGTTTCATAAGATCTTCTCTTGATAATCCAAGACCAAACATGCGGTTCAATCCATGAAGAACAGCTGCCGCATCACTACTTCCCCCTGCCATACCTGCCGCTACAGGAATGTGCTTTTCCAAGTGAATCTTCACACCCTCTTCTATGGAAAATTCATCCATAAGAAGCTTTGCTGCCTTGTAGGCCAGATTATTCTCATTGACAGGAAGATATCCAAGATTGGTGCTAAGCTCGATTCCTGCATTCTTTTTCTTCTCTACACAGATCCGGTCATAGACATAAACGGACTGCATAACCATACGGACATCATGATAACCATTGTCCCGTCTTCCCAACACATCCAGTCCAAGATTGATTTTTCCCAAAGCATTTAACTCTAATCTATCCATGCTGTGCTCCTTTTTTCGTTGTTCATTGCAGTGTCAAATGAGACCTGCAACTTCTTTTTCAACAATACTGTCTGTATTTTAGCACATTTATGTAAAAAAAGGGAAAAATATGTTAAAATGTCACTATCGTTATTTTTAAGGAGGAACGTTATGAATACAAACGACAGAGTGTCCGGAATTTTGCTACATCCTACCTCCCTTCCCTCTGCCTATGGCATTGGAGATTTAGGAAAATCTGCTTACGAATTTGTAGATTTTCTGGAGGAGGCCGGACAACATCTTTGGCAGATCTTGCCCCTTTCTCATACAGGTTTTGGAGATTCCCCTTACCAGAGTTTCTCTGCTTTTGCAGGACAACCACTGTTAATTTCACCTGATTATCTGGTAAAACTGGGTTTCCTTACAGCGGCAGATTTAAAAGATTGTCCAAAAAGCAACCCTGCTATGGTGGATTATGGAACTGTAATTGCTTGGAAGAACAAGATTTTTAAGACTGCTTTTAAGCGCTACCAGGCAGACCGTGGAAGCTTCGGAGATTTCGAGAATAATTTCTTAGCATTTATCCACGAGGAACTTTACTGGTTAGAAGATTATGCACTTTTCATGGCTTGCAAGGACGAAAACGATGGAGCCAGCTGGTTAGAGTGGGACGAGGAATACCGAATTCCAAGCCCAACCTTTGTAGCAAAGCTTCGGGTGGATCTTACCAATTCCATCGAATACTACGAATTTTTACAATTCATTTTCTTCTCTCAATGGCATGAATTAAAAGAATATGCCAACAAAAAAGAGATTCAGATCATGGGAGATATTCCGATCTTCGTATCCATGGACAGTGCGGATGTATGGAGCAACAAGCATCTGTTCCAGTTAGATTCCAGGGGATATCCTACAAAGGTTGCAGGCGTACCGCCGGATTATTTCTGCGCTACCGGACAGCTTTGGGGAAATCCTATTTATAACTGGGATGCCCATCGCTATGAGAACTTTGGCTGGTGGATCAGCCGAATCCGTCATCAATTAAAATCCGTGGATCTTCTGAGAGTGGATCACTTCCGAGGATTTGAAGCCTGCTGGAACGTACCATACGGAGAGGAAACAGCTATTAACGGCGAATGGGTTAAGTCCCCAGGTTACGAATTATTCGAAGCTGTAAAATATGCTTTGGGTGAAAATCTTCCTATTGTAGCAGAGGACCTTGGCGTCATCACAGATGAAGTTACCGCTCTTAGAAAACATTTCAACTTCCCGGGCATGAAGGTATTGCAATTTGGTTTTGAATCCACAGATGACGGAGATTACTTACCTCACAACTACGAGTCTCCAAACTATGTATGCTATACCGGTACCCATGACAACGACACCACCATTGGATGGTTTGGCACTTTAAAGAAAGACTGCCAGGAGAAGGTAAGAAACTATACCCATACCACTGCTGCAGAGCCTATCTGCCATACCCTCATAAGAACCTGTGTTGCAAGCGTGGCAAAATATGCCATCTTCCCGCTGCAGGATGTCCTGTGCTGTGGCAGCGAAGGCCGCATGAACCGCCCGGGCTATGCGCAAAACAACTGGTGCTGGAGATTCAAGAAAAGCGACCTAACCTCTTCCATGGCCAAGAGTTTAAAAGAACTGAATATCCTCTACGGCCGCTATGTCGAAAAGCCATCGGTTAAAGAAGAGCCGGAAGAAACAGAAAATGAAAAGGAGCTATAAAACATGCTACGATTTATAGGCGTTGTCCTATTCCTATTTTTATTTTTGATCCTCGGTCTCCCTGTCCTGGGGCTTGAATACCTCATCAGCAAAGTAAGCAAGAAAACCTGCGACTACCACTGCCTTCGCATTGTCCAGTGGGCTTTTCGGGTGATCTTAGCCATTGCAGGAGTTGATGTTACGGTCATCGGGGAGGAGAACGTTCCTGAAGGAGCGGTTCTTTTCATAGGAAATCATAGGAGCTATTTTGACATCCTGGTAACCTATTCCAGATGTAAAAACCTTACCGGCTATGTAGCGAAGAAAGAGATGCTTAAATATCCGATTCTTCGAATTTGGATGAAGCGACTTTACTGCCTGTTCTTAGATCGGGAGAATATGAAGGAGGGACTTAAGACCATCCTTCAAGCTATAGACTATGTAAAATCCGGAGTTTCTATTTGTATTTTTCCGGAAGGCACCAGAAACAAAGGAGAAGAAGGTTCTCTTCTCCCTTTCCATCAAGGATCTTTTAAGATTGCAGAGAAAACCGGGTGCCCCATTGTTCCTATGAGTCTTAATAATACCGTAGAAATTTTCGAGGCACATTTCCCTCGCATGAAGAAAACCCATGTGGTTTTGGAATATGGAACTCCCATTTATCCCAATGAACTCACAAGGGAAGAAAAGAAGAATCTTGCAAATACCTGCCAGAATATCATTCAGGAAACTATTGCCAAGAATCAATCTCTCGTATAATGAAATACATCGAAAAGGGGACATTTTACACAATGGTCCCTTTTCTTTTACATTTCTTTCCCTGAGTGCTATAATGTAGGGAACTATGAAAAAGAATGTATGACCTCTTAGAAAGGGTGTGTTAAAAATGAATCGACAAGATCTGACACTCCTGACTGATTTGTATGAGCTTACAATGATGCAGGGTTATTATGAAAAGGGTCAAAATGAAAAGGTGGTTTTTGACGTATTTTTCCGCCAAAATCCCTGTGGCAACGGCTACTCCGTTTGTGCCGGATTAGATCAGGTCATTAATTATATCAAAAATTTAAATTTTACTTATGAGGATGTGGATTACCTGCGGGGACTCGGAATCTTCAGTGAAGATTTCTTACATTATCTCAGTGGTTTTCATTTCACCGGAGATATCTATGCGATCCCAGAGGGAACCGTGGTATTTCCAAAGGAACCACTCATCAAGGTGATTGCCCCTATAATGGAAGCGCAATTGGTGGAAACCGCCATTCTCAATATTGTCAATCACCAGTCTCTCATTGCCACCAAGACCTCCCGTATTGTATATGCAGCGCAGGGAGATGGCATTATGGAGTTTGGTCTAAGGCGTGCCCAGGGCCCGGATGCAGGTCTTTACGGTGCAAGAGCCGCTATTATCGGTGGGTGCGTAGGAACCTCCAATGTATTAGCCGGAAAAGAATTCGACGTTCCCGTTATGGGCACCCATGCTCACAGCTGGATTATGAGTTTTCCGGATGAATATTCTGCTTTCAAGGCATATGCAGAGCTTTATCCAGATAACTGCACCCTGTTAGTGGATACCTATGACACTTTAAAATCCGGTGTACCCAATGCTATTCGAGTATTCCGGGAATTTAAGGATTCCGGAAGAAAATTTGCCAAATATGGCATTCGTTTAGACAGTGGTGACTTAGCTTACTTATCAAAGAAGGCCAGAAAGATGCTAGATGCTGCCGGTTTTACTGACGCTACCATCTGCGCTTCTAATGATCTGGACGAATATCTTCTCCACGATCTTAAGATGCAAGGAGCAGCCATCGACTCCTGGGGTGTAGGAACCAACCTCATCACATCTAAGGATTGCCCTTCTTTTGGCGGTGTTTATAAGCTGGCTGCCATTGAGAATAAGGAGGGACAATTAGTTCCTAAGATTAAAATCTCAGAGAACTCAGAGAAGATCACAAACCCCGGAAATAAGACTATTTACCGTATTTACGAAAAAGACACAGGGAAGATCAAGGCTGACTTGATTTGCTTTGCCGACGAAGTCCTTGACGAAAGCAAAGATCTTTTGCTTTTTGATCCTCAAGATACCTGGAAGAAAACCAAGTTGTCAGGTGGCTCCTATACGATTAAAGAGATTCTGGTGCCTGTTTTCAGAAACGGAGAATGCATTTACCAATCTCCTACCGTAAGGGAGATTGCTGCCTACTGCAAAGAAGAAAAGGATACCCTGTGGGAGGAGACCTTACGTCTATTCTACCCACACCAGGTTTATGTGGATCTGTCACAAAAACTTTACGATGAAAAGCAACGACTTTTAGGGGAGACTCATACAACGGAATAAATAATAAGGAGATTTACTATGAAAATTATTGTATTAGCCGGAGGTTATAGCAACGAAAGAGACGTATCACTTAATTCCGGTGCCAGCATTTGCAAGGCTTTAAGAGATCGCGGACACAAGGCCTATCTTTTAGATGCCTTCTTGGGAATCGACTATGATTCTGATCGTTTAGATGAGCTTTTTGACGCTCCGGACGGAGGCCTTAATATCGCATCTGACATTCAGATTACAGAGCCGGACCTTAAGGCTCTTTGGGAGTCCCGTCCAGGAGATTCCATGAGCTACCTGGGACCGAATGTGTTAGAGCTTTGTTCCATGGCAGATATCACCTTTATGGCCTTACATGGAAGTCTTGGAGAAAACGGAAAGCTCCAGGCTACCTTCGATGTACTTGGCATCCGCTATACCGGTCCTAATTCCCTAGGTTGTGCCCTTTCTATGGATAAAGGTGTTACAAAAGAAATTTTCAAATATCAAAATGTGCCGACCCCAGATGGAAACCATGTATTTTCAGACCACAAAGACATTTCCCTAAAGGAACTTGGCATGCATCTTCCGGTGGTAGTCAAACCTTGTTCCGGCGGTTCCAGCATCGGTGTTCACATTGTCCATACCGAGGAAGAATACAAGGAAGCTATGAAACTGTCATTTGAGAAGGAAGATGAAGTAGTCATCGAGCCTTTTATTGACGGAAGAGAATATGCCTGCGGAATCTTAGACGGAAAGGCTCTTCCATTGGTAGAGATCATCCCTGCCAATGGCGTCTTTGACTATGTAAATAAATATCAGATCGGAGGAGCCTCCGAAATCTGTCCGGCACAGTCTCTTACCAAAGAGCAGACGGCCTTCATCCAGGATGCAGGAGAGCGAGCTTTTGCAGCTCTTCGTCTTGATGTTTATTCCAGAGCTGATTTTATTGTAGATAACAACACCGGAGAAATTTACTGTCTGGAAGTCAATTCCCTTCCCGGAATGACCTCCGCAAGTCTCCTTCCAAAGGCTGCCAAAGCTGCCGGATATGAATATGGCGAGTTCTGCGAGCTAATTATTCAGAAATCCATGGAAGCCCGCTACTCAAATTAGAAAATAACCAAAGTATAGAATTTGGAGATTTTATTATATGAAAAATTTAAGTTTAAGAAATATTACCGAAGCCTGCCATGGAACCTACCATGGAGATACTTCTCTTCTTGACATTGAAGTAGAGAATGTGCTCATCGACAGCCGAAAGGTTAAAAAAGGAGATCTCTTTGTAGCCATTGACGGTGTGAAGGTCAACGCTCACAAATTTATTCCGGATACCATTGAAAAGGGCGCCCTCTGTGTGGTATCCCACGAAAATTTAGGAGAGACAGACTTTCCTTATATCTTGGTGGAATCTACCGGCCAGGCACTTCTTGATATTGCCAAATTATATAGAAATTCCTTTGACGTAAAAGTTGTAGGGATTAGCGGCAGTGTAGGAAAAACCAGCACTAAGGAAATGATCGCCTCTGTTCTTTCCCAGAAGTATTCCGTTCATAAAACTCTGGGGAACTTCAACAACGAGTGGGGACTTCCTATTACAATATTTGAAATGAATGAGTCCCATGAAATCGCAGTTCTTGAAATGGGTGTTAATCATTTTGGAGAAATGCGCAGACTCTCCTCCGTAGCAAGTCCTGACATCTGCGTCCTCACCAACATCGGTGTGGCACATTTGGAATTTTTCAAAACCAGAGAGGGAATCCTCCAGGAAAAATCTCAGATGATCCAGGATATGAAGGATGGAGGAACCATCATTTTGAATGGAGACGATGATCTTCTGGCAAAAATGGGCCCGGTAAAAGGCGTAACTCCTACCCTCTTTGGAACTACTTCTGACAATGATTTCTATGCAGATCATCTTGAGCCACAAGGGTTAAAGGGAACTGCCTGCACCATTCATCTAAAAGATGGTTCAAGCTTTGACTGTGTCGTTCCTGTTCCTGGACTTCACATGGTATCCAACGCTTTAGCAGGAGCTAGCGTAGGATTTACTTTGGGACTTACTCCGGAAGAGATCAAAGCAGGTATCGAGGGACTTCCTTCTATTCCGGGAAGAAACCATATTATCAAAGCCCCTCATCTTATTATTTTAGATGACTGCTACAATGCCAATCCAATTTCTATGAAAGCCTCCATCGATGTGCTGAACATGGCGGTAGGCCGCAAGGTAGCAATTCTTGGAGATATGGGCGAATTAGGAGAAGATGCTTCTTCACTTCATAAAGAAGTAGGCGTTTATGCTGCCGAAATCGGTATAGATGTGGTATGTGCCATCGGTCCGGTATCTAAGACCTTGGCAGAAGGAGCTTCCTCAAGTTGTGAAGTTCATTGGTTCGAGACCAAGGAAGAATTCTTACAAACCTGCAAGGAGATTATTAAAGAAGGAGACAATTGTTTGGTGAAAGCCTCCCATGGCATGGAATTTCCGGAAATTGTTTCTGCTCTGGAGAAATTCTAAAATACAGAATAAGAGATACGAACATGAATTCAAAGCAACAACATAAATCGAAGTTTTTGGGGAACCTATGGTTCCCCTTCCTTAACGGAAATTATATTTCCCTGAAACAAATTCTGTTGCTCCTATTGCTTTTGTTTACCCTGTGCCTGGTTATTGCAAAGCATGGCTCTTTCTACGAAGTAAGAGAATACTACGCCATTAATGTTTTTGAGTCCGAATATGAACTTAACGATAAAGACAGCCAGGAAATCCGACAATATTTTGTAGCAAAGCAATCCGAACTTCAGAATATTTATCTTAAATTTGATATTGAAAATCTGGTAAATTTAAAAGGACGCCTGATCCTATCCATCGAGGATTCATCTGGAGAGAAAATCGCATCCAGACAGCTTTTTCTCTCATCCCTCACCCAGACGGAAACTGCCTTTTGGACGGAATTTTCTATGGATGCCAACCTGGAAAAAGGGCAAGTATATACCCTTGTAATAGAGACAAAGGATGTGGATCCTTCCACGGATGCCTCCTGCAAATTATGTCTCTCCAAGAATCGATCCTTCCTTTTTGGATATTTAAATATCGACGGAATTAAAAATGATCGCCGACTGGTAGCTACTTTCAAATACAACACCTACTGTCTGGGAGATATGGTAGTCATGATCCTTTTACTTCTTCTTGCTGCCATCTTTGTTCTCAACTGGTACAACCTAAGCTTCCGCCATAAAATGCGAAGCTTATCGGAGAATATTCCTCCTCTGCCAGGAAGGCTTTCTGACAGGCTTTTAAGTCCCGGAAGTTTAACCTGCGTATTGTCCAGAGGATTATTTGTTGTGACTCCCCTGGTATCCTACTTTATCATGCAGAGATTTTCTTCCTATAGCCTGGAGGATTTTATTGATCAGTTAGGATACCTTCAAGGGCCGATTAATTTACTGTTATACACATTACTGCTGTTGATTTTTTATCTTATTACAAACCGCACGAAATATGCTGCAGTCCTTACGATATTGACTACCTATATTCTGGGACTGGCCAACTACTTTGTATGGAACTTCAGGGGTTCCCCTATTGTAGCCGCGGATCTTGCCTCTATCGGCACCGCAAAAAATGTAGCGAACCAATATACCTATACCTTAGGATTCGATGCGGTATGGGCTACGGTGATAACGGTGATCTTTATCTGTATCATAATGACAGTCGGTACCTATCGAGGCCTAAAAATCAAGAAGAGGATCCTTCTACTTGCCACTACGGCCCTGCTAACTTCAGGCACCTATACCGTCTTCTTCCACACCAGCCTGATGAAGGATCTGGACATTACCGTAAGCGTATGGATGCCGGAGAGAGACTATGCACAAAATGGTTCTGCGCTCTCCTACTTACTGACCTGGACCTACTATGTGGTGGAAAAGCCTTCCGGATACTCCCTTGAGGCTGTAGCAAAGCTTACTGAGGATTATGTGTCTGACAGTGCTTCTGCCAGCACCTCAGATACCTCTCCCAATATCATCGCTATTATGAACGAATCTTTCTCGGATCTGGCGGTAGATACCGATATAGAAACCACAGAAGATTACATGCCTTTTATCCATAATCTTACAGAAAATACGGTAAAAGGCCACCTTTATGTATCGGTTCTTGGAGGAAATACAGCCAACACGGAATTTGAATTTCTCACAGGAAATTCCATTTCCTTCTTCCCGGCAAGATCCATTCCTTACAACAGCTACTTAAAAACAAAGACCGGATCTCTGACTTGGACTTTAAGAAATCAAGGATACAGCGGTGACATTGCCATCCACCCTTATTACAGTGACGGATGGAACCGTCCAACGGTATATCCACTACTTGGTTTTACAGATTTTATCTCCCAGGAAGATTTCTCCAACAATACTTACGTAAGAGAATTCATTTCCGATGAGACGGATTTTAATCGACTGATATCAGAGTACGAAAGTCAACGACAGGAAAATTCTGATCCATTTTACGAATTTACGGTCACCATGCAAAATCACGGAGGATATCTGGGAACCCACGGACTGGTGGATGAGACCATTCAAGTAACCAAGCCTGAAAATGCCAACGACCAGCTCACCCAATATCTGAATCTCATCAAGCTCTCAGATAACGCTTTTGAAAATCTGATACAGTATTTTTCAAAGGTGAAGGAACCTACCATCATTGTAATGTTCGGAGATCATCAGCCGGGATTTACCGACAGTGTCTATGATGAACTCATGGGACAATCCACTACTACCCTGAGTACAGAAGATACCGCGAAAATGTATCAGGTTCCCTATGTAATCTGGGCCAACTATGATATTGAGGAAGAAAGTTTAGACATGAGTGCCAATTATCTCTCCTCTTACTTATTAAACCTGTCCGGAAATAAAATGACAGGCTATAACAAATATTTGCTGGATCTTATGAAGAAAGTTCCCATCATATCTGCTATTTGCTATAAGGGAGACGACGGAGTACTGCACGCAAACGGAGAAGAATCAGAATACTCAGAACTAATTGAACAATATCAGATGATCCAATATAATAACATGTTTGACACGGAAAATCGTGTAGATAATTTCTTCTTTTTACAAGACTAAACATGGATAAGCACACAGCAGGAAGCGAGATGTATCGTCCACAAACGCTACATCTCGCTTTCTGTGATACATATCTTACAATTACATGCAAATTCGAAATTCTCATATGTAATTACACCACAGAATATGGCATAATAGATACAGATATGTAAACGAAAGGAGCCAGATCATGGTAGAAGTAATTAAGAAATATCCAGATGGAATCGACTTTCTGGAATTAAAAAATGACAAGTTAACGGTGGTAGTTACCAACTATGGCTGCACCATCCAAAAAATCCTTGCCAAGGATAAAAACGGGGAACTTACTGATATCGTTCTTGGATATGATGAATTAAAGGATTATCAGGAGAAAGACGCCTGGTTAGGTGCTTTTGTCGGAAGATATGCCAATCGTATTAAGGATGCTAAGTTTCGCTTAAACGGAGAAACTATAGAGCTTCCTGCCAATGAGGGAAAGAATCAGCTTCACGGAGGAGCTAAGGGATTCTCTCATCAGGTTTTCGACTATACTTACAGCAATGAGGAGATTATTTTCACCCGCACCAGTCCGGATGGGGAGGAAGGTTTCCCCGGTACTCTTAAACTGCAGGTTCACTATATTTTAAAAGAGGATACCTTAGTACTTCGCTATGAGGCTAAGAGCGATAAGGATACCATTATCAATCTCACGAATCACTCCTACTTTAATTTGGCAGGACATCCTTGTTCTGTTGGAAATCAGGTAGTTTCCGTGCAGGCAGATCACTATTGTCCGGTAGACGGCGAGGGGCTTCCTTGCAGCGAGGAATCTGTAGAAGGAACTCCATATGATTTAAGAGAAAAAAGAGTAATCCAGGATCTTTTAGATGCAGATCATCCGGAGATCAAGCGTATCAACGGAATCGACAATCCTTTCCTCTTTGCCAAGGATGCTGCAAAAGACCAAGTACATCTTTATAACCCAGACAACGGACTGAATCTTAAAATTTCTACCAATGCGCCTGGCTGCCAGGTTTATATTGCATGTGCACTCACAGAACGTGTTGGAAAGGGCGGACAGACTATGGGGCCTCACAATGCCATTTGCTTTGAGCCTCAATTCAAACCTAACGATATCAACACAGAGGAGCATCCGGGTTCTATCTTAAGAGCCGGCGATACCTATGTAAGTGAGACTTCTTATAGAGTTTATGCTGAGTAAATCACTCCCATAAACCTATATAACTATAAATCCTTAAATCTATAATTTTATAATTTTACAAATGCTAACAGAGAAACCGCATCTTTTACGGTTTCCCTGTTTTATAAAAAAATTCCTGCCGGATCACCTCCGACAGGAATTTTTTTATTCAAAGTTTCTTTTTATTAGTTTCCACTCTTGCGGTTAGATACTACGTCAAAGATAACGGCGATCAGAAGAACTCCACCTTTTACAATGTACTGCCATGAATCGCTGATACCCATGATTGACATACCCATGTTAATAACACCAAGAAGAAGGGCTCCGATGATAGCTCCTGGAATTGTACCACTTCCACCATAAGCAGAAGCACCACCGATGAAGCAAGCTCCAATAGCATCCATCTCGAAGGATGTACCGGTAGCACCATTTACAGATCCTACACGTGCCAGGCAAAGAAGTGCACTTAAACCTGCTAAGAATCCCATGTTTACATAAGCTGCAAAGTAAACTTTATTGGTATTAATACCAGAAAGCTGGGTTGCTTTCTCATTTCCACCAACTGCATAGAAGTGACGTCCAAATGCAGTTTTAGAAGTAATAAAGTTATAGATTAAGCAGATTACAACTACCCAAACTAACATAACGGAAATTCCTTTGTACTGTGTAAGGAAGTAAGCATAGATTAAAAGAACTACACTAATAACTGCTGTACGTCCAAAATCAGAAAATGCGGAATTCTGTGTATAACCTTTCTTAGTCTTGTTTGCTCTTGACTTTACAGTTGTAGCAAAAAGAATCACAACAGCGATTGCAGCCACTACCAAAGGAGAAAGGATACGATCATCTGTATCTAATCCAGGCACTTTGATGTAAGCGGTAAAGATATTAAGGAATGTAGTATCCTGAACTGCAACAGTCATACTGTCTACAACCAAACGTCCAATTCCTCGGAAGACAAACATACCACCCAAGGTTGTGATAAATGGAGGGATTCTAACATATCCAATCCAATATCCCTGCCAGATACCAGCTAAAAGACCGATACCTAAGCAAATGAAAATAGTAAGAATCGGATTAACACCCTTATTGGTAATAAGTACAGCTGCAACACCTCCAACCATACAGATTACAGAACCAACGGAAAGGTCGATGTTACCACCGGTTAAGATACATAGTAACATACCACAAGCCATTACTAAAACATAACCATTCTGCAGAAGCAGGTTTGACATATTCTGTGGAAGTAAAAGACGTCCACCTGTCAAGAAATAAAATAAAGCAAATACAACTACAAGAGCAACTACCATACTGTAATCGGTAAGGAATTTTCCGATACTAAATCCTGATTTGCCCTGATTTTCTTTAGCTGACATAATCAACACTCCTTTCAACTAATCCGCCTTAATGATGTGACTCATGATCATCTCCTGAGTCGCCTCACCGGCATCCAATTCACCCTTGATCTCACCTTCGTTCATGACATAAATACGATCACACATACCAATAAGCTCCGGCATTTCAGAGGAAATCATAATTACAGATTTTCCATTCTCTACCATCTTATTTACCAGGCAGTAAATATCATACTTCGCACCTACGTCAATACCACGTGTTGGTTCATCTAGGATTAAAACATCCGGCTCAGCAAATAACCATTTTCCAAGCAAAGCTTTCTGCTGATTACCACCGGACAGGTTTCCAACCTTCTGCTCAATAGAAGGAGTCTTGGTTCCCATTTCCTTGGTCATCTTCTCAGCAACATTCTTTTCTGCTGTCTGATCAATAATTCCATTCTTTGAGACTTTATCAAGTCTAGCCAGGGTGGTGTTAAATCGAATAGATTCGCTCAATACCAATCCATTGACTTTTCTATCTTCTGTTACGTAGGCAATCTTATTTTTAATTGCCTGCTCAGGATTCTTAAGATCTACCTTCTTTCCTTTAAGATACAACTCACCGGTAATCTTAGAACCGTAGCTCTTACCGAAGATAGACATTGCAAGCTCTGTACGTCCAGCTCCCTGCAAACCGGAGAAACCAACAACTTCTCCTTTATGAACTTTAAAGGACACATCCTTGTCCACAATTTTCTCATGATAAAGAGGATGATATACGTTCCAATTTTTAACTTCCAGTTCCACTTCCTTGCCAATCTTGTGTTCTCTGGTTGGATAACGATCATCCATCGGTCGACCTACCATTCCTTTAATGATACGGTCCTCACTAAATTCATCCACACCCTTTACCAGAGTTTCGATAGTAGAACCATCGCGGATGATTGTTGCCTTGTCGGCACAGTAAATAATCTCATTTAACTTATGAGTAATAATGATTGAAGTAAGGCCTTCTTTCTTGAAGGAGATCAGAAGGTCTAATAACATCTTAGAATCCTCATCATTCAGAGAAGATGTAGGCTCATCTAAGATCAATAATTTAACGTTCTTAGAAAATGCTTTTGCAATTTCTACTAACTGCTGCTTACCTGTTCCAATATTTTTAATTAATGTCTGGGCAGACTCATGAAGTCCAACCTGTGCCATGTGCTTTTCTGCTTCATCATAGGTAGCATCCCAGTCAATGGCTCCTGTTTTTGTTTTCTTTTCGTTTCCAAGGAACATGTTCTCACCAATCGTCAAAAGCGGAATTAACGCCAGCTCCTGATGAATAATAACAATTCCCTTAGATTCGCTGTCTTTCAGTGTTTTAAACTGACAGAGTTCTCCATTATAATAGATTTCTCCGGTGTAACTTCCAGCAGGATAAGTTCCGGACAAAACATTCATCAAAGTAGACTTTCCTGCTCCGTTTTCACCAATCAGGGCATGAATCTCTCCACGCTCTACTTCCAGATTAACGTCATCCAAAGCCTTAACTCCAGGGAACTCTTTCGTGATAGAATTCATTTTTAATATAATATCAGCCAAAAGATTTTCCTCCTCTCCATTTGAAGCTATTATGAAAGGCGGGGCAGATGCCCCGCCCGACTTTACGTCTCATTGCTTCTGGATATTAGTTTGTTGCTTTTAAGTAATCTCCATCCCACTCATACAGACCTGTATCAACAAGATCCTCTAAGTTCTCTTTTGTGATTACGTTTGGTACTAACAGGAATGATGGGCAAGTGTGTCCATCAGATGTCTCGTAAGACTCTGTATCGTAAGTTGCCTCTACTCCAAAGGAATCAATTAAGGACTCATCGATATCATCACCTGCAAGGATTGCCTTAGCAAGCTCAAGTGTTACGATAGACTCGTTACTTACGTTCTTGTAAACTGTCATAGACTGTTTTCCATCTACGATATTCTGTAAGTTAGCTTCGTCTCCATCCTGTCCTGTGATAACAACATCGTTCTTTCCTTTGTAGTCAGACTCAAGAGCTTTTGCGATACCAAGAGCTGTTGCATCGTTTGAGCAAAGCCAAGCATCAAGCTGTGTTCCGTCTGCATAGTAAGAAGATAAGATGTTCTGAGCTCTCTCAAGAGCTGTATCTGTATTCCAGTTGTCTGTCTGAACCTTTTCAAACTCTGTCTGTCCTGAAGGAACCTTTAAAGTACCTGCATCGATGTATGGCTGAAGAACATCCATAGCACCATCTAAGAAGTACTTCGCATTGTTATCAGCTGTAGGTCCTGCGGTAATCTCTAAGTTGTAAGAATCTCCATCAGCTGCATCCTTAAGTCCTAATGCTTCCTCGATATACTCACCCTGTAACTTACCTACTGTATAGTTATCGAAGGATACATAGTAAGAAACAGCATCATTTAAGATCAAACGGTCGTAAGCGATAACCGGAACGTCTGCATCAGCTGCCTCGTTCATAGCTGTGTTAAGAGACTCTCCGTTGATAGCTGCTACGATCAAAAGGTCTACATCCTGAGCTAATGTGTTCTGAATATCACTTACCTGTTTTGCCTCGTCGTTATCAGAGTAAGTAAGAACTACATCAAATCCAGCATCTTCAAATTGTTTCTGAAGATAAGCTCCATCACGGTTCCATCTCTCCAGAGATTTTGTCGGCATTGAAATTCCGATTGTTCCGCTTCCTGATCCTGAAGATGCTGTGCTGCTGTCAGATGAGCTTGAAGATGAAGATCCTGAAGATCCACATGCAACAAGGGATACTGCTGTAGCACCAATTAACATTGCACTAATCACTTTTCTTTTCATTTGGTTTGTACCTCCCTTTTTTTGTTGTACTTACTATAACACATAACATTCTGCACAAACTTGTCATCCTCTGTACATTTTCTTTAGCACTTATTAACAAATAAGTCATAAAAGCAGGACAAATTTGTCAAAGCAATTTTGTCCTGTGCAAAATTGTGCTACACCGTTAAATTCAAGGCAAAAAAATACAGGCAAGACGTTTTCTTCCTAATTCTTACCTGCATTTTGTATGTTATTCTCTTTTATTAATTTCGTGACTATCCAGAACGCCTTTCGTAAAATTGCCTCTGTGAGACTTTCCTTTTGCACATGTAGTTATTAATTTCTTACATTTAAATAGATATCTGCCTCTTCATGATATTTTCCGGTAATTACTTCATCCATATTTTCCTTAGTGACTGCTACCGGTGTCAATTTTTCATAAGGCACCTGATAAGTTCCATCGTCAATGGTTTCTTTTATATTTAAAGATTCTCCCTTAGCCAGAGATACCGCTAATTCCGCTGCCCGCTTGGCTAGCTGCTCCACCGGCTTATATACCGTCATGCACTGGGTTCCCTCAACGATTCTCTGACAGGCATCTAAGTCCGCATCCTGTCCCACCACGCAGACACTTCCTGCTAAGCGACGTTCCGACAGCGCCTGAATGGCATATCCGGCGATGCCATCATTTCCGCACATGATTCCCGCCGGAGTATCATGGCTATTTAAATAGGCTTCTGCATAGGTAAGTCCCTGCTCTGCTACCCAGCCATCGGCATAATCCGTCTCGGTAATGGTTAGGGATGTACTGTCTAGGATTTTCCCAAATCCCCTGGTCACCTGAGGCACATTGTAATCTGCCATCGGTCCATTGATCTGCAAGATCTCTCCCTGCTCACCAATATGTTCTTTCATATGCTCTGCCATCAATTTTCCTACTTCTTCGTTATCAAAAGAAACATAGAGATCCATGTTCGCATCCGGCACCAGACGATCATATCCAATGACAGGGATTCCAGCATCCTGCGCCTTCTTTATGGCATTCTTTAATGCCGAGGACTCCTCATCACTGGCTACTGTGATTAGAACGATTACATCCACATCCTTCTTTATGAAATACTGGATCTGATTAATCTGTTCTTTCATATCCCCGTTGGCATTTTGCACATTCACATCTGCTCCCAGCTCCTGAGCCTTAGATACAAACAGATCTCTATCTCTTTGCCACCGTTCCAGCACAAAGGTATCAAAAGAAATCCCGATTTCTATGGTATCATCCTCTTTTCCCGTATTCTGACCTTCACTGTCCTTTTGGTTGCTTCCAATCTGGATTCCTAACACAATTCCCAGGGCCAGCACAAGCACTAAGAAAAACCATGACCAAATTTTATTTTTCATACTCGCTCTCTTTCTCGATATTCTGTAGGAGTCACTCCTATATTTTTCTTAAAAATACGACTAAAATAATTTGGGTCACTATAACCTACGGCACTGCAAATTTCTTTCATACTGTAATTCTCTGACAAAAGCAGTTCTTTCGCCTTCTCCATGCGAAGTCCTGTGACATATTCCAGAAAATTGCTGCCGGTTTCTTCTTTAAATAGTTTGCTAAAATAGTAGGAGCTAAGATCTAACTGTCTTGATACTTCGTCCAGAGACAGATCCTTTTGAAAATTAGACTGTATATATTCCTTTGCCTTGACAATCATAGAATTCTCGTGGTTTTCCTGTTTCGTAGCCATCTTCTTGCAGGTGGCCTTAAACTTCTCCACAAACCAATTTTTAAGCTCGCTATTTTGCTTGGCACTCATAATAAAAGGCAAATAATCCTTCCGCTCCTCAAAGTGATAGGGCATACCACCATTTTTGTAAGCCTGATTTTCTGCATATAGCACAAATTCCAGGATTTTCAGCTTTACGCTCATGTTGTCTTCACCATAGTAGGTGATCATCCAATCAAAGAAGGATTCAGCTGCCTGACCACATTTATCACTCTTTCCGTCTTTTAAATGTGCAAAAATCTCCTGCTCCAGTTCCAGAGGATACTCTTCATCATAGCGGCACTGAATCGGAAGATCATCCACATGAGCCACGCTTCCGGTGGAATTAGCCAATGCTTTGTTGGCTTCCTCATAGGAAGTCATACTTTCATTCAGCCTCCTGACCGATCCGATTCCAATACGGAAGCTGATATCTGTCATTCGCTTTAACTTTCTTGCCAGTTCTCTGCATACATCGATCATGGAGATTCTCTGTTCGTAATCGATTTTCCCTTCCTTCATAGGAAGAAATACAGGTATCTTGTTGGACATCATAGAACCCACCAGACAAGGCCAGGTCTCTTTTATGACCTCCCGAATCTTGTTGTAATTGGTCTGGGTTCTGACACTGGCTCCCACCGCATTGGTCATGCGGCTTCCCTTTTGGTCGTCTCCTACAACCACCACCAGCATACAGCCCGTCTCACAGTCGATGCCTAAAAGCTGTTTGTAATTATCAACTTCTTCCTCCACATCCTCCTGGAACATAATGGAATAAATAAATCCGCTTTCGATAATCGGCATGACAGTTTCCATTTTTTCCTTGATTCTAAGATCGTCGCTGCGCTTTTTCTTCCTGGAATCCACCGTCTTAAAGGCTTTATTTAAGACTCCTTCGATCATATCGGCGTTGAAAGGTTTATTCATATATTCCAAAACGCCAAGATTAATTGCCTCTTTGGCATAATCAAATTTGTCATAAGCAGATAATACGATAAATTCTGTGGAAGGATTGTTTTTCTTTATCTCTCTAATGGCATCAATACCGTTGATTCCCGGCATCTGAATATCCATAAATGCCACATCCGGTCGGAAATTTTCGGCCAACTCTATCACATCTCTTCCTGTCTTTGCCGTTTGAATCTCGCATTGATCCGGAAATTTGCGATTAATAATCATCTTTAATGAATCTAACACAATCCCCTCATCGTCTGCTAACATTACTCGGTACATGCCATCACCTCCTGCATATTTAATGGAATTCGAATCATAATTTCTGTTCCCATATCTTTCCCCTCACTGAAGATTTCAAGTTTTGCCTGATCCTTAAAATAAAGCTTCAATCGCTCCATTACGTTCTTAACTCCCACACCATTGGAGCTGGAACGAAGATCTGACTCCCCTGCTTTTCCTTCCAACACCTGACGGATTCTGTCTTTTTCCATACCTGCACCATTATCCCAGACACTGATGCAAAGATTATCCTCCTCTTTAAATACCGACAACTCTATATGACCTTCCCAGTCCACGTTGCGGATTCCGTAATTTACCGCATTTTCCACCAAAGGCTGCAAGATCATGCTGGGCACTCGAATTCCGATCAAGCTCTCATCGATCTCTTTTTCAAAATGAATATCTCCGGAAAACCGCACATTTAAAATATAAACATAGTTATCTACCAGACGAATCTCTTCCTCTAAGGTAGCATCTCCCTCTTCTCTTTTTACATTATAGCGGAAAAAGTCTGACAGGTTGCCAAGAAGCTTCTCCGTCTGATCTGCCCCCTCCATCATAGCAAGCTGCATCCCTGCATTTAAGGTATTATACAAAAAATGGGGATTGATCTGCGCCTGCAAATATTTAAGCTGGGCATCTTTTAGATGCTTTTGCATCTGAAGTTCACGGTCCATGGTAATACGAAGTTCCACGATGTAGTTGCGGATACTTTCTACCATCTGATTAAAAGCACGGGTTACATTTCCCACCTCATCATAATTTTCCACCGGAATTTCTTCCAGATCAAAATTACCTCCTGCCACTTCATCCGCCGCCTGAGACAGGCGCTTTAGCGGCTCTGTCACACTGCGAGTACTTGTAATAATAAGACAAATATTTCCCATCATAACAAGAATAAGAATCAGAATATTGAAGACTTCCATATAACGCATGGAGCGGATCAGTTCCTGATAGGTCTGGGAATTTCCCTTAAACTGCTGATTATTTAAGCTATAAATATAAGAATTAATCTTATCATAAAGGGTAGTAGCCTTCTCATAAAGCTTGCTATATTTTTCCACATTTCGTCCACGTTTTGCCTGAATAACCCCCTCTGTAAGGGTCAAATAAGACTCTGACAGAGCATGGATATTTTTCTCCGTTAGAAGTGATTCGTCATCAGAAACGGTGGTATTTAACCCTTCAATGCTGGTACGATACTCTTGTTCACTGCGATAGTACTCCTCCATAGCATCAGAGCTTCTGGTCTGAAGATATTCCTCCATATTCGACTGGAGCGTTTCTAAGTCCTCCGACAGATCATTTAAGCTCACATTACTTTTGTAAACATTTTCTACACGTCCCGTCATTTCATTAATAACGATATACATCACCATATTAACGGCTAGAATCACGATGGCCGCAAAGACGAACATGGAGGTCAGCTTTCCCTGAAGGGTCATGGATTTCCAACGTTTGGATAAATAATTCATATTCACTGACACCTCCTACTGATCTTCCAGAAGCTTTGAGGCTTCTACACTATCGATGAGAGAAGTATCCACAGACATATATCCATTGGTATAACCAGTTTCGATATATTCATCCAGAGCTTCCACACAATAACTTCCCATTTGTTTCGTATCTACGGAAATTGTAGAGGATACAATTCCCTTGGATACTCCTTCTAAAATTTCCTGAGAATCATAAAACCCTAAAATATCCACGGTTCCGACTTTATTATAATCCACCACTGCCTGATAGGCACACCTGGTATAAATTTCACTTAAGCATACACAAATATCCGGAAGTTCATCATCCTTTACTAAGAAAATATCCCGAATGTTTTCCTCAGAACTAAACTCCCCCTCATTATCCACCAATTTTGTCTCCACCTGTACCGGATAGTCTGAGCCAAGATTTTTCTCTAAGGTCTCCCGGATTCCCAAAAGGATCAGGTTCTGACTGCTGTCCAGACCGCTCTGATCCACCAACACCATTACAGTGGCAGGCTTTTCTTCTGTAGGTGAATCCTTTGTCTCTAAAAGTTCCTGAATCTGAAGACCATATTCCTGCCCCAGATTATAGCTATTGTTTCCCACGAAACATTGTCTGGTACTTCCCGTGGAGTCATTTAATACCGTAACCACAGGGATTCCATCCTTCACAGCCTCATCAATAAGCTCTATGGTTTCACTATCTTCATCTGCCGAGACAATAATCCCGTCCACATCCGCCCAAATAGCCATCTGCAAAAGCTCATTTCTGGAATTATTCTCCGAGAGATTACTTCCAAAACGTTCCACATAGGCGCCGCTTTTTTCTCCCTGAGTTTTTGCACTGTCATAAACCTTATCCCAAAACTCATCATCTCCTGTACCGGTGATCATGGCATAATGTCTGTCATATTTTGCAGAACTTGATTTTGCAGTTTTCGTATTCAGGAAAATCGATCTTCCCAGCACCAGAATAAATATTAAAATTAGAATTATAATAAAGCTATTAATCCAAACCTTTTTCTTCATAATACGTCCTATACATTCATCTATATTTATAAGCACTATTTCTTAATCTGATTTCTAGCATGCTCAATTTAATATCTAGTATACTCAATTCTCATGGCACTGGCTAGAGTTCTGGATAAAATCACCGCAGCTCCCATACAACTGCCTATTATAGCAAGAAAGGACATCGACCAAAGACCGATGCCCCTTTCCCTTTTTATTTGATGTTTTTTGATATCTTTTTATGCAAATGGATTTTCTGTAGGATATCTTACGCCTGCCGGCTGATTGTAACCAATCTTATTTACGTCAATTCCTAAGAATTTCACTACTTCATAGAAGAGTTTTCCATAGTGACCAAACATAACTGCTCCGTGATGTGGGAAGTTGCCCTGGATCAGTACGTGACGATAGAATCTTCCCATCTCCTTAATAGCGAAGATACCGATTCCTCCGAAGGATCTGGTTGGTACATCCAAAACTTCACCCTCTGCTACATAGGAAACTAATTCTCCCTCTGAGTTGCACTGTAAACGATAGAAGGTTACATCAGAAGCTGCGATATCTCCCTCAAGAGTTCCTCTTGTGAAGTCCGGCTCAGATCCGGCTGGCTCTAAGAGTCTGTGCTGAATCAACTGATACTTAACAGCTCTGGAGTCGCACATTTTGCAGGAAGGTGTGTTTCCACAGTGGAATCCCATGAATGTATCTGTCAGCTTGTAATCATATTTTCCCTTGATATCCTCATCGTAAATGTACTGAGGTACAGAGTTGTTGATATCAAGCAAGGTAACAGCATCATCAGAAATACAAAGTCCGATATACTCACTTAATGCTCCGTAAATATCAACCTCGCAAGCTACCGGAATTCCCTTAGCGACCAAACGGCTGTTTACATAGCATGGCTCAAATCCAAACTGTGATGGGAATGCCGGCCAGCATTTATCAGCAAATGCAACATATTTCTTTGCTCCCTTATGAGCCTCTGCCCAGTCAAGAAGAGTAAGCTCAAACTGTGCCATTCTTGCATTTAAATCTTCATAGTATTTTCCTTCTCCCATTTCAGCTGCCATCTCTGCGCAAACCTCTGGGATACGAGGATCATTTTCATGTTCATTGTATGCAACCAAAAGATCTAACTCTGAGTTTTCTTCAACTTCAACGCCTAACTCATAAAGTCCCTTGATCGGTGCATTACAAGCGAAGAAATCCTGTGGACGTGGTCCGAAGGTAATGATCTTTAAGTTACGAACACCGATAACTGCACGAGCGATCGGAACGAATTCTCCGATCATGGTTGCGATATCATCAGCAGTTCCTACCGGATATTCCGGAATATAAGCCTCAAGATGACGCATCTTTAAGTTGTATGAGCAGTTGAGCATTCCGCAGTAAGCATCTCCACGACCATTGATCATGTCTCCGTCTCCCTCTGCAGCTGCAACAAACATGCAAGGTCCGTCAAACTTCTCAGCAATAAGAGTCTCTGGTGTCTCAGGTCCGAAGTTTCCAAGGAATACAACCAAAGCATTACACTCTGCCTTTGTAACATCCTCTACAGCCTTCTCCATGTCTAACTCATTCTCAACAGTTACCGGACATTCGTAAAGCTCTCCCTTATAAGCTGCCTTAATTGCAGAACGTCTCTTCTCTGACAGTTCGATTGGGAAACAGTCACGGCTTACAGCAACGATACCAAGTTTTACTTCAGGTAAATTTTTCATGATTACATTCTCCTTTTGTTTAAAATAATATTTGAAATAATGTTTAAAATATTAATGATTAAAAATTATTTTTAATTTATATTTTTATGATCATACTTCTAAGTTTTCTCCGATCAGTCCAATATGACTTCCTTCCGGCAATCCACCTTCCGGATGTCCAATGAGCCATTTATTCTTAGCAGCCAAAAGCTTATCTTCCCATCCTGCATGTTCTTTCTCCAGAGGATAGTTCGTTTCGGCCGGAAGAACGATTCCTACTTTAAAACCTGCATCTCCTACGCTGCATGGCGCATAGTGAAGGGTGGTAGCATATACTTCTACGGCAGTTCCCTTCGGAAGTAAAAATGCTTCTGCCAAAGAGGTATCATAAGTAAAATCCTCTGTAATATCCTGCTGATGTCCGATAATCAAAATCGCATCGGTAGCTGCTACATTAATCTCTGAGGAACGATGATACTCAAAGGCATTTAACTTATGGTTCTTTCCGTTACAATAACCAATCTGGATTGGCATCTCCCCATACATTTTGGTTTTTAAATCCTCATATACCGGATCTGCCTCCAAAGCTTCAATAGAAGGCTCATATACTACATCCTCCGGTGCCGGAGTCTTCTCCTCTAAAGCCTTAATAAGCCCCGAAAAATCCATTCCCTCCACGATCTTTCCATATTTACGGAAAGCAGGATCTGTCACTTTTTTAATCTCCATAATCCTATCTCCTTTCCAACCGCCAATTATACAATGGCGTCAAAAACCGGTTTGCATGCCGGATAAATCTTCTTAAACTGCTGATATCTCTCCTCGTACTTTGCAACCAACTCCGGTTCCGGCTCTACGGTTCCTACGATCTTTACGATCTTTTCAGCCGCCTCTTCTACGCTTGTATATTCACCACAAGCCACAGCTGCCAACATAGCTCCTCCCAGTGCCGGTCCTTCCTCTGATTCAATAACGTCTACCTTCAGATTCATGATATTGGCAATCATGCGTTTCCACAGTGGGCTCTTTGCTCCACCACCACAGATCTTGGTACGCTCAATATTGATTCCTAATGATCTTGCAACTTCAAGAGAATCTCTGAGTCCGAATGCCACACCCTCAAGAACTGCCTGTGTCATATCCTCTCTGGTCGTATCCATAGTCATTCCGATAAAAGTAGCTCTTGCATTTGGATTGTTGTGAGGAGAACGCTCTCCCATAAGATATGGAAGGAAGTATACGTGATTCTCACCAAGCTTTGTAATATTCTCCTGCTCTTTTCCATAATCCTTTGTCTTAATAATCTCATCCATCCACCACTTGTTGCAGGAAGCAGCGCTGAGCATACATCCCATCAAGTGATAATGTCCGTCTGCGTGGGCAAATGCGTGAAGAGCATTGTTCTTATCTACTCCAAATTTCTCTGAAGAAATAAAAATAGTTCCGCTGGTTCCAAGAGAAATATTGCACATTCCATCTCCAACTGTTCCGGTTCCAACAGCTGCTGCCGCATTATCTCCGGCACCTGCCGCCACCTTTACGTCATGAGGGATTCCAAGAGCATCGGCAATCTCCGGAAGAACAGTTCCAACGGACTCATAGGACTCGTAGATGTCTGCCAGCTGATCCTCTGTCACTCCACAGATCTCGCACATCTCCTTAGACCATTTACGGTTCTTAACATCGAAGATCAACATACCAGAAGCATCTGAAACATCGGTACAGTGAACTCCTGTCAGCTTATAAGCAATGTAGTCTTTTGGAAGCATGATCTTTGCGATCTTTGCAAAATTCTCCGGCTCCTTATTCTTGATCCAAAGGATCTTCGGAGCAGTAAATCCTGTAAATGAAATATTAGCAGTATACTGGGATAACTTATCTTTACCGATAACATTATTTAAATAATCGCATTCTTCATAGGTACGTCCGTCATTCCAAAGAAGTGCCGGACGGATTACATTGTCATCCTTATCCAAAATCACAAGGCCATGCATCTGTCCACCAAAACTAATACCTGCTACCTGGCTCTTGTCACATTCAGATAAAAGTTCCTTTAAGCCCTCCATGGTTCCTTCCCACCAATCCTCTGGCTTTTGCTCAGACCATCCTGGGTTTGGAAAATACAATGGATACTCTTTTGATACAATCTTCTGGATCTTTCCTTCTCCGTCCATCAACAGAAGCTTTACTGCAGAAGTACCCAAATCCACGCCAATATACAGCATAATTCATCCTCCTTTAATTTCGTGCTTTTACGTGCACGTGCACGTCGTTGTTATTATATTACCCTTTCCGGGAAGTTTTTTCAACATGGTTGACATAAAATTTATTCCAATCCAAGCATTTTTGTAAATATTCTCTAAACAAAGCACTGTTTTCCCAAGAAAACCCGACCTGTTTCTGTGAAGTTTTAATAATATTATGGGAGTTTTATTTTAGTTAGCGTGCACGAACACGCGCAAGAAAATTTGACACTATTCTGACAAATATGTAATAATTATCATAGAATAGAAACCGGATGCTATATAGCCATCGGATCCGCTATATAGCAATGACATTTTAGATAACGAGGAAATATATGACTACCATCAAAGACATTGCAGATCTGGCGGGAGTCTCCAGAGGAACCGTAGACCGGGTTTTAAATAATCGGGGCGGAGTAAATCCACAGACTGCAGAAAAAATCAAAGAGATTGCGAAGGCATTAGATTATCGCCCCAACAGGGCTGGAATCGCCCTTGCAGCACAGAAAAAAAAATATAAAATCGGAGTAATTCTCTTTTCCAAGGACAATCCTTTCTTCGATGAAGTCAGCGAAGGCGTCCAGGAAAAAGCCAGAGAATTAAAAGATTACGGTATAGATACCATTACAAGACGAGTAGAATTTGATGCCGGTGCCCAGCTTCTAGCCATTGACGACCTGCTAAAAGAAGGGGTTCACGGCCTCATGCTAGCTCCCTACAACGACCCCAGCATTCAGAAAAAGATTGACAATCTGATGGAACTTGGCATTCCCGTGGTTACGGTAAACACAGACATCAGCGGCTCCAAGCGCTTAGCCTATGTAGGAAGTGACTATTTCAAAGGCGGCGCCATGGTGGCAGGTCTTTTATCTCTCATGTCGAATGGTGAGTTAAAACTTGGTATCGTCAGTGGCTCCGAGAACGTCCTCTGTCATTCTGAGCGAATCCGTGGATTATCAGAGACCATAAAAAGTCGCTATCCAGGTATCCACATCATACAGGTTGTAGAAAACCATGATGACGAATTCGAAAGCTATGCCTTAACCAAGCAGATGCTAAAGACCCATCCCGAGATCAATGCCATCTTCTTTGTAGCTGCCGGGGTTTTTGGAGGATGCAAAGCTATTAAAGAAAGCAAACGAAAACTTAAGGTAATTACTTTCGATGATGTCCCAACCACCAAAGAAATGTTGGAGGAAGGGGTTATATCCACTACCATCAGCCAAATGCCTTATAAACAGGGAAGCAAATCCTTAGACCTGCTTTTCGAGTATTTGACTTCCGGGGTGAAACCTAAGGAAGAATTAAACTTCGTGGAGCACAGTATAAAAATACGGGAAAACCTGTGACGTCTTACTGCTATTTCCAAGATACATCGAGTACCTTCCCTGTCTGACTTTAAACATCCTGTTTGTTGCAAAAAAATGGGCTGTCCCTTAGGACAACCCATTGATAAATTTGAATATTACAAGCTGCAAAATGCCTACTCCGCATGTTCCATCAGGAAACTTTCAATCTGCTCCTTCGTAGGCAAAGAGGCAATGGCTCCTTTCTCTCTGACTGCCAAGGATCCACTGACATTTCCATACTTCACTGCATCTCTTAAAATTTCTTCTGTAACATCTTCTACCTTATTCACTCCAAGATTCAGTAAACGGGACAAAAATCCACCCCAGAATGCATCACCGGCTCCTGTGGTATCTGCCACGTAGTCTGCCTTATATCCCGGCGTTACAAAAGAAGTTCCCTTAAAGAAGCATTCAGCCCCTTCACTTCCTAAAGTAAGTACCACGACAGAAATATTCTTCTCTTCCATAAGAGTGAAGACATTTTCTCTGCCTCCTACCATATCAATCTCTTCATCAGAAATCTTTAGAAAATCTACATCAGGAAGAATCTCCATGACCTTCTCTGCACAGGCTTCCTTGTCGTTATTCCAAGGCATATCTCTGTAATTGATATCAAATGCCACTAAGCATCCCATTTCACGAGCTTTCTTCATGGCATATTCTGTGGCTTCCACAGCCTTTCCTGCAGACAGCGTAAAGGAACCTGTATGAAGCATTCTGCAGTCTTTAAAGTCCTCTTCCTTAATCTCTGACGGGTCTAACATCATGTCCGCTCCCGGCTTTCTTGCAAAGGTAAAGCTTCGTTCATTATTCTCTCCCAAGGTTACAAATGCCATCGTGGTAATGGCCTCATCTGTCAATTCCGGAGATAAAGGCATTACCTGGTTCTCCTTTAAAGCCTCCATCAAAAATCTTCCAAGGTCGTCATTTCCCACCTTACAGTACATACCGGACTTTAATCCATTTCTTGCAGCGGAAATAGCTACATTTGCAGGAGCTCCTCCTGCGTTTCTCACATAGGATCCTTCCTCTGATCCAGGAAGAAAATCAATCAACAATTCACCAAGAGCAATAAATTCCATACAAACTCCTTTCACAACCATCTGCTTGACTTTTCATGCAGATCAACAATAAATACCGACTATATGTAATCGTTTTCACAGTCATCCAAAACACAGCCCGGGGAAGTGTCCCAGGGCCTCGTTTTGCAATCTTTAACTCTTCTTTTTTTATAAATTAATTTTTCTATAATGTCAAGGGAATCTTAGATTCCGGATCAAAAATCAATTTTTCTTTAATTTTCCTTTCACCATACCCAGAACCTGATTTAGTATTTCCACCACTAGTTCTTCCTTCATAAGAATCATGACAATTCCATAGACTCCAAAGAAAACGACAGCAGAGATGCATAAGGTAAAGAAAGATCCTAAATGCAGCATTTTCACCGGAACCGACAAGACGCTTCCCAAAACTGTAGCCAGCAAAAGTGCTCCATACCGCATGTCTATAAACATCTCCCGCACAGAACTGCGAAGAGCCACATATTGCACCAGAAATACCGCCACCTCAGCCACTAAGGTTCCAATAGCAGCTCCTGCAGAAGCCATTTTAGGAATCAAAATCGCATTTAAAACAAGATCCACTACTGCTCCCACAATTTCTGAATAAAGAACTACCTTCTCCCCACCTAATGGTACCAACATCTGAATTCCCATAATATTAGTAAATCCAATCAATACCAGAGTCGGCATGATGATCTGCATAGGAATAATAGATCCGCCGTATGCATCTCCTGACAGGAAGAAAATTCCCTCTTTAGCAAAGATCATAAAATATACCGCCATAGGGAAGGAGATCAAGAACACAAAATGAATGGCTTTCCTTGCAACGCTATAGAATTCCTTCATCAGCTTTTGTTCTACATAATAAGAAGCTCTAGGCAAAAGTACGGTCCCAAGAGAAGTCACTACCCCCAGAAGAACAGTTTTTATCTTCACTGCCGCATTGTAATAACCAACGTCCGTATCGGTTTTCATAAATCCTAACATAACCGTGTCCAGATTGGTATAAATCGTAGTAGCACAGGACATGGCAAAAAAGATAATAATCGGCTTCATATGTCTGCCAAACTTATATTTTCCCACCGGTCGCATGGTAATATATTTTCTGGCATGGAAAAGGTTTAAGATATTGGAGGCCGATCCTGCGAATATAGATATTGCCGCATACATAACCGTATCATTCTCACTCTTAATCACAAGGAACATGAGGATGACGGCCACGAACTTAAAGGCAATGGAACGCATGGTAATATAAGAATATTGCTCCAGCCCTTTATATAGCCACTCCATACCAATGGCATTAAATATAATGGTGGTACTGGTAACGATAAGCAACGCCTTGTTTTCTGCAAACTTCGGAACTGCTACCAAAGAAAAGGCAAATATCAGATATACCAGCACACACATTACAAGATTGATGATCACCAATTCCTGTACAACTCTTGATAATTCTTCCTTATCGTCCCGCACCTGAGCCGTAGCTCTAACACCGTAGGTTGGAATTCCAAGCTGTGAAAACAAAGCAAAATATGCCACGACAGACGTAGCAAATCCAACAATTCCCGTTCCCGCCGGATGTAAGATTTCCGCCACATACCGGAAGGTAATTAAGGGAAAAATCACCTGTGACACCGTAAGGATGATATTCATAATAAAATTCAACTTAATGGATTGTTTTTTCAACGCAGCCTCCCTTATTTTTTTATTGGTATACTAAAAGAGAGTTGACATTTATAATAGTCAACTCTCTTATTATACAATTAATCAGTTCACGAATACAATAGCCAAAAAGGATTATACAAGAGATTATGCAAGAAGTCTCTCATAACACTGGACTAAACAATCTTCCATTGGTTGTCCAAAAATATAATTGTACAAATTCAGCGCATTGTCATTGTCAATAGCTACATTAAAAATAGTCCATTCCTGTGGTATCGATGTGACTATTCGTGCCAACATTCCTAAAATCATATATTTGTTCTTCCAATGAGGATTTATATAGAGATTAGCAATATTGGTTTCAGACTCATCTCCTTTCTGAACCAAAACCGCACCCATGATCATTTTATTTTCAACAACAAAAAGGCTTCTCTTTAGATCACAATCCCTAAGCATATAGTCTCGAACGATAGGTGGCACACTGTTATTATTAAGATGCAGATAAAATTTAACTTCTTCGATGGATAACTTTTTCGATTTTTCTTTACTTTCCTCCATATAAGATTTCAGCTCATCGATTTTTTCTAAATTTCTCAAATCATATTGATATGCATGCCAATCCAGTACTAATGGTTCAAATTCTGCCATTTGAAGGAAGATTAAGAACTCTGCCAGCTCCTCTTCCGTTCCTGTTGGACAGCAAATAAACCGGCGAATTCCGTGCTTCTTAAATTTTTCCTGAGCATAGTAAATTGCTCCCATGGCCCAACCACCTTCGCGCTCCTCTGGTCTTGTGTAAATAAAATCCAGCTCCACAGTATCTGGCTGACTGGGATCAAATACAAATACGGCCACTGTCATAATTTCTCCATCATCATCTTGACCGATCACGATCCAGCCATTCTTCTCTTTCAACTCTTTTCTTGTATCTTCTGTCAGGAAATCAAACTTAGCCCCTTCGATTTCTCCTGTTAATATACTATAATGCATCCGCTCTCCTCGATTCTTATATCAATGTTTCTTCATTTATTATACGATACATTCTTTTCAAAGGTCAAAATAATTTCATATAAAATTTTCCAAAAATACCCCCGGATTATCTCCGAGGGTATCATTCTACAAAAGATCACTATATAAACTAGTTGGTGATTACCAATTCAGTCTCCTTATCAAAGAAGTGCGAATGTTCCATATCAAGAGCAAACTTAATGCGATCGCCCTGTTTTGCAGTTGTTCTTGGGTCTACACGAGCTGTAACCTGAGCACCTGCGTAATCAAAGTATAAGAATACTTCTGCACCAAGCAACTCATATACACGAATGTTTGCTTCAATAACACTATTTGGTGATGCTGCAATAAACATCTGAGAATCATGGATATCCTCCGGACGAATACCAAGAACTACAGTTTTACCATCATATCCGCCATCCAACAAAGCTTTTGCCTTAGAAGCCGGAACAACAATCTTAGATTCTCCGATCTGTGCATAAACGGTCTTTCCTTCTACAGAGATCTTAGCATCCATAAAGTTCATCTGAGGAGATCCGATAAATCCTGCAACGAAGAGATTCTGCGGCTTATTGTATAAGTTGTGAGGGGTATCAATCTGCTGAACAACACCATCCTTCATAACTACGATTCTGGTACCAAGTGTCATAGCCTCGGTCTGATCATGAGTAACGTAAATAATAGTTGCTCCCAATCTCTCGTGTAACTTAGAAATCTCAATTCTCATTTGAACACGTAACTTTGCATCTAAGTTAGAAAGAGGCTCATCCATAAGGAATACCTTAGGATTACGAACGATAGCACGTCCCATGGCAACACGCTGACGCTGTCCACCGGAGAGAGCCTTTGGCTTACGATCTAAGAGACCTTCCAGATCAAGAACCTTAGCAGCTTCACGTACCTTCTTGTCAATCTCATCCTTTGGAAGCTTACGAAGCTTTAAACCGAATGCCATGTTATCATATACAGTCATATGCGGATACAAAGCATAGTTCTGGAATACCATTGCGATATCACGATCCTTTGGCTCTACATCATTCATACGCTTTCCATCGATCAAAAGATCTCCGCTTGAAATATCTTCAAGACCGGCTACCATACGAAGAGTTGTAGACTTACCACATCCGGATGGTCCTACGAAGATGATAAATTCTTTATCTTCGATATCAAGATTGAAATCCTTAACTGCATGGAACCCGTTGGAATATACTTTGTTAATGTTCTTTAATGAAATACTTGCCATAATAAAAACCTTTCTCTACTGTTTAATTGTAACGTTATAAACTATGTTGTCTTATTTAACGATAAATGGTTCAAGAGCTGCCATGATAGCATCCAAATCCTGATCCTTATGAATCTTAAGTGTCAGATCCTTAGAAGAATCCAAACTAAAGATACCCATAATAGATTTTGCATCAATTACATAGCGATCATGTACCAGATCAAAGTCGTTGTCAAATGCTGTAATCGCATTAACAAAATCCTTTATTTTTTCAATAGAATTAATTTTAACTTTAACTGTAGTCATGTGAAATCTCCTTTCAAATTTACATAAATTCAATCCGTTGATTTATGTGCTTATTATATAAAATTACTTTTTTTCTGTCATCGTTAAACTAACCAAAATAACCAATGGATCTTCGTTACTTTAACTTTGTTGACGTAGTGGTTCCATAAACGTTACAATTAGATTACTATAGATTTTTATTGAGGTATTGGTATGACAAACGAAAAACAAATTGAGGAATTATTAGATCAAATAGAAAATCAGACGGGAATCCGTTTCTCTATCGCAGATAGCCGCATCGACGAGGATGAATTATTGATTACTCTTAAAAATATGCTGCGGGCAAGTCACAGCAGCACGTCAAAAGAGGGCTTTCTTCGTGGTCTTTTGCTGGGGCTTTTATCAGAGCAGGAAATTGCCGATGGAATGCACCGCTTTCATCTGGAGAAAAACGGCTACTTTTTCCCCGTTCTTATGGAAGCAAATCACCCCTTCTCTTCCATGGAGCAGTCTATCTTTGCCCAGTTCTTTTCCTCCGGAGCAGATACACTAATTCCAATCGATGAATACCGTATGGCACTGATTCGACTGCTTCCGCAATCCCTATCCCAGGAATCACTGCAACAAATGTTATTTGATATGCAGGGTACCTTGGAAGCTGAGGCTATGATCTCCATAGATTTTGCCTATGACTGTATCGCCACATCCTTCGTACAGCTACCCAATATCTTTCTTAATATCTCCTCCACTATGGAGATTGGAAAAATTTTTTCTGATACCGAACGCATCCACTGGGCCAAAGATCTGGGTCTTGGCAAGTTAATCTATCAGCTTCCTATTGATGTTTGCAGAGAATATCTTCAGGATAATTTCCACGGGCTTGGCATATCCGATATGGATGAGGAGACCTTGCATACCATCCATACTTTTTTGGATTCCGGCCTTAGTATTGCGGAATGCGCAAGAAAGCTTTTCCTGCACCGCAATACCTTAATTTATCGTTTGGACAAAATCGAGCAATTGACGGGTTTGAATATCCGAAACTTCGATGATGCGATCATCTGCAAGATTGCTCTGCTAATTTCTACCTATCTTCAGCATCAAGAGGGGTAGAATCTTATTCTCCGATATGTACCTTATCTGGGGCAATCCGATGCATTGCCTCAAGAAGGGCTTCATCCGGCTCAAACAATACTTTTGTCTCTGTTCTCGTATTGGGATCCCGGATGATCATCGTATAATAAGACACTTCCGGATCATGGGACAGGCAGTCAAAGGTCTTCATATGTCGTCCGACATAAGGCTGCACCGGTCCTGTCTTTGATGGTGCCACCACCACAATATCTTTGATCTCGCAGCAGATTAAGTCCTGTCTCTTACTTTTTCTTTTGATCTTTGTAATTTCCAAAAAACCATTGGTATATGTATAATCAAAATCCACCTTGGTATTCTGGGTCACAAAATAAGCGGCTATGATCATGATGATCAAAGGTAGTCCAAAAATTCGATAATCAATAAATACAAAACTAAAGGCTACAAATACTGTGATTGCGATCAGCAGGATATTGTAGATTCTGGTAACTTTTGGTGTCTGTCTATGGATGTGCTGTTCCATATACACGTCTTGATAGATCAATATTGTTCCTCCTTGTGGGATTTCTTTTGTCATAATGGAAATGCCCTCACATCCAGTGAGGGCATTTCCTAAAACCTCTCTTTTCTATATAATACCACGGAAAGAGAATGTCAATGTTAATTTTTTATTATTGTCCATTAAGTACTCCGGATGTGGCAACGCCCCCCAGGTATCATCTCCGGCAACACCCATCTGACCTAAGCCCACCCGGATAAATGTATAATGTACCGGCGGAAGCTCTGTTGCATGCAGGGCATTATCCAGTTCATGAGGAGAATAAGGTAAAGCAGAGAAATTCAATTGATCTCCTTTAAAGAGAAGACCTCTTCCTCTCTCGTCAGTTACCTTTGCATAACGGACACCAACCTTATTGCCACATTCCTGTGGAACCAGGTATTTTGCCATGTTATCTGCCACCTTATTGCTATAAAGGCCCAACTTTGCGTGACATCTGTCTGCATAGGTTTCATCCGGTCCTAAACCGTACCAGGTCAAGTTATCATAATCTGCATCCATGGCAAACATCATACTATACTCTGGCAATTCACCAACTTCTGCGGAAGGATCCATGGTCATGGTAACCTTGATCTCACCGTCTCCATATACACTATATGCTACCAGACAATCCATCTCAGGTTTTACCGGCAAATGATACGTATAGGTGATGG
Organism: bacterium; assembly: GCA_963658085.1. Taxonomy (GTDB): domain Bacteria; phylum Bacillota; class Clostridia; order Lachnospirales; family Lachnospiraceae; genus CAKRJP01. Next base: position 42,391 of record CAVKOU010000007.1, read on the forward strand.
TTACATGATCCTCTGCCTCTTCGATCTTGCAATCCGTTGCTGCACGTCCATGATTGTATTTATAAGAAGAATACATGCTGGCAATCTTCCACTGTCCTGCTCTAAATGGCAGGAGGTTTGCCACATCGTTATCTGTCAGTGCTCGCCAGAAATTCGGCTTTGGTATAGTTTTAAACAGCTCCACACCACCATATCTGTAGGAAACCAATCCCCCATGCAGGATTGAGAATAAAGCTTCAAAATCTTCTCCCTTAACACCTACATTGTGCCAGCCTTTTGTAACTCGGTAAGGTTTCTTGGAAGGTTTTTCCTCCGGCATGTGTCCTATTACTTCCTGTCCATATGCCACTTCGTGACCTTTCTTTGCCCAAATAGTATCCTCTTTCAATACAAAGGACAAAGTCAATACATATTCTCCATCTGAAAGCTCAAAGGAATCTAGATCAACCTTTTTCTTTTTCAAAGGCTCTACACTAATGCTTAAAACCTGACGCTCTACCGGTTTTCCTTCTTTTTCCAAAGTCACTACAGCATCATATGCATTAGTATTGGTGAAGAGATTCTTGTTGTGAATGGTAGCCACCCGGTCTTGAATCTCAACGTCTATTGCCTGATAGTTAAATTTCACTTCCTGCATCTTCGGCGAAGGATCTCTGTCCTTTCCATAGCAGATTCCATTTCCGCTGAAATTATAATCGCATGGACGCTCCCCAAAGTCGCCGCCGTATGCCTGGAATTCCTTTCCATAACGATCTTTCTTTGTCAGTGACTGGTCAATATAATCCCAGATAAAGCCACCCTGGAACAGAGGTTCCTCATCCATAAGATCTGTATATCTATCCATAGCACCACAGGAATTTCCCATCGCATGGGTATACTCACATAAGATATACGGCTTATCTCTATGCTCTTTTAAATAAGCCCTGATTTCCGCTGCCGGTGTATACATGGAGCTTACCATGTCTGTTGTCTCCGGATATCTTGGATCCCACCAGACACCTTCATAGTGAACCAATCTGGTGTCATCCCATTTGTGGAAGGCCTTGCTCATTTCCAAAATGTCCTTACCACCGTAGGATTCATTACCGCAGGACCAGATCACGATGGAAGCATGATTTTTATCACGCTCATACATGCTTCTTGCACGGTCTAAGATCATCTCCTGGTATTCCGGTCTGTCACCCGGTACCACAAAGTCTAAGTCTACCAATCCCTTCATATGGGCATCCCAGGTTCCATGAGTTTCAAGATTTGTCTCATCAATGACATACAATCCATATTCATCACAAAGTCTGTACAACGCCGATTGATTCGGATAATGACAGGTACGTACCGCATTGATATTATGCTGCTTCATTGTAATGATATCTTTTAAAATAATATCTTCTGTAATCGCTCTGCCACGATCTGCACTAAATTCGTGACGGTTCACACCATAGAAGGCAATACGCTTTCCATTGATATGCATCATATGATTCTTCATCTCGAATTTACGGAAGCCTACTCGATCTTTCACAATTTCCTCTAAAGCTCCAGCTTTGTCAGAAACATGAATGGTCAGATCATAGAGATTTGGTGCCTCAGCACTCCAAAGAGCCGGATTCTTAACCGGCATTTCCATGTGGTTAACACCTTTCACAAGGTCCATCCCCACTACAAACTCCACCTCATCATCAGAGAGACAGATTTCTGCCTTTCCTTCTGCAGTAGCCTCAAGATCCAAAGACAGAATCGCATCCTTATAAGCCTCATCCAAAAGTGTCTTTACCTTCAGATCCCGAATATGTACGTTTGGAATTGTATAAAGAAATACATCTCTAAAAATACCGGAGAATCGGAAGAAATCCTGATCCTCACACCACGAACCTGCTGTCCACTTGTATACTTGTACCGCTAATTTGTTACTTCCCTCTGTAAGGTAAGGAGTCAGATCAAATTCGGATGGCGTGAAGGTATCCTCACTATATCCTACATATTGACCATTGAGCCACAAGGCCATGCCACTTTCTACTCCCTGGAAAGAAATAAATACCGGTCCTTCTTTCATGTGATCTGGCACTTCAAAATATTTCACATAGGAACCTACCGGATTAAACTCCTCCGGGATCTCTCCCGGAAGAACTGCCTGTCTGCCATCCCAAGGATACTGGGTATTGGCATATTGTGGAATGTCATAACCTTCCATCTGAATATGTGCCGGCACCGGAATATCATCCCATGTACTGCAATCATAGTCTTCTTTTTCAAATCCAGAAATCGCAGATGCAATATTTTTTGCATAGGAGAATTTCCAAATGCCATTTAATGATTCTTTAAAATCAGAAGTTCCTGCATTTACACTTTCCTCACCGGAATAATATTCATGATCAGAATGTGCAGGAAGTCGATTTTCCATAAAGATCTCAGGATTTTTTATAATACTATATCGAAATTCTTTCATATTCGTCACCTTAGTTTAACATTAATCTACCATCCGGCAGGCCTTAGCCGCCGAATTATTTTACTGCTCCGGTAATACCTTCTGCGAACTGCTTCTGTAATACGAAGAATACAATCATAGTCGGCAAAGAACAGAACAATACACCCATCATCAACACACCGTAATCTGTGGTATATCCACTTGATAACGTAGCAATCAACATCGGCATAGTCTGTGCTCTGGTATCAGCCATAACAACCTTTGGCCACAGGTATGCATTCCATGCATTCATGAAAGTGATAACCGCTGCTGCTGCATAAGTAGATTTCATAACCGGCATGTACATCCGATAGAAAATCTGGAACTCAGAAAGGCCTTCAAGTCTTGCCGCTTCCATGATATCCACCGGGAAGTTTCTTGAATTTTGACGGAACATCATAATCAAGAATGGGGTGGAAATACTCGGTAAAATAAATGCCCAAACAGTATTCAACAGCCCTGCGGAAGAAACCATCTTGAACAATGGAATCATGGTTGCAACCTGAGGAACCATCATAGCAAGAAGCAAGATAGAAAACACTTTATCTTTTGCCTTGTCATGGTAAAGCTCAAAACCGAAACCAGCTAAAGAACAAATCAAAAGTGCTACTACCGTCTGTACGATGGAGTAAAGGAAAGAATTCCCCATAGCTCCCCACAGATCTGTCTGCTCTGTTAATTTCCTGAAGTTCTCCAATGCATAGACACCAAATGTGATTTTTCCTCTTGCCACTTCTACCGATTGGTTGGTAGCTGCGGCAATCATCCAATACAATGGAAACACTGAGATGAAGGAAACAATTATCAAGAAAATATAAGTGGGTATTAATCTTCGCTGTATAGCGGAACCATTTTTCTTAGTCACGTGAATCACCTGCTTTCATACTGATTGCTGACAAGATTGCTACCAGGATAAAGATAAAGAATGACATTGCTGATGCATATCCGAACTTACCAACACCCTGTCCAAATGCATTATTGTAAATGTAGTGAGACATTGTGATGGTTGACATTGCCGGGCCACCCTTTGTCAAGTTTACAGACTCATCGAACAACTGTAACGTACCATTGATTGACATGATAACTGTCATAACGATTGTCGGCATGAGGAGTGGTACTGTAATCTTCCAGAAGGTCTTCCATCCATTTGCACCATCGATCTTTGCTGCTTCATAAACAGAGTATTCGATATTCTGAAGACCCGCTAAATAAAATACCATATTGTAACCAGTCCATCTCCAGATCAGCGCAATGATGATAACTGCTCTTGCACTACCTGTATTAGCCAGGAAATTATAGTTACTCTCAAAAATACCAAGACTTACCAGAATCTGGTTAATCAAACCATCCTGTGCAAACAAAGATTTAAAGATCAACGCGTAAGATACCAGGGATGTTGCACATGGAAGGAAAACCATGGTACGGAACAATCCTCTGAATTTTAAATCTCTGTTGTTAAGCAGCTGTGCTAAAAGAATGGCTAAAACCAACATAACCGGCACTTCAATAGCCAGATAAAAGAATGTATTTCCTACAGAACGAAGGAACGTCTGGTCAGCAAACATTCTTGTATAGTTGTAAGTAATCGGATCTGCTACTTTAGTATTTACACCAGTTCCTGTTGTAAATGATGTGATGAAAGCTTGAATCATAGGCCAGAAACTAAATACCGCAATCATAAGGGTGGCCGGAGCCAGGAAAACCCAACCGGCCCGTTTCTGCTTCGCCTCTATGTTAAGCCCTTTCTTACTCTTACTCAATTTTCAATCCTCCTTCTTATATTCTCCATGGAGATTTTAAGGAAAACGGGGAGTCGGAAAACTCCGATTCCCCGTTTGATACTCCGTATTTAGATGATTGCAATTAATCTTCTGTAATTAATCTTCCATTGCAAACTCAAGTTCTGACTGAGCCTGAGACAATGCATCCTCTACAGATGTTCCATTGTGGATATTTGTAATAGCTGCTGCAACCTTCTCACGTGCTGTATAGTGATAATCGCTCTGCTCTACAACCTTAACGTGTGATCCCATTTCTACGATCTTAGCGTAGATTGCCTGGTTGTTGAAGTACTCAACACCTTCCTGATAAACATCAGATGCACTTGCCGGGGTATATGTTGTAATAACACCACCGTTACGAAGAGCATTGTCATATGTAGACTGAGCTCCTTCTCCACCACCAAATGTATAAGCTAAGAAGTCTTTTGCAAGTTCAACTTTTTCGTCCTGGCAGTTAGATGTAATATAGAGAGAAGCTCCACCGTTTGAAGCATATCCTTCTTCACCACTAAGTGTAGGCATAGAAGTAATCTCCCACTTACCAGAGTTATCTGCTACCTGCTCGATGGTAGGAATGATCCAGTTACCATTCATAACACCGGCAACCTTATCCTTCTGGATATCGTTGGTATAACCACTCCAGTCATTAGCAAGAAGTAATACGTTCTTCTGCTGCATCTCTTCGATAACATTTAAAATCTCTACTAATGTATCGTTGTCTGCAAGATTTGCTTTTCCGTCCTTGAACTGAGAAACCCCCTCTGCCTGAAGCATCAAGTAAGGAAGGTCATTTCCGTCTCCGTCCATAGAAAGGAGATACTTACCAGTCTCATTGTAAACCTTCTCACCAATCTCAATGAACTTATCCCATGTAATACCGGTTACATCGTCAATTGTATATCCGCACTGCTCTAAGAGATCCACTCTGTATGCAAAGATAACAGTTCCGTTATCTACAGGTACTCCGTAATGCTTTCCGTCGATGGTAGAGAATGAAACTTTCTCCGCTCCAAAATCAGACCAGTTAATGTCTGCATCCTCAACATCCTGCCATGCATCCGGATAGTTGGTTACATACTGCTGAATGTAGTGATCCTGGAATAATACGATATCCGGCAGATTGCTGTAGTCCCCAGCCTGTGCAGCTGTTGTTACTGCATTCTCGATATCGGATGACTGAGACTGCTCAATGATCTCCAGGTTGAAATCCGGATGTGTCTCTTTGTAAGCATCTGCTGCTGCTTCAAGAGCCGGGATATTGAAGTTTGCATCCCATGCTGCTACGGTTAATGTGTTCTCATCATCTGAGGTATACATTGCTGCTGCACCACTATCATCAGATGATGCTGTTGAGTCATCAGATGATGAAGAGCTTCCACTTCCTCCACATCCTACCAGTGAAGTTACTGCCAGTGCCCCAACCAGCAATACTGAAACGATCTTTTTTTTCATAAATATCCTCCTTTAAAAATCGCTTATTTGGAAAATCCAAGTAAATACTCGCCTTTGGATTTCCCTTTCTTGAATATGGTTCTATTATACATAGCGTTTTTTGTTATTTGTAATTAAAAATAAGCTATTTTTTTGCAAAAACAATCATTTGGAAACTATTTCCACCTTTTTAGTTTCCCCTTTTGAACAAATTGCGAAATATTTCTCTGTATTTTTTGTGAAATATGCATAAAACAAAAAAGAGCTGGAAATTATGCTTTCCAGCCCTTTAGTGCACTAATTTGATAATTTTTCAAAATGCCTTCTTGTTTATTTTCTTTTCGTTTCCATTGATTGGGACTGCATCCTGTTAGTCGTTTAAAATTACGATTAAAGGTAGATTGCGTCTGATATCCCACCCGGTAACTTACTTCCTCCATAGAAATGTCATGACTTGTCATGAGCCAACACGCCTTGTCTATGCGCACCAGATTCACATAATCCAATGGCTTCATATGCATGACATCCTCAAAGATCCGACGAAAATGACTCTCGCTCAGACCACAGGCTTCTGCAATATCTTCCACTCGCACCTGTTCCATGTAATGTTCATTAACATACTCCAAAGCTCCTCGAATATGTTCGTTGACACGATACATGCGCCTGGAACGATCTCGTTCATCCGCAAGCCGCATCATTTCTATCACAAGAGCATAGAGATATCCTTTGACACTTCCCTCAAAATAGATATTCTGCTCTCTATACTCCCGGATGATATTTAAGATCAGCTCTGCCATAACTCCGTGATTTTTCTTAGTCTTCATAGTTCCACGACGGTTAATGATATTAAGTACACGACTTTCCAACAGAGTATCCAGATGCATCTCCGTCTTCACAAAACGCTCAATATCCACAAAAAGGAACTCCCATTTACAAACATGGCCTGCCACACTATTGGTAGTATGTGGAATATTAGCCGGAATAACGGTAAACTCACCCCCTTGATAATGATAGGTTCGATCTTCGATAATCAGTTCTCCGTCCCCGTAATAACAATAACCGATTTCCATATAATTATGAAAATGCAAGGTATCCCGGATTCCTGCACCATATTCCTGTTCCCAGCCTTTTCCTAAAAGCGGCAATACATAAGAATCCGCCGGTATTTCATAATAGCGGTATTCCATCCGCTTCTTCTTTTTTGCCATTTTAACTCCTAATCATAATATTCGTAATTGACATATCTCCAGGTTCCTGAAGTTCCATAGGCAAAATTATATCCATTTTTCTTGGTTCCATTTTGGAAACTGGCGTCAAAGACAGAATCATCAATTTCTACCCAGGCATGATCCTCCTGTCCTCCACTTGAACTTAGTACATATCCATATACATAGTGGGCACTTGAATATCCCAGATTCTTTGCCAGCCAATAGAAGGCTCCCGCAAAGGTTCTACAGTCTCCATATCCCTGTTCCAATCCGAATAATGCATAGTATTGAGAAGAACTATATCCACCGGAAGGATCACTGTCAATATTTGTATATTTAATATTATTCACACACCATTCGAAACAACTGTACAGATCCCATCCCACCTGATTATAAATGTTGTTGCATGCATCAAGTACTCTCTGTTCCTGTGGTGTCCTCGTGACATAGGCATTATCCGTACTTCCAGGAGCTCCTGCACCTTTTCGCACTAGCTGAATCTGAATAGACTCAACTCTCTTTCCTAATCCGGAGGATCCTGCCTCTTCCCCGTTCTTGGCCCAGCCAAGCCATCCATAAGACTGAATATGCACACGATAATAAATGTCATAATAACTGGTTATATCTCCTTCTAATTGGATCTGAACAGCCTCCAGACGCTTTGCTTCGCCTTTAGTTCCACACCATTCTCCGTTACTTACCCAATCCTGCCATCCATAGGTCTGCACATGCGCTCTATAACTTACAGATCCAGAGAGAACTCCCGGCTCGAAACCAATAGACAGAGCTTCCAATCGCTTAGATTCTCCAGTAATACCAAGCCAGTCTCCGCCGTAAGCCGGTCCGATATCTCCGTAAGTTTGCTGATGAGCACTATAAGTAATATATCCAAAGGAATCCTGATTCAGATAATTATAATCGACAATCGCACCCTGTTTATCCTCAGGTACCGAGCCTCCATCCTTTGGCACCAGGCAAATCTGCACGGCTTCTACCCGCTTAGAAAGCCCGGAAGTTCCGCACCATCCATCATCAGAAGAAGATCCCTTGACCCACTTCGTCCAGCCAAAGCTCTGAGCATGGAGACAATAGTAAATATCAAAATACTCAGCAAGCTCCCCAGTTAGGTACATTTGAATAGCTTCTAATCGTTTCCCCTGGCCAGTAGTTCCTACCTGCTCTCCATTTTTTGCCCAATCACCGGTTCCATAAGATTGCACATGAGCGCGGTATACAATATCTCCGTCAAAGTCTTCTAATGCACTTCCTTTGGTTACGCTAAGAGCTTCCAATCTCTTAGACTCTCCGGTAGTTCCAAGCTCAGCGCCATCACTGACATCTGACTGATCTCCGTAGGTCTGAATATGACCGGAATAACTAATAAGGTTTCCACTTTTAATCTTGTCCTTTAACAAAACGGAGGAACCTTCTGCTTTTGCAAGCTCATCATCTATCGGTTCGTCTGTCGATTCGTCTGTCGGTTCGTCTGTCGATTCCTCCGTAGATTTAATTGATTCTTCTATCACAGCACTCTGATCATTATCAGAATCCGTAATAGTTGTCTCATATTCCTCAGCAAATGCTATAGTATTTACCCCCCCGATTGCCACCACGGCCGTCAGAATACCGGTCAGCAATATACTTTTCCATCGTTTCATCATACTCTAATTCCTTTCTTCTGCTTCATTTATTTAATACTCTTAAACAAACAAATACGAATACTTCCTCATTTCTATTTTTTATATTATTTCTTCAGATTTTGTTTCAACGCGTCCACTCCTATTTTTACATTTTCCATGGACGTCGCAAGATTAATTCGGATACAAGTTCCAAATCTCTCTCCTCCGAACCAGTCTCCATAATCCACTGCCAGACGGCATTTTTTCTGAATCACGTCTTTCATCTGATCAAAGCTTACATAGGCAGCTAAATCTACCCAGCAAAGATAAGTACCCTCCAGAGGGGTTACGATAACTCCCGGAAGATTCTCTTCCAATTCTTTTTTCAAATATTTATAGTTTTCATAAATCTGATCTTTTACACCCTCTAACCACTCTGCTCCATCCCGGTATGCCGCCTGAGCTGCCACATATCCGAAAGCATTTCCATTCGGAACACTATTTCCTTCTATGTAGCGATCCCATCTCTGTCGAAGTTTTTCATCCGGAATCACAACGATAGAATTTTGTGCACCGGCAATATTAAAGGTTTTTGACGGTGCCGTAAGAGAAATCATCATGTCATTATAATCCCCAACGGAAAGGGATGGTATATGACGATTCTCTCCATATACCAGGTCCTGATGGATCTCATCGGATACTACAAAAACCTGATGTTTCCTACAAATCTCAAAAAGTTGCTGCAACTCCTCTTTTTTCCATACTCTTCCTGCAGGATTGTGAGGGGAACATAAGATAAAAAGCTTTACAGAGTTTTCTACGATCTTTGTCTCAAAATCCTCAAAATCTATGGTATATACGCCGTCCTGATTTACAAGATCAGAACAGATCAATGTGCGATCATTATTTTTCACCGCCTTAAAGAAAGGATAATAAACCGGTGTATTTACAATCACAGCATCTCCCGGCTCTGTAAAGATCTGCACAAGCCAGTGAAATCCTGCCACAACTCCCGGAGAAAATCTCATCCATTCTTTTTCGACTTCGTATCCATGATGGTCTTTTTCCCAATTTATAAATGCCTGATAATAAGCATCCGGAATTTTATAGTAACCATATACTCCAGACTCCACATATTTTGTCAATGCTTCCTTTACACACTGTGGGACCTGAAAATCCATATCAGCAACCCACATGGCATGAAGTCCTTCCTCCCCAAACATTGCTGTCTGTCCGTCCCATTTATTACAGTTGGTATTTCTTCGATTCACGCAAATGATTTCTTCCATTTTTCGTTTCCTTTCTCAGTCTTTATTCTAAGACTTTCTTTCCTTAACTTTCTAATTCTCCAAGACATCCTCTGTAGGCAATTTCTGCGAAGGTTGCTGCCGCTCCTTTAAGTATACTGTCGTCAAACCGATACTCTGGGCTGTGTAGTCCCGGAACCGCTTCCTTGCCCTTTGGTTTTATTCCAATGAACATATATACCGACGGCACCCTTCTGCTATATTCAGAAAAGTTTTCACCACCAAGATTATCTTCCTCTATGATATAAACATTTTCTTTTCCAAGTATTTTAGCCGCCGCTTTCTTTACCCCGTCCAAAAGCCTAGGCGCATTTTGCACGCCTCCCCCAAAGGTTTCTATGTGGCTATCATAACACGTTCCATAGATTTGGCAAACTGCCTTTGCGATCTTTTCAATTTCTTCTCCGATTTTATCCAGAACCTCTTTTTTTACTCCCCGCATGGTGCCGCCAAGCTCGCAGGATTCCGGGATAATATTATGAATATTCTTATCTCCCGCCTGCATATAGGTAACTGATAAGATCCCCGGCTCCGTACCACTGATTTTTCTGGTAAGAATAGATGGAAGTTGCTGGTAAAGTTCATTGGCCGCCGCAATTGGATCACAAGTTTCTTCCGGCCAGGAAGCATGGCCTTTCTTTCCATAGATTTTTATATCAAATTTCCCCACACATCCAAAGGCATATCTTCTTGCAATTCCAATTTTCCCGCTCTCAATCGATGGCCATCCGTGAGCAGCAAATGCCATATCCACATCCTCCAGAATTTTATTCTTATTTATGAGGGCATCGGCTCCTTGTCCAACTTCCTCACCTGGTTGAAATATAAATTTTATCTGACCGCTTAACTCCTGTCTAAGCTCTGACAGAATCATGGCCGCCCCAATGATCCAGGTAGCGTGACCATCATGGCCACAGGCATGCATGGCCCCTGGATGTTTTGATTTATAGCTAAGACTCCCTGGTTCCTCTATGGGAAGTGCATCAATATCTCCTCGAAGAAGTATGGTCTTTCCAGCCCCTTTTTCTCCCTTTAAGATGGCAATGACTCCACTTCCCTCCGCTGCATGTTCTGTAATTTCAAGCTCCGGTATCTTTTTTAGCTCACGACAGATGATATCATGGGTCTTTGGAAGTTCTACTCCAAGCTCCGGATATTGATGCAATTCATGGCGGATCCGTATCAATTCCGGTTCGATTTTTTCTGCTATTTTTCGAATTTTCTCTGTCACAGTATTTTCTGTTCGAACGTTTTCTGTCATGTTATTTTTTGTCACAATATTCTCATGTATATTTTCCATATCACCATCTCCTCGTCATCTATTCGGTCAAATTCTTCTTGATGCATGATCAATCTCTTTTTTTATCCTAGCATATCAGTTCCTTAGCAAAAAGGGCCTGCACAAATAATGTGCAGACCCTTTTTAATAAGTCTATGTACGATTAACAAAATTCAGGAACTGCTGAAGTCTTGCATTCTGTGGATGATCTATGATTTCTTCCGGTGTTCCATCTGCCGCAATCTTTCCCTCATCCATAAAGAGGATTCTAGTGGCAACTTCTCTTGCAAAACCTATCTCATGAGTCACAAGGATCATGGTAGTTCCTTCTTCTGCAAGGGACTTGATGGTATTTAACACCTCTCCTACAAGCTCCGGATCCAAGGCCGATGTCGGTTCATCAAACAAAACCACATTTGGATTCACCGCCAGGGCTCTTGCAATGGCAACTCTCTGCTGCTGTCCTCCGGATAGCTTGGAAGGATAGAAATCTTTCCGATCGCTCATTCCTACTTTCTCCAGAAGATCCAAAGCAATTTTTCTAGCTTCGTCCTTAGATTTTTTTTGAACAAGAACCGGGGCTTCCATCACATTTTCAAGAGCTGTTTTATTCTTAAATAGATTATATCCCTGAAATACCATAGAGGAATGTTTTCTAAGTTCAAGCACATCTTTTTTCGTATGCTTTTTTGCATCTACACATACATCCCCAATGGTAATCTTTCCACTGGTTGGAACCGTCAGGTAATTCAGGCATCTAAGCAAGGTAGACTTTCCTGTCCCTGAAGGTCCGAGAATGGCGATTACTTCGTTTTTATTGATGGTAAGATTGATATCTGACAGTACTTTCGTCTCTGCGTCAAATTCTTTATATAAATGTTCAATCTTCACAAGCTGTGTTTCTGTTCCCATAATGATTAATCTTCCTGACTTTTATTATTTCTGGATCAACTGTGTCATATCTGCATACATCCACTTTTCAGTAATTTCTGCAACAGTTCCGTCATCAAGCATTTCCTGAAGCACTTCATCTAACTTCTCTTTGATTGCCTCTCCTCTTTCTGTCTTAGGAAGGAAGTAAGCTACGTTATTTGCCATAAGATCCTCATCAAAGAAACGGAAATCAGCTTCCTCATGATTGTGAGTAAATGCGTTTACGTTTGTTGTTGTATTTGCGTAAGCATCAATTCTTCCAAGTGCAAGATCATTCATTCCGATAGCACTGTCTTCATAAAGTTTTACAGTAAATCCTTTTTCATCTGCCAATCCTTCGATGATAGTCTGTGCTGCCTGTCCATTGGTACATCCAATGGTTTTTCCAGCCAGATCATCCAGTGTCTCATAATCAGAATCGCTGTTTACGATAACGCACTGAGCATCTCCGTAATAAGGAATGGTTGCATTGTATTTATCAGTTCTTTCTTCTTTTACTGCAAAACAGTTGGCTGCAACATCTGCACGCTCTGTATCAAGCTCTCCCCAGAGAGAATCGAAAGCTGCCTGTTTTACTTCCACTTCCCATCCTGTTCTCTTTTCGATCTCAGCCCACATCTCAGCATCAATACCGGTCCATGTCTCTCCATCATCGGACAGAAGGCTGTATGGTTCGCCGGTACCGGCTGTTACAACAGTTACTTTATCAATCTCTGTGTCACCAGAAGATGATGTTGTTGATTCAGCTTTTGTGCTGGAATCATCAGATGTTGAGCTACTGCTTCCACATCCTACTACTGTAGCTACTGTCATAGCAGTTACTAATAAAGTTGCTAATACACGTTTTTTCATAATACTAATTCTCCTCTTTAAATTATCTGTCTTCAGATGCTTTTCAAACACCTAAATATCTATCTTAGAAGGGCAGTCCCCTTTAAGATCAAATTTAATACATATTTGCACACTTCTTTTCCAACAACTTATGCAAGATACCAAGCACAAATATAATCAGCCAATAAATCAACATAACTGCTGCATAGATTTCAAAATATCGGAAGGTTCTGGCTCCCTCAATCTTGGCCGCTCCCATGATATCCGGAACACCAAGCATAAAGGCTAACGATGTCATCTTGATCAGATTGATAACATCATTAAAAAGTGGCGGCAATGCAACTCGAACAGCCTGAGGAATAATGATTCTTCTAACCAGCTGGAAATTGGTCATTCCCAAGGAGTACGCAGCCTCCTTCTGTCCTTCATCCACGGAAAGCAAAGCCCCTCGGATACTTTCTGACATAAAAGCTCCTTCATTCATGCTCATAACCACCGCAACGGCGATCAACGGAGTCATATCTCGCACCAGGGCGCTATATAGTGCGATTCCATAGTAAAAGAAATATAGCTGTGCAACTACCGGAGTTCCTCTCATAATAGACACATAAACTCTTGTCACTTGATATAAAACCGGAATCTTGTAATAGCCGATCACCGCAATAATCACACCTACCAGTAAAGCAAATATGGTAGCTGCTATCGTTAATTCAAAGGTGATATTAACTTTACTTGCTATGATAGGAAGTACTTCCATAAAATAACTTACTTTAAACATCTCATTTACTCCCGTCTTCGTTATTCCAGTCTTCTCTGTATTTTTTCTCTTATGAACGTTACAATATTATCACTCATTGAAAGTTTGTGAAAATTGAAGTTTCTTATAATTATATTTGCACTGTCTATAAACCTTTCTCTTTTATCAAAACTATCAATTTGAAAATCATAATTTACAGAGATACACTTTTCTTAACTGTATTAACGATAATAAATCAAGAAAGAACGAGGTAATCAACATGGAAATCATTAAAGAACTCCCAGAAGTATTTGAGGAATTTGCAGAACAGCGTCAGAAGTCATTCCTCGCTGTAAAGGAGTTTAAGGACAAGGGAATTCCTGTAATTGGATCTTACTGTACTTATTTCCCAAAGGAAATCGCCATGGCAATGGGAGCAGCAACCGTCAGTCTCTGTTCCACTTCTGACGAGACTATCCCTGCAGCAGAGCAGGATCTTCCAAGGAACTTATGTCCACTGATCAAATCCAGCTACGGATTTGCTAAAACAGATAAATGTCCATTCTTCTATTTTTCTGACGTGGTGGTTGGAGAAACTACCTGTGACGGAAAAAAGAAGATGTACGAATATATGAGTGATTTTAAGGACGTGTTCCTTATGGAACTTCCAAATTCTCAGCGTCCTGAAACTCTCCCTCTGTGGAAGAATGAGATCATTCGCTTCAAAGAATATCTGGAAGAAAAATTTGACGTAACCATCACCGAGGAGCAGGTACGAGAAGCCGTGAAATTAGAAAACCAGGTACGAACCTCCCTAAAGGGCCTCTATCAGGTTATGCGACACGACCCGGCTCCGATCAAAGGACATGACCTTTTCCGCGTTCTATACGGAAGCACCTTTAAACTGGATCGTACACAGATTGCCGGGGAGGTGGATGCTCTCACTGCTAAAATTGAAAAGGAATATGCGGAAGGCAAAAGAGAAGATAAAAAGCCAAGAATCCTGATCACCGGATGTCCTATCGGCGGAGCTACCGAAAAAGTCATCGATGCTGTTGAAAATAACGGAGGAATCGTGGTAACCTTCGAAAACTGCTCCGGCGCAAAATCCATCGACCGCCTGATTGACGAAGATGCCGAAGACATTTACCAGGCCATCGCAGAACGTTATCTGTCCATCGGTTGTTCCGTCATGTCGCCAAATCCAAATCGTCTGGAACTTTTAGGCAGACTCATCGACGAATACAAAGTAGACGGAGTTCTTGAAATGACCCTTCAGGCCTGTCATACTTACAACGTAGAAACTTTGGCTATCCGTCGTTTTGTAAATAATGAAAAAGGAATTCCTTATATGAATGTGGAAACCGATTATTCACAGACAGACGTTGGACAGTTGAATACAAGAATTTCTGCATTTATAGAAATGCTCTAATAAAATATTTGTAACTACAGAGGTGCATAAAATGAACTATATTGGAATTGATATCGGCTCTACCTGCGCAAAGACCATTGTAATGGATGACGAAAAGAAAATTATTCGGGAATTCGTACAGCCCACCGGATGGAGCAGCGTAGATACGGCAGAAGAAATCAAAAGAAAACTTATATCAGAAGGACTTGCATCAGAGATCCCTGTGTCAGAGGGAAATCTATCTACCACAGATGAAAGCGACACACCACTGAGCACTTTAGATTCCTACTCCTACTGCGTGGCAACAGGATACGGTCGAGTCTCCGTACCCTACGCCAATAAAACAGTAACCGAAATCACCTGTCATGCGTTAGGAGCCGTTTATCTATTCCGGGAGCAAAATCTTACCGTCATCGATATCGGAGGACAGGATACAAAAATCATCCAGATTGAAAATGGATTCGTAAAAGATTTCATTATGAATGATAAATGTGCCGCAGGAACAGGACGCTTCCTAGAAGTCATGGCAAACACCTTGTCCTTACGACCAAATGAGATGTTTGATCTGGCAAGATCCGGTTCCAATACTACCATCAGTTCCATGTGTACCGTATTTGCAGAATCGGAAGTCATCGGCTTGATCGGAAAAGGCGAGAAGAAAGAAAACATTGCCTACGCAGTGGTAGATTCCACGATTCGCAAGGTAGCTGCCCAGGTAAGCCGCATGAATGGCGGTTCTTCTGTCTTTTGTCTTACCGGGGGATTATGCGAATGCAGTTATATACGAGAAGCTTTGTCCGCAAAGCTTGGATGCGAAGTAGCATCAAGTCCGAGAGCCAGGTATGCAGGAGCTATCGGGGCGGCACTGAGCGGATATTCACGCAGAAGAAAGTAGATATTACTGTATGATGTTTTATCCAACCACATAATCTTCAAAATCAATAAAAAGGTGGCTGTCGCTTTGCAACAACCACCTTTTTATTTACATTTCTAAACAACTCTTACCGCCTGGAATCCGCCTTAAATTTCTTCCCGACTCCAGTCTGCCGCAGCAAATTCAACTGCAATTCATACAGCTGTCTGTGCTTCTTCACAATAACTCCAAGTATCACACCGCAAATCCACATCAGGGTTCCGATCGTAGCGATCATTCCACATACAATCACTGTCGGAAAACGCATCACTAATCCTGTTCTGAAATACTCTGTCAACACCGGAATAAAAAAGAGGATTGCAATAATCCACAAAATTACCGAAACCAAGGAAAAGAAGTGGAATGGTTTATACTCTTCAAACAAAGATGCAATGGTTTTTAAGACTTTAAATCCGTCGGAAAATGTATTTAACTTCGATACGCTTCCTGCAGGTCTGTCCCGATAGGTTACCGGTATTTCTTCGATCAGAAAGTTTTTATCCACCGCGTGTATGGTCATCTCTGTCTCAATTTCAAATCCCTTTGATAATACAGGAAAGGATTTTACAAATAGCGGGCTAAAAGCACGGTATCCCGTCATAATATCTCGGATATCATTATGAAATAATTTATTGATCAAATATCTTACCACCCGATTTCCGGAATTATGAAAGGGCCGTTTATTTTCTGTGAAGTAGGTAGAGGATAGTCTGTCTCCTACTACCATGTCCACACCTTTATTCAAAACAAGGTCCACCATCTCTCTGGCATTTTCCGCCGGATAAGTATCATCTCCGTCGATCATCAAATAACAATCTGCGTCTATATCCCGGAACATACTGCGAATTACATTCCCTTTTCCCTGGCGATACTCATATCTGACAATGGCTCCCGCTTTTCTTGCAATTTCATCTGCATGATCCGTCGAATTGTTATCATATACGTAAATATCTGCCTCCGGCAGTGCGGCCTTGTAATCCTCCACAACTTTTCGGATTGTAAGGCTCTCATTGTAGCAGGGAATCAATACTGCAATTTTACTCATTTTTACACCTATATCTTTCTATACATTCCCTTTTTATCAATCTTCTTTTCCAACCAAACCCAAAGTGCAAATGCAAGAATACCTACCACAGAAAGAAGGATTCCTGTCGTAATTCCAGGAACTTTGTAAACTAATTTTATTTCATTCTCTCCCTTAGACACCGGGATTACGCTTAAGGCATTGGCACCTTCTTTAATCTCTACTTCTTCCCCATTGACCCAGGCACTCCATCCCTCATCATAAGGAATGGTCAGCAAAAGATTTCCTGTATCTTCCTTGCACTCATAGGTTCCCTCAACTCGACCATCTTCGAAGATCTCTGGCTCAAATCCATCTGCCTTCAGACGATCTGTAATCTGCTGGAGAGTTTCCAGATTCAACTGATAGAAGTAGCCACCCACATCCTCTGTGGTTGCCCAAAAATTCGTAAAGGAAACCGTGTGAGACTCATCGGTTTCTCCCACAGCGAACACAGGATAACTCAGCCAACAAGCGTACTCACATCTATACTCTCCATCTACATATAGATTCGTATCAAGCTCTCCGATCCAGGATTCCACGTCACCGTAAAGGATGGCTCCCTCTCCCAGTGCCGGGAACTCATAAGATAATACCCCATCTTCCAGCACCGGCTCTGCTTCCACTTTCCGGAACAATTCTACCTTTTCTCCTAAAATTTTTGAATATAACTCATTTTGATATTCAAAAGCATTGGTATACTCTGTCCAATCATAAACTTGATTTGAAGCTCCCATACCAAGGCTCAGCGCGTAAGGATTCTCATATACCTGTTTTCCGTTGATAGTTCCAAGGCTTTCCACCTTCTCCATCCCCACCAAATCTTCGTTGGAAAAAACATAGCGGATTCCAAGTAGAGCATCTGAGGACAGGATTGGTTCCGTATAAATACTTAGCTCGTATTGTGATGAATAACCCAAATCATGAATCATAGTGCTAAGGTTGGAATCAAAAGTAGAAGAATAATGAGCAATTCCGTGATATCCATAAGCCATGGAATCATTTAAATAAGCCGAACAATGGCTCTCTTCATTATAGCGCTTGGATACCGATTCCATTCGATAGAAGGTATCATCTTCCATATTTTCTTTAGCATATTCTTTTACAAGATCCGTCTGGATCTTGGCCTCTTTTGCGTATGTTTGGTAATCCTCCACAGAAGGGTTTAATAAATAATTATTTTCAAAGGTAAGAACACCATTTGCCACAAGTTCCCCACAAAGAATGACACATAAAATCCATCGTCTCACCTGATCTTTTTTTACTATCAAATAGATCACAAGGTAAAGAATCAGCGTAATCAAGGTAGCATAGAATGTCTTGATCTCATATTCCTTCCACAAATAATGGGAGGCAAGAAATACGATCAAGATTCCACCAAAAACGGCTGCCATCTTCCATGGTTTATTCAAGAATTTCTCCGGAAGTTTGTTTTGAGAGTTATCCTTGCTTGTTTCTTCTGCACCCTGCCAGGCAAGAATTCCCTTAGCCGCCAAATAGACCACCAGAAAAACTACTATAAAACTGTACCGGAATCGATAGCTTGCCACATGGCGCATTCCACTCCAGATACAATCAAGAGGCATAAACCAACAGCTTACGAACATAAAAAGTGTTGCTACCGCAGATAAAATCTTTTCCTTTATTTCCACTTTCTTTGTCAGAAAATAATAGATAAAAAATCCAAAGAATAACAAGCCGCAGTATAAAGATACCGTTCCTGCAATGGTTCCTATTCCAAATCCCCGGAAAATATCAAAAAAGGAATCATAAAATCCCGGTTCAAAAATGGTTGGATCCCATGCAGATTTTCCATTCTGCAATCCCTTGAACACAGGATAGAATATTGCCATACTTCCAAGGAGACCCAAAAACATGACCCCGGCACACCGGACACTATCTATAAAAAAATCTTTCCATTTTTTTGCACCTGCTTCTTCTAATTCTTTGAAAAGTTTGAGAAGCCGCTCATAGATATAATAGCATACACCAAACAGACAGATCATATAGCCGTTATACCAGTTGATCATAATGGAAAATGCTACGCAAAGGAACAATGGAACCTTACGTTTTTCTGTCACAAAATGGTAAATTGCAAGTAACAACAGTGGAAGTAAAATCACTCCGTCCAACCACATAACATTGGAACTTTGAAGCATGGTATATTGCATAAGGCCATATCCCACCGCCAACATTGCACCTGCTAAGTCAGAGAGTTTTTCAAATCTCGCTTTCAAAAATGCAAAGGCTGTCACCCCGGAGGTGGCCATTTTTAGCATCGTAATCACAAACACAAACAGGGGTAACTGTTCCGTATCAAAAAATACCACCAGCAGATTAAAGGGGCAGGCCAGATAATAACCAAACAATGCCACCAATGAGCCTCCTAATGATTTTGAAAAAGAGTATCCCAGATTTGCCTTTCCAAGCAGCACGTCCCTGTAAAATGCAAAATAATCTACATACTGGATATCCTCATCCCAAAGAAGATTTAATTTGTCTCCAAAAGGATACAGACCGCTAAGGGCCTGAATCACAACGTATAAAATCGCAATTGCGGCAAATACCATGATCGCCGCAAAAATTGTTTGTTTCTTTTCTTTATTCATTTGTCTGGTTTCCTTTTTCAACTACATTTGTCTCTTTACAGATATAGATTGGACGCTTCTTTGTCTCTAAGTAAGTCTTGGAAAGATACATGCCCAAGATACCCATACAAAACAATTGAATTCCACCAAGCATCAGAATGATACAAGTCATAGACGGCCAGCCAGATACCGGATCTCCAAAACACAGGGTTTTTATCAAAATTACCACCAGGAAAATAAAAGCGACCATGCAAAAGAAGATTCCCATCACAGAAGCCAGTGCCAGAGGAGCTGTGGAAAATCCAATAATTCCCTCAATACTGTAAAGCAATAGCTTCCAAAAAGACCATTTCGTCTCTCCGGCCCTACGCTCCACATTTTCAAATTCGATCCACTTCGTCTTAAATCCTACCCAGCCAAAAATTCCTTTGGAAAATCGGTTATATTCTTTCATATCTAAGATCGCATTCATAAACTGTCTGGTCATGAGACGGTAATCTCTTGCCCCATCCATGATCTCTGTAGTAGAAATACGATTCATGAGACCGTAAAATCGTCTGGCAAAGAAAGAACGCACCGGAGGTTCCCCCTTTCTGGTGACACGGCGGGTTGCGGCAGAATCATATCCTTCTTCCTTAATAGCCCGTAGCATCTCCGGAAGCAACTCCGGCGGATCCTGAAGATCTGCATCCAGCATAGCAATATAGTCCCCGGATGCATGTTCAAATCCGGCATAAATGGCTGCCTCTTTTCCAAAATTTCTTGAAAATGAAATATATTTTACTCTGGAATCTTTTCCTGAAAATTCCTTTACGATTTCAAGAGTTCGATCCTTTGATCCGTCATTAACAAAAATCACTTCCAGATCATAGTCTTTTAAATTATTCGCCATATCGCAAAATGCCTGATAAAAATAAGGTAATACTTCTTCCTCATTGTAACAGGGTACGATCAGCGAAATCAGTTCTTTTCCCATTTCTTCGTTCTTCCTTTATTCCTTTATTCGTTTTTTCATCTACATTACTGATTCACAGATGCCATTATACCTTTTTTTGATGGTGAAGTCATCACTTCCATTGGACATAAATGTCCTGATCGTTTTTGTAAATATTCCATAATTTATCTGCTTCCAAAAGATCCAACGAAGAGCTCTGTGCGGAATCAAAATCAAAAGCTTCCATATTTACATTTAAATTTGTAAGAGTATTAAACCAATATACATTTGGCCAATAAACCAATTCATTACTCGGAACCAGGTAACATAAAACCGGATAATTTACTAAGGCATTATGATATGCTTTAGAATTACCGCACATCTTAGAAACATACAGATTCTGATTATTATCGGTAATATAATGATTCAAATCACTGCCCAGCATAGCGGAATAAGATTCAAAAGTTTCTTTTTGATTTTCCAGTACGTTTGCATAGGCAAAAACAAAAGAAAGTGTATAATAAACCGTCAAAACCACCGTCAAACCTTGAACGTAATTAAGATAGTTCCTCTCCCGCCAGGTTTCTCCAAGCAAAATAATCAAAATTCCCACAAATATAGCAAAACCATATCCATATCGAATCTGGCTTGCTGCCAGACATGTGGAAAAGAACATATACGCTCCATAGCTTAAAACGGAACTTAACAGCAAATATAAACAAACAACCACAACTGCTACTTTTTTGTCGATACAGCTTTTCCCTATCATATGGATGAGAAACATCACAAAGACCAAGGCAAAAATACAGAGCCAAAGTCTGCTACACTGAGCTTTATAGGTTTTAAAATAGCCATTCAAATTGTGCCAAACGGTAATCGGCATCTCTTTCAAAGGTGCCAGAGTTGTGGCATCTCCTCTCTGGGAAAGTTCTGGATTAAACTGTATTTCTATGATATAGGCAAGCATCGCTGCGATGTAAGCCAGGGCACCTAGTGTGATCTTCCTAATCAGCTTTTTAATGTCGTTATTATTAAGCACTTCTAATAAAACCATGGTCAAAAACACCACAAGGTATACTCCCGAGGACGCCTGATAGGAGTTGCACATCAAGAATACCCCTATAAAAGAGGTGGCAAAAAAGATTCCTGCATGTTTATAAAAGAAAAGAAATGGCACCACGGAAGCCAATATAGATAAACACATGTAGGGGCCATCAAATCTGAAACTAATGCAAGACAAAAACCAGGGATTCAAGCCCACAAAAACAGAGCCGATTGCAGAAGCCAGAGAAATCTCTTTTGTATCATTATTATGAAAGACAGTTATTAAGATCACACTGACTAAAGTCATGATCAGGGCACTTAGAAGAAAGGTCATTAACCCCAAATCTGTCAAATGCCTGCTGCCTTGAACCGCGTAAGATGCATATTCACTAAAATACCTGGAATAGCTGGCAGCAAAACCTGTCAATCCCGTGATTCGTCTGGATGTGTCATCAATATAAGGATAGTTCACAATGCCAATCGAACAGACACCCACACAATAGATTGCAAAAATCGCATAAATTTTCTTTTTATTAAGTTTATAAAATTCAACCAATCCCTCAAAACTCATACAAATCTCCCATTCACATTCCCTCTAAAAGCACTATATCTCCTATTTCCCCACATCTATCCTTAAAGCTCTACATCTCCTATTCTCCTCATACACTAACCTCAAAGCTCTATATCTTCTATTCTCTCCGTATTCTATCCTAAATCCACCCGGAACACAACTACTAAACGAAAAGCAAAACAAGCTGTACCCCAGCAAATACAAGGGATACAGCTTGTTTTTATTTACCAAAATTTCTTTTTCACAGCCTCTGCCAAAAACTCTGCAGTTCCATCTACACCGAAGAGGCTGCTGTCGATCAGGATATCTTTATACCGCTTGTCATCCGGAAGATATCCTGCATATTGCATATGATAGGAATTTCTCGCCTCATCTACGGATTTGATCATTCTTCTGGCTTCTTCCTCTTCCAATCCCAGATCCTTGATACAATGCTCTAGCCTCGCTTCATAAGATGCATAAATATAAATATGCAGGCTATTCTTAACCTCACTCAGAATAAAATCCGAGCATCTTCCTACTATAATACAATCATCCTTTTCCGAGAGAAACTCTATGATATTTTTTTGGGTATCAAAAATCTTATCCTGGGTGTTGCTGGTTCCTTTTCCCAGGGGAAATACCATCCTGGAAAATGGATTCACTGCCTGTTTTACGGCTTTTTCCTCTTCTTTATCGATAACAGAAATAGGAAGTTTTAATTTCTGTGCTGCCTGATCCACGATATCCCGGTCATAGTATTCAATTCCCAGAATCTCACTCATTTTCTTTGCAATGGGGCGCCCCAGACTTCCGAACTGTCTCGTAATCGTAACTACATAATGCTCCATTCTATATCCTCCTGCTCTTTTAGCCATCAATCATTACATATCTACCTAGAATTATAGCACAAAGCCCACAACCACAAAACAAATAGTGGACAGAACACTTGCTATGATTACATAAGGAATCTGAGTCAGAGCATGTTCTATGTTGTCCACACCTGAAGACTGTGCTGCAAGCAGGGTTGCATCTGAATAAAAGCAGGCATGACTTCCAAAAGTTCCTCCGGAAATAACTGCTGCCATGATAAGCACCGGATTGGCACCAAGCGCCGCTCCTAACGGAAATACGATTGGAGTAATAATAGAACTCATTCCCCAGTCAGATCCTGTGGTAAAGGCAAGAACCGCACCAAGAATAAATACCATAGCCGGAAATACGGTAGCAAAGAGGAATGGCTCGGAAAGCTCTATGATATACTCCGTCATTCCCATCTGTCCGGAAAGATCTTTTAAGACAAAGGTAACTAATAGCATTGTCAGAGTAGGGAGCATATCTCCAAATCCCCGGATCATACTGCTTAAAAATTCCTCTACCGTAAGAATCTTTCTTGGCACATACAAAATAAAACAAACAATCAGCGCAAGTATGACGGCATTTAAAATATCACCGGATACAACAGCAACAGCAACCAGCACTCCCATAGGGATCAGGAAATTCCAAATATTTCCTTCATCATCCTGTTCCGGATCCTCGTGGTTATATTTTCTGCTGGCATCGGAATACACCTTTCCCGTTTCTTGTACTCTCTGATACGCTTTTTTCATAGACCCCAGTTTCGGCATCCATCCCATAACAAAGAGAAATACGATGATCAAAGTAATAATAGGATAAAACAAAAATGGAATGGCCTTTACATAGGCACCCATGGCACTTGTCACTCCCAGAGCTTTCACACTGTCCTGTTCAAAAAACAGACTGGCATAAAATACAGCCCAAGTAGAAAACGGAAGCAACACACACACCGGGGCACCGGTAGAATCCAAAAGATAAGCCAGCGTTTCTCTTGGAAGCTTCTGCTTATCGCTAATCTTCTTCATACAGGTACCGATGGACAATACATTCAGATAATCGTCCACAAAGATCAAAATTCCCATGATAAAGGTTGTAAGCATGGTCTTTCTTTGTGTATTACAAACCTTGGAAATATACTTGGAAAATCCAAAACTTCCTTTAGAGTCAGTCAGTAGACTAATAAGTCCACCAAACAGCAGACACACCAGCATGACCCATACATTTTCAGCCAACATATCCTGAAGGGACTGACTCCACCCTGAGAGAAAATCTTTTCCATAGAGAAATATCGCAGCAATCATGGAACCTGCAATCATGCATTCCACACAGCGTCTTGTAACTACTGCTCCTACGATGATGATAAGCGTGATAATAATCGCAATCAGTCCTAAATTCAAATCCATATATCAGTCCTCCTTTTAGGAATATTACCCGCTCTAATGCTCATACCATCCTACTGTTCCTGGTTTTAGATTAATATTAATCTGTTTGATCTCCTGATATTCTTCCAGTCCGTGAACCCCCAGTTCTCTTCCGATTCCACTCATCTTGTAGCCTCCCCAAGGTGCTTCATTAAACGTTGGATTATAGCAGTTGATCCATGTAATTCCGGCACGGATTTCCTTGATCACGTGCATAGCTCTGGAAATATCCGAGGTAAATACAGCTCCCGCCAGACCATACGGGGTATTGTTTGCCATATCAATAGCTTCCTGCTCGGTCCTAAATGTCTGCACCGTCACTACCGGTCCGAAGATTTCTTCTTTTACGATGGTCATATCATCGGTACACTCATCAAATACAGTCGGTCGGATAAAATATCCTTTAGCACACTCTCCTTCTGTATAGCGTTCGCCACCGCAGAGAACCTTTGCTCCTTCCGCCTTTCCTTTTTCAATATAAGCCAACACCTTTTTCATATGGCTCTTTGAAACCATGGCTCCCATATCCGGATTCTCCATAGGATTTCCGATGGTTATGGCATTTGCTTTCTTCACTAACCTTTTTACAAATTCATCTTTGATGCTTTCTTCTATGATGATTCTGCTTCCTGCGGAACAGATTTCTCCCTGATTTAAAAAGATGGCAATCATGGCCCACTCTACGGCTCCGTCAAGGTCAGCGTCTGCAAAAATCACATTGGGCGATTTTCCACCAAGCTCTAATCCTACCTTCTTTACGTTTGAAGCAGCCTGTCGCATAATACTCTGTCCCACCTCGGTACTTCCTGTAAAAGTTACCATGTCTACATCCTTATTTCCGGCAAGCTCATTTCCGATGATTCCGCCTGGTCCCATGACAAGATTTGCCACACCCTTTGGCAGTCCACACTCCTCAAAAATCTCAAAGAGTTTGATGCAGGACAGTACACATACAGAAGCCGGTTTAAATACCACACTATTTCCTGCCGCAATGGAAGGTGCCAACTTCCATACTCCCATAAGAAGCGGATAGTTCCAAGGTGTGATCTCAGCGCATACACCTACCGGCTCATGAACAGTATAACTGTGCATTTCTCCAAAACCGGAATTTACATCATAGCAGCCACCGTGTGGAGTCTTGATCAAGCTGGCATAGTATCGAAAGCAGTGCACTGCATCATCCACATCTGCCTGAGCTTCTCTATAGGGTTTTCCCATATCCAAGCAATCAAGCCTGGCAAATTCCTCACTTTCTTCCTCCAGTTTGTCTGCAATCTTAAGAATGATATCTCCACGAGCTTGAGAATCCATATCTCTCCATTCCCTTGTCTCGTAAAAGGACTTTTTTGCTGCTGCCACTGCGCGTCTTGCATCCTCCAAGGAAGCCTCCGCAATCTCTGCAAGCACCTCACCATTCGCCGGATTGATTGACTGAAAAGTCTTCCCTTCACTTCCTGTTACCCATTCACCATCAATGTATAATTTCTTTATTTCCATACTATCCTTGTCTCTTTCTGCAAACACTTACTTCACGTTTCTACAAACTCACCGTTTCCACATACACTCGTTTCTTATACAAAAGAAAAGAAGCACAATTTCATTTTTTATGAAATATGTGCTCCTTTGCCCATTGTCTTTCTTGTAAATTTGTCTTTCCTATAATCTACAGCTGTTCAATACAGCCCTGTTATTATTTTAAGGTTGCCTTTACATCTGCAAGCGCCTCATCGAATCTGGAGATTACATCCTTAATATCCTGATCAGAGATGACTGCTGTAGGCTCAAAACGAATCGTCTTTGCATTAACCAAGGTTCCTGCTGTCATAACCCGTCTTGCAAATAATCCCTTAGATGCTTCATATCCAAGCTCGCAGGTATGGAATTCAACAGCAAGCATCAGACCTGTTCCACGAACCTCCTGGATAATCTCCGGATACTTCTCTGCCAGTCCTTCAAGGCCTGCCTTTAAGACTTCACCCTTAGTCTTGCATACTCCCGGGATATCATTTTCAAGCATATACTTAATCGTTGCGATAGCTGCTGCACAGCATAATGGGTTTCCACCAAAGGTAGGAGATCCAAGTAACCATGGATTCTCAACCAACTGATCTACCCACATAGATGGCTTACAGATAATACCCGTAATAGGAAGGATTCCACCACCGAAGGCCTTACCATAGGTCATGATATCCGGTGTCACTCCCTCTGCTTCGCATCTCCACATAGTACCTGTACGTCCCATACCGGTCTGAATCTCATCAAAGATCAGTGCCACTCCGTATTCATCACAGATTTCTCTGACTTCTTTTAAATATCCCTTTGGAGGAATGATTACACCGGCTTCTCCCTGGATTGGCTCAAGAATCACGGCTGCAACCTTCTCTCCAACTGCTGTCAGGTTACGGATCGCTTTGCGCATATCCTCAGCATTTCCATATTCTACGTGCTGTACCTGCTGTACCATTGGTGTGTAAGGAACGCGGTAAGTAGATTTACCACCCATGGAAATAGCTCCCATTGATTTTCCGTGGAAAGCGCCTACGGTAGAAATATACCAACGTCCGCCGGTTGCGATACGAGCAAGCTTTAATGCCATCTCTACGGCCTCTGCACCACCATTGGTAAAGAAGCAATATTGTAAATCTCCCGGTGTGATATCTGCCATTGCTTTTGCCAAATATCCACGAAGAGGATCTAAAAGCTCCTGAGAGTGAAGAGCCTGATGATCAAGCTGAGCTTTCACTACGTCTAAGATTTCTTTATTACGATGTCCGCAGGTATAAATACCAAAACCACCAAGACAGTCGATAAATTTTTCTCCATTTAATCCGTAGCAGTAGGCTCCTTCATCCTGCCACTCCAATACTGCGCCTCCTTCGGAGTCTGAAGATACGGATTTACGATATTTTAACCATCCGGGGCTTACAAAATTATCAAAATGATCCAAAGTCTCTGCCACCATTGCTTTCTTTTCTTCTGCCGGAATATCCTTTGTATCTGTTTCGATGAGTCTGATGACTCTGTCAAGATCTTTGATTACCTGTTTGCTGTCTGCCATAATGTCCTCCTTACTGCCGGTAAATTTGTACCGGTTCAAATATACTTAGGTATAAAGAAAGCGCATCTGATTAAAAATCTCAGATACGCCTTTGTACCATAATAAATATGCTTCCTTTGTCTGCCTGCTAAGTTTTAGCAAGTATCTGTTTGACTTGCATTTATGCTATCATTATTTTACTTTCACCGACAATGGTTAGTTTTTGCTATTTTCTGATCATTTTTGATAGCATCTACTTGTTTTTAAGTACTTTTAATGATAGAATAAGCGTAATTTTTCAATTCATAACGTTTATAGTCAGACAATGCAGGAGTCTATTATGGAAAAAAATAAATTTTTAATGATCAACGACTTAATTTACGACATACACTTGTGGAAGAGCATTTCCGATATCGATGCCTCTTTTTTTCAGCGTCTGAAAATGATCGTACCATTTGAATATGCCAGTCTGTTTCTATACGATGAAAAAGCAGACAATCACTTTTCTCTCGGTGCTCCCATCTGCTTTCCCGAATCATTTAAAGAAGCAGAGCTTCTTTACACAAAATTTGCCAATGAAGATGACCTTTTGTGGATTCTCCACGGAAAAGAGCCCCAGATGATCAGGGAAAGTGCTGTGCTGGATGATGCACACCGACTAAGTTCCCCTCTCTATCGCAGATGTTATCAGAAATATGATATTTATGACAGCCTGCAATATACTATCGTTTTTAATCAAAAGCTTCTGGGGGTCCTGACTCTTTTTAAAACCCGTCCAAACGGTATTTATTCCACCGATGACGTATATTATCTAAGAGCCATCGCCATGCATCTTAATCCCGTTCTGCACCGACTTCTTCTGGAAGAGGATACTTCAAAAACTGAGGAGTTTGATGCATCCTCCTTTATCTCCAAATATCATCTCACAGCAAAAGAAGAAGAAATCTTGAAATACCTTCTCCAATTCCGGGAAAATGAAGAAATCGCAGAACAGCTGGATATCAGAGTTACCACTTTAAATAAGCACCTGCAAAATCTTTTCCGAAAGCTGGAAGTCCGTTCCCGCTGGGAACTTTTACGAAAGCTCAATGAATAGTACTGATAGAGTTACAGCAAGAACTCCTTGCACCTCTCCACAAAATCACCGGCCTCATCATAAACTCCATGGCCATAAGTATCATCATATTCATAACTAGCACAGTCTAGTTCTTTCACCAGTTCTCTCGCGCCTTCCACAGTAGTAACCCGGTCTCCTTTCGCAGCGATCACCATTACCGGAGCTTTTATTTTATACAATTCCTCATAGCAGTCAAATGTATTGCAAGCATTGGCAAGTATAATAAACCTCTCATACTCTTCATCTGTAATTCCCTGATTTGCCTCAATAATCTGATCCTTACAGGCTGCCAGAGTTGCTTCCGAATATACTTTATTCGCAAAACTCTCCAATAGATTCTTTTCATCCTTTTTCTTTGCAAAAGCAATCCATTGCCCGATAACTTCCGCAGATATAGGATTCGTTCTCGCTAAGGTTGAAGCGAGGATCATATGAGACACTAGCTCCGGATGATCAATTGCTAAATATAATCCAATCATTCCACCTTGAGAGGCGCCAAAAATATCTGCGTTTTTGATTTCCAACTGTTTCATGGCCATTGCCGTATCATTTGCCATTTCGCGAATGGTATAACCTTCTTTGATTTTTCTTGCTCTGTCAAACACATATACCGTATAGTCTTCCGTAAAACTCTCATAAGCATGTCGAATTGCATCTTCAAAGCCCAGAACACTGTGAATGGATAACCCCGGAATAATCACAAAATTCTTGTCTCCATTTCCGAACTTAATATAATCCATTTTGTATTGCCTCCTTCCACTGTTCCTTTGTTTACTTATTTCCAAATCAAGTACAGTTTGACAGAAAAAAACGTTTTCAGCAACAGCGAACAGCAAAAATCGCTGTATCTCCTACATTTACAGGGAACAGCGATTTTTTACTCTTTCTCAAATATATTTATACAACCATCTGAGGACTTTCCCAGAGATTAAGCTTGGTTCCAATGCCCTTTTCCAATGCATTTCTATAGACAATAGTCCCCCAGGCTACATCTTCTGTTGGCATACCTCCCACAGAATAAATCACAATCTCATCTTCTTTTCTATGAACAGGAATGTTGCCTAACAGCACATCACCCAAATCATCGATCTGTTCCGGCTGCATCTTACCTTCGGCAATAAGATCCTCCACATGAACTGCCGGAATCGGAACCGTATGATATGCATTGGGCTTCATTTCTTCTTCCCATGCTTCATAGAGCATAATATTATCTGTCACTGTACGGGCACGATTAATGATAAAATCATCATCAAAGCGAAGAGCGGCTGTGGACTCGATGATGGCTCCCGGTTTGATCCATTCCTCTGCAATATAAGGATAAAGGGAAGGATCTCCTGTCGGAGAGGATGTGGACACAGAAACAATATCGGAATCTCTTACCGCTTCCTCTATGGTATCTACAGCATAGATATTTAATTCCGGATAGTCTTCCCTTGCCTGATTGATAAATTTATCAAGAGAAGCTTTTCCTCTTCCCTTTACTTTCACATTTTTCAGGGTAGGTCGCACTGCCACAGCTGCTGCCAGCGCGGTTTTACTCATAACTCCCGGTCCTACGATTCCAATGGTATCCGCATCTTCTTTTGCAAAATATTTAAATCCTACTCCAGGCACTGCTCCTGTTCGATAGGCAGATAAAATATTGGCTGACATATAAGCCAATGGAGCCCCTGTATCTTTATCATTTAAGGTAAGCATGAGAATAGATCTTGGCAGACCTTTGTCTTTGTTGGCAACATTAGAGCCATACCATTTCATGCCCGCCATATCGAATTTTCCTCCAAGGTAAGCCGGCATGGCCATGAATCTTCGATCCGGACCGTCTACCGGCATTTCCGGAAATTCAGATTTTGCAGGAAACATCACCATGCTTCCGTGGGAGTTTCCATTGGCGCCTCCCATACGATAATTTCCCACCTTCATTAATTTAAACATTTCTTCCATGGCTTCCACACATTTTTTCATGTCCTTAACACCGGCTGCGATCATGTCCTCTTCACTTAAATATAAAAAATCAATCTTTGGATATTCCATTTTTTCGTTCCTCCTTCTTTCTCTCTCTTTTACGCATGTAATGTATTTTTTGCATTTTTATGGGCAACTAGATACAATGAATTCTCCATTGCCATAACTTCATGCACTTCAATCGGCTGAAACATTTTCTTTTTTAATTTGAATTTGCACCACAGTGCTGCATAGATGGCAAGACCTATAAAAATCACTCCGTCGATCATAAAAATCTGGTTTCTTACTGCCGGATTTCCGTCGATATTCCATATCATAAATAGATTACCTAAGATTCCTACAACGGGGATCACGGGCCCCAAAGGCACCTTAAAAGTTCGAGGAGCTTTTGGCTTTCTCTTTCTGAAAATAAGTACGTTGCAATTGGCGATTACGTAAGATACCATCCAAAAAACAATTGCCAGAGTGATCATAAAGGAAAGGGAATCACTGGTGGAAAGACCCGTTGCATTTACCAGGATCATGATGCCACCAATCATTAAAATTCCCACATAATATGCCCCTCTTTTATTCTTCCTTAAGAAAAATTCCGGCATCAGTCCTATTTTTGCCATGCCTGCACACATATAGGATTGAAAGCTAATGGCAGAATTCACGGTACTGATCACGGCAAATACAGATACCACAATCATCCACAGGGATCCTGCATACCCCAGCAGAGACGAACCATATAAAATATGCGGCGATGCACTGTTTGCCAAATCCTCCCATTTACAATATCTGCCCATTCCGATGACAACTAAGATCTGCATTCCCAGAATGATCAAAAGACTTAAAACCATTCCCAGAGGAACATTTTTTCTCTCGTTTTTTACATTTTTAGAAATCGGGATTACAAACTCACTTCCAATAAATAGAAAAAATGCTAAACCTAACAAGGAAAATGTATCCGTAAATGATCCTGCTAAATTCATTGGCTGTGTAACCGTCTCTCCTGTTCCGAGACCAAATATGCCAAGAAGTCCCATGGCCACCAGGGAAAAAATCAACCCATATACCACCACGTTTTGTATTTTTGCAAACATATCGATGCCCAGTAGATTTGCGGTAATCAGCACCACCAGCAAAAGAATACAAAACACGCTGGATGGCACTCCCGTATGAAATACTGAATTTATGGCATTTCCAAACATGGCACATTCCACAGATCCGGCAATGGCCTGACATACAATATAACCGCCTACCATAGTTACAATCGTTACAAAAGGCCCGATTCCCGCAAGGGTGTACTGGGCAAGACCTCCCGTTAAGTTTGGCATCAGAGCATTCAACTCTGCCATGGACAGGGCAGTACAGGCATTGATGGCAAAGGCTAAGATCATAGAGATAATAAATCCAATTCCTAACGCCCCGGCTCCCTGGCCCAGAGACATAAGACAACTAGTTGCTACGATTAATCCAACTCCTGTAGACACCACGCTTGGCAGACCTAATTTTTTATCTTCCATATGCATCCTCCTTCCAAGACCCTCTCTTCATTTCTACAAAGCATCCTCTCCCTCTTCTCCGGTTCTTACCCGGATAATATTAGACAAAGGGGAAATAAATATTTTTCCATCCCCGATATGTCCGGTATAAAGTTCTTTTTTCACGGTTTCCACCACAGAATCAATCATTTCATCCTTTACGACAATAAAAATCATTTGTTTTGGCAGCAATTCCATTTCTTTATTCTGATCCGCCCTGTATTCCAGAGTACCTTTCTGGGCGCCGCAGCCAATGGCCTGTACCACCGTCATACCACTGACTCCCAGTTCACTTAATGCTGCCTTTAAATTCTGCAAACGGTTCATAGATGTTACTACTTGAATTTGTGAAAATCCCATGTGATCTCCTCCTTTAATAAAATATAAAAAAGACGTCCAACAGTTTCTGTCAGACGTCTTTGTCAATGGGTTCTATTCTATTGGTTGTATTTATTTTCTTTTGATAATGCTCTTCTTCAACGAGCTTTAAATATTTTTTAGGAGTGATTCCTGCATATTTGGTAAAATCATGGATAAATTGTGGTTGGTCATAATATCCCAGAAAAACTGCTGCATCCGTCATCTTATCCGGCGCCCCGGAGTTTAAGAATTCCAAGGCTCTCTGAAACTGTACGATCTTGCAAAATGTTTTGGGAGAAAATCCCATCTCCTCAAGAAATGCTTTGTTGATATAGCGAACGGAATATCCTGTCCGCTCTTGCATTTCTCCTACCTTTATTTTCCCATCAGACTCGTAGACCATCTGTTTAATATGCTGTACCATCTCCTGCTTGCCATAGGGTTTCTTTTTTATCTTTTCAGCCTTTGTATAGGCCGCAAGAAAAATACGGATTCTTTGGTAAAAATCTTTTTCTTTCGCAAGATCCTGCAACCAATTTGTATCCCCTATAAGGACCGACTCTATAGGAATCTTTTTCCCTAAAAGTTCCCGCATGGTGCAAGAGATCAGGCCGGGTTGAACCCCAACCATAAATCGGATCCCAAAGACTTCTTCTTTCCCCTTCCATTCTTCACATCGATACATCAGCGGTGTTCCACATACGTAGCCTTGCATATGATCCTTTTCATATTCAAAAAACAGATCAATGCAGCCATCCGGAACAGTTCTTAAGGGAATGTTTTCAGCAATATGACAACTGTAAAAATGAGAGATCCCCTGTTCTAAATATATTTCCTGGGTAAAATTCAAGGTATCTAACACGAAATACGGTTGTGTGGGACGAAGTCTATCCTTTTGCCAGATCATAAGCTATCTCCTAAAATTCTTGATTTTCATCAAATTTTAGCTTTAAATCTGTCATAATGCAAGTCACTTAAATCTATAGTAGTATTCCCGGTGGTAATTAGTTCAGCTAACTGATGAGCAGCTCCCGGTGCAATACCAAAGCCATGGCCGGTAAATCCACAGGCAAGAATGAGCCCCGGCACTTCCTCTACCTTTCCTAATACAGGAACGCCATCCACGCATCGATCCATCCAGCCTGCCCAGGTGCGGACAATCTTTGCATCTGCCAGATTTGGGAAATATTTCATGATACCACGGCAGATACAAGGGGCTGTCTTTGCGTAGCAGATCGGTGTTCCATTGTCTTTTGTAAAGCCCTCCAAACCGGAAGAACCACCAAATACAAAGGATCCATGTTTGGTCTGATGTCCATAAAAATCAGCTTCTGCTGTGCCAAGCATTTGGTCAAACATATGGGGTTGCGCTTCTGTTACAAGAGCTTCCAGCATTGCTTTTTGCATAGGAATATCAATGCCGATGGTTTCTGCAATGGCTCTGGACTCGTAACCTGCCGCCAGTACAACGGTCTCACCTTCAAATACGTCTCCGGAGGCACAGACAACTTTCCGAAGTTTTCCTTTTACCATCTTTAGTTCCACAACCTTTTCCCCTGAGATAAAATGAACGCCCAGTTTTCTTGCGGTTTTGTAATATCCCAAGGTAGTCGTCAGGGGATTTGCATGACCATCGGTAGGACACCAGCTGGCACAGGTTACCTCCTCCGAGAGATAAGGATTAATGCGTCTTACCTCATCTCCATCAATCATTCTCACATCCAGACCTACCTTCACTGCCCGTTCCGTAAGGCCGGTGAGGATTTCCTTATGTTTTTGTGTTTTTCCCAGTCGAAGATTTCCATCCTGATGATATTCACAATCAACCTCTAACTCCTCCGATAAGGTTGGCCAGAAATTTTGAATACCATACATAACCAGAGGTAATTCTCTTGGATCTCGTCCCGACTGTCTGACACCGCCACCGTTTCTGCTGGAGCCACCATCTCCAAAGTGATCGGAACCTTCCAGACAGATGACGCTGACACCACGTTTTGCAAGATAATAACTAATGGCACATCCAATAATTCCGCCGCCAATCACTACGACTTCCGCTGTTTTATTCATGTTCACCATCCTCCTTTACCTCATTTGCAAATATGTGCATCTCAATCGGTCTCATAGGTACTCTGGAAGTGGCAGGCTCTAACTCTGCCGGGGATATGCCCAGCTCTCTGGCCACAATTCCCTTTACCAACTTTGCACAGGTCTGTCCCTGGCAAAGTCCCATTCCTGTTCTTAAATATCTGCGAATCTCCGTAATGGTCCACATTCCTTCATGAACAGCTTTTCGAATTTCACCCTTTGTAATTTCCTCACAGCGGCAGATTAACATATCGTCATCGGGAGCCGAAACAAAAGGGCCTATATCTCTTGATCTATCATTTACTGCATTCATTGTCATCCCTCCCATTTAACCTAATTTGAAGAATCTTGCTGTCATGGCATATTCTTTTGGAACACGCATAGTCAACAGATTGGTCTTATCGTATGCTTTGTTGTTCTTTACAGAAACAACCTCTGCTTCACAAACCTTTTTTCCATTTCTTCCAAGAGCAATCCCCTTGGCACCAGTTTCCGGCAGAGGAAGAAATTCATAAGGAAGGGTAACTGTCGCTGTGCCATCTCCACAGTCTTCATCCACCAGGAAAATGGCCTGCCCGGAACAGCTTGCCACACACATTCCACAGTTAATACACTGGGAATCTTCTACCACAATCGGTAGAGATGTAATATTCGATCCTATGGAAATACATCCCTTTGGACATGCATCCTGGCAAGGATTACAGGGAATATTCTGGGTACATTCCATCACCGGATGTACTCCCGCCCTATGGGTCACTCCGGGGAATCGTTCTATTTCATCATCAGCAACAAAACCATGCTTTAACAAATTAGTGGAGATTGGAATACCTTCCTCTGTTTTTTCAATGGCTTTTCCTCTATTTTTAGGAGCAAACATCCCCTGACGCAATCCATCCAAAGCCTTCTCCAAAGATACAAACTCCTGATCCAGTTCGTCTTTTTCGATATATCCTAAATATTCAGAGGCTGCAATTCCTGCCATACGTCCTTCGATCATAGCGGAGGAAGCTTCCTCGATACCAGACACATCCCCTGCCACAAAGATTCCCGGAATCGAAGTATGACCATATTCATCACAGATAGGTACCTGACCGCCTCTTTTGGGATTATCTTCCATCTTGCATCCTGCCATTTTTAGGAGCTGGGACATAGGTGAAAGACCAACTGCCAGGCAAATGGTATCTACATCAAAATGTTTTTCCGTTCCCGGAATGAATTTAAAACCGGAATCTACTTCTGCAATGGTAACTCCTGTGACACATTCCTGACCGGTAGCCTCAACTATGGTATGAGATAAATAAAATGGTACTCCGGTTCTTGCCACTTTTGCTGCATGGACCCCGTAGCCACCCACTCTTGGAGCGGCATCTACGAGAGCCACCACCTCACATCCACATTGCATTAATTGGAAGGATACTACAAGTCCTACATTACCGGAACCTAACATCAATACCTTTTTTCCAGGCAATATTCCATGCAGGTTCATCATGGTCTGCGCAGCTCCGGCTCCAATGACACCCGGAAGCGTCCACCCCGGAAAAGTAACCATATTCTCCGCGGCACCTGTAGCAATGATGATAGCATCTCCTTTATAATGATGAATCGCATTTTCTTTTTTTACCACGATTTCCTTGTCCTGATACAGACCAATAACCGTCGCATTCAGTTCTACCTGAACACCAACTGCATCTGCTTCATTTAAAAGCTGCTGCCCAATCACGAAACCTCTGACCTTCGCACGATGTTCTTTGGAGCCGAAGAACTTATGGATCTGCTTAAACAACTGTCCGCCAGGTTTTTCATTTTCATCAAATACAATAACTTTAAGTCCTCGTTTGGCTGCCTCGATTGCTGCTGACAAGCCGGAGGGACCAGCTCCTACAATTATCAAATCATATCTTTTCATCCCAACATCCTCCTCGTGAACTTACTGCTTATCAAATGGTTTGTCACTGACACCATACTGTGTTCTCACATCCATGCCTTCCTTTAACGGGGTAATGCATGTGCGGACGTTTGGAACGCCGTCTACCACCATAACGCAATCGGTGCATCTTCCAATGGCACAAAAGATTCCCCGAGGTTTATGCTCTTTTTTTGTATACCTGTGAATCATCACGCCCTGCGCCTTAAGGGCTGCAGCGATGGGTTCTCCCTCCATTCCTTCAAGCTCTTTCCCATCAAATGTGAATTTGACACTGGCTCCCTTTTCCTGAACTCCCAGAATCGGATGTTCTTTTATTCTCTCTGCCATAATCACTGCTCCTTTTTTCCTTTTCGATTTTATAAATTGACACTGCAACCTACAAAAAAGGCGCCTGCCCAGATCATTGATCTGTCAGACGCCTATGTCCAATAAAATGTATCAAGAAATACATTTCATTTGATCTATTTTCGATGCCTTTAAGTGGCATCCCTTTGTATGACCTGTATTGTATACAGTTTTATTTGTAGAAAATTGTAGAAATCGGAACAAGTAATTATTTATCTCTCATTGATCGTTTCTTTGAATCTTTTCTAATTTTCCAGAAAATCAATAATCTCATCCAGTGATCCTGCCTTTTTCCAAAGCATTTTCATTGTTTCTTCGTCAGGTTCCGTTTGATCCGGCACCATAATCACGTTACAACCTGCATCATGCGCACTTTTTACACCATTTGGAGAATCTTCGACTGCGATGCAG
This sequence comes from bacterium, assembly GCA_963658085.1. GTDB lineage: Bacteria > Bacillota > Clostridia > Lachnospirales > Lachnospiraceae > CAKRJP01. Next base: position 79,529 of record CAVKOU010000007.1, read on the forward strand.
GAAGACGGAGCAAGTCCCAGTTCCTTGCAGGCATAAAGATAAACGTCCGGAGCAGGTTTTCCATATTCCACCATGGTAGCGGAGATCAATTTATCAAAATAATCGTAAAGTCCTACCTGATTTAAATATCTCGTGGTTCTATCCAGATCGGAGGCTGTAGAAACTGCAGTTATAATCTCTTTAGATCTTAAATACTCTAGAAGTTCTACCGCACCTTTTTTTAGTTGTATCCCTTCCCTGGCGATCATTTCCTCCATAAGCTTGCTGCGCTTAGCTCGTATTGCCTTGTAGTCGGCATCCGGATCTCCTACAAGTTTCTTAATATGGTCCGGAGCGAATGGCCTTCCCAGGGAACGCAGGGTGAGAACCTGTTCATCTGTAACTTTGTAACCAAAACTTTCGAGAGTTTCCTTCCAGCATACCCGGTAATATTTTTCGGTGTCGATGAGAGTTCCGTCCAAATCAAATAAGACTGCTTTTATCTTTTCCATGGTATTCTCCTTTACTTGACTTTTTAAAATAAATATAGATATTTTTCCAATCCCAGTCAAGAAAAACCCTATAGTAGAAAGCACCTGGCAATGCTATACTAAATGCAGTATAACGATCTTAGATTTCGCAACAAAATTACGTATGATTTCAAATATTTCAGGAGGTTCTTATGAATACTATTGGGGAATTAATTACTGACGGGAAGGCAATTCTTGGAATTGAATTTGGTTCAACGAGAATCAAGGCGGTATTGATCGACGAGACCCACCGTCCCATCGCAAGTGGTGACCATGTATGGGAAAATCGTTTGGAGAATGGTTTTTGGACTTATCATAAGGATGAAATCTGGACGGGATTGCAGGATGCCTATGCCAATCTAAAAAAGGACGTATTGGATAACTATCAGGTTAAGCTTACAAAGGTTGCGGCCATGGGATTTAGCGCCATGATGCACGGATACCTGGCATTTGATAAAGATGGCAATTTGCTAGTGCCATTTCGAACCTGGAGAAATTCCACCACGAATCCTGCAGCCGCCAAATTAAGTAAACTTTTTTCCTACAATATTCCGGAACGCTGGAGCATTTCCCACCTGTATCAGGCGATCTTAAATGGCGAAGAACACGTAAAGGAAATCAACTTTATCACCACATTGGCAGGATATGTCCACTGGCGTATGACAGGAGAAAAAGTTCTGGGGATCGGGGATGCCTCCGGTATGTTCCCCATTGATCCTAAAACTAAAGAATATCATCGTACAATGATGGATCAATTCGAGGATTTGATCGCAGATTATCATTTTCCATGGCATATTACAGACATTTTGCCGGAGATTCGCCTTGCCGGAACTTCTGCCGGAATCCTAACCCCGGAAGGAGCAAAATTACTGGATCCTAGCGGAGAACTAGAAGCAGGAATTCCCCTGGCTCCACCGGAGGGGGATGCCGGAACCGGTATGGCAGCCACTAACAGCGTCAAGCAACGCACAGGGAATGTCTCTGCCGGAACCTCCGTATTTGCTATGGTTGTTCTTGAGAATGAGCTTAGCAAATATTATCCCCAGATTGATATGGTAACCACACCGGATGGCAGTCCGGTTGCCATGGTTCATGCCAATAACTGTACCAGTGACCTAAATGCATGGGTGAACTTATGCGGCGAAGTACTGGATGCCTTTGGTGTAAAAGTTTCTAATGAAGAATTATATGGTACTCTTTATCGCAAATCCTTAGAAGCCGATCCCGATTGCGGTGGTCTTCTCTCCTATGGATTTTTATCCGGAGAAAATATCATGGACTGCGCAGAGGGCCGCCCTCTATTCATGCGTACCCCGGAAAGTACATTTACTTTGGCAAATTTCATGCGCTCCCATCTGTATACAAGCTTTGGAGCCTTAAAAGTCGGCATGGATCTACTTATGCAAGAAGAAAATGTTGCCCTTGATACCATCTATGGACATGGCGGTATCTTCAAAACCAAGGGAGTTGCCCAAAATTATCTGGCAGCAGCACTTAATGCACCGGTTTCTGTCATGGAGACCGCCGGGGAAGGCGGTCCATGGGGTATGGCACTCCTGGCTGCCTATTTGGTAAACAAAGCCCCAGATGAAACCCTGACTGATTATCTTGCAAACCATGTATTTGCAGATGCTACTGCCATATCAGTCACTCCTGATCCTAAAGATGTGGATGGCTTCAATGCCTATGCTAAGGAGTTCAAAAATGCCATAACTGTGGAACAGATTGCTGCAGCAAAATTCTAGACAAATTTTCGCAATCGACACAGGAACATTTCATGCCTTCATTTATGACGCAAAAAATTCCCGGATTTGGCCACAGATGATCTTCATCAGGCGGGTGCGGGTTTCTATGCTGGCCCAGGCAATATGTGGAGTGATGATAAGCTTTGTGCTATCTTTGATTCTTCCTAACGGATTGTCGGAAGACATTGGCTCCTGTCGCAGTACATCCAGACCGGCAGCCGCAATCTCTCCATTTTCAAGTGCATCGGCAAGGTCCTCTTCCACAACGATAGGTCCACGACCTACATTAATAAAGATGGCACTGTTTTTCATCTTTGCAAATGCTTCCTTGTCCATCAAATTCAAGGTATCTTCATTTAATGGTGCATGTACAGATACAATGTCAGAGGTTTTTAGCAGCGTATCAAGATCCACTCTCGCATATCCTTCTTCTTGATGTTTTCCGGAGGTCGAATAGTAGATCACGTGACAGCCAAATGCTTTTGCGATATCTGCTACCCGACGTCCGATATTTCCTAATCCGATAATGCCCCAGGTACTTCCATGTAATTCATGAAATACATTGGAAAAATGGGTAAACATCTGATCATTTTCATAGCGTCCGGATTTCACATAAGTATCATAATAGCTTATTTTTTCCAAGAGAGAGAACATCAGGGCGAAGGTATGCTGAGCTACATTTTCTGTGGAATATCCAGCCACATTTCTCCATGCGATGCCTCGCTCATCCAAAAACTTTTTGTCCAGATTATTGGTACCGGTTGCTGTAACACATACGAGCTTTAAGTTTGGTGCTTCCCCTATGGTCTTGGCATTTACTTCCATTTTATTTACGATGATTACATCTGCGTCCTGAATCCGCTTTGGCATATCACACTCTTCGGTATATCCATAGCGAACAACCTCACCTAATTTTGAAAAATCAGAAAGATCAATATCTGATCCTATTGAATTTGCATCTAAAAATACGATTTTCATTGGCTTTCTCCGTTTCTTTAACTTTTTTTGATGCAATTGTAACACAGCAATACCTGAAATTCTATCCCAGATTCAGGTTCCATACTTTATCTTTTCCGATCACATATTTCTTACATAGACATTTCCGTCCATAATTCTTCTGGCAGTTCGCTGCACTGCAACTGCGGGCACCTCAGTTACTCCATCTTTTTCCACAACTTCCGGGCACATGGTCATGATTCCACTTGGATGTCCGATTCTGACATTTTCTGTATCAACATCCTCTTCCATGATCTTTTTCACTAGGGTTCCCTCAAGAGCTGCTGCCACTGCTATAGAACTTGCAGAAGTAAGGGGACACGCTTTATGACATTTGAATATCGAAATGACTCTTGCGCAAATATCCATATCCTCCGCATTTACCTGCGTTCCTCCAATCTCTGTATAGGATTTCGGACTGGTAATAAATCCAACCTTCGGAACTGCCGGGCTATTCTCTGCTGCATCTTTTAAATCCTTGGCAAATCCCATCATGCAGGCTGCAGTTCCTCGAACTTTTTCCAGCACTTCGCAAAGATCCGCATTACCGTTGACCTCCTCCGGAAGCTCCATTCCCGTTGCATGGACATCCTCTGCCCGTACTAAGACCATAGGATTTGATACGTCAAGGATGGTAGCCTCGATCTTTCCAAATCCAGGGATATCCAGCACATCCAGTACATTTCCGGTAGGAAGAAGTTTTCCTGTTTTAGCTCCTGCCGGATTTAAAAACTTAACCTTTAACTCTGCTGCAGTTCCGTCTACGCCTGCGATATGGCAGTCCCCCTCCTGGGCAAAGGTTCCATTCTCACAAGGCACTGTCACGTCAATGTACTTGTCTGTATTGCGGTTTAAAAGATGAACCGTTGTAATAGGCTCTACCACAGGAACCAGTCCCGATTCCACTGCAAACGGTCCTACCGCCGCAGTCATGTTTCCACAATTGGACTTGTAATCTACCTGTTCTTTCCCCACAATGACCTGACCTACCAGATATTCCACATCGATTCCCGGTTCCTCACTCTTCCATACCACTACTATTTTGTTATTAGAAGAAACCGTTCCTCCCATTCCATCAATCTGTTTTGGATCCGGGCTTCCCATGGTCTGAAGGAAAATAGAATCCCATTCCTCACGATTTTCCGGAAGATCCTCTTTTAAGAACATACATCCTTTACTTGTACCACCACGCATAAATACTGTTTGAAATTTTCTCATCTTTTTACACTCCTTAACATTTGTTATTTCTCGAAGCATTTGTTATTAATACTATATCCTCTTCTCATCTGTTTTGCAATATCACATTTGTTAAATTATTATTTTATTTTTTTGTTATTACACAAATCTTTGCACACCCTATCCATACAAAAAGAGCCCGGCATTTCTGCCAGACTCCTTTTATTAAAACCTATTTTCTTATTCTTCTAACAAATGAATCGCCGTTTCACTATCAGTGAGAAGTTCATTATACAAGCCATTCCTTGCTGTCTTTTTTAAAATCTCAGTCTTATGTCGTCCACATGCAACCACCAGACGATGTGGTGTCTTCATAATGTCTGTCAACGATGCGCTGACCAACTTACGGTTCAAATCAATATCTGCCACTTGTCCCTTCTCATCCAGCACAAAGCCGTATAAACTACCAAGGCAAGTCTCTGCCGCCTCCTCATCTTTCTTTGTCAGATAAGGCCGAAGCTCCGGGTTTCTCAAGGGGAGACTGGAGGTTCCACCAATTCCACTGATAATCAGGTCCATATCCTTTGACCGATCCAGAGTCTCTCTGATCAGCGGCTCTGTACAAAGCCCACTTCTTACAGCCTCATCCTGCACATAAATCGGCATATCCAGGTAATAATACTCCCCGTAAAATGCCGCCGCCATTTGCCGCACCAGTTCCCTGGTATCAACTGCCGGATTCTTCATCCTGGAATTGCCGGTAAGCTGTACGACCTTCACCGGATTCCCCACCACTGTTGGCAGTTGGGAAATCACACTGTATACGGTCTTTCCCCAAGTCACCCCTGCCACATCTCCGCTTTTTAGTACCTTTGCAAGATAAGCTGCTCCCACCTTTCCCATCTGGGTCAGACTATCCACATAAGTCGTATATTGAGAATTTACCACAATTGCTTTTTGGAGGGACAGCTTCTTTTTCAGTTCTGTTTCCAACACGGAATTGCGCTCATTGGAATAGTTGATATGAATCTCTACAATCTGCTCATTTCTGGCATCCTGTAAAAGCTTGGCCACCCGAAAACGGTTGGTCTCAAAATGCTTTGCAATCTCCGACTGGGTCTTTCCCTGATTATAGTAAAGATCCGCCATCTCCGCTAACATGTCATATCTTTCTTTCTCTGATGCATGATCGATATCCATCTATTTTCCTTGCTCCTCATCTTTTCCTGTGATTTTATACGCATATTTTTGCTCGTTTTATTATAGCAATTTTTTATTCTTCCTGCCATACTCACATTCTGAGGATAATCAGTCAACTTTTAATTTTATAGCAAGCTTGCTGCGCCGATCATACCCGCCTCATTTCCAAGGGCAGCCACTTCAATCTCCGGAAGCTCTCCCTTTTCGCCGCCAAAACATCCCACCTTCATCTCTTTGCGAAGCGGTGCCAAAAGCTCTTCTCCCTGGGCTGCTACTCCGCCGCCTAGGATTACCAATTGAGGCCTGAAAATATTTACAATGTTTATGATTCCTGTGCCAAGCTTTCCTATATAAGCTTGGACAACCTGCTGCAGTGCTTTATCTCCTGCCTTTGCAGCCGCAAAGATTTCTTCCGGGACCATCTCCCTGCCCGTTGCCCGCTTTGCATCTCTTTTTAAAGCAGTCGCAGATGCATAGGCCTCCAGGCATCCTTTTCTTCCGCAGGTACAAGGCTCTCCATTTTCTACGATTACCATGTGTCCTAACTCGCTTCCCCCAAGACCTTTCCCTTCGTAGATCTTGCCATCGAGAATGATTCCTCCGCCGACACCGGTTCCCAGGGTAAGCATAATCACATCCTGGCACTCTTTTCCGGCTCCCGCAACGGCTTCTCCCAGGGTCGCGCAATCCGCATCATTGGCGATGCGAATGGGAATTGGAAGGTACTGCCCCATCATTTTCACCAGCTCCACATTTTCCCATTGAATATTATTGGAATAGCGGACGATTCCCTTTTTCGAATCTATAGTACCCGGTACACCGATACCGGCTCCTATGCACTGGTCCATAGCAATTCCCTGCTCATCCAACAGTTCCAGCGTTTTCTTTGCCACCTCATCGATCACCTGCTCTGCCGGGCGTTTTGCTTCTGTATCCATCACTGTACTTGCAATGAGCTTCTGGTGAATGTCCACAAGCCCGATCTTGGTGGTAGTTCCTCCGATATCAATACCGATACGAACCGGTGCCGCCTTTGCACGTATGGTGGTAACAAGCGCATCGCATCTTCCCTCCACGGTATAATCTCCGCTTCCTGCCGTTAGGAAAAAGCTTTCCCCTTTCTTAAAGGATAGGGTTTCTCCCTGATTAGTAATCCTTCCCTCTCCGTCTAAGATCAGGATACTTGCAAAGGAAGCCTCCGATACATTTCCTTCCATTTTTTTCATAAATGTGCCATCCAGATTCAATTTATCTACGGTAAAGTAGTCACAGTCTGCCACATGAGGATAGCTGCTCTTATCTTTTACAATCGGGACACGGTTCGTCACTGCCAGGGCTTTCTCGATATGAAGATCTCGTTTCTTACCGTCTTTTCCCACTCTTCCGTAATCATATACTCGGTAGGTTACATTAGAATTTTGCTGAATTTCCGCAATCAGGATATCTTTTCCTATGGCATGGATAGTTCCGGACTCGATGAATAATACGTCTCCTTTTTGAACCGGCACTGCATTGAGCACCTCAAGGAGAGTATCCTCCTCGATTCTCTTTGCAAATTCTTCCTTACTGATTTCCTGCTTGAATCCATAATAGAGAAATGCCTCCGGGCCTGCATCCATGACATACCACATCTCCGTCTTTCCGTACTGACCCTCATTTTTCAGGGCATAACGGTTATTGGGATGTACTTGAATAGACAGATTCTGCTTCGCATCGATAAATTTAATTAAAATCGGAAAGTCTCTAAATCTCCTGCAATTTGTACCAAGGACATCTTTTCCCTCAGCTTCAATAAATTCTTCCAGCGTCTTTCCCTGATAAGCTCCATTTACAATATAGGACGGACCCGCCGGATGGCAGGAAAGTTCCCAAGCCTCCGCCAAAATCTCTCCATCATAGTCTATGCCATATTCTTCTGCCAGTCTGTGACCACCCCAAAGGTAATCCTTACAGCTGGGCTTTAATTTCAAAATACTCATATTCATCTTCCTTTACATATAACTTACGAAGATTTTCTGAAACATCATTGCATTGATTCTTGTCGTCAAAGAAAATCCAATGACCATGTAGATCGGAAGCGTCACCTGTAGAATGGCACCTCCCGCCAGGAGACAAAGAATAGGGATCATATTTATTATTATAATTCCAATGGTATAGGGAAAATGTCTTACTGCCATGTATCCTGCATTTTTAAAAGTATTCTTACAGGTATTGTCAAACTGGGCGGTTAACGGAAAAAGATAGCTTGCAAGAATCATCCAAATGCAAAGAAGTACTCCCACGGCAATCCCTAAGGGGCTCCATTTCTGCCCCATATACATAAGATCAAAACCTAGGATTCCCCCGCTGACAAGGAGTACCAGCCAGATTTTTGTGCTTTTGACAAAGTCTTCTTTAAATGCCGCAAGATACTCCCGTACAGGATAATTACTCTCGCCTCTTGCTCTTCTGAGCATGATCCGATAAAGAGCTGTCTGGGCCGCACCTATGGTGACAATAGGAATACAGGTAATTACCCATATGATATTTAACATCACCAGGTCTGCAAGATTGCTCATAAATTCAAAAAATGGATTATCTACATTCAGCTTCTTCATCCTACGTTTCCCACTTTCCTATCAGTTTTCTTTTAAATAGTCTACAAACTTCTGACAATTATCCCGGTGCTCTCCTGTCTTAGGAAATACCACCACAAGTTCTTCCTCTCCTGTCAGTTCTTCTCCAAATCCGGTATCTTTTAGTTCGATGGCACTTACACCCTCTATCTCACAAAGGCTTAAATCCCCTGTATCAAATTCCCCGGCCGGATAAAACTCTCCGCCTACTTCGATACAGTATTTCAGGAAATCTTTATCCATCACCACCGCATCCAGCTCTCCTCCTGACCATTTGAAGAAAAATTTATCAAAGGAACTTTCATTGGTTCCTTCTTTCTTATTTTCTTCCTTATAGGAAATAATATAATCCGAATCAAACACAACTTGATCTTCAGAAATTCCACTGTTTTTTGCAAATGCTTTCGCTACTTCTTCATCCCGGTCATAGTCGATTTTCTGATTCACCATCACACAGGTAAACAGTGGTTTCTTTTCCGGAAATGCGAAATGAAGGATCAGAAAGATCACAAGGCCAAAGATGACACCAAGACCCAATAGATGATACCAATAATAAGTCAATATATATTCTATTCTTCCCTTTGTATCCATCGTTTTTGTCTGTTCTTTGATCTCACTGAATATCCTGCCCACTTCGTCACTTCCTCTCTATATCTATTTTCGTATTATTTTATTTAATAATTCGTAACTATCAAAAACCTCATTCGCAAAATCTCCTCTGCGAGGGTTTCTTTTTTAGTTACAATAATTCTAAGTTCTTCTCAATCAATTTACAACGCTGCTTTACACAATCCGGTGAACGATGTGGATCTTCCGGTGTATTAAAAAGATAATCTTCCAACTTATCAATGGTGGTAGTTGCCACATGCATTCTCGTATCGGAGGAAGCATAATAAATATATACATCTCCATTTTCTTTTGCGATGGCTCCATTGGTAAATACTACATTGGATACATCTCCCACCCGCTCTTTTCCAAGGGGTACGAGGAATACTCCTGATGGCTGTGCAATTACCTGATCCGGATGTTTTAAATCCGTGGCAAATACGTACAATACATAGCGAAGTCCTGCCGCTGTATTTCTAACTCCATGGGCAATATGGATCCAGCATTTTTTCCCTTTGATCGGAACTGCACCGGCCCCGTTTTTGGACTCTGTCAAAGTATGGTAAACACGTCTGCTGATGATTTTTTCCTCATCGATGACTGCATGCTCAATATCCGCACATAAGCCAAATCCGATTCCACCGCCGCTTCCGGTCTCAATAAATCCATCCATCGGGCGGGTATAAAATGCATATTTTCCATCAACAAATTCCGGATGCAGCACCACATTTCTCTGTTGCGGAGACTGTAATGTTTTCAGATTATCTAATCTCTCCCAGGTTTTCAAGTCCTTCGTCCGAACGATGCCGGCCTCAGCCACTGCAGCGGATAAATCCGGATCATCTTTGTCTTTACTCTCAGAACAGAATACCCCATAAATATACCCATCCTCATGTTTTGTGAGACGCATATCATATACATTGGTCTCCTCCGGGCAGGTATCAGGTAAGCTTATTGGATAATCCCAGAACTTAAATCCATCGATTCCGGTGTCACTCTCTGCAACTGCAAAAAAAGATTTTCTGTCTGCGCCTTCTACTCTGGCTACCAGATAATATTTGCCATTTAATTCAATGGCCCCGGAATTCATCACGGCATTGATTCCAAGACGTTCCATGAAATAAGGATTTCTTTCGGCATCGATATCATATTTCCATATCACCGGCACATGGTCTCTGGTCAATACCGGATCTTCATATCGGTCAAAAATCCCATTATAAAAGTCACTTTTTCTATTTTTTCTTTCCTGTAATTTTTCTAATTTTGCCTGTTCTACATAATACTGGCTGTGAATCATTTTGCCGTCCTCCTGATCATCTCCATACACATTCTTCCATTGTGATAAGGGCATTTCCATGGTTCTACAATGGGTTTCTTACTCTCAGGTTTCCCGTCAATATTTAAATCCCAGAACCATTCGGAACCTTCTCTTTTATCTATGATATAGTCCTTGATATACTTCCATAAATCTTCTGTGATCCTTAAATATTTTTCTTCCCCTGTCTTCTCATAGCAATTATAGAAACCTACCATGGCTTCTGCCTGTACCCACCAGACTCTGGTAGTATCTACAACTCCATGGAAACATTCGTTGTTCATGGCACCATTTTGCAAAGCCTGCTCATATACTTCTGCCGCAATCTGTGTAGTATAAGCATTGGTCTCATCCAAGATCTTTTGATCCTTCAAAACTTCTGCGGCCCGATCTAACAGCCAGCTTGCTTCTATGTCATGTCCATAAGAATAAAGATCCGATATGGTATTCATTTTTTCATCGAAAAAGACTTCCAAACGATGGGTTTCTTCGTTGTAAACTTTAGATTGAAACTCCCGTAAAATTTTCTTAAGAGCCTGTTCTACTTCCTTAGAAGGTGCCACCCGATATAGCTCGGTATAGGCTTCCAATACATGAAGCAAGGTATTCATCGTCTTGTCTGCCATTAGTCCATTTTCGGAAAGCTTGTCATTCTCCTCCGGCTGCCAGTCTCCGGTAAAGGACTCCAGATATCCATAATCATCGGTACAAGTGGACTCGATAATCCGGAATAATTCTCTTGCGAATTCTAAGGCTTCCTCTTTTCCTGAGGCCTCATAATAGGAGGATAATGCGTAAATTGCAAATGCCTGATTGTAGGTATGTTTGGTACTGTCTGCCACCTTTCCGTCATAGGTCACTGACCAGAACACCCCTCCATTTTCAGGATCCTTGCAATAATTTTTCATAAATAAATAAGCATGGTCAGCTTCATCCAATAATTCTTTTTCCTTTAAAGTCAGATATGCATTGGAAAAGAACCATAAGATCCTACTGTTTAATATACAGCCCTTTTCATATTCCTTATCTACCTGCAAGTCAAAATCCATATAGCCATAATAGCCGCCATGCTCATCGTCTCTTAATTTTTTCCAGAACGGAACGATGCGCTGCATCAGTTCCGTTCTTGTCTCTCTACCTAACTCCATACCTATCGCCTGCCGATTTCTGTGTCATTTTCTCTTACAACACTGTGGGCCTTGATATACTCTACCAATTCATCTGCATAAGTAAATGCCAGACCGATATAGCTGTCAGCCGCACCATAATAAATGGCCATCTTGTTGGTCTTACTGTCGTGAATAGTTGCACATGGGAAGGTTACATTCGGTACAAATCCTCGTTCCTCGTACCACTCTTCCGGAGTAAGCAGGAAATTCTCGCAACGATATTTTACGATAGAAGGATTATCAATATCTAAGATTGCACCTCCGATACTATATACATAACCGTTGCATGTTCCGCTGACACCGTGGTAGATAAGAAGCCATCCTTCGCTGGTCTCGATCGGAGCTGCACCGCCGCCGATCTTTAAAGACTCCCACCATTCGCTGCTCTTACCCATGACATGACGGTGTTTTCCCCAATAAACCATGTCCTTACTTTCAGAAAGGAAAATATCTCCAAATGGAGTATGTCCGCTGTCACTTGGGCGGGACAACATTACAAAACTGTCATTAATTTTTCTTGGGAACAATACTGCATTTCTGTTAAATGGAAGAAATGGATTTTCAATTCTTGTAAATGTCTTAAAGTCCGTAGTTTTTGCCACTCCGATAGCCGCACCGTAAAAATCCTGGCACCAGATCACATAGTAGACCCCATCAACCTCAACCAGTCTTGGATCGTATGCGTAAACCGGCATAAAAGACTCCCCATTTTCATCCACAAACTGAATCTTATCCTTATCAAAATCCCAGTGGATTCCGTCTTTACTTCTTCCCATGTAAATATAAGGGATTCCATTTACCTGCTCTCCACGGAACACGCCGATGAATGCGCCTTCGTATGGAATGACTGCACTATTGAAAATTCTTGCTACCCCTTCCACCGGATTTCTTCCAACGATTGGGTTCTCGCTATATCTCCAAACAGGAACTCCTGTAAGTCCTTCTGGTTTTTCCTGCCATGGTACATTTGCCACTTCCGGGCTGATTAATTTAAAATCACTCATTTCTTATATCTCCTAAATTGCTTATTTTTTCGTTATATTTTATGTCGTTTTTCCAACACATCTTGACGGTCTAACCTTTCACTGCACCTGCAGCCATTCCGCTATATACCTGCTTCTGGAATACCAGGAAGAAGATTAGGATTGGTGCTATGGTGATGAGAACACCTGCACAGATGTAGTTATATTGATTTCCATAAGGTCCTGTAAATGTGTAAAGTGCTGTCGATATCGTCTTAAGTTCCGGCAAAGTCAGATACAGACTGGATGCGTAGTATTCGTTGTATACACTTACACCCTTAAGCACTAAACTTGTCATAATAGCCGGCTTCAAAAGCGGAAACAGAATCCGGAAGAATACACCAAAGTAAGTACATCCATCCATAATCGCTGATTCGTCCAAAGAAGTAGGTAAATTTTCAAAGAACTGCAGGAAAATGTAAATGGAAATAATATCCGTACCCATAAGCACCACTACATATCCATACAGATGATTGATAAAGCCTAACCAGTACATGATCTTGTAAATAGTAACCTGCATAGCAATTCCCGGAAGCAAAGAAGCAAACAGGAATAAGCTTTCAATCATTCCTCTTCCCGGAAACGTAAATCGGTTTAAAACATAGGCAATCATGGCACTGATAAATACGGAACAGAATAGTACTACGACCAGCACAATTCCGGTATTTAAAAATCCGCGAAGCATATTGGCCTTCTCAATGGCAATCTTAAAATTGTCAAGATAACCCCAGGAAGCCGGCAGATCAAGAACCGATGTATTTGCATATTCCTCATTGGATTTAAAAGCCGTCAAAACACAAACGATGACAGGGATGACTGCAACCAAAGATGCCAGGATCAGAGAAGCATATTTTATAATCGTAAAAATGACGGTACTAATTTTCATTGTCTTTTTCATAAAACCGCTCCTCCCTTCTTAGCTGCAGCCTTTGCTGCCTTTTCTGCTTTTTTTCTACGTCTTACAGCTGCCTTAGACTCATCACTGGTTCCATCGTCAAATACATATTTAAAGAACAATTTCTGTGCAACGGTACAAATAATGATGATCACAAGAAGAACAATGGCCATGGCACAGGCAAGTCCAACCTTCTGATTCTCGTGAGCCAATCTGTTCATAATTACAAAATAGGTTCCTGTTCCCATCTGTCCATTTGTAATAACATATGGCGGCTCGAAGGCACTTAGGGAACCACTGATAGAAAGAATCAGGTTCAATACGATAATGGATTTAATACTCGGCAGAATAATATAACGGAAGATATGCCATTTATTAGCTCCATCCAAGGCAGCCGCCTCATAAAGGTCCGTATCTACTGACATCATGGCTCCCAGGAAAAGAACCATATTCTGTCCTGTATATCTCCATACAGAGGTGGCAACCAATGCAAAGTTGTTGATGCTCTTATTTTGCAGCCACATAGGAATATCATCTAAATTCATTCCAAACATCTGGAGAATGGTATCCAGTACATAACCTCTTGCGTAGAAGAATTTAAAGATAAATCCAACAGCAATACCACAGATCAAATATGGGAAGAACATGGTGGCTTTAAAAACAGATTCCCCCTTTACCTTAAATACCATCATAGTCGCAAAGAACAGTGCCAGAGCAAGCTGGACAATTGCTCCTCCCATGTAATAAACACTGACAAATAAGGATCCAAAAATATCCGGTCTGCTAAAGATTTCTTTATAGTTTTTCAGTCCCACAAACACCTTGTCTCCAAGGTATTTCATGTCATAAAAGCTGAACTGGATCATCTTAACAAATGGTACATAAGTAAACACAATCAGCAACAGCATGGGGACAAACATAAAGGTACCAATCAGAAGTCTTTTCTGTACCTTTCTGCTTCCGATCCAAGTCTGGAACGGAGTTTTTTCAGCCTTCGCAACAGTTTTTGAGCTACTCATATTATCTCTCCTTTCAAAGGCTTTGATAGAAGAAGGCAGCGAAAGTTGCTGCCCTCCTGTTTATTTTTATTCCGTGATTTCTGCTCCGCAGGATTCCTGCGCACTTGTCCATTTCTCATTCCACTCATTCATCAGATCATCTAAGGATTCCGTTCCGTAAAGAGCAGCCTCAAGAACTGTACTTACCGGATAATCTCCGCTTAATACCTCTGCGGTATTACGGATATCATCGTATAGGTTCTCTTCACCTTCTCTTGCCGCATTGTCAGAAAGAAGTTCTACGCCCTCAAATTCTGCCAGTGATTCCGGAAGATCCTCTCCCTTAAGTGCCGGGATACTTCCCTCATCCTCAAAGATCGTAGACTCCTCAAGAAGCCATTTGATGTAAAGCTCCGCTGCAATCTGGTTGTCAGAGCTTGATTCTTTATTTACAGCATATGCATAGTTTCCGCCGGAAGCCGCATACTGTGTTCCCTTTACAGAAATTGGGAATGGCATATATCCGATATCATCCGGATGATCGCCTGCATCTTTAAACTGCTGTACACACCAGGAGCCAAGTACCATAGCACCGATCTCACCATTGTTGATCATGGTCTTAGAAGACTCCCAGTCACTGGAAGCCGGATCATCTTCTACCAGTTTATCTGCAACTGCATTGTAAAGAATGTAATATACAGCGTAAGCACCACTGTTTTCTTTATTCTTAGAAAACGGATTCTTTGAGTGAAGTAATACATCGTTCTTGTAATCCGGATCTCCGCTGGAAGCGATTCCTACATAATCATTCCATGCTCCCATCGGCCATCCTGCCGCAAAGTTGGTATACAACGGAATAGCATCTGTGTTGTCTTTGATTTTCTGAAGGTCATCTAAGAATTCATCCGGTGTTGTGGGAAGTTCTGTAATTCCAGCCTCTTCCCATACTTTCTTGTTATAAGCAACTCCGCCTGCTGTACCACCATTTGGAATACCGTAAACCTGACCCTCATAAGTCTTCTCTGTTACAAAATTGTAAGTATCATTCAAGGTATCATAGTCACCAAGGGCTGTGAAATAAGTAGAGAACTCACTCTTATCACAGGATGTAGGGATGAAGCAGATATCTCCCCAGTCTCCATTCGTCAGACGAAGGGTTAAAGACTCTTCATAATCTGTAATTCCTTCGTAGGTTACCGTAATGTTTGGATAGAGCTTATGAAATTCTTCCGCATATTCCTTATAGGTTGTGTCTACAATATCCGTTCTGTTTGTCAGAATCTTGATATCTGCTTTCAGATCTTTATAATCCTCTCCAACTTTAATCTGGTCAATGGTTGGCACAACCTCCGAATCACCACTGTCGCTATTTTTCGAGCTTCCCCCATTCCCGCATGCTGTCATAGACATCGCCATTGCAGCTATTAGTACGAGACTTAATACTTTTTTCTTCATAGTTTCCCTCCTCGTTAACTAAGTTTTAATGTTTTTTAACTTAAATTAAATATATATCATTTAAGTTAATTTTGCAATGTTTTTAAGTTAAACAAGTACATTTCGTTTATTATATATTAATTAGGTGTTGTATTTTTGGTGCATTTGCATATTTTTTACTTATATTTAAGTGATTAAATTAATTTTAATCAAATTAATTTAATTCAATTCCAAAAAGTTTTCTCCTTATTAACTAAAAAAATCAGCGAAGTTCCACTTTCGGTTACTACACTGATTTTTCTAAATTCAATATTTATTTTAATTTTACCGTTTTCTTGATTACCATATGCCCCGAAACCACATCCATTCCATGACCACGTTTCGGATTCTTAATCTGCTTTAATACCTTTTCCACCGCTACCTTTGTCATTGCCTTTGTATTTACTTCGTAGGTCGTAATCTGCATATCCGCCAGACCCGGATAAAGATAATTATCAAAGCCTACCACCGCAATATCCTCCGGCACTCGGTACCCCCGCTCTTTTAACTTGTCAATGAGCATGAATGCCGCAAGATCGCAGTTGCATACAAATCCTTTGGGTAATTTAGCAGGCAGTTCAAATCCCATCTGTCCCAATTGATCACGATCTTCGATCAGCCATTCCGGATGAAGATTCTTTCCATGTAATGTCATAGATTTCACAAAACCACAATAGCGATCCATAATACTGCTGGTTGCAAAGATAGAACCTACAAATCCCAGTTCATCGACTCCCTGCTCAAACATAAATTCCGTCAGCAGAAACATTCCATAAAAGTTATCTGTCACCACCGCATCCTGAGCCAGATCCTTATCATAAAAATCCAAAAATACCACCGGAATATCTGCCATGTTTTGCATCTTGATAATATATTCTTTATTAATCTCCCCAAGCACAATCAGGGCATCTACTCTGTGCTCCGTCAGACAGGCGGGCATCTTCAGCGTATGCATCTCATCGTCTTTTTTTAGAACCTCAACTGCAGTAAAGCATCTCTTTTCCGTTGCGACAAGGGCTAATTCCTGGTACATCTTCCAATAAAAAGTCTCGTACTGCGCCAGGTAATTTTCCGCCACCAATACACCGATGGTACTGGACTTTTCCGCCGGCCGTTCCTGTTTCTTCTCACTGGGGGCCTGATATCCAAGTTCTTCTGCCACCTTTTGTATCTGTTCACGCACCTCGTCACTGACGCCTTTATTTCCGGCAAGGGCATTATGCACCGTAACGGTACTGACACCGGTTCTCTCAGCAATATCTGCTAATCTTACTTTTCCCATTCGTGCCACCTCATCAAAACAATTTCACATCAACAATCACAGACTATCATGATCATTAATGAAATAGCTACTGTTCACACTCATCATGAACAGTAGCATTAAATTTACTTAAATTATAAAGTTATTAATTAATCTTGTCAATCTGGCGCACTCTACAAAATTAATTTCATAATTAATTCGCAATCATTCAGATCCCTATTCGCAAAATTACCTCTGCAAGACTTTAGGATTCTGCTTTTACAAAGTGATACAACCTGCTGACTGCATCTCCCCAGAAATCCTTAAAAAGATATCCACCTTTCATCAAGATTTCTCCGCTGTATCGCTCCTTTGTCCCCTCCAGCTCATATACTGCCAAAGGATCCAATCCCCGGAGTTTTAATTTTCTGCTCTTGCTATTTGGAATTCCATGAACCTGCACATAGGTTACCAAAGCTTCTGATTTATCTTTAGCCACTTCCATATAGCAGTCATAATGTCCATTTTCCGAAAAGGATGCTATACGATAATAATCTCCCTCCCGCACCAGGTCATTATACTTATGATACATTTCCGTCTGGCCTTTGATCTGTTGTCTCTCTTCCTCCGGAAGTTTTGTAATATCAAGCTCATAGCCGAAGGTTCCTGCCAGTGCCACATGCCCTCTGGTCTCAAAAGGAGTCACCCTGCCCACAGAATGATTGGGGCATACACTGACATGAGCTCCTATAGTAGAAAGTGGGTAAATCAAGGCCGTTCCCTCCTGAATCACCAATCTTTCTACCGCATCCGTATCATCGGAGCACCAGATCTGCGGACTGTAATATAGCATACCAGGGTCAAATCTGGCACCACCGCCGGAACAATTTTCAAGAAGAAGTTCCGGAAATTCTGTCACCAACCGCTCCTGCATCTGATAGACTCCCAGCACATAGCGATGGAACAATTCCTGTTGTGAGTCCTTATCCAGATAACTGCTGCCAAGATCACTAAGTTGACGATTCATATCCCATTTCACATAGTCAATAGGGGCACTTCTTAAAATCTTTGCCACAGACTCATAGGCATACTCCACCACTTCAGGATTGGAAAGATCCAGTACATACTGCTGACGGCTCTGAGTAGCCTTCCGTCCTTCAATATGAATTGCCCACTCCGGATGTGTCCTGTAAAGATCTGAATCCGGAGAAATCATCTCAGGCTCAAACCAGATTCCAAACTTCAGGCCTATCTTCTTTACTTCCTCTGCCAAATATTTCAGGCCACCTTGAATCTTATTTTCATTGACAGTCCAGTCTCCCAGAGAACAGTTATCCGAATTCCGTTTCCCAAACCAGCCATCATCCATGACTAGCATTTCAATTCCGTCTTTTTTCGCTTCTCTTGCAATATCCAATAATTTTTCTGTATCAAAATCAAAGTAAGTTGCCTCCCAGTTATTAATAAGAATCGGGCGCTTCTTATCTTTATAAGGGCTTCGGATCATGTGTCTGCGATAAAAATCGTGATAAGATCTGGTCATCTTTCCAAGTCCCTCTCCCGAAAAGGTCAAAACTACTTCCGGGGCCTGGAAACTTTCTTTTCCCCGTAAATTCCAGCAAAATTCTTCCGAACTAATTCCCATTACCATACGGACAGCATCAAACTGTGTCTTTTCTACCTGACCGATAAAGTTGCCGGAATATACAAAATGCATACCATACACACGCCCCTGCTGTCCGGTTGTTCCAGGTGTTACAAGGGCAACAAACGGATGCTCCTGATGTCCCGATTCTCCTTTGGCAGAAGATACCAACTGTTTTCCATAGCCAACAGATCTTCTCTGAATGTGACGCTCCCTGGCCCAGGATCCATGGAGAGTCAGAAGTTCAAAATCTTCATTGTCCATATCAAGACATGCGCTATATACCTTTTCAAGCTTTACTCTCTCTTCTCCTTCATTTATCACTTTTACATTTCTAGTGATAATATCTTCTTTCTCAAATACCGAATAAGACAAAATAAGCTTTAGATTAAGTACCGAATCAAAACAGGTAATCTCTAAGGTCATCACCTCATCCTCAGTTCCAAAAGATGCCGGCAATCCTTCTAGCTTCGGCTTCCCATTAAAAATCTCATGGGACCGATAAAGAAATTCACTTCCCATACAGCCCGCTTCATTTCTGATATTAATACAGCTCTCTCTATAATCTCCGATTCCACCCGACGGATATTCCATAGGATAGAAATCTAAAAATGCAGACTTTTCTCTCTCGTTTTTACCAGGTGTGTAGGGTGGCTCTTCCGTACGGAGCAGATAGTAGGCGTCTGCTGCCTGAAGTCTCTCCCCGTAGTAAACATGTCCTACATATCCCTCCGGTGAAAGTCCGATTAAATACGTAGTATTTTCTGTATCTAATTTAAATAACTTCGTTTCTTTTTGAAAACTTATGGCCATCTCCTTTTCCTCCTTAAGCAGATTTTCCTGTCATCGCTTCTTTCAGTGCCTCCAGTTTCTCCTGTGCATCTGAAAGCGAACTTCCTTTGACTCCATAATAGAACTTAATTTTCGGTTCTGTTCCCGAAGGTCTCACACAGCACCACGCATTCTCAGACAATTCATAATAAAGAACATTAGAAGTCGGAAGTCCTGTTAAACTCACCTCTCCGGTGGTCAAATCTGTTCTTGTGTCCGCTTTATAATCCCGTACCGCAAGGACTTGATGTCCTGCAAGTTCTTTCGGCGGATTCTCCCTATATTCCGTCATCATTTTCTGAATCTGTTCTGCTCCGTCAATTCCCTTTAAGGTCACGGTAGCAAGTCCTTCTTTATAGTAGCCATACTTCTCATACATGTCTACCATGGCATCCCAAAGAGTCTTCCCCTGCATCTTGTAATAAGATGCCACTTCACATAGCATCATAACCGCCACGCAGGCATCCTTATCTCTTGCATAGGTTCCGGCCAGGCAACCATAAGACTCTTCCAGGCCAAATACATAGTGATAGGTATGTTGTTCCTCAAAGAATTTGATTTGCTCGCCAATATATTTAAATCCTGTCAGTACCTCCACCAGTGCCGTATGATATTCTTCAGCTATAGCTTTTGCCATGTCTGTAGTAACAATAGTCTCCACCAGTGCCGGGTTCTTTGGCATAGTTTTATTCTTCGTACGCTCTCTTAAAATATATTCTGCAATAAGCATTCCTGACATATTCCCCGTAAAGCTTACATACTCACCACTTTTTGCATCTTTTGCATAGACACCCAGCCTGTCTGCATCCGGATCCGTAGCAAGAACAATATCAGCGTCCACTTTTTTTGCAAGTTCAAGGGCCATCTTCCATGCATTCTCATCCTCCGGGTTTGGATATGCCACCGTAGGAAATGTGCCATCCGGATCTTTTTGTTCTTCAACCACATAGACCTGTTCAAAGCCAAGTTCCAGAAGGACTCTTCGCACCGGAATATTTCCCGAACCATGTAACGGTGTATATACAATCTTCATATCCTTCGCCGCATCCTTTATAATTTCCGGATGAATACTCTGGGCCTTTAACCGGGCAACATACCGATCATCAAACTCACTTCCAATGATCCGGAACAATCCCTCTACTCTTGCAGCATCTTCCTCCATGGTCTTAACTTCAGAAAACGAAGTCACCTTCGCCACCTCTGCCAGGATATTTTTATCATGAGGAGGCGTAATCTGGGCACCGTCCTCCCAATATACTTTGTATCCATTATATTCTCTTGGATTGTGGCTCGCCGTAATTACGATTCCGGCAATACATCTCAATTCTCTTACTGCAAAGGATAGTTCCGGTGTTGGTCTCAAAGATTCAAATAAATAGGTTTTAATTCCGTTGGCATTGAGACAAAGAGCAGCTTCTCTTGCAAATTCCGGTGACATGATGCGGGAATCATGGGCAATGGCAACTCCTTTTTCCTGTCCATTCCGGGAAATGATATAATTTGCCAATCCCTGGGTAGCCTGACGCACCGTATAGATATTCATTCGATTGGTTCCGGCTCCAATCACACCTCGCAGACCGCCGGTACCAAATTCTAACTTCCGATAGAAGCGATCTTCAATCTCCCCTTCGTTCCCCTCCAAAGCTTTTAGCTCTTCCTTAGTCTTTTCATCAAAATAATCATCCGAACACCATGTTTCATATTCCTGTCTGTAATCCATTCTGATACCTCCACAACTCATTTATTAATTAAGTTGAATTTAGCATTTTTTAATCTTTATGTCAACTTAATTTTAAGT
>CAVKOU010000008.1:0-64102 GCA_963658085.1 bacterium
TTCTGAAGATCTGAAAACATTATTTATATGCTTTCTGATATTAGTTTCATCCTTACCAAATAAAACTGCCATTTGATTCGCTGATAACCATACCGATTCTCCATCTCGAGATACTGGTACTTCTAATTGTATATTTCCATCCATAAATAAGACGATATCATTTTCCATATTCTTCACCTATTACCTTCTTCGTAATGTACAATATATATCCACCTACAATGTTCATATAGTTCAACTGCCATTAACAAATAAAACTGTTTTTTGATAATGTATCTATCACTGATTTTACAGTACTTTTCAGATTCAGTCCATCTTTTAGTCCCAGCCGGTAGAAAAACTCTTCTGTATCTGCTCCACTGCTAAAAATTGCATTACAGTATTCCGTAATCACTTCTTCCTGTTCTGGCGATAATGTTTCCAGCAAGCCCTGGTATTTCTTTTCAATCTCACTTACTGGCTCCTTATCCTGTTTTAACTTCCATTCCGAATATGCTTTTCCCATGTGCTCCCCAATAGTCAGATTGACAAATTCCTGCACTTCTTCTGGCGCCGCACCCGAAAATTCCTGTTTTTCTTTCTTTTCATTGTTTGATTTTTCAAGTGTCGTATCATCAATATAACGGATGATTTCCCACAGATTTGACTTCATGGATTGCAGATCCCCTTTCATTAGCACAGCTACTTTTCTTGCTTCCGATTCTTCGGTTTCTTTTTCCTGCATATAAAACTTTTCCGGCTCTTTTTCCATATATTCTTCCGGTTTTTCCACCAGCTTTTCTGATGTTTCTTCTGCTTCCAGAACTGCCGGTTCATCTGGATATTCCTGCCACAGTTCAGCATCTCCATAATCTCTTCCAGCGAAAAGAAAATATACGCCCTGTCCTCTTCGTCAAACCAGCAGTTCTTGATAGACAGTAACATCTGGTCTAACATCAGTCCGTACAGCACCTTTGCTTCACAGGAGAGATTCTTAAAATATTCACTTATAACCGGCAGCTTCCTCCGGATGCAGGGCAACAAAAAAACAGTCTGCCCTGACGGAAAATACTTCCATCAAAACAAACTGTTCTTTTATTTACGCTAATTATATTTTCTGAGAATGACTACTTTTGCGAAAATCTCCGATGAATCCGGAATAAAAACAAAGGAAAAAATATATTTTCACTCCATTTGCACTCCACTGGAGCATCCAGACAGCCCACAAAGCCTTTATTTATAGGCTTTTTCGCAATTTTGTCCGCTACTCGAACTCAATCGTTCCCGGCGGTTTACTGGTTAGATCATAGAATACTCTATTTACTCCCTTGACCTCGTTAATAATTCTGCTCATTACTGTCTGCAATACTTCAAATGGAATATCTGCCGACTCTGCTGTCATAAAGTCAATAGTCTTCACTGCACGGAGAGCCACTGCATAGTCATAGGTTCTCTCATCTCCCATAACTCCTACGGAACGCATATTGGTAAGAGCTGCAAAATACTGGTTCGGCATCCAGGATGGTGCTTTTCCATTCTCTTTCTTATACTCTGCTGCAGCTTTATCTACTTCTTCACGGTAAATATAGTCCGCATCCTGTACCACACGTACCTTCCACTCAGTAATATCTCCGATGATACGGATTCCCAGTCCCGGTCCCGGGAATGGCTGACGGAATACTAATTCCTCCGGGATTCCAAGTTCCAGTCCTGCCTTACGGACCTCATCTTTAAATAAGTCTCTTAATGGCTCGATGATTTCTTTAAAATCTACATACTCCGGAAGTCCGCCTACATTGTGATGAGACTTAATAACTGCCGATTCACCACCAAGTCCACTCTCTACCACATCAGGATAAATCGTTCCCTGAGCCAGGAAATCTACAGCACCGATTTTTTTTGCTTCTTCCTCAAAGACACGAATAAATTCTTCTCCGATGATCTTGCGCTTTTTCTCCGGCTCTGTTACTCCAGCTAATTTATCGTAGTATCTTTGCTGTGCATTGACACGAATAAAATTCAAATCAAACTGTCCATCCGTGCCAAATACAGCCTCTACCTCGTCTCCTTCATTTTTTCTAAGAAGACCGTGATCTACAAATACACAAGTAAGCTGCTTGCCGATCGCTCTGGACAATAATCCTGCTGCCACGGAAGAATCTACACCTCCGGACAACGCCAGAAGAACTTTTCCATCTCCTACTTTCTCTCTGATCTGCTTGATAGATTCCTCTACGAAAGAATCCATGCGCCAATCTCCTGCACATCCGCATACTCCCAATACGAAGTTCGAGAGCATCTTGGTTCCTTCTTCTGTATGAAGTACTTCCGGATGGAACTGAATCGCATAAAGACCTTTCTCAGCATTCTCAAGGGCTGCGGTTGGACAGTCTGCGGTATGAGCAGTAATCTCAAATCCCGGAGCTGCCTGTGAAATGTAATCAAAATGGCTCATCCAACAAATAGTCTTCTCTGATACTCCTGCAAATACCTCGGATTCTGTTTTATCGATGAGTACCTCTGTCTTTCCATATTCTCTTACAGTTGCCTTCTCAACCTTTCCTCCAAGCACATGCATCATTAATTGTGCACCGTAGCAAAGTCCAAGCACCGGAATTCCAAGCTCAAATAATTCTTTCTGATAGGTTGGGGAATCTGCCTCATAGCAGCTATTTGGTCCACCTGTCAAAATGATACCCTTGGGATTCATAGCCTTAATCTTTTCAAGATCTGTTTTATAGGAATAAATTTCACAGTAGACATTACACTCTCTGACACGGCGTGCCACCAACTGATTGTACTGTCCTCCGAAATCGATGACGATTACTAATTCTCTTTTCAAAAGACTGTCCTCCTTTTTTACCATAGATAAATTCATTATATAGGAGAGCTTTCTCTTTTACAAGAGTGACTCCCAAACAAAATTTCCATGGTTATAATATCATTATAATAAATGAATAAGATTCCTATATAAAAAAGGACTCGTTACGGATTATTATCCATAACGAGCCCCGGCTTTTCATATTATGTGAATTACTCTACTGTAATTGCTCCTGTTGGACAGGCACCTTCGCAAGCTCCGCAAGATACACATACATCTGGGTCTACTACGAACTGAGAATCTCCAGCGCTGATTGCTCCTACTGGACATGTTGCCTCACAAGCTCCACACATTACACATACATCACTAATTGTTGCTGCCATTGGTATTACCTCCTTATTTTTCAAACGTTGTTTCTCATGATACACCAAAAATTGGCGAATGTACACAAAAAACCATCCATATTCCCCAACTATTTTTCTCAAGAGTAAATGCTAATCATTTTCAAAATTCTCCTATAATTTTCTATGATCAAGCCTGCTTTTCAAACACTACTTCCATGCGTGTTCCTTTGTTCACTTCACTCTGCACATGAATCTGTGCATTATGCAAAATTGCCCCATGCTTCACAATAGAAAGGCCCAATCCAGTTCCTCCGGTTTCTTTGGAATGGCTTTTGTCCACCCGGTAAAAACGTTCAAAAATTCGTTCCTGCGCATTTTTCGGAATTCCGATTCCCGTATCTGTCACAATCACCTTCTTGCCCTGAAGGGTATCTCCTACCCATACAGTAACAGATCCTCCTACCCGGTTGTACTTTACAGCGTTTTCGCAAATATTATAGATCATCTCATCTAAAACCTGACGGACACCTTTTACAGTCACCGGTTCTCCGGTAACCTGCATATGTACATCCCGTTTACTGAGTTGAGGCTGAAGTCTTGCGCATATTTCTCTTGTAAGCAGATAAAGATCTACATTTTCTCGCTCCAGTTCGATCTTATCCTCGTCTAACTTCGATAATTTAATAATATCCTCGATCAAGGTAATGAGTCTTGATGCTTCCTTATAAATTGTCTCACTAAATCTCGGCACATCCTCCGGCTTGACCAATCCATTTTTCATAATCTCCGCATAACCGGAAATGGATGTAAGAGGAGTTTTCAACTCATGGGATACATTTGCAGAAAATTCCTTCCTGATCTCTGCCACTGCATCCTTCTCTTTATTTTGCTTATCGATTCGCTCCAGTAATGGCGTCAATTCCCCGTATACCTCCGGATTCTTCAACGGTTCATTCAAATCCAGTTCATTAATGGGACGAATGAGTTTTGCCACCTGATAACCCGACAGAAGCCAGGCGCAGATAAGCATCAACACCGCAATGATCCCCATAGGAGGAAGCACTGTAAGAGCTGTACTCCTAACATTATCTACCGCCTTGGATACTCTTAATATTTTTTCATCCGGCAGTTTCATAGCATAGTAAAACATGTCTTTGCTCATGGTATCGGACTGACGAATATCTTTTCCGGTTCCGGATTTCATGGCCTGCTTTACCTCCGGACGGTTCTTGTGATTTTCCAGGCTTTTCCCTTCCGGATCTGAGGAGTCATATACCACACTTCCATCGGAATTTATTAGAGTAACTCGGGTATTCTCATCTACCTCGTCTAAATTCTGTACATAATTTTCCCCGGATACTTCGATGGCGGTACTGATATATTCCGCTTCCTGTTTAATCTGGGTTTCCATAATGGTCATTGTATGCCTATAAACAATAAACGTTGTGATGGCATAAGCCACCAACAACGTTGTTGTTACAATAAAGATCATACTCTGTTGAATCTTTTCTCTCATTGTCTCATCCTTTTTAGCTCATTCGATATCCAACACCTCGAACAGTTTCAATTCGGTCCCCGTAATCTCCAAGCTTTTGTCTTAAGGTTCTCACATGGACATCCACAGTTCTGGTTTCTCCGTCAAAATCGTATCCCCAGATATCCTCCAACAGCTGGTCTCTGGTTTGAACGATATTTGGATTTCTCATGAGGCGTTTTAAAAGCTGATATTCCTTAAGGGTCAGTTGCACCACTTGATCTCCTGCTACCACCTCATGCTTATCCGTATTCATCTCAATGCCTCTAAAGGTCAGAACATGAGGCTTGGCATTTTCTCCCTGTCCACTTCTTCGAAGCACAGCCTTGATCCTGGACACTAATTCCATCATACCAAAGGGCTTGGTAACATAATCGTCTGCTCCTGCATCCAGTCCCATTACCTTGTCATATTCCGCACCTCTGGCCGTCACCATGATTACCGGGATTCCTCTGGTCTTCTCATCGGATTTCATCCACTTCAAAAGCTCCATTCCATCTTCTCCCGGGAGCATAATATCAAGCAAAACAAGCTCTGGCACTTCCTGTGCCAAAGCCTCTTTAAATGATTGTCCTTCTTCAAATCCTCGTGCATGAAATCCAGTGCTCTCCAGTGTATATATCACTAATTCACGAATGCTGCTGTCATCCTCTACACAATAAATCATAAACTTTCTCCTTTATGTACGCCAGTAATAGAAAATTCGACCCACTCAGCAATATTGGTTGCATGATCCGCAATTCTCTCTAAATACTTTGCTACCATAATAAGATCCATAGCGTGACGGCCATCCTCTGCATGATCTGCAATCTGCTGAATCAGCTTTGTCTTCACTCCCTCAAAGAGTTCATCCACCACATCATCTTCCTGGATTACATCACCTGCAAGAACCAAATCTTTCTTTACATAGGCCTCTACACTTTCATGGACCATCTTGGTTGCCGCCTCTGACATCTGAATAATCATCGGAATATCCACCTGAGCATCCTTATTTTCAGATACGATGATTTCTCCGATATCAGCTGCCTGATCGCCGATTCTCTCCATATCTGTAATCATCTTAAGAGCTGCGGAAATCTGTCTAAGATCTCTTGCTACCGGTTGCTGTTGAAGCAATAATTTCAGGCAAATACCTTCGATCTCACTTTCCAACTGATCAATCTTCTCATCAAACTGAACGACTTCTTTTGCCAGTTTCTGGTTTCCTTCTTTTAATGCTGTTGTTGCATTGGTAATCGCTGTCTCACAAAGCTCTCCCATATGCACCATGTCTTCATTAAGACGTTCCAGCTGTTCATCAAATCTATTACGCATGTCTTAGCCAAACCTCCCTGTAATATAATCTTCTGTTCTCTTATCCTGTGGAATAGAAAACAATTTTTCCGTATCATTATATTCAATCACTTCTCCTAATAGGAAGAATGCGGTATTGTCTGAGACACGTACTGCCTGCTGCATATTATGGGTTACCATGACAATAGTATAATCTTTTTTCAACTCAAGAACAAGGTCTTCGATCTTAGATGTAGAAATCGGATCCAGAGCTGAGGTAGGCTCATCCATAAGAAGAACCTCCGGCTCTACAGCCAACGCTCTTGCGATACAAAGTCTCTGCTGCTGTCCACCGGACATTCCAAGGGCACTGCTCTTTAATCTATCCTTACACTCATCCCAAATTGCTGCGTTACGAAGAGATGTTTCTACGATCTCATCAAGCTTTGCCTTGGAACGGATTCCGTGGGTTCTTGGTCCATAAGCAATATTGTCATAAATACTCATCGGAAATGGATTTGGTTTCTGAAATACCATTCCCACTCTTTTTCTCAATACGTTTACATCTAAATCCTTAAATATATCCTGGCCGTCTAGAAGAATTTCCCCTTCAATACGACAACCTTCAACTAAATCATTCATTCGATTAATGGATTTTAATAATGTAGATTTTCCACATCCGGAAGGTCCGATAAAGGCGGTAATTTTATTTGCCTCAATATCCAGATTTACATTTTTTAATGCGTGAAAATCAGAATAATACAAATCCATGTTTTTAACACTAAGTTTGCTCATCTTATCATTCCTCATAAATTGCGGGTGTTCGCAATCCTCTTTGCTACTTGCTCCTATAAATTGCAGTCTATGCCTTTATGCATTGGTCAGTTTCTTTGCCAGCATACTGGATAACGTATTGATCAAAACTACTACCACCAAAAGAATAACTGCAGTGGCATAAGCCTGATCCATATATAAACCCTCACTGGCCAGATTGTACATATGAACTGCCAAAGTTCTTCCTGAACTGAGAACAGAATTCGGAATCTTTGCTACAGTACCTGCGGTATAGATAAGAGCAGCCGTCTCTCCAACGATACGTCCGACTGCCAAAATCACGCCGGCTAAGATTCCCGGAACCGCTGCAGGTAAAACGATCCGAAATACGGTACGAAGTTTTCCCGCTCCCAAACCAAAACTTCCCTCTCTATAGGAATCCGGAACGGATTTTAATGCTTCCTCTGTACTTCTCATAATAAGTGGCAATACCATGATCGCCAGGGTAAATGCACCTGCAAGTAATGAAAATCCCCATCCACAGGTCTGTACGAAAAACAGCATTCCGAACAATCCATATACGATAGAAGGAATTCCCTGAAGAGTCTCTGTAGTCATTCGAATGACTTCTACGAATTTATTTCCTCTCTTTGCATATTCTACCAAAAAGATGGCAGAAAAAATTCCGAAAGGAACTGCGATCAGCAGGGAAAGGAAAGTCATAATAATGGTATTGATAAGGGCCGGCATCAAAGATGCATTTTCAGAAGAGTACTCCAAAGAAAATAAAGACGGCTTAATATAAGGAACTCCGTGGATCAAAATATATGCGATCAAGAAAATCAATACCGAAAATGTTATGATTGCTGATAACATTACAAGCAGCATTACAATCAAAGATCCCGGTGTCTTGGTGTAGGATTTTAATTTCTGTCCTACTGTCATTGTATTTCTAGCTTTTTTATCATTCACGTCCGCCACCTCGTTTCAATAATGCTACGCTGAAATTCAACAGCAGGATAAATACAAACAATACTACACCGGTAGCAATCAAGGCTTCTCTGTGAAGTCCTGAAGCATATCCCATTTCGATAACGATATTAGCTGTCAGAGTACGAACACCTTTGAAAATACCATCCGGGATCCTTGCCTGATTACCAGCAACCATGATAACCGCCATAGTCTCACCGATGGCACGTCCGATACCAAGTACAAGGGCTGCGATAACACCGGATTTTGCTGCGGGTAATACTACTGTAAATATTGCTCTCTCATGCGTTCCGCCCAAAGCCACTGCTCCCTCATAATACTGGGTAGGCACAGCCCGAAGAGCCGACTCTGTCAGACCAATAATTGTAGGCAGGATCATCATTCCAAGAAGCAACGACGCGGTAAGGATACTACTTCCATTTCCTGCACTTTTTAAAAGTCCCATACTTTTTAAATCCCGTCCCATTTCTCTTACCAATGGAACCAAGACCACTAATCCAAAGAAACCATATACAACGGAAGGAATTCCGGCCAAAAGCTCCGTTGCTGTTTTTAAAGGTTTGTAAATTTGCTTCGGACAATAGAAGGCCATAAACACTGCAGTCAGCACTCCGATGGGAACTCCGAAAAGAATTGCTCCTGCTGTTACGTATAAACTTCCGATGATCATTGGGAAGATTCCGTAAATATCGTTGTTAGGTTTCCATCTTATGCCACTTAAAAAATCGCCAAAACCGATCTCTTTCATTGCAGGAATACCATTTGCAAATAAAAAGATACAAATGAGAGCTACCGCCAGCACCGAAGCGCAGGCGGCAACGAAGAACACTCCCTGCATGAATTTTTCTGTCCATGCTTTTTGATTCATTCTAACACTCCTCTAGTGAAACCACTGTGGTACAGGTTTATACCATGGAAACTACTTATTAAAGGACATCATCCCATGTAAGAGCCTCTCCTGTATAAATGCTCTTTACCTGATCTACACTAAGCTCATCGATGGTGTTGTTCTTGTTTACAATAACCGCGATTCCATCGGTAGCGATTACAGTTGCTTCAAGTTCAGAAGCCTCATCATCCTTAAGTTCACGAGATGCCATTCCGATATCGTAGCTTCCGTCGATGGTAGATGTCATACCTGTTGTAGAATCGGTTGTCTGTAACTCAATTTCTGCATTTGGATTTACATCTTTGTAAGCCTCGATCAGTTTCTCCATAACCGGTGATACAGAAGAAGATCCTCCTACAACTGCTTTTCCGGAAGGAGCAGATCCTGCATAATCCTCAACATCATCCACTGCAATATAGCCGTTCTCCTCAACTACTGCCTGTCCCTCTGTACTCATGATAAAGTCGATGAAATCCTTTGCTACTTCATTATCAAGATCAGCCTTTGTTGCAATGTTGAAAGGTCTTGATACCTTGTAGTCTCCACTCTTGATATTCTCAGCTGTTGCCTCAGCTCCATCGATCTTAAGAGCTTTTACGCTATCATCCAAAGAACCAAGAGATACATATCCAATTGCATAGTCATCTCCTGCTACTGTTGTAAGCATTACAGATGTGCTATTTGTGATCTGTGCATCCTCTGTAGTGTTATCTACTTTATTTCCATCTGCATCTTTCTCTTCGATACCAAATAACTCGATAAATGCTCCTCTTGTTCCAGAACCGTCTTCTCTTGAAACGATGGTAATATCTGAAGATGTATCAAAATCTCCGGAAGCTTCTGTTTCTGCTGCACTAGAATCTGTATCTGTAGAATCAGATGAATTTCCACATCCGACTGCCATTCCTGCTACCATTGTTGCAACTGCCATTAATGCGATAAACTTTTTCATTTTCATTTTTGAATTTTCTCCTTTTTTATCTTCTTTCACTTCTTGCACCTCATGTGCACAAGAGATATGTTATCGGAGAAATGTAAAATCCAAAATCTTCTCTAAGTTAAAACTCTGTAAACTCTCAAAAAATACTTGCATCCTATTTGTAACTGCATTTTGAAAGATAATGGGTTACTTTTCTTTCGAAAACAGATATAATGAAGTGATAAATATTATAGAAGATAAAATCATGATATACGTTGAAAGGAATTTATAGATATGTGGATTGCAGACGGATGGAAAGATTATGAAGTAATTGATTGCAGTAAAGGAGAAAAATTAGAACGTTGGGGAGACTATCTTTTAGTCCGCCCGGACCCTCAGGTAATCTGGGATACTCCAAAGACAGAAAAAGGCTGGAAGCACATGAACGGTCACTATCACCGCAGCAAAAAAGGCGGCGGCGAATGGGAATTCTTTGATCTCCCGGAACAGTGGCAAATTCATTATGGTGAATTAACCTTTAATTTGAAACCATTTAGTTTTAAACACACCGGGCTGTTTCCGGAACAAGCTACCAACTGGGACTGGTTTGGAAATAAAATCAAGAATGCAAACAGACCTATTAAAGTACTGAATTTATTTGCTTACACAGGAGGCGCCACTTTGGCCGCAGCTGCTGCCGGTGCTCATGTTACTCACGTAGATGCCTCCAAGGGCATGGTTGCCTGGGCGAAAGAAAACGCAGCTTCTTCCGGCCTGTCTGACAAGCCAATCCGTTGGTTAGTCGATGACTGTGTGAAATTTGTAGAAAGGGAAATCCGCAGAGGCAATCACTACGATGCCATCATTATGGATCCTCCTTCCTATGGAAGAGGCCCTAAAGGAGAGATCTGGAAAATCGAGGACATGATTCACGATCTGATCAAACTGTGTACCAAGATTCTTTCCGATGATCCCCTGTTTTTCCTGGTAAATTCTTATACAACAGGTCTGGCCCCGGCAGTATTGACTTACATGATTTCCACAGAACTAAAAAAATATGACGGTCATGTAGATTCTCAGGAAATCGGACTTCCGGTTACTCATTCCGGATTAGTTCTTCCCTGTGGTGCTTCAGGAAGATGGGAATCCAACCATTAAGTATATTATTAAAAAAGTCAGAGGGAATCCTAACATTCCCTCTGACTTTTTTGTTGTCATCTTATCTTTTATCGTTTTCATTTTACAGCTTCATTTTATAAAAGCTTCTTTATCCCTTTCCAATTCCTCCAGAATCGGGATTACCTCCAAAAGGCTCTTACATTTTCTATAAGCTAACTTCACGATTTCCTCCGGTGGTTCTATAAGATCCGGCACCAATATAGGAATCGTTCCCGCACCATAAGCAGCCTTAATCCCAGCCACCGCATCCTCTAACGCCATACATTCAGCGGGGGCCATTCCAAGAAGCTTCGCCCCTCTTAGGTAAATCTCCGGATCTGGTTTGGAATGGGTCACCATATCTCCCGTGACCATGCCATCAAAATAATCCAAAATTCCCAAACTTCCCAGGGTATTGCTAGCATATTCTTTTCTGGAAGATGTAGTAAGAGCCATGGAAAGCCCCTTCGATTTCCCATATTCCAAAAGCTCCCTTGCCCCTTCTTTTATAGGAACTCCGTCTTTTGCAATTTCATAAAAGGCTTCACTGGCCTTTACCGCAAATTCCTCGCAGGGAAAATCTTTTCCCAGATGCTCCTTAAAATAAAGATCTCTCCCTGCCCGGTTTACACCAAGAAGGGGATAGATAATCTGATCCATCCCCTGATAGCCCATTCTTTCTCCTGCAATTTTCCAAGACTGTTGAACAATCCGTTCCGAATCAATCAACAATCCATCCATATCAAATAAAAGTCCTCGAACCCTATTCAAACTCAATTCCCTTTCCGAGAGCATCCTTAAGATAAGAAGAAACATCTTCCAATTTTTTCAAAATTTCCATCTTCTCTTCAAACTCTTCTCCCGTCATGTCTTTATTTACCAACGCCTGCTGAATATGTTTTACTTCTTTAATAAGATCTTGTGTCATAACCATGCCCTCCTCTTTTTTTCTAGTATACCATAGCAAAAAGCGGATGGAACGATTACTTTTGATTGTTAATAAGAAAAATGAATTTCTACTGCTTCTGTTTTATCCCTTATGTTACAATACATAATCATAGGCTTTGCCTTTTAAATAATATGAGGTTTATTATCATGAGTACTACAAAAAAACAGCAACTGGCTCTTGCAGTCATTGATCGTTTAAAAAAAGAATATCCCCACACCACCTGCACCCTTGATTATACAGAGGCCTGGAAATTACTGGTCAGTGTCCGTCTTGCCGCCCAGTGCACCGATGCCAGGGTAAATGTTGTCGTTCAGGAGCTTTTCGCTAAATATCCAGATATCACTTCCCTTGCCGAGGCAACTCCGGAAGAAATCGAAGAAATCGTTCGCCCCTGTGGATTGGGAAAAAGCAAGGCCAGAGATATCAATGCCTGCATGCGGATGCTGCAGGATGAATTTGACGGAAAAGTTCCACGGGATTTAAATACCCTTCTAAAGCTTCCCGGTGTAGGCAGGAAAAGTGCCAACCTAATTATGGGAGATGTCTACGGCGAACCAGCCATCGTCACAGACACTCATTGCATTCGCTTAAGCAACCGCATCGGTCTGGTGAAGGATACCAAGGACCCTAAGAAAGTTGAAATGGCTCTATGGGATATTATCCCTCCAGAGGAAAGTAACGATTTTTGCCACCGCATGGTGGATCACGGTCGGGAAGTCTGTACAGCAAGGACCACTCCCCACTGCGAGAAATGTTGTTTGTCAGATCTATGCGAAAGAAACGGTGTAGATTAATCCACACCGTTTCTTTTTGTAACTATTCAGAATCCTATTTACAAAATAATCTCTACGTAGCTTTTCTTCCTTGATTTCCCAAAATCTATTGATTCATATTCTTCAAAGCTTCTACAAATTCCAAATCATCGGCTTTCACTTTCAGATTCGAGCAATACTCTTTTCCCTCCGGTGTCTTTACACTAATCTCGATGATAGTTCCCTCCACAATGGCCTCCTGAGATACCGCCTTTAAAAACATAGGGAACTTCGGATGATTTCTCTGAAATGTAGCCAGTCCACTTTGGATCTTCTGTAACATTGCTATCTGATTAAAATTCATGAATTTACTCCTCTCATTTCATGTTGGTATATTTCTTTTTCTATGGCTAAAACTTCGCCGGTAAAAAGATTATAGCATCCCTTTCCCCTTTTGTGTTATTAACTCTCTATAAAAGAAATCCCAGTTTATATTTTCTTAAGTCGCCCTTAAGACTTTTTCGATTTCTTTAAGAGTTTTAACATACTTTGGACATAATTCTTCTATATACTAATACTCAGATAGTTGATACACAATCAATCAACTATCCCCCCTCATAAAGTTGTACTCCTAATAAGGAGTACACTTTACTCTCATTCCTTTAGATAACTATAACAACAACAAGAAACCGTCAGCTTCGGCTGACGGTTTCTTGTTGTCTTTCTTTTTTTAGGAGGAGGAACTCATACGGGATCTTCTCCCTCTATAAATTTTCTGATGCAAAAAACTCCCTTGCTAGGCGAATCAAGTATGCCGTATCCTTTGCTCCCGCGGTCTCATAAGGAGAATGCATCGCTAGTTGCGGCAATCCGATATCTACTGTTCTTACCGGAACCTGAAGAGCCGATAAATTCCCTAAGGTCGACCCTCCCAAAAGATCTGACCGGTTATGAAAAATCTGATAAGGAATCTCTGCTCTCCGGCATAACATTTTGAAAATCGCTGCAGACACTCCATCGGTGGTATATTTTTGATTGGCGCTGTATTTCATTACCACACCTTTATTTAAATATGGGCGATTGGTTGGACAGCTCATTTCCGGATAATTCGGATGCACTGCGTGAGCATTGTCCGCCGATAGGATAAAGCTTCCTGCCAAAAGCCTTCGATATTCGCCCTCCGTTATCCCAAAACTCTCGCAAATCCTAAGAAGAGTATCCACAAGAAAAGTAGACGCCGCTCCCTGTCTGGTTCCACTTCCCACTTCCTCATTGTCAAATACCACATGAACCGGGACACATTCTCCCGTTTCTGAGGATAAAAATCCTTCCAAAGAAGCATAGGCACATTGCAAGTCATCTAACCTTCCACCGGAGATAAATTCTAAGTTCGCACCCCACTGGCTTCCTTGCATGCGATTATAAAGGAAAAGGTCACTTCCTAAAATTTCTTCTTCCTTTACGCCGGCAGTTTCTGCTATAAAGGACATAAACTTATGATCTTTACATTCTCCACAGGAATATAATGGAAGCATGTCTTTTTGAACATTGTATTTATAGCCATCATTTGCATTTCGATTCATATGAATGGCCAAATTAGGAATCAGACACAGATCCCGGTCTACGGATACCAGTTGACTCTTTAGTCCTTCTTTTGTCTGTAGGATGATCCGACCTGCTACGGAAAGGGGACGATCAAACCAGGGAGCCATAAGCATTCCACCGTATTTTTCCACATTCAACTTTACATAATGGCCTTCCACGCCCATTTCCGGATGTTCTTTAATCTTAAAAGTAGGAGAATCACTATGACTTGCCATAATATGAAAGCCCCCAAATTTTTTCTCCGGAATACGGAATGCTAAAATAGCAGAATCATTTCTTGTGACAAAATATTTTCCACCAAAATGCAGTTCCCAGGAATCCTTTTCCGATAGCTTTTCATATCCCTCCTGAAGGAGTCTTGTACACATCTCATTTATACCATGAAAAACACTGGGACTTTTTTCTATAAATCTCAACAATCCCCGATTAATTTCCTGATCTTCTTTTGTGATCTGCAAATCTTTTTGATCTAAATCCACTGCATTCATCCTATCGTCTCCCTTTCTCCTATCGCCAGGTCTCCACATCTTCCAAATTCGGATCTGAATGTTCCAACTCCCTGGAGTAACGATATACAATCTCCACTACATCCTCATTCGTCAAAGTTCTCTCATTTTTCACCCATCTGGCCATAAGAAATTCCCGAATAAGCCTGAGACTTACAAAGGCAAGATTCGCTTTGTTCAGAGCCTCCCCATCGTAAACCGCACCACAGAAGTAAGTGGAAATAAAATAAACCAGAATCTGTTCCTGCTGAATATCCCACTGCACAAACTCCTCTTTCACATAGTGATCAAAATCTCTGGACAAAAGCTCATGCTTCTCAAATCCATTTTCAGGATTATTCTTAAAAAGAAGCACCTCCGCCTCGCAGATAAAATCCTCCCACTCATCTCTTAGAAGCTCCAGGTCGTGAAGCTTTCTGTATAGTCTTTTGGTCTTTTTATACTCTTTGATGCGACAGACGGCATCTTTTTTCTGCTCTTCCCATTTCTTTGAAAAAAAATCGATGGCCTTATCTCCCGCATACCGGTCTATAAGCTCCTCACAGGAAAAAAGTTCGCTATTGTTGATCCGTCTCTGAACATCATGAGCCAAGCCCTCCATTAGGAGAAGCCGTACAGGAATACTAATCTCCCGATTCTGAGCAATATTTAACAGCGCGGTTCTGGTATCTGCCAGAATGAAATAGAGAAAAGGATCGTAGTCATCGTAGGATTCCTCACCTTCCTCTTCGTATTCCACAAAAATCACCGGTTCCTGTCGGTTCATGACAATTCTTGCCACCTCCGGACAGGAAAAAGATAATGTCACCTCGCGAATTCCTTCAAACTCCTCGATATGCCTCGGATAAAGCTTACAGGTCTTGCAAAGAGACTTCTCTCCCAGTTCTGTATACAGATCACAGAGATTCTCCTGATTTAAAAATGCACATCTTCCATCTTCTGTCCGGCGAAAGGTTCGATCCCACCACCGAACGGAAGTAAGCAAGCGATGACTGATATCCCCGCCTGCCGTCAACATGGCATTTCCGTATTTTTTTAAGGTTTTGGCATCGATCACAATCTGCCAGCCTGCACAGCAGGTATCCTCACAATCTCCTGCAATGCACTGAAATTCGCTATAATAATCCGGAAATGTATATAGCATAGTTTCCCTTCCTCTCTCTTCTCTTTCAATACTCTTATTTTTATAGATTATCGTTCGGGAGCCTCCTGGTCGTATTGTTGAAATCTTCGATTTCCAAGGCGTACTTCCTTCAAGTGTTCTTGCAGCTTCGGATCCATATGATCCATCAGATAATTTCTAGCGGTCTCCCGCCTTTTTTCGCTCTCTTCCTTGATCTGACGGTTCACAAATTCTACCTCATCAAAAAATTCTCTTGATGAGATCAAAGAGGCACCACGGCCTCTTGTCACCACCTGCTCCACTCCATCGGAGGTTACCACGGTCACGTGGTATTTTTTCCCGATATGATGCGTCACTTTTTCGATATATTGATCTGCCGTCTCTGCTTCTTTGGTAAATACAACATGAATGTTGTGATACTTATACACTTCCAAAGCATCTCCCTCTACTTTGTAAGCATCAAACACAAGGATGACGGCGCATTTTTTAAAGCCCTGATAGTTGCACAAAATATCCATCAGCTTATTTCTGGCACTCTGGATATTCTCCTTTGCCAGTTCCTTTAACTCTTCCCAGGCGAAGATTACATTATAGCCATCCACCAGCAGGTATTCTTCTATAGGTTCCGTACTTTTAGGAGTCTCCTTCTGAGCTCCCACAGTTACGGTAGAAGCCTTAGGAGTTTTATGCTCTACTTTTCCATAGGTTCGTATAAAGATTTCTTCTAATTCTTTATCTTCCTCATAACTGGTAGAGATAAAATTTTCCCCTCTAGACTTTGGCGCCTGCACATCTTTTGCATCCTTGGTTTTTACAGACTTCTTTTTGCCTAATTGTTTTTCAATATGCATTTTACCAAAGACTTGATCCCACGGCACTGCATAGCCTGCACCATGGGCACAAAAAACGGATCCTGTAGGATTTTCCAGATCTCTTTCCGGATCATAACCTATGGCTTCTATAACTTCCTCCGAATTATGGCAAGGGTAATATCCCTTATAAGCACAGGTTAAATGTCCCATTCCTCTGGTATATTCCGTAACCTCCATGGCGTATTCACCCATACAAGCCACCGGGGCCTGGCCTGTGATTACGGTGTGATCTTTCTCTGTCTGAGGCGTATCAAACTCCCCATGCATTCTCTGAATATCCGTCATAGCTCTGCCTACATATTCGGAAGGAATCTCTAACCGGAAGCTAAAATATGGCTCTAACAAAATATTTTCAGCCTGCATAAGCCCCTGGCGAACTGCCCGGTAGGTAGACTGTCTGAAATCACCACCCTCCGTATGTTTTAGGTGCGCTTTTCCTGCCACCAGGGTGATCTTCACATCCGTCAAAGCCGAACCTGTAAGAACCCCTTTATGTTCCTTCTCCTCCAAATGAGTTAGGATCAGCCGCTGCCAGTTCTTATCTAACATATCCTCGCTGCAGGCAGTTTCCAGTACTAATCCCTCGCCAGCCTGAGCCGGTTCCATTTTCAGATGCACTTCTGCATAATGTCTTAAAGGTTCAAAATGTCCAACACCCTCCACAACATTTCCAATGGTTTCTTTATAGACAATGCTTCCGGGGCCAAATGAAGGTTCCACAGAAAATCGCTCCATCATCAGGCTTTTT
Source organism: bacterium (assembly GCA_963658085.1). GTDB lineage: Bacteria > Bacillota > Clostridia > Lachnospirales > Lachnospiraceae > CAKRJP01. The sequence goes on from CAVKOU010000008.1 coordinate 17,233, forward strand.
AGCACTTCTTTTTGGACTTCTCCCATAAGCTGTACATGAATTTCAGACAGAGTCTCATTCCATACCACCTTAAGCATTGGATCCTCTTCCTCTAACTCTCTGAGATACCCTAGCATCTTATGAGCATCTACATTCTCAGGAAGTTCCACCTGATAATTAATCACCGGCTCAAGCACCGGAAGATTAGATTCTTCTTCCATTCCAAGGCCTTGCCCGGGGTAGGTAGCGGTAAGTCCTGTAACAGCACAGATTCTTCCATCAGAAATCTCCTGCACCATTTCATATTTTTCACCGGAGTAAATGCGAATCTGATTCACCTTTTCTTCCCAGATATTTCCATCTCTTCCTCGTCCTTGCAACAGATCCTTTACACGCAAAGTCCCGGAGGTAACCTTTAAGTGAGTCAGGCGCTCGCCCTTTAAATCTCTGGAGATTTTATAAATCTTTCCTCCAAAGCCTTCTTCCTCCAGAGCTTGTTCCCTTAAGGTTTGATTCCCTAAGTCTTGCTCTCCCAAAGTTTCTTTCTGAAATCTAGGATTTTGGCAAAAAAGTTCAATTCCATCCAACAGTTCCCGGACGCCCATAAGTTTCAAAGCTGATCCAAAATAGCAGGGAAATACCTGCCGGTTTCTAATAAGTGCGGCTATGGTATCCTGACTGATCTTTCCCTGATCTAAATATTCCTCCAGGGCATCCTCATGGCAGGTGGCAAGATTTTCATAAAAGTCTCCCTGTTCTTGCCCTTCCATTTCTTCGTGAGAAAATACCGGAAACGCAAGACAGGATTCCTCCAAATTCTTTTGCAAATCCAGGAGAAGCTCTTCGGGAGCTCTTCCCTCCTGATCCATTTTGTTGATAAACAGAAAAGTAGGAACTTTGTAATGTTTTAAGAGTCTCCAAAGCGTCCTGGTATGGCCCTGAACTCCGTCCGCTCCGTTGATTACCAGAATCGCTGCATCTAAAACCTGTAGGGTTCGCTCCATCTCCGCCGCAAAATCCACATGTCCCGGAGTATCAAGAAGTGTCACGGACAGATCATGTAGCTTAACCTCCGCCTGCTTGGAAAAAATCGTAATCCCCCGCTCACGCTCTAAAGCATAGGTATCCAGATAGGCATCCTTATGATCTACTCTTCCAGGTTTGCGAATTTTACCTGTAAGATATAAAATGCTCTCTGATAAAGTTGTCTTTCCGGCATCTACATGAGCCACCAATCCTACTGTAATGTGCATCCACAACACCTCTTATCTTTTATCTTTTATCTCTTATCTCTTATTTTTTCTCTTATCTTTAGACTGTAACCAGATATTTTTCTCGAAGTTCCTCTAATTTCTGACGGTAAGCCACAGCCTGTTTCTTCTCTAAAAGCTCTGCTTTTACATGTTCCTTTACATCCTCAAATTCCGGGATTACAGCTTCTACCTTCTTTTCAACCTTGATCAGGTGATATCCAAACTGCGTCTTCACAGGTCCGATAATGGTTCCGATCTCTCCATTAAATGCGGCCTCCTCAAACTCAGGAACCATCTGACCTTTTCCAAACTCTCCAAGGTTTCCACCTCTTTCTTTAGAAGGGCATGTAGAATGTTCCATCGCAGCATCCTCAAAAGTCTTGCTTCCTTCTTCGATCTCTTTCTTTACATTTTCAATAGCCTCTAACTCCTCCATCAAAATGTGCTTTGCGCTGACTCTTGCAGAACTTCCAAAATGTTCTTTATTTAACCGGAAATACTCCTGCAGATCTTCCTCTGTTGCCTCTACTTCTTTTAAGATAACAGACACCGCTAGCTGTGACAAAATATCTCTCTTAGTATTCTCAAGAACCATCTTAAAATCATCTGTCTCCTCAAGCTTAAGATCCTCTCCAAGCTTTGTAAACAAACGCATGTTAATTAACTGCTCCAAATACTGCTGTCTAAACTGAGGATTATTAATATAAGCCTGGTGCTCTCTCGGTGCATTTTTAAGGACTGCATCAAGCTGTGCCTCTGTAATCTCTTCTCCTGCAACAACTGCTAAAACTTTGCTCTCACTCATGATTTTAATCTCCTTGTTTTTCATTTTATAAAAGTTATTTGTACCATAACAATACAGGGAGATATGGGTTTCCCACATATTTCCCTGCAACTATCATTTCTTATTATTTTGTAATACCCACCTGCAATCCAAACAATTCCTGCAAAATTTTCATGTGATTTCTCCATAGAACTTTCCTATAAAATTTTCCCATAAAACTTTGCTATGAAACTTTGTTATGCAAGCCTCAATACGTTAATTACCAGTACCCATACCATGCTATAGTAAATCACCACTGCCGTCAAGTCATTCACGGTAGAAATCAGGGGACCGGATGCAACTGCCGGATCTACCCCTACTTTCGTAAATATAATCGGGACAATGGTTCCAATCAGACTGGATACCGTCATGGCTACCAAAAGAGCCACTCCTACGCAACCGGAGATTGCGAAGGCATTCAATAAAATATTGATCTTAAATACATAAATGTAAATTCCTATGACAATAAATGCCAGAATTCCTAAGATCAGTCCGTTGGCAAATCCTACTTTTACTTCTTTCATAATTAAAGAGAAAATCTCTTTGCCGTCTAACTCCTCGTCAATCAATACACGAATGGTAACCGCCAAAGACTGGGTTCCAACATTTCCCGCCATACCTAGGATCATAGACTGGAAACATACTACCAAAGCAATTTTTGAAACCACGCCCTCAAAGACACCTACCACCGAAGATACTCCCATAGCCAAAAATAACAGAATCACTAGCCACGGCAATCTCTTTCGCACACTTTCGCGAAGAGTTTCTTCCAGGTCTTCCTCTTCCGTCAAACCGGCCAACTTCGCGTAGTCTTCACCCATCTCGTCATCCACTACCTCTACAATGTCCTGAGAAGTGATAACACCGATAATCTCATCTTCGCTATTTAATACCGGAATGGAATCCTCCGCATAGTCCCTCAAACGGTCGATACAGTCGCTGATCATCTCATGATCTCGAACATAAGGGTAAGAGGTTGTAATCAAATCCTCTAAATTCACATAGGTCCTGGCTATGATCAGATCCTTAAGATCCAAAGCTCCGTAAAATTTCCCCTCTTCGTCTGACACATAGATGGTGGAAATATTATCATTATCCTCCGCCTGTGCCACCAGGGACTTCATGGCTTCTTTGATGGTGAGATTTTTGGTAATCTCAATGAAGTTGGTAGTCATCCTGCTACCGATCTCATCTTCCTCGTAAGACCGGATTAATGCAATGTCCTCTCTACTATCTTCATCAATGAGTTTTAGGATCTGCTTTCTGTCATCCTCCTCCAACTCTTCCAGAACATCTACCGCGTCGTCAGAATCCATGTTCTCTACAACCTTTGCAGCGCTGTGGATATCCAACTCTCCCAGGTAGTCGTCTACATCATCGATATAGGTAAAAATTTCAGACACACGTTCCGCGCCTAAAACATGATATAACTTCTTACGATCCTCTTCCGGCAACTGCTGTAAGGCTCCGGCAATATCATTTTCATGATAATTGTCTAACTGAGCCAGTATCTCCTCGTCCGGCAGATCGCTGCTTAATATGGCCGCCAGTTCTTCCTCATAATTCGGAATGACGATCTCTTCATTATTATCCATAAGGATTTTTCCTCCTTGTCTCTAACATTCTTTCTATTAGACACCATGAGGAATCTGTAAACAATACATCTATGTCTACTCTATCAATCCATAAGATTTTAAATCTTATCTGACAAATAAACTTATATATCTAGAAGGCTCATATAAGGGATCAGGCCCTATGGCTTCCTGTTCACTGACTCCACCATCGTGGTTCCTACTTCGCCCTCTACTATCGCCACTATCCATTATATTCACCTACCTCTCGCACTTTTTTCATACGTAGTTAGTATACTACTTACCCATATTTGTGTCAAAAATAATCCCTGTTTTTATGAAGATTTAACCCATCCATTACATCATTATAAAGAGCATTATAAAAGAAAAATAGCGTTGCAAAAATTAAATATCTTTGCAACGCCATGTCCCTTTGAAAATCATTCTGAAACAGATTCTTCAGTTACTACAAATTTTACTCTGAATCGCCAGAATCACTACTGTCTACGGTTGTCATATTGTTAATAATATCGGTACTAACCTGGTATACCAGCTTCGAACCATCTACCATAAGGTAGCGGTTTCCATCTCCGGTCTCTTTTCCGATATAGACGGTAAATGTTTCCTTATCATCTCCGTTTTTGTAAGTCGCCGTGGCAGTGGTTCTCTCGCTTTCTGTCAAACCATAATTTGACAAGGTCTCATCTGTCACGTGATAATCTACAGGCTCTGTCAAGCTCAGAGCTCCAAAGCCTCCCGCAAGTTCGCTAAGATCATCCTCGTCTTTATATTTGGTAGTTTCTCCTGCTACTGTAATCTCTACTTTCTTGAGATTTCCACTTCCGATGCTTGGAACTGTATCATTATCCACAACTTCGCTCAAATCAAATTGCAAACTTCCTGTAAGCGTGCTGTCAATGGTATAAACCTTTTCGCTATCATCGATAGAAGCGTAATAATTTTCTCCTGTGGCATCTCCCACATGAAGGGTATGTTCTTTATCATCGCTATCGGTATAGGAAATTTCATAGAGAGGACTGGTAAGTCCATAATCCTCCAAGTCATCCGGATCCTTAATCTCTCTTACGGCCTCAAGCCCTGTAATGGTTGTCTCCAAACTGTCCAGGGTAGACTGAGCGATAGGGATCTCGTGATCTGCATCGTAATACCAGGTTCCATCCTCTGATACAAAGGCCATGGTACTGTTGCCATCAGTATAGCTGATCTTTGTCAAGGAGTCGGCATCCACTAAATGAATCTCTGCCTCTTTCTCCTCCTCTTCTTTTTTCGTTTCCGCATGTTTATTGTAAGCACTAAGACCAAAGTACACAGCTACCAAGGCCACCAACACTATAAGAAGGAGCATTAATTTATTTTTCTTCACAACAACCCCTCCTTAAGCTTTTCTTCTCTTCCACCATTTGCTAAATCCATAGATCACAATGATTAATGGAATACCGAAAATGATCAAGAGACTGATAGGTCCGGCATATTGCATGGTGTTGTTGGTTACTTCCAGGCTCTTTGATGCAATGGCAAGATTTTGAACTCCATCAAAGTTATTTGTCACCGCATTCATAAATAAGGTGAGATTTTCCAAAGTTGAGAAGGAATCTGTCACCTGACTGTCAATCATAGAAGTAGACGAGATTACCGTAAGTTTTGCCTCTTTTGTGGTGCTATCACTGTCAGAACTATCACTATCTGAACTGTCGCTATCAGAAGTATCACTGTCGGAACTATCTGAGCTGTTACTGTCATCTGCATCAATAGTCTCTGTAGCTACAGCTCCCAATACATAAGTTCCCTGCTCCTGAGAATCCTCTGTTACCGCATAAGCATTTGTGGAAGTGGTCATGAAGGATTCTACATCAATGGAATCATTTGCCGGATCTGTAAGGGTAAGTCCGTGAGCATTGACGAACATCACCATATTCGATGACAATCCCTCAGCCAAATCTCCTGTTGCAGTGATATTTGGGAAAATATAATAGTAATTTCCCTGGTAACTACGCTCCATATCTGCAATATATCCATCAGCTCTTTCCATACCATAGGTATTAAGGAGTGCGTCTAAGTTCGGAACCTCGCCGTCGATTTCTCCAAGAATAATAAAGACCTTACCACCATCTTTCATGTAATTTTCGATCATGGTCTTTTCATCTTCTGTAAGATCCGAACTGATTCCATTGATAAAGAGAAGATCACAATCATCCGGGATCTCGCTCTGCATCATTAGATTGATTTCTTCCTCTTCCATATTATTCTTACTCATAAGATCTGTTACGGAAGTTGAGAAAGAAGTCTCTCCGTGTCCGGAGGTATAGTACATTTTATTGCTGTCTGTACTGGTTACATAATTTACCGCGCTGGTAAGCTGTCCCTCTCCGTCAAACTCTGTAGCAGTGCTGCTTCCTGTGGTGTAGTAAGAATAAGCATCTGATACCAAAATGCTGGAGAATGCTACTGTGGTGCTTTTTCCTGTATCCTCACATTTTACAAGAATGGTATCTGAGGAAACATTATTTTCTGTCAAAGCCGATGGATGTTGTACCGGATCCACCCACTCTACGCTGATCTTATTTGACAGGGCAGAATATTTACTTAAAAATGTCTTGATCTTGTCATCGGTACTACTTTTTTCAGCATAAACCGTAAAGGTTACTTTGCTGTCTAAGTCCTTTAACAGATCCTTACTGGTATCTGTAATCTCATAAATCCGGTTGTCACTGATATCTATATTTCGAACACTTTCCGGAAGCTGTCCTGCGATCAGATTGATCACCACCACGATTCCGATGGCCACTGCAATCAGTCCCACACTGTAGCTTCCATTTCTGGAAGTCTGACTTCCAAATAATTTCTTAATTTTCTCTAACATGGGAACCTCCTAACTCCAGCGTCTCTTTTGTATCATCTGAATGGTCAGGAAATTGAACAAAAAGATGATGGACAAGTACATGATGATACCGCTGACATCCAACAGATTGTCAGAAGAAATGCTGCTAAATGTGCTAAATAAATCCATTTTTCCAAACACATTTGCAAGAAGTCCCTCATAAAGGGAAGACTTTACGATATATGGAATGATACTTCCAAGCAATACCACAACTTCCAGCACGACTGCCACAAGCCAATTATTTGTCATGCGCCAGATTAAGCCAACGACTACCGTAAGGATCACAATAACACCCACCAGGTTAATCCAGGCTGCAGTTCCGATAAAGTTAGTAAGTCCACTCCAAAGATAGGTGATCATCAATACACCAAAGGTTCCAATGGCTGCTAGGATCTGACTTTCGGTCAAAGAAGAAATAAACATTCCAATGGAAATATATACACTTCCCAAAAGGAAGAATACCAAAATTGCCAGATAATCCACTTTAATATAAGCGGTTCCCTGAGACATAATAATTAACGGGAACATAAGGTAAATTATACAAGGAATCGCAAAAATGCTGACCATTGCAAGGAATTTTCCTAAAACAACTTCCGTAAGGCTTACCGGATAAGTAAGAAGCATCTGATCCGTCTTGGTTTTTCGATCCTCCGCAAAACTTCGCATGGTAAGAACCGGCACCGCAATAAGAAGTACAAAGGTAATACTGGACAATACATAAGAGAAATATGGATATCCATAATTCAAGTTGTAGGCCATAAAATATACCCCTGTAAAAGCTACCAAGAACGCGATAAATACATACCCGATCATAGAATGAAAGTAAGATTTTAATTCTCTTTTATAAATCGCTATCATGCGTCTCACCTCCTTCTGGATAACCACCTTCCAGGTCATCGTAGTTTACCTCTGGATTAATTTCCGGAATCTCTACATTTACGTAGTTCTTCTTTGGATCTTCTTCATCTGACTTTGATAACTCAGTTTTTGATGATTCCGTTTTTGGTGTCTCAGCTTTTGGTGACTCAACTTTTGGTGACTCAGCCTCAAAGTCCTGGATACTCTCTACATGATTTCCCTGGGTAAGTTCAAGGAATACATCCTCCAAGGTATTCTTAGTCATAGCTAAGGTCCTAAGCGTTTTCTGGTTCTTTGCGAAAGCTCCAAAAATCTGCTCTCTGATATCCAGATTTCCTTTTACTCTGACAATCACCTTGGTGATTGTCTCGTTCTTTTCTTTTGAGGTGGTGCATTCTATGGACTCGATCGGATCAAGACTTGATAGGATTCTACGTACCTCTTTTTCTCCTTCTGTAGTTTCAAGCTCTATATAGCCCTTACGTCCAATACTCTCTTCCAATTTTTCCGGTGTATCACTGGCCACCAGTTTTCCATTGGAAATAATGATAATATGATCACATACTTCTCTGACTTCTGCCAAAATGTGAGAACTTAAGATTACCGTATGACGTTTGGACAAATTACGGATCAATTCACGAATCTCGATAATCTGCTTCGGGTCCAATCCAACCGTTGGCTCATCCAGGATGATAATCTCCGGAAATCCTAAAATTGCCTGAGCCAACCCCACGCGCTGTCTATATCCTTTGGAAAGATTTTGGATCAGACGATCCTTCACCCCATTAAGCTTTGCCATGGACATCACATTTTCGATCTGAGTCTCTCTGTGGGCCTTCGGGATCTTCTTAAGCTCGGCCGCAAACTCCAGATACTCTAAAACTGTCATTTCCATATATAGAGGCGGAATCTCCGGCAAATAGCCAATGCTTTTCTTTGCCACCTCTGGCTCCTTTAAAATATCATGACCGTTAATCATTACAGTACCTTCTGTAGCTCCCAAATAACCGGTCATAATATTCATGGTTGTGGATTTTCCGGCACCGTTCGGCCCCAGAAATCCGTAGATTTTTCCTTCTTCAATCGTGAAATTCAAATGGTCCACTGCCAGGTGATTCCCATATTTTTTCACGAGGTTCTCTACTTGAATCAATCCATTTTCCTCCTTCAAAATAGTGAGGGCTATCCTATTTTCTTTTGATAGCCAATGTCTATTCTATGGAAAATCTATGGTCAATTATTGTTGTACTTATGTTGAAACTGTGAAAGAAATGTGTTGAAACTGTGAATCCAAACAGAAGCGTTATTTCTCTTGGTTTTCTCGCAGGTTCCCGATTGTATCCGTAAAAGAAACTCGGTATAATGGATACAAATTATGCATTTTATACAGGAGTTTTTTCATATGGATATTAGAGAATATTTAAAAAGTAAAAAAATAATCACCGACGGCTCCTTCGGCACCTTCTATAGTTCTAATTTTCAGAGCTACGATATGCCTGAAATGGCCAACACAGCCCATCCGGAACGAGTGCTCCACATCCATGGATCCTATATTCGTGCCGGCGCCAAATTAATCCGCACCAATACCTTCGCCTCCAACACTGCCCTTTTAGCGGAGGATTTAGATGTGGTACGATCCAATATCAAATCTGCTATTCACTTGGCAAAACGCGCAGTACAAGATTCCAAGGAGGATATATTTATTGCGGGAGACATCGGTCCGATCCCAGGCATCGGGAAGCTAAGCGCCAAGGATACCACCGAGGAATATTACGAATTAGGAAAGATTTTTGTATCGGAAGGGCTTAAGATTCTGACCTTTGAGACCTTTCCAGACATGGTCTATGTCCTTCCGGCTATAAAGAAATTAAAGGAAGAAGCTCCGGACCTTTTCATTATGATGCAATTTCGTTTGGATCAGTTTGGATACAGCAACTCCGGTATGAACGGAAACAAATTACTAAAGGAAGCTCTCGCAGTTCCGGAAATCGATGCTGTTGGATTTAACTGCGGTGTAGGTCCCGGTCATATGCAAAAGCTTTTGCAAAAAATGGTATTACCTTCCGGCAAGTATTACATCGCTCTTCCAAACTCCGGATATCCCAAGCGAAGCCGGGGAACCTTGCAGTACTCCAATACGCCAAAATATTTTGCCGGCAAAGTAGCTGACTTAGCTGATTACGGAATCGACATTGTAGGCGGCTGCTGCGGAACAAATCCTTCCTATATAAAGGAGTTAACGAAATCCGTTTCCCTGACTCCATCAAAGAAGGAGACTTCCATAACAGATTTACAAGATTCCCATACATTAGCAAAGAAGACTGGTTTCTTCTACAACGAAAACGGAACACTCAAGGATAAGAAGCTAATCGCCGTGGAGCTTGCTCCCCCAACCAGCGCCAATGACGAAAAATTATTGGAAGCTGCTCATATGCTAGAAGCCTCCGGGGTAGATGTCTTAACCTTCCCAGATTCCCCTTCCGGCCGTACAAGAGTGGACTCCGTTCTTATGGCCTCCAAGGTAAAACTGGCCACCGGCATGACTGTTATGCCTCACATTTGCTGCAGAGACAAAAATGCCATTGCTATGCGTTCTCTCCTATTGGGCGCTCACATTAACAATATTCACAACCTGTTGATTGTTACCGGAGATCCTATTCCCTCGGCAGATCGACAGACGGTAAAGTCTGTATTTAACTTCGATTCCGTGGGACTTATGCACATCACTCAGGATATGAATGAGACAGAATTTCCGGATGCACCTATGTGTTACGGCGGCGCCATTAATCAGGGACGTCTTCGCATCGAATCCGAAATCCGAAGAGTTCGCCGTAAAATGGAAGCAGGAGCAGAATTTTTCCTGACCCAGCCTGTATTTTGTAAGGAAGAAGCAGAGAAACTCAGACAGGTGAAAGAAGCTACCGGTGCCAGAATTCTCTGTGGAATCATGCCACTGATCAGCAGACGAAATGCTCTCTTTATGAAAAATGAAATCAGCGGAATCTATATTCCGGATGAGGTAGCAGATCGTTATCCTGAAAAGGGTACAAAAGAAGAAGGGGAAGCCATTGGTATTTCTATTGCCAAAGAAGTAATGGAATATACCAAAGACTTTGTAGACGGCTACTACTTCTCCTTCCCATTTAATAGAGTTCATATGTTATCTCAAATTCTAGATGTGGATGCCAAATAGAAATTATTATAAAAAGAATCGTTATAAACAGAAGAGCTATAAATAGAATCGTCACATATATAATCATTATATATAGAATCATCACAAAGACAGAAGGCACCGGATAAATTCCGATGCCTTCTGCCTACTATATAAGGATAAAGAAAAATATGCGCGTCGTCTAATTCATTTACGCTGCCAAAACCCTTGATAAGAATGTTCTGGTACGCTCTTCCTTCGGATCGCTGAATATTTCTTCTGGTTTTCCTTCTTCTACAATATATCCATCTGCCATGAAGATTACACGGTCAGATACATCTCTTGCAAATCCCATCTCGTGTGTTACCACAATCATGGTCATTCCTTCTTTTGCCAAGGATTTCATAACCTCCAATACATCACCTACAAGCTCCGGATCCAACGCTGAGGTTGGCTCATCAAAGAGCAATGCCTTTGGTTCCATAGCCAGGGCTCTTGCAATAGCAACTCGCTGTTGCTGTCCACCGGATAATGTATTGGGGTAATTATTGGCCTTATCTGCCATACCAACCTTCTCCAAAAGTTCCATGGCCAAGACACGGGCCTCTGCCTTGGTGCAATGCTTTGCCAAAACCGGCGCAAGCATTACATTTTCAAGAACGGTCTTCAGAGGGAATAGATTAAATCTCTGGAATACCATTCCAACTTCCTCACGGAATCTACGGATGTCATAGGTTCTGTCTGTAATATATTCTCCCTGGTAACGGATATCTCCGCCTGTCGGAGTCTCTAACTGATTAATGCATCGAAGAAAGGTACTCTTTCCGGAACCGGATGGTCCAATGATGGTGACTACTTCTCCCTCTTCTACATTTAAACTAATGTCCTTTAATACTTCCAAATCTCCGAATTTCTTTGATAAATGCTCGACTTTTAACATAAGTATCACCTCATTTTTCTTTCTACCTGTTTCTGTATAATAATTAGGATTGACAATAATACCAAATAGAACGCTGCAATGGTTGTATAGGTTGGTATCATCTTGAAACTTAAAGCTGCGTAATTTTGTCCCATATGAGTAATCTCATTTACTGCGATTACTGACAACAGAGCCGTATCCTTTACGGATATGATAAACTGATTAAACAATGCCGGCAGAGCAATCTTAAATGCCGGTGGAATAATTACATGAATCAAAGTCTGGGCTCCGGTCATTCCTAAAGACTTGGCAGCTTCCTTCTGTCCCGGGTCAATTCCTAATAATGCTCCTTTTACAATTTCTGAAATAAATGCTCCTGAGTTTAGAGCAATAACGGCAATACCTACCGTTGTACTTTTTAGGTCAACTCCTAAAATTTTAGGGATAACGAAGTATCCATACAATGCCTGCACCATAAGAGGTGTCGCTCTGATAATCCAAATATATACGTTTGCAATTCCCTTCGTCACAGGGTTCTTTGCCTGTAAGGCATATCCACATAAACTTCCGATAACAGTACCGATAGCGATACCTACAACTGCAATCAGTAAAGTGACTTTCAGTCCTTCAAATAACATCGGAAGCAGAACTTTCAAAAAACTTAAATCCATATTTCTTCATCCTTTTCTTTTCCCCTTCCCGCGAAAGAGATTCACGGGAAAGGTTATTTTTTCTTTTCTACTTCTAGGTTACATTCAATTTTCTATTTTGATTATTCACACCATGTAGCATATAACTCATCTGTGTATCCTGTCTGGATCAAGTACTCTACTGCTGCATTGATCTCATCATAGTACTCACAATCTTTAGCAATTGCTACACAATATGGAGCTTGTCCTTGGTTAAACTCATCACCTACAACTGCTAACTTGGTATCTGTTGTAGTCTTGATGTAGAAGTTTGCTCCAGGACCATCCTGAATAACTGCATCTACCTTACCCTGCTCTAAGGACTCATAAGCAGTTGTGATAGTGTCGTGTACTTCTAATGTAGTATCCGGAAGATTCTTAGTTGCATAAGTATGAGAAGCGGTTCCTTTCTCAACTGCAACAGTCTTTCCTGCAAGATCATCTACACTTTCAATTCCTTTGTCATCGTCTGTATTTACCATAACAACCTGACCAGAATCACAATAGATATCTGAGAAGTTCATAACTTCTTTTCTTTCATCTGTTGCACAAAGAGCTGCGGCACCGATATCAATCTTATCCTCAGCAAGTGAAGTTGTTAATGCGGAATAATCCATTGCCTGGATCTCTCCACCTTTAATTTCAAATCCAAGAATTTCCTGAAGCTTATTCAGAAGATCCAAATCGTATCCGATCAATGTGCTTCCGTCTTCATCATAGTAAGTAAATGGACCGAAGAGTCCGGTGGTTCCTACGCTAAGAGTAACTCCATCAAGAGATCCCTCAATATCCTCCAACTTTACTTCTTCTGAGCCTGATGAAGAAGCTGTGGATTCTGACGATGATGAGCTTGATGAACTTGAAGAGCTATCATCTGAGGATGATCCACATCCAACTGCCATTGTTCCTACCATTGCGGTAGCAAGTAATACTGCCAAAACTTTTTTCTTCATACTAAGATCCTCCTTATGCTTACGATTTCGCAAGTTCTTTATCCATTCAGATCATTTGTCACATAAAACATTTATACAACGAAAGTTTTCATACAATTTTTCATTGTATAAAAATAGGCGTTGCAACTTCTTTTTGTTGCAACGCCTTTGTTGTTTTCAATGTGCTCTCTGAACTTGCTATCATAATACTCTCGGAGGAGACCGCGGTCAACTGTTAATTTTTACAAAAGAAATCATATGATCGCGGTTTTATTGGGTTATTTTGACTTGTGTAAATGTTTTTCTGTGGATTTTATCTTTTTAAGAGACTGCGGTCTCCTGTGATTTTACACAATTTTCACAAATATATTTTTTCTCTTGACAAATCTCTTCCACTTCAGTATTATATTACGTGCAGGTCAAAAACAACCTGTGTTATACGCGGATGTGGCGGAATTGGCAGACGCGCTAGACTTAGGATCTAGTGTCCCCGACGTGCAGGTTCAAGTCCTGTCATCCGCATAAAAAAGTCGTTAGATTTTATCTAACGACTTTTTGTTTTCTTTCTTCTTTTCTTTTCTGCTTCCACTTGTACATGTTTTCATCTGCTTCCTTTATGGCTAGCTCCATGTCATTCTTTCCCGGTTCATAGGCACCATATCCCACAGAAACCGTTGGAAGCAAAGGTTCCATTTCTCTTTTCTTTTCCAGCTTTCTGACAAAGCGGTGATTAATCGCCTCCATAAGCTCCTCACTAAATCGTTCCTGACAAGGAATAATCACACAGAACTCATCTCCACCAATACGATAACAGGCTCCCTCTACCATGGCCATTCCATATACTTCCCTCAATATATCCGCAATGCACTTTAAACACTTATCTCCAAATTGATGTCCATACTGATCATTGATATTTTTAAAATCATCCACATCGAAAAACAGCACCATCGTAGGTTTTCGCACACTTCCAATACGGCTTTCATAGCTTCTTCGGTTCAACAGTCCTGTAATCCCGTCTCTGGCCTCTATAACCCCTGTATAATACATGTAAAAGAAAAGGATCATCAGAGCCATAGCAATGTATGCACAGTGAAGCTCACTGCTTACCATGCTAAATCCCATTCCTGATACAAACAACAGAATCATCATGGGCATAATCCACTGCCTCTGAGATTGATAACGTTTAGAAAATCTTGTAATCTCCCAAACATAATACAAACCACAACCTACATAGAATACCACATAGATCCAATACCAGCCACCGTGATGATAAACATTTGCCTCATCTACATAAAAGATAAATCCTGTAAAACCGGAAATAAATTCCAAAAGAGCATGAACAAGCAAAAGCCGAAGAAGTATAATCTGCGTTTTCGTAAGGGTTTTAAACCACTTTATGTAGCTTCTCTTCCCTTTTACTACAGGTTTTTTCAAATCATTCGATTCTTCTTTTAGTTTCTTTAAATCAGCGTTTTCATCATATAGTTTATCCGTATTCTCAGCTTCCTCAGAGACTACTCCTACAAAAAATACTATAATCACCGGGATAAGGGCATGCTCTAGAGCCCTTACAATAATATGCAAATTTTTGAACTGAATAGGCCCACCATTTAAAGTGACTCCCAGCCACTCAGCGATAGCTGCCACAATGACTACGAAAATAAGACCCGAAAATTCCGTCTTCTTATCCTCTTCTAAAAGCGCATTACCACGAATCATCATTCGAAGCGTCAGCAACGCCACAATGGCAAAATATATCGTTGTCGAATATTCTAATTCCATCATTATCTCCCTTCAGCACATCTAAACAAATCGATATGCAAGGTTTTTCTCATTATTTTTAAGTCTATCACGTCCCTCCCATGAATTCAATTACTATTCTTTTTAAAAAAGAAATCGCAGGAATAATTTCAAAACTATTCCTGCGAATCCAACTTTTCATTCTAAATGTTTTATTTTTGGACTTTAATCTCGTCCTTTCTGAAAAAACCTACCGTAGATTTTCCATACTGATAACGCTGACAAGCAGTATCTACTGCAGTCACCGTTCCTATTGCCAATGCACCTAAGATTGTTGAAGCAATTACATAACTTACAATTTTCTTTGTTAATTTGTTCTTCATAATATCACCCCTTACTCGTACTTGTTACTTTGCAAGTTACTCATACTATATATACGAGGAACGTTAAAGGAAGGGCTAATATTATCTTCCTGAAATGCAAAAAAAGCAAGCATAAATGCTTGCTTTTCAAGTGAGCGTGCGGGGATTCGAACCCCGGACAACTTGATTAAAAGTCAAGTGCTCTACCACCTGAGCTACACGCCCATAAACTGGGCTAGCTGGATTCGAACCAGCGAATGCAGGAGTCAAAGTCCTGTGCCTTACCGCTTGGCGATAGCCCATCATCATTTTTTAAAGGAAGGGTGGGTAAAGGGACTCGAACCCTTGATATCCAGAACCACAATCTGGCGCGCTAACCAACTGCACCATACCCACCATATTATGACTTATCGAACTATCTTAATTACGTCCAACTAAGTACCTTATTCAATTTTAGTGTGGTTCTAACGAGCCTGGGGGGATTCGAACCCTCGACCTACGGCTTAGAAGGCCGTTGCTCTATCCAGCTGAGCTACAGACTCACAAGACAGCTCTCATTAGAACTATACTTTTCTTAAGGAAATAGGCCTTAAGAAAGCGGGTGATGGGAATCGAACCCACGTATCCAGCTTGGAAGGCTGGTGTTCTACCATTGAACTACACCCGCAAAATGATCGGGGTGACAGGATTCGAACCTGCGACCTCCTGGTCCCAAACCAGGCGCTCTAGCCAAGCTGAGCCACACCCCGAAGGAAATATCCCGAACATTTTCTTTGCTTTTTTGTTGCCATGTCCGTGACACATTTGCTATTATATAGCGCCACACACGAACTGTCAACAACTTTTTGAAAAAATTTTTATTTTTTTATATATTTTATTTCTGCCTGAATTTTACGGCCATTTTCCAACGTCATTACAATATAACTTGGGAGTCTCCCTTCCTGCCTTGGAAACCTAAGGCTTCCTGGATTTAGCACCAGGATCCCATCCTTTTCTTTAATAGTTGGAATATGGGTATGGCCATACATGACAATATCCGCCTGCCTTTTTTTTGCCTCTCGAAGCAGGCCGCTTTCTCCCATATATACCCCATATCCATGTCCATGGGTCAAAAAAGCCCTATGACCGCCGATCTTTATTTCCTTATCCGATGGAAGATCCGCAAAGAAATCATTATTCCCCTGCACCATATGCAGGGGACACTCCGTCACAGCTTCTATATAATGCTGTCCATCCTGCACATCCCCCAAATGAATCATCATATCAAAAGGAGCCTCTGTCTCCATGGCTATATCTAAATTTCCATGTGCTCCATGGGTATCACTAACAACTAAAATTTTCATTATCCTTTAGCATCTCCTTCATTTTACGAAGTCCCTGTCCTCTATGACTCAGTTCGTTCTTCTTTTCCGGCGAGATCTCTGCACTTGTACATCCGCACTCCGGCAAGAAGAAAATAGGATCATAACCAAAGCCATTCTCTCCGGCAATCTCATATCCGATTCGACCTTCCATAGTGCCCCGCACCACCTTCGTGGAGCCATCCGGCAGACAAGCGGCTATAGCACACACAAAACGAGCCGTCCGCTTCTTGTCCGGCACTCCCTCCAGGCGATCCAACAGGGCCTGATTCTTTATATCATAAGAAGTATCCTCTCCCATATATCTGGCAGAGTAGATTCCAGGCTCTTTATTCAGATAATCAATCTCCAATCCCGAATCATCCGCCAAAACCACTGCGTCCTTATATTCCGGCATTTCATGAGCAATTTTCCCAATCTCTGTCGCTTTGATCAGGGCATTCTCCTCGAAGGTAGTACCATCCTCTATCACGTTTGCCGAAATTTCTGCTTCCTTTTGGGAAAGGATTTCACATCCAAGATCCGATAAGATCATTCGGATCTCTATCATTTTATGTTCATTTCCAGTTGCAAAAATTATTTTATCCATAACATCTTTCGTCTTTCTTTTTATCTATAAATTCTATTTTTTCGGAGGCTTCGGTCCCATAAATTGATAGAAATAAGTTTTTAACATTCCATTATAAATCTTACGATTCTTGTCTGCTTTTTTTCCAAAATACTTCTCAGCCTCATCATAGGAGGTGATCATGTAAGCTGACCAGGAATCCAAACTCCTATAACTATCTCCAAAGGCTCTGTAAAGAGCCGGCAGGGTACTCTTATCTTCCAACCGCTCTCCATAAGGCGGATTTGTGATAATAAATCCATATTTTTTAGGGTGGCTTAAGTCCTTTACATCCCGCTCCTGAAAATGAATCAGATGGTCCACGCCTGCTTCTCTGGCATTTCTTCTGGCAATCTTCACCACAGAACCATCCAGATCATAGCCTTGAATATCCACTTCGATCTGATCATCTACCAGATCGTTCGCCTCCTCTATGGTATCGTACCAAAGTTTTTTCGGAATTACATTATTCCAATTTTCCGCAGTAAATTCTCGGTTCATTCCCGGGGCGATATTCGCCGCCATCATGGCTGCCTCTATAGGAAATGTACCACTTCCGCAGAATGGATCCACGAAAATACGATCTTTTCTCCAAGGCGTCAACATGATTAAAGAAGCGGCCAAAGTCTCCGTGATCGGAGCTTTTCCTGACACCTCACGATACCCCCTCTTGTGAAGAGATACTCCGGAAGTATCGATTCCAATGGTCACAATATCTTTCTTAAGAAAAACTCTCACAGGGTAAGATGCTCCATTTTCCTCAAACCAGCTGATACCATAATACTCCTGAAGCCTTCTTACCATAGCTTTCTTCATAATGGACTGAATATCCGAAGGACTAAAAAGCTTGCTCTTAACAGAAGCCGCCTTCGTTACCCAAAACTTTCCATTTTTAGGAATATATTCCTCCCAGGGAAGGGCTCTGGTTTTCTCAAACAGCTCATCAAAGCTCTCCGCCTTAAAGCTTCCTACTTTTAACAAAATACGCTCTGCAGTTCTAAGGAATATATTTGCCCTACAAATAGCTTCAGGATCCCCCAGAAATGTCACACGGCCGTCTTCCACTTCCGAAACATCGTATCCCAAATCAATAATCTCTCTTTTAAGTACCGCTTCCAGCCCAAAATGACAGGGAGCAATTAGTTCCATCATCTTCATAAATACTTCTCCACATATATTTCTCTATAAACTTCGCAATCTACAATAATTATTCTACAATAAAATAAACATACCATTATCTTATGTAAAACTTAAGAAAATAATAATTTTTGTTCTTGCTTTTTATTCTTCTCTATATTATACTAATCCTTGTAGAAAGAACACTTTCTACAACCCCTTATTAATTATTTATACTCCCCTCAAAAGACCGATGGCTCCCCCATCGGTCTTTTATTTTGTATCGAAGAATTCCTTTCATTATAAATCCCAGAATCTTTCTATCGTATTCATCCTCATCACCGCATCAACCTGGTAATCAGTTGGATCAAAAGCACAATCACCAATACCGGAATAATAATTGGCGCTAATATACTGATGATTCCTCCAATGATCGCAACAATCAGAATTAAAACCGCGACAATGCCCACAACGAACAAAATCAGGCTCCATTTTCCAATGGGCTTATTTCCTTCCGCAGAATTCTCTACAGAACCATAATCCGATCCATAGAAAGTCTCTGATCCATAGGATCCGGAGCTCCTACTTCCAGTCTCATAGTCTCTCACTCTGGAGTTTCCGCTTTTACCGCCCTCTACATCAATAACATTTTGCGCAATGGCCCAGGGATCTCCAAGTTCTTCAACCACCTCTTGTTCGCTTCTTCCTTTCGCTACTTCATCAGATATATACTGGTTATAATAATTTACATGTTCCTGTACGATCGCAGCACTTAGGTCATTCCCCAGAGCCTTCCTCAATCTTTCCAGAAATTCTATCTTTCCCATCCAGCTTCTCCTTATCTATCCATTTGATTTTAATCATTTTTTTCTATATACAAGGAATTTTTATTGCAAAAAAGAACCTCAGACCTAGAATAGCACACATGTGTGTCTATTCCAAGTCCAAGGCTCTTAATATTTTCTTGTGTTAAATTAGTCCAAAAAGGATTAAACCTCGAAAATCAAATCTCCATAAGAAGGCATTGGCCAATCTTTCTTATCGATGATCATCTCCAGTTTGTCTACCGGTGCACGAAGTGCATCCATTGCCGGAACAACATCGAAGTGATAGAATCTTGCCTGCTCTTCACCTTCGTCCATAGCAGCTGCCTTGTCTGTGATCTCTTCCAAAGCACTCAAAGCCTGCTTAGTCTCTACAAGAAGATCAGATACCTGCTTCAAGATATCGCTCTGAACTACCGGCTCTACTCCAGCTTCCTTTACAGAAAGTACAGTATCTGCCAATGTCTTTGTGCTCTTCATGATAGCCGGAATAATCTGCTTGCTTGCCATATCGATCATGGTACGAGCTTCGATGTTGATAGCCTTTGCATAGCTCTCAAACTTAATCTCTGCACGAGATTCAAGCTCTGCCTTGGTGAATACACCAAACTTCTCGAACATAGCGATATTCTCTTCTTTCACAAGTGAAGGAATTGCCTCAACCATAGACTTAATATTTGGAAGTCCACGCTTCTCAGCTTCAGCAACCCACTCATCAGAATATCCATTTCCGTTGAATACGATTCTCTGATGCTCTGTGAATAACTTCTTAATATATTCCTGAACAGCTGTATCGAAGTCCTCTGCTCCCTCAAGAGCATCACAAGCCTCTGCAAAAGCTTCTGCTACGATAGTATTCAGTACAACGTTTGGTCCGGCAATAGAATCTCTAGATCCTACCATACGGAACTCAAACTTATTTCCTGTAAATGCAAATGGAGATGTTCTGTTACGGTCTGTTGCATCCTTGCTTACGTCCGGCAATGTGCTTACGCCAGTCTCCAACTTACCGCCCTTTAAGCTGTGAGTTGCAGATCCTGTGTTAATAAGCTGAAGCATAACGTCCTCTAACTGCTCTCCAAGGAAAATAGAGATGATAGCCGGAGGTGCCTCATTTGCTCCAAGTCTGTGATCATTTCCCGGATCAGCAGCAGACTCACGAAGAAGATCTGCATGCTTATCTACTGCCTTTAAGATACAAGCCAGTACCAAAAGGAACTGTGTATTCTCGTGTGGCTTCTTACCTGGATCTAACAGGTTCATTCCATCATCTGTAGTGATGGACCAGTTGTTGTGCTTACCAGATCCATTTACTCCTGCAAACGGCTTCTCGTGAAGTAAGCATTTCATTCCATGCTGGCATGCTACTCTCTTTAATGTCTGCATTACCAAGTGGTTGTGATCTACAGCTACGTTAGCCTCAGCATAGATTGGAGCAAGCTCGTGCTGTGCAGGAGCAACCTCATTATGCTGTGTCTTAGCTGTAACACCAACCTTCCAGAGTTCCTCATTTACATCCTTCATGAAGGCTGCAATTCTCTGACGGATCGTTCCAAAGTAATGATCATCTAATTCCTGTCCCTTCGGTGGCATAGCTCCGAAAAGA
The DNA here is from genome assembly GCA_963658085.1 of bacterium. Taxonomy (GTDB): domain Bacteria; phylum Bacillota; class Clostridia; order Lachnospirales; family Lachnospiraceae; genus CAKRJP01. Next base: position 37,923 of record CAVKOU010000008.1, read on the forward strand.
GTACGTCCTGTGTAGATCAAATCCTTTCTCTGCATGAACTTCTCAGCATCTACCAAGAAATATTCCTGCTCCGGTCCTACAGAAGGAGTTACCTTCTTTGATGTTGTATTTCCAAAAAGTTTGAGCAGTCTAAGAGACTCTTTATTGATTGCTTCCATAGAACGAAGAAGTGGTGTCTTCTGATCCAATGCTTCTCCTGTGTAGGAACAGAATGCTGTAGGAATGCAAAGAGTTGCTCCTGCTGCATCATGTCTTACAAATGCCGGTGAAGTACAATCCCAAGCAGTATAGCCTCTGGCTTCAAATGTTGCACGAAGTCCTCCAGATGGGAAAGATGAAGCATCCGGCTCACCCTTAATAAGTTCCTTACCAGAGAAACTCATAAGAACCTTGCCATTTGGCAATGGTGAGGAAATGAAGGAGTCATGTTTTTCTGCTGTAACTCCTGTTAAAGGCTGGAACCAGTGAGTATAGTGAGTTGCTCCCTTCTCGATGGCCCATTCTTTCATCTCATGTGCAATAACATCTGCTGTTGCTAAATCCAGATCCTTGCCTTCTTCAATCGTCTTCTTAAGATCTTTGTAAACTTTCTTCGGGAGACGCTCCTGCATAACCGCATCGTTAAATACGTCTTCGCCAAAAATTGCTGATACATTAATCGCTTCGCTCATATATGCTGCTCCTTTTCTGAATATTGATTCAATTTGTCTCTCATTATAGCATAAGAGTTGTATAATGATAACTGCAAAAAAATGCAGTATGTATAAAAGAACAAAAAAGGCGTCTCCACCCCTAATGAGTGGGAACGCCTTTGTTCTTCTTTATGCCCGTTAGTATAACGCAATCGATTTAAAAAGGCAAGTATATTTTAAAACCTTTTGTGAATCAACTAACAATTAAGCCTTTCCGTTACTTCCAAGTACGTTAGTGATCTTATGAGCAACCATGTCCTTAACAGCCTGACGAGCCGGCTTCAAGTACTGACGTGGATCGAAGTGATCCGGGTGCTCTGCAAAGTACTTACGGATATTTCCTGTCATAGCAAGACGGATATCTGAGTCGATGTTGATCTTACATACTGACATAGTAGCTGCACGACGAAGCTCATCCTCCGGAATACCAATAGCATCTGGCATATTTCCGCCATACTGGTTAACCATCTTAACGAATTCCTGTGGAACAGAAGATGATCCGTGAAGTACGATTGGGAATCCAGGAAGTCTCTTTGTACACTCCTCAAGTACGTCAAAACGAAGCGGAGGTGGAACTAAGATTCCATCAGCATTTCTTGTGCACTGAGCAGCTGTAAATTTATATGCGCCATGAGATGTTCCGATAGCGATTGCAAGGGAATCACATCCTGTTTTATCAACGAACTCTTCTACTTCTTCCGGACGTGTATAGCTCTCATTACCAGCTTCTACAACAACTTCATCCTCTACACCTGCAAGTGTTCCAAGCTCTGCCTCTACAACTACTCCGTGAGCGTGAGCATACTCTACTACCTGCTTTGTAAGTGCAATATTGTCCTCAAATGACTTAGAAGATGCATCGATCATAACAGATGTAAATCCGCCATCGATACAGCTCTTACATAACTCGAAGCTATCACCGTGATCTAAGTGAAGAGCGATCGGAATGTCTGGATTCTCCTGAACAGCTGCCTCTACTAACTTAACAAGATATGTGTGGTTAGCGTAAGCACGTGCTCCCTTAGATACCTGAAGAATAACCGGGCTGTTCAGCTCTCCTGCTGCTTCTGTGATACCCTGTACGATCTCCATGTTGTTAACGTTAAATGCTCCGATAGCGTAGCCGCCGTCATAGGCTTTTTTAAACATCTCGGTTGTTGTAACCAATCCCATAACTAATACCTTCTTTCTTTATACTTTTGGCTAATTTTTAACACGCCCTAATTATATCTTACTTCCTATTAAAACTCAAGAATAAAGAATTTTTCGTCACTATTGCGAATGTAGCCTTTGATACTTTTTTATTTTTGTACAAATTCTAGTACACTCCTATAATCGGCAAAAAAATTATAATCCAATTCACTAGAGTATATAATCAATCAGGCATTCAAAAAGACCTCCCATATGTCTCCAGACAACAAAAAAAGAGATCCATAACTATGAATCTCTTCAAGTGACTCCGAGGGGAATCGAACCCCTGATTCCAGCGTGAGAGGCTAGCGTCTTGACCGCTTGACCACGGAGCCATATTTCATTTATCTTGCCTGCCGATTTATTTATCACCCGCAAGCAAGATATAATTTACCATAACATTTGACACAATGCAAGTGTTTTTTTGAATTTTTTTAAATATTTTTTCAAATCCTATATTTCCACGGATTTTTTGATCTCCAAAGCCTTGTCCGGATAGTTGGTGATAATGGCAGTTACCCCTTCTCGGATCAGCCATTCCATGTCCTCTTTTTCATTGACCGTCCAGACCCGGATGTTCAGACCGCTATCCTGATATTCTTTCAAGAAATCATCCATCTTCACATGATATACCGCAGGATGCAATCCATATACTCCTGTCGTTTTCGCATAGTCTGCCACATCCAGGATTACATCACTATATAAATACGCAACCTCTGCATCCGGAACAATTTCTTTCATCTTCTGGACACTGTAATGATTAAAAGAGGAATAAATCACCCGATCTTCCATTCCACTTTTTCTCACAAGCTCTGCAACCTTCTGCTCAATATCCGGATACCAGTAAATCCCTGTTTTCAGTTCAATATTCACCTGGATACCGGATGCCTTTACTGCATCCAGTACTTCTTCCAGGGTTGGAATTTTTGCCGAGGGGTATTTAGGAAATTTTTGTTCTAGCACCGTAAGCTCTTTTAACTCTTTTAAGGTATAGTCCTTGACCCATCCCGTTTGCTCTGTAACTCTATCTACAGTTTCATCATGGATCACCACCGGGATTCCATCTTTTGTAAGCTGGACATCTAGTTCGATTCCATGGGCTTCCTGTGCAATCGCCAGTTCAAAAGCTTCCAGTGTATTTTCCGGTGCATATCCGCTTGCACCTCTGTGTGCAAATATCTTTGTTTTGCTCAATGTTTACCGCCTCGGTTCTTATTAATTATTTACTGTATTATAGTCTGTAATAGCTTTGTTGATAGACTCAGACATGTTGTCTACTGCCGTATCCACATCTTCTTTTCCATTCAGCATACTCTCGATTTCAGACTCAACAGTTGCTCTTGCTTCCGGGAATACACTCAAGAGTGCTCCGCAATATTCCGGTGAAGAATCATGAAGCTGATCGATAGCTGTCTGGAACTGAGGATACTGAGCAATATTCTCTTTGAATACATCCTCGTCCTGTGCCTTTGTAGTAACCGGGAAATATCCTGTCTGCGCATTCCAGTATGCCTGTGATTCTGGAGAGATCAGGAATTTTACGAATTCCCATGTTGCACGAAGTTTCTTTGAATCCTGATTATTTAACGCCCACAAAGAAGCACCACCGATGGATACTCCACCTTCGTCACCGGAAGACACTTTCGGGAAATATGCAGTTCCTACCTCAAATTTTCCATCTACATCCTGTAAGATCTGCTTTAAAGAAGCAGTAGATCCAAGGGTAATCGCAGATTTACCTGCAGAGAAGTCTGCTAATCCTGCATCCCCACCTTTACCAACGATCGGTGCATATCCGTCATCGTTGAGGGTTTTCCATGCAGTCAAAATATTCTTTGCAGCACCATTTTCATCAAAAGCAACTGCTGTTGCAGCATCATCACGACCATTTCCGTTGTTTGCATACTCCAGTCCCTGTTTACTGATGAACTGCTCGAAGAACCAGCCATAAATACCAAGGGACATTACTTCGCTGGCGCCGCCTTTACTCATCAACTGATCACCAATCTCATCGATTGCTTCCAAGCTATCCGGAATTTCTGTAATTCCAGCTTTTTCGAACATATCTTTATTATAGTACATAATCGGTGTAGATGAGTTAAAAGGCATAGAATATAATTGATCATCAATAGTATAATATGCTGCAAGATTTGGTTCAATCTCAGACACATCATAATTATCTGCATCGATCATGTCCTGCATAGAAACCGTCCAGCCGGACTCAATCATAAAACGAGTACCAATTTCATAAACCTGTACCAGATCTGCACCCATATTTCCAATCTGAGCACTCTTTAATTTATTCAGAGAGTCATCATATTCTCCCTGATACTGAGCTTCTACGGTAATTCCATATTCATTTTCATCATTAAATTTTTTGACAAGGGTATCGATGGCCTGGCCATTTACACCACCCATAGAATGCCAGAATGTAATGGTAGTTCCGTCTACGTCTGATGCATCTGCCATTTCTACGGTTTCACTGCTGTCTGTAGCATCGGATGAACCGTCCTGGCTAACAGAAGAGGTTCCTCCTCCGCATCCTGTGAGCATTCCAACAGCCATTGCTGCCACAAGTAATAATGAAACTGTTTTTTTCTTCATAGTTTTCCTCCTGATATTAACACTTCTAATGGATAAACTTGTGTGTAACATTCACACATATATAGAATCGGGAAGGGATAATTTCCCGTTTCTAACAAAATTATTAACCTTTTACAGCTCCTGAGAACATTCCTCTGATCAGCTGTTTCTGTCCGATGATAAAAATCGAAATGGATGGAATGATGATCATAACTACACCTGCGATCATCAATGTAATCGATTGGGAATCCACGCTGTCCAGCATGCTGATACCAATCTGTACCGTTCTCATATTGTTAGAACCTGTTACAAGAAGTGGCCACATATACATATTCCATGCATTGATAAAGGTATATACTGCCATAGCTCCGATAGCTGATTTGGTAAGCGGAAGCAAAATTTTAATAATGAATTTCAAATTACTGCATCCATCCAGCTTCGCCGATTCATATAATGACATAGGGAATGTCATATAGAACTGACGGAATAAGAAAATTCCCATTGCTGATGTAAGATATGGAATGATCAACACTCCATAGGTATCCAAAATCCCCCAGCTTCCTACGGTCAGGTAATTCGAAATAATCGTTGCTTCTCCGGGAACCATCATGGTTGCCATAACAATTGCAAACAAGATTCCTTTTCCCTTAAATTCCAAAAAGGAAAATGCAAATGCAGCCAGAGAGCAGGAAATAATCTGTCCGATAGTAATGCATCCTGCCATGATAAAGGAATTTAAAATAAATCGAAGAAGCGGAACCGTTGTTAATGCTTCTTTGAAATTCTGCAAAGTAGGATGCGACGGGAAAAGATTTAACTCCGTTGTAAATAATTCATTGGACGGCATCAGTGCAATACTGATGGCATACAAAAGCGGAAGAAGCACGATAATGGCAAATACAATATTCGCTGTAAGTCGAAGCGCGGTCTTACCTCTTCTTTTTGCCAGTGCTTTGGCATTCATTTTATTTTTCAATTCCAATAGCTCACTCTGTGAGTATTTTCCCTCCATCGGAATTGCCATACTGTTTAACTGACTCATTAGTAATTTACTCCCTTCTTCTCAATACGGAACATCACCAATGTTACGATCATGATAATGATAAACAGGATTACAGACTGTGCAGATGCACTTCCGAAACGATAGTTAAAGAATGCATCTCTGTAAATGGAATACACAATTACATTTGTGGATTCGTTTGGTCCGCCTTCTGTCAGGATTTTGATCTGTCCAAAAGACTGGAAAGCCTGGATGATGTTTACTACAACGGTATAGAACATAATAGGGGACAATCCCGGGATGGTCAGACTAAAAAACTGCTGCACGCCGCTTGCTCCGTCTACAGATGCTCTTTCATAAATGGTTTCATCAATATTCCCAAGACCTGCTGAAAAATACAGGAAATTAATTCCACTGTTTAACCAGGCGGTAAGGATCGCCACACAATACAGAGCTGTGTTCGGATCATTCAGCCAGTTGATATCCAGTCCCAAAAGCTTATTTACGATTCCTACCGACGGGTGAAGCATAATCTGAAAGATCATTGCCGCAGAGCTTGATGCGATTGCCATCGGAAGTGCATAAGCGGTACTAAATACCCGGATTCCGGGAAATGCCTTGTTACAAAGAACTGCTGCCACAAGCCCCAAAAGCATTCCTCCGAATACAACAATGACTACAAAGATCAATGTAACTTTTAAACTGTTTCGAAAAGATGCTGAGCTAAGCAGATCGATATAGTTTTGAAGACCTACAAAGATTTTTGCCTGTCCCATTTTGTTTGTCATAAACAGGCTCAAGTAAACAGTTTTCACAAATGGGTAGAATAAAAATACAGCAAATATTAATAAACTTGGCACCAGGTAAAAGTAAGGTGTTATTTTTATAGTTTTTTCTTTTTTCATATTTAATATCCTTTCCTATACTGATGAAGAATATTTTCTTTTGTTTCTATATCGAATATATGAATCCGTTTCGGATCAAAGTACAGCTCTGCCGTTTCTCCTACTTTTGTCTGATTGGAAGGCTCCAGTCTTACTGCATGGGTTCGATTCTGTTCATCAAAATACAGGACCACTTCCGCACCAAGCATTTCTCTGGTAACCACGGTTTCTTTGATTCCCACACTGTTTTCTGCAAAACCGCCCGCCAACGCTTCTTCATATTCGTAGATATCTTCCGGTCTGATTCCCATAATCACACGTTTTCCAACGTAATTTTTCCGAAGGATCTCTTCATTTTCTCCGGACACATATACTTTTTTGATCAGCCCCGTTATTGCAAAGATTAACACAGTCTTGTCGAATTCCTTCTCAACCTGACATTCAATAAAATTCATAGATGGCGCACCTACAAATCCTGCCACAAATTGATTTACCGGATGATCATAAATATTTTGCGGGGTGTCGACCTGTTGGATCAGTCCGTCTTTCATAACAACAATCTTGGTTCCAAGGGTCATCGCTTCCGTCTGATCGTGAGTTACATAAATAATCGTGGTATCTAATTGCTTATGCAGTTTTTGAAGTTCAACACGCATCTGCGCCCGAAGTTTTGCATCCAGATTGGAAAGAGGTTCATCCATAAGGAATGCTTTCGGATGTCTTATGATGGCTGCTCCGATGGCTACACGCTGTTTTTGTCCACCGGATAACGCTGCCGGCTTTCGATCTAACAATGATTCAATCCCCAGGATTTCTGCTACTTCCTTTACTTTTTTATCAATTTCTTTTTTCGGAACCTTTCGGATCTTCAATGCATAAGCAATGTTTCCATAAACTGTCATGTTTGGATACAATGCATAGTTTTGAAAAACCATGGACATCTCTCTTTCCTTTGGTTCCAGATAATTACAGAGTTCTCCGTCGATCCAAAGTTCTCCATCCGTAATATCTTCCAATCCTGCAATCAGTCGCAAAGTTGTAGACTTTCCACAGCCGGAAGGTCCTACGAAGATTACAAATTCTTTATCATGAATATCTAAGGTGAAATCTTTCACCCCGTAATGTTCAGAATCAAATTGCTTACAGACATTTCTAAGCGCAATTTCTGCCATTTTTTCCTCCTTTACAGCCAACGATGCTTCTTTGTTTTTCGGCTCTTACGTACGTGTAGCATCGTAACATTTCCACTTATGAAAGCGCTATCATAGTTCGGATAAGAAAAAGTAAAAGAACTGTATAATTTTTTGCCCAAAAGTTAAATAAAATAAAAAAAATGAGACAGTCCGCAAACTGTCTCACTCAAATTTCGTTATGAAGTTCTATATATTTTCTATATATTCATCTACTTGTTTCGTTCTGCATTTTTTTGCGGTACTCTCCGCTGACATCCTTCAAGTGTTTTTTCGGTACCATAATCTCAAGCTGTTGCTTTAGATTATTAATCTCAACCTCATCGTGGGAACCTCCGAATTCTCCATCCAGAGTCCATGGAATTTCCTCAACAGACTCAAAAGTAATATGTCCCGTGCGGAAAGTATACATATGTTTCGAGTCTGCCTGCTCCACCAAAAGAGCTGCCACAATCTCCTGAAGCTCCAAGGGATTCTTCGGTGTACGGATTAAGGTAACCTCAAAAAGTCCGTCATCAAAAGTTACACTTTTCCCAATCATGTTGCGGAATCCCCCTACGGATTTGGAGTTGGTAACCATTCCATAAATAAACTCATCCTCTATCGTTTCTCCATCATGGGTCACCTTAATCTTATAGGATGGAATATTAAACAATCGCTTGGTACCCTCTAATACATAAGCCAGGTGTCCCAAAACATTCTTCATTTCCTGGGTAGTCTCATAGGAAACATCTGTAAAAAGTCCAAAAGCAGCTATGTAAGCAAAATAAGTATCATTAAACTGTCCCACATCACAGCCGAAACTGGCTCCGTGGACTGCATTGTCCGCTGCTTTTAATACATTTCTTGGAATATGCAGACTACAAGCAAAATCGTTGGTGGTGCCGGCCGGAATGTAGCTTACGGGCTTTCGATCCTCAGGAGCTCGTTCCATCATTCCGCTGACAATCTCGTCAATGGTTCCGTCTCCTCCGCTACATACGATCATGTCATACATGGCAGGATCATACTCTAAAATTTTCTTATAGGCATCCTGATATCCCTGGGTCGGATGAGCTACTACCTCGTATCCCCCTTTTACAAATATATCCAGAACCTCTGATAACTGAGGCTTTAAAATCTCTTTACCGGCATGGGGATTAAATATAAAAAGCATTCGTTTCATAGAATTCACCTCTAAACTTTTTCATAAATAACTTCCTATCGTACATATTAAAATCAACAAAAGACATATGATATACATATGCCTTTTCTCTTAACTTTTCATCTTCAATTATGTCCACTATAGCATCCTTAAAAGTCTCTTCTTGCAAAATTCCTATCTTGCACAAAGAAAACTTTCGATTCCCGCAACCGCATCCTTCTCATCGGCTCCGTCTGCGATTACTTCAACGTTTTCACCCTTTTGCAAACGAAGGGACATCATACCCATGATGCTCTTTGCGTTGATCTTCTTGTCTTCCATCATAATAAATACCTGACTCTGATACTGGCTTGCTTCCTGCACCAGATGTGCAATTGGTCGATCTTCCATCTCCATATTATTCTGGATTGTTACCGGTTTTGTAATCATACCAAAGTGTTCCTCCCTACCTATCCCTTAACTTATCAGCGATCTCGCTAAGCTTACGCAATCTATGGTTCACTCCCGACTTCCCAATAGGATGTTCCAGAAGCTCTCCTAGTTCTTTCAAAGTTGCATCCGGGTAAGCAAGACGTGTAAGGGCAACATCCTTCAAACCTTCCGGCAGCTTATCAAAGCCATTGGTGTCTTGAATATATTTAATATCCTCTGTCTGCTTTACAGCAGCCGACACTGTTTTGTTGATATTAGCAGTCTCACAGTTTACCTTACGGTTTACAGTATTTCGCATGTCCTTCATGATCCGGACATTCTCAAATTCCATAAGAGCCACATGGGCTTCCATAACATTGAGTACATCTACGATCTGCGAACCTTCCTTTAAATAAACAACGTAGTGATGCTTACGCTCCACTACTTTTCCATCCAGTCCGAAACTCATCATGAGTCCCTTTAATTGTTCTGCTAATGGTGCCTCATCACATACAATCTCGAAATGATAAGACTTGTTGGGATCACTCATGGACCCCGATACAAGAAATGCTCCCCGAAGGTAGGATCTCTTACAGCAAGAAGATTGCAAGGACGCGTTCCTTATGGCTATCAATTCTGGTCCGCATCCATAAATATCGTAGCTAGCGCTGTCTTTCGACATATGCCTACGCACCGCTATATCAGCCTTTATATTAAATGTTTTTCTCAGTAATGTAAAGCATTTTCTTGCAACTGCAAGGTTTTCCGTATGAAAATGCAGGCTATAGTTATCTCTAACCTGCTTGATTTCACCAGACATTCTGATAAATGCCGCAAGTTCTGCCAAATTACAATGTCTGGCTTCCTTCTCCTGCTTTACAAGTTCATCTTTAATCTGTCCTGAAAATGACATACATGCTCCTTTTATTTCTTCCTATCTTATAGGCAAATCCAGACAAATCCACAGCCTACTTTGCCTTGGTAATGGCATCCTTTCCGATGTCACTATGTTCAATGCGAATCCCGTAATCCGCCCCTTCCTCCAGAGCTTCATATAGTGCATTTGCCAGAGTAACAGAGCGATGCTTTCCTCCGGTGCAGCCGATAGCAATCACCAACTGCGTTTTCCCTTCCTTAATATAATTAGGAATCAAAAACTTTACCATATCTTCTAATTTTTCTAAGAACTCATCTGCCAAGCCACCAGCCATGACATAGTCTCTGACCGACTGATCATTTCCCGTCAAAGGGCGAAGTTCTTCTACATAATAGGGATTTGGAAGGAATCGCACATCAAATACCAGATCTGCGTCCTTTGGAATTCCATATTTAAAACCAAAGGATTCTACGGTAATGTACAGATTATGATACTCTTTGTTTTCAACGAAAATATTTTGCAGCTCCTGTCTCAGTTCCCTGGTCAAGGTATGGGTGGTATCCAAAACATAGTTTGCCCGTTCCTTAAGAAAAGCAAGCTCCCCTCGTTCTCTTTTGATTCCTTCATCCACCTTTCCTTCCCTGCCGGACAAGGGATGATATCTTCTGGTTTCCTTGTAGCGCTTAATAAGGGCATCATCGGAGGATTCCAAAAATAAAATCTCGTAATTTAATGATTTCTTATCCAAGTCATCCAGAATATTTTCTAATTCTTTAAAGCTATGTCCACTTCTGATATCAATTCCAAGAGCCGCCTTCTCCGTCTCTGATCCGGGAATCGTAAGTAGCTCTGCCATCTTAGGTATCAAAGGAAATGGCAGATTGTCTACGCAAAAATATCCAAAATCTTCTAACATCTTAAGAGCTGTACTTTTTCCCGCCCCGGACATTCCGGTCACAATGACAATTCTCATATGCCCCTCCTTTTAACACTCCTTAAACCAGTCAAATCTAATTCAATCTAATCTAATCCAATTTAATTTAATCTAATTTAACTCAATTAAAACTTGCCTATTTTTTTTACCTCTGCCTCCAAAGGCACTCCAAATTTATCTTCTACTTTCTCTGAGACCTGTCTCATAAGATTGTCGATATCCGATGCCGTTGCATGGTCTTTGTTGATCACGAATCCCGAATGTTTTTCGGAAACCTGGGCTCCTCCTACCCGGAATCCCTTAAGTCCTGCATCCTGAATCAATTTCCCTGCAAAATATCCTTCCGGCCGTTTAAAAGTACTTCCCGCACTTGGATATTCTAATGGCTGTTTCTCGATTCGTTTTTGTTTTAACTCTTCCATCAATTCCTTAATTTCTGCAGGATTCTTTGGTGTAAGCTTCATTTTCGCTGATAGAACAATATCTCCTCTTTTCCCAATGAGACTGGTGCGATATCCAAGCTCCAGCTGCTCTGTCGGAATTGTCTCAATTTCTCCCTGTGGATTTAATACCGTCACGCTAACCAAAATATCCTTCATTTCTCCGCCGTAGGCTCCTGCATTCATCACACAGGCGCCTCCAAGGCATCCGGGAATTCCTGCGGCAAATTCAAAACCACCCAAAGAATGTTCTAACGCCTTACTTCCAATGGCAGACAAAAGTGCACCTGCTCTGGCTGTTATAAATTCTCCATCCACCGTAATCTCACTCATCCTGCGGCCAATCTGAATAATCGCACCGTCATATCCTTCATCCGATACCAAGAGATTACTTCCATTTCCCACTATATAATAAGGAACATTCTCTTCCCTACAAAGAGCTATAAGCTTTACAACTTCCTCCTCCGTCTCCGGAATCAGAAAGTAATCTGCAGGTCCACCTACCCGAAAAGTGGTATGTTTACTCATAGGTTCCTCAAGCAATGCCCTTTTTTCTGTCACGATACTTGCTAATTTATCATAAAATTTTTGGTCCATAAATCTTCCTCCCAATATATCCCCTATGTTACACTATGTATTTTTCAAACTCAAGGGGACACTTGCAAAATTCCGGCAGATGCTGTATATTGATGGAAAACAATTTTCAAAAAGGAGTGATGTTTTCCCGTGGACTCGAGTGTCGTCGCGCAATTAGTTATACTTATTATTTTATTAATCCTTTCTGCATTTTTCTCATCAGCAGAAACTGCACTTACAACTGTAAACCGAATCCGAATCCGCAATCTGGCTGAAGAAGGCAATAAGAATGCTCAGATTGTTCTAAAAATTACGGATGATTCTTCTAAGATGTTAAGTGCGATCCTGATCGGCAACAATATAGTAAACTTGTCCGCTGCATCTTTGACCACTACCCTGTCCTACCATTTAGGTGGATCCATGGTAGCCATTGCCAGCGCTATATTGACAGTTGCTATCTTGCTCTTTGGCGAGATTACTCCGAAGACTCTTGCAACTCTTCATGCCGAAAAGATTTCCCTGCTCTATGCAAAAATTATTCATATATTTATCGTTATAATGACGCCTTTTATCTTTATTATCAATGGATTGTCATCGATTTTATTCCGACTGATGCGGATCGATCCAAATGCTAACAATAAATCTATGACAGAAGGTGAACTGCGTACCATTGTGGATGTGAGCCACGAGGACGGGGTCATTGAATCAGAAGAAAAGGAAATGATCTACAATGTGTTTGACTTAGGGGATGCAAAAGCAAAAGATGTTATGGTTCCTCGCGTTCATGTAACATTTGCAGACGTAAACAGTACCTACGAAGATCTGATTGAAATCTTTAGAGAGGATAAGTTTACCAGACTTCCTATTTACAAGGACACCACAGACAATGTCATCGGAACTATCAACATGAAGGACCTTCTTCTATACAGTAACACCGGAGACTTTCATGTGCGTAATATTATGCGAGAGCCTTATTTCACTTATGAATACAAGGACATTTCCGAACTGTTGGTGGAAATGCGTCAGGCTTCTCTCAATATTGCCATCGTTCTAGACGAATACGGTGAAACATCCGGCCTCATTACTCTGGAAGATATTTTGGAGGAGATCGTGGGCGAAATTCATGATGAATATGATGAAAATGAAGAGGAGTTTATCACCAGGATCAACGACTTAGAATACACGGTAGAAGCTTCTATTAACTTAGATGATCTTAATGATGAATTAGATCTTAATCTTTCTTCCGAAGATTATGATTCTTTAGGCGGATTTATCATCGAACATCTTGATCGTTTGCCGGAGGTTGGTGATCAATTCACCACAGAGGATGGTATTAAGATGATCGTAGAAAAGATGGATAAAAACCGCATCGAACGGGTACATCTTTATTTGCCTGAACCCAAAGAGGAAGAAGAAACTAAGGAATAAAAAATCGGAGAGAAGGAATCTTTTTACGAGATTCTTTCCCTCCGATTTATTTTTATTCTTTTGGCATTTCTCCATTCTCTACCACATGGAAGAGATCGTTGATATCTTCATCCTCCTCGGGAGCATCTTCTCCCGCAAGTTTTAGTATATTAGCGATTTCATCCGGGCTAAGTCCACTCTGTTCGGCAACTTCCTCTACGGAAACTTTTCTCCCGAAATCATCCTTCATTTTCTGAATGATCTCATCTAAATCCGAAACCTTACTTACCATCTTCTTATCTCTGGCTTTGGTTTCCGTCTGCTCCTCAATCATTGTCAAAATGGTAGAACGCACTTCTTCAAGGAGCTTACGTTCTAGGGCTTCTCCTTCCAAGTCATCTTCCTCTAAGGTCGCGTCCCGGGAATATTCTTCCGAAGATATAAATTCTTCAGACTCCTCTTCCTCATCCTCCCAGATAATCTCTGCAGGCTCTCGTAATTTCTGAACTCCAAGCAAAAGAGCCATACTTCCTTCCTGCACCAGATCTCCTAACGGAATTTCCGGCTGTTTTAAGTCCATAGCCATTTCCATCACCTGTGGCATCAGCTTCTTTAGAAGCACCTCCTCCTCGGTCTTTGGTCGCATGTTCTCTATATCTCTTAGATACTCCTTGGCAAATTCTCTCTCCGCATTACTTAAAGCATCTCTTCCCTTTAGAGGACCTTTATTTGCAGCCTCGTTTATGCCTTCCTGATTTCCGGAAACATCTCCATCTGCAACTTCTTTGATCTCACCTTTTCTTGGCACAAATCCAGAGACGATGACCTTCTGGCTCATAAGATATTCGCACACCAACGACAGCTGTTCCTCATTTAGATCATCTTCTTTAAAATATTCTTCCACTTCCGAAAAGGACATTCTATTTCCCTGTTCTTTTCCTTGCTCCAGGATTCCCGCAAGTTTCGCGGTAAATTCCAATCGGTCTGCCATATTTTCGCTTACCTTTCCTTTATGTTTCCATTTTATTTTTACTATTGATTACCATGATCCTGATGCTGTGGAGCTTTTCCGATATGGAACTCTCTCTTCAGCTGATACATCAACACTCTGGTCACTACGTCCACGATCAAAAATCCGAAGGCAATTCCCAGACAAGTCTCAAACAATACCTTCATCTGCTCAAAAGCCATAGCATTGTCTCCTCCCACGAATCCATACATCATATAGTAAAGATTCGGTCCGGGGATCAGAGGAAATACCGACGCTGTTAAAAAGATGGTAGACGGTGCTCGATTCACTCTGGACATGACAAAGGCATATCCCGCCACAAAGGTGGCCCCTATAATCGTAGCCCAAAAATTACTGTCAGTGTAATTATATACAGCCATGTACACAAACCAGGTAAAGAAGGCTCCGATACTGGAATATAGCACCTGCTTTCCTCTTACCTTAAACCACCAGGCGAATCCGGTACAGGCAATGGTACAGCTGATCAATTGCACTGCAAAATTAGGCGCGATCACAAACCCTTGTAGCTCCCCTTTGTCAAATACAGACATCGCAAAAGCAATACCAAAAGCGATACCGGCAGCTCCCAAAACAGAATCCATAATCTTAATAGATCCGGAAATAAAATCTCTCTGCAATAAATCCCTGATACCATTGGTAATTCCCAGGCCGGAAATTAAGAGCATGACAATTCCGATCATGATCCACTCCGAATGATGTCCAAGTCCGATTTTAGAACAAAGCATTATAACCGTCTCAGATAAGCAAGATAAAATGGCATTATAAATTAAAAGGTTATCCTCCCGCTTCTCCAGCCATTTTCCCACTGCAACAATCATAATAGAAATAATCGTGGCTACTATAGCATCCTGCCAATCACATCCAAAGAAAACAGCAAATCCGGTTCCGCCCATAACTCCCGCAACATATCGCAAATATGTTTTTTGCTTTGGTCGGTTGATAACTTCCATAAACTTCTCATGAAGTTCATCTGCATCCACAGGATTTGCACAGATGGTTCTGCAAAGATGATTCAGATAATCCAATCGATCCAAATTCATCTCCGAAAGTTCAATATGTCTGGTCTGGGTAATAATCTCCCCTTCCGGTGTCTCTACGGTAATCTGCAAATTACTGGGAATCGCGAATATATCATAGCGCACAAAACCATAGCTTTTCGCAATTCGATACAAGCTATCCTGCAGTCTAAAACATTCCGCTCCACTTTGAGCCATAGCTTCCCCAATGTCCAAAATGCCCTGCACAATTTTATTGTAGTTCATTGTAAACTCTCCCCAAATATTCTTCTCATCTCTCTTAACTTCTCTTTTCCATCTCCTCTATCACTGCAGGTAGTTGGAAAAAGTTGTGAATCACAGCTTCCGGTTCAGCCACCTGACCAAAACCGTAAGCCGCATAGATCATAGGAACGCCCGCCATTTTACAGGCCAGGGCATCCCCGGCAGTATCTCCCACATATACCGGAGATTCCAGATGATAATCCTCTATGATCTTGCGAAGGTTATCTGCCTTAAAAAGCCCAGTATCTCCCGGACACAAGTGAGCCTCAAAGCACTCCCCAAGTCCTGTATTTTCAAGGAAAGCCTCCGGATAACCGGCCTGACAATTGCTGACGATAAACAATCGATAAGTTTTCGATAACTCTCTTATGGTTTCCTTCATTCCTTCATAAAGATGACAAGGCGCATTTCTCACCCGGTCATTCTCATAGCGATAAAGATATCCTGCAATTTGTTCTCGAACCTCATCTCCCTCTTCCGGAAACAGATCCTCCAAAATCTCCTTTAGGGGTTTTCCGAATTCTTTTCTTAAAATCTCAGGAGTCAGTACCATCTTTATATCCGTATTTTCACGCAAAGCCTCATTCCAAGCCCCTGCTACCTCAGGAGTGGAATCCCACAGGGTGCCATCTATATCAAAAATAATTCCGTCCATGTTTCTCTCCGTCTTATTTCTACTCCATCTTATTTTCACATTCCGACTATACCGGAAAATCTTATAACTAATTAGGATCCTATTCGGAAAATCCTTTATTTATTCTCAATAGCCATGATCATATCCACACGGGTCTGATGTCTTCCACCCATGAATTCGGCATTTAACCATTCATCCACGATCATCTTTGCCATCTCTATACCGATGACTCTAGAGCCAAAGGCCAGGATATTGGTATTGTTATGCTGTCTGGAAAGTTTCGCTGAAAATGGTTCTGAACAAACCACTGCGCGAACTCCCTTTACCTTATTAGCTGCCAAAGAAATGCCTACTCCGGTTCCGCAGATCAAGATTCCAAGATCCACATCACCTGCTACTACGGCCCGTCCGACTTTCTCCCCATACTCTGGGTAATTACAGCTTTCATTGGTATCTGTTCCGAAGTTCACTACTTCATATCCCTTCTCCTTAAGATATTCTGAGATTTCGTTTTTCATTTCTACAGCTGCATGATCATTTCCAATTCCGATTTTCATAGTTGGTTCCTTTCATTTCCAAAACATACCTTGTAGTACTTCACTTAAAGAGGGCAAAAAAATCTTTTGCCCCCAACATCATGTTATATTATAATGTTTGGAGCAGAATACCGCAAGATACTAGAGATAGGTTTGATCATCCATTTATATTAGATTTCTGTTTCTATTTATATAATTTACGAAGGAGTAATACTTATATGATTAAATTGATTGCCAGCGATATTGACGGAACTTTATTAAAAGACGGTGCCCAAACACTGGACCCGGAATTATTTGATGTCATTTCGAAATTAAAAGAGAAAGGGATTCGTTTTGTTGCATCCAGTGGTCGAGGATACAACAGCCTGTTTCATCTTTTCGAACCTGTAGCCGATGATATTTATTACATTTCAGAGAACGGAGCTATATTAACTTATGAAGACCAAAAACTCTCCAGTGGCGAAATTCCAAGAGAATTGGCTCTGCGGATTTTCAAGGCCTCCAGAGAATGGCCCTGCGCTCCCTTTGTTTCCTGTGTGGACAGAAGTTATACCGATTCTGACAACGAGGAATTTCTCCATATCATGCGGGATGTGATCCACTACGACATAGAAAAAGTGGATTCTATGGATGAAATCAGGAAGCCTTTTATTAAATTTGCTCTCTGTGATTTTGGAGCAGATATCGATACCTTTGGACATTTCAGAGAGCTTTTCGGTCAGGAGATTACCATCGTAACCTCCGGAAAAGACTGGGTGGATTTTGTTCCTGATGGGGTAAATAAGGGAATTGCCCTCGAGAAGCTTTGTAATCTTATGGGGATTTCCAGAGAGGAATGCATCGCCTTTGGAGACGAATATAACGATACCGCCATGTTAGAATTTGCCGGCATCGGATACGCTATGGAGCCTTGTGCCCCAGGTGTCGAGAAATATGCAAATAAGCGCACCGATTCTGTGCTGAAGGTTTTAAAGGAACTATTAGCTTCTCTGTAATAACGAACTTTTATGAAAAATTCTATTGAATTTTTTATCAGAAAATCCCCTGTAGATACTTTGATTTTCACCAATGTTCTACAGGGGATTTGTAATTTTGTAATTTTGTAATTTTTAAATCTTTAAATTCTTTTTCTCTTATTGGAAGGTTGCCTGATTTGCATAGTTAAATGCAATATAACTCTTTCCACGATTAATCTTAATTTCATTTCCTGCATCATCAAAGAAAATCAGTCTTGAAGATTCATCGTTCGGTGTCTTGCTCCAGTGAATTTTCTGGATTCCGCCATTGGAAATATAATATCCAACAGTCTTGACTCCACCTTCCCAGTCTAACTGCTTATGTCCTACTTCATCTCTTACGGAAATAGTAGTCTCTAAAACAAAAACGTTCGTAAATGAAAGCTGATTTCCGGTACTGCTATCAATCTGTGCTGCTCCGTTGTTCTCCTTTTTATAAGTCTTAGAAGCCTCATCATAAGTCAATGCAGCTGTCTGCGCGCCAAAATTAATATCCACTCTTGTACAATTGTCTGTACCAGCCTTTAACTGCTCGTTTAACCCATTAAATTTAAAAGCAGCATCTTTCATGTTATCCTTAAGATCGGTTCGTCTTCCTTCAGACTGTACCACAGATGCAAACTGAGTTCCGTCGAAGGTTCCTGTATGCTCCAGAGCATATCCTGCATTCAAACGATCCTGATCTCTTCCAAAAAGATTTCCCGCATTGTAAATTCCATCATACTGATCAAGGTTTAAAGCCTCCAGATAATCTGCAATAGAATCATCGATTCCCCAGTTTACATAAAATGCATCAAATCCCTGAGACAGGGCCGGGAAATAATATCTGCAACTTCTGATCGGGCAGATCTTTGGCACAGTGGTATAATCTCCATACAATGCCATAAATCTGGTGTGGTCTCCCTCTACCGGAATCTCAAAAATAATGTCTGCCTTTTCTACACCATATTGAGGCATGGCGTCCGGAATATTATTAACCATAACTGCCACCGGACGTTTTCCAATCGCTCCATCAGTTAAATCTGCAATTCCTGTAAGAAGATTCTGATTAGCTGGAATTTCTTCTGCTGGCTCTTCCTCCTTGGTCTCCTCTTCTTTTGTTGTTTCCTTGGTTTCTTTCTTGGTGACTGTGGTTTTTTCAGTATCATCGGACTTCTTTGAACAAGCCGGAAGTACAGAAACGACCATCAGTGCAGCCAATAGTACACATAATTTTCTCTTCATTTTTTTCCTCCTCAAACATAAACTCATAATAAAACGAATCCTTTTTTTATGCAACCTATAACACTCATTTAATCTCTATCTTTTGTAAAATCTTAACATCTGTGTTACAATGACCTGGTCCGGATGAATGGTGAACAGTATCAAATATTATTTAGTTGATAGCGAAAATGTAAACGACAATTGGTTGATGCTACTGGATCTGGCAAACGAAGAGGATGAGATTGTTATCTTCTACACCAAGAATTCCCCTCACATGTCCTACATGTCAGTGGTGAAGCTTCTTGGCAATACTACCCGAAAGATTACTTTCGAGGAATGCTACGAAGGCAACAATGCCTTGGATTTCCAATTGATTTCCTATATGGGATATCTTATGAACGAGGATTCCAGGGAAAATGGCACTGAATTTGTAG
The DNA here is from genome assembly GCA_963658085.1 of bacterium. GTDB lineage: Bacteria > Bacillota > Clostridia > Lachnospirales > Lachnospiraceae > CAKRJP01. The sequence continues at coordinate 57,385 of CAVKOU010000008.1, forward strand.
TCATGAGCAATGACACCGGTTTTGATGCCGCCGTGAAATTTTGGAAAAAGAAAGGCTTTGCGGTTCGGAGAGTGAATGTAAATTTCTGTAAGATTGCATTGCACAAGCACAAAACTACGGAGTCGGAAACACCTGTCGTCCCAGAACATGAAGCTGCGAAAGAGACAGCTCCTGTTGTCCCAGAATACGAAGCTGCGAAAGAGACAGCTCCTGTTATCGCAGAACACGAAACAGCGAAAGAGCAAGCTCTTGTTGCAGAAGTTTCCGCAGATTCTACCGCAGTAAGTTGCCTTCCTGAGTTTGCTGAGACAGAAGGAACTCCTTCTGAGGATTCCAAGGAAATCTCTTATCTTCCTGAGTTTATAGAATCAAAGGAACAACCTTCGGAGGAACCAACGCGCTCGGAAGAACCAGAGGTTCCTGTAACTTCTGTAGCTCCTGTAGCTCTCGAAACTCCTGTAGCTCCTGCAGTTACGGAAAGCAAAACAACCACAGAAGCCTCTGAAGAATTTAAACAAATTACATTTCTTCCTGAATTTGTGGAAACCGAAGAAGATTCTTTAGAAGACTTCAAAGAAAGCACCCACCTTCCTGAATTTTCCGAGACCAAGGAGGAATCTTCCCCCTACGCTTTTGACAAACAGGAAGTGGATGAAATCATCAATTGTATTACAAAGGACTCTTTAGAGTCCCTCCACGAAACCTTGGTTCACATTTATGGTCGGGACCAGGGTCAGAAGATTTATAAGACCATTAAATCCAACGCTTATCCTTATAAGCAGACAATTTACTCCCGCAAGGAAAAAGTAACTCATATCACTGATATAATCTTTTTACACAGTGACCTTGAAAATCCTGGGGATTTTGTTGATTTCCTGGAGAAAAACAAAAATAAGACCAAGAATTTAAATGGGATTCGATCTGCCATTAACAAGACTTATGGTTCCGCTAATGGCATCAAGTACTATAGTTTATTCAAACCGTATTTCAAGATTATATCAGCTATGAAATAATGATGGAAAGGTCGTCCGGATAGCAAATGCCACCGAGGACTCTGAGAAACATCTCTCAGGTCCCCCGGTGGCTTTTTTGTTCCTAATTAAATCCAATACTTCTTCTTTGCAAAGACTTTACACGGAGGCAATTATGTTATAATAACTTCACGAATGTTTCTCGTGATTTTGGAAATCTATATGGGAGGTTACTATGAAAAAATTATTATTTGTTGATGTAGACGGTACTCTCAGCAGTCCTTGCTACAAAGTAGATGAAAAATTTCAGATTGGGATGTCTGGCGAACAATGGGAAGAATATTGCAAGGTCCACGGCGAAGACACCTATGAGTATTGCAGACCGGTGCCGGTCGTCAAAGAGTATATTGAAGCTGCAAAAGCGGATGGAGCTATGCTATTTGTTCTTACTACCACCTGTTCTCAGGATGAGATTAAGGCTAAGCGCAAGTTTGTAAATCAGCACTATGCCGGACTTTTTGAGGAAGTGATTGGTGTGGAACACGATAATCAAAAGGTCGACTATATTTTGGAGAAGGCACAGGAGCTTGGAGTAGCCGCAGTAAACTGTGAACTCATCGAAGATACCTATAATATTTTGTTACAGGCTATCACTACAGGTATCCGGTGCACCCACCTAAGTACCATCCTCACAGGAATCAATCAATAACTAAATAAGCTGATATGTATCTATTCCGTACCATGAAAAACTGCATTCTGCGAATGGTGTCCAATCATCACAACAATATTTATATGAAAATACAAATCAATAACCCATACGTGGCAAGTTTAGGTTGCCACATATGGGTTCTTTTTAGAAAACGCATTTCTCTAATCTATAGAAATAATCTATAGAAATTTCATTACGAAAGTTCATCTGGTTTGTCGACGGAATGATCGGAGAAACTGTCTCCTGTGGTCGCTCCAGATAAATCTGCTGTCTTGCTATACTTTTCTACCGTAATAGTATACTGACTATCACCTTCTACATAGACGGTTCCGTCAGTTCCTTTAATAGTAACGGTTTTGCCATCTGTATCCTGAATGGTTCCCTCACTCTGAAGACTTGTAAGGGTACTGTCTCCTGTTACGATCCAGGTAGAGTCAGAATCAATGTAAAGATTTGCAGCGCCATCTCCCCCGTCTCCCGCATAGGTTTCATCATCTACAAAGGCACCGGTGATTACACTTCCGTTGGTAAGGTAAAAGTCCAGGTTACTGATGCTGTCGTAAATCACATCCCCTTCCATGGTCTGACTGGAAGTTGTGAAATTACAATCTGCTCCGTTAGATCCGCTGCTTCCCCATCCTCTCTGGTTATTATTTCCTGTACATCTGAGGAAAAATTCAGAATCTGATGCATTGGTAATGTCTACATCTGAAAGATAGAAGGTAGACTGTGTATTGGTAGTATAAAACTGGCCGCCATTTTTTGCAGTAAGGCTTCCGCCTGTCATCTGGAAGGTTCCCTCACCTTCTTCCGAATCTCCGGACATACTTTGATATAAAATTACATTCCAAGTACAATCATTCTGATCATCATCGGCCATATTTCCTGTTAAGTCACAATTATATAAACGGAGATTATTCTTTCCTTCCAGACAAATACCTTCGGAATTTTCTGCCGTCAAAGTCGCATCACTTACCGAAATATCTGCAGTTGTATAAACCGCAGGTGATCCCGTTCCTGTAGAAGTATAGGTTCCCCCATCTACTACCATAGTACCGCCACCTCTGTCACTTCGAATAGCTGCAGAAGACTCTCCCGCTGTGGTGACATCAAGATCCCAGGCATAGAGAGTTCCTCCACCTGCTACGTGAATTCCACCGGAAGTATCTGCGCTGGTTTTAATCGTAGAATCAGAAGCATATACTACACCATCTCCGTAGGCAAAAAGTCCTGCACCTCCGTTGGCATCAGTCGTGAAATTTCCACCTTTTACATAAGAAGTTCCGTCGGTGGTAAGAAGGGCAGCTCCCACCCCGTAAAAGCTGGAATTGTCTCCTCCTGTACTGTCTTTCGAAGTACGGGTTGCCTCGATATTATCAAAAGTCACCTTTGCTCCACTGCTTACCAAGATCGCATTTTCATCGGTTCCTGTTGAATCATAGGATTCACCGGAAACCTCACTGTCCTCTGTAAATTCCTTCAAAGCCGTATAATCTGTTACTCCTTCAGAACTCCCGGAACTTTCTCCCACAACCACAGAGGTAATATTTCCATTCTCGTCCACTTTTACAGTCAGGTTGTCTCCCTCTTTAATATCACTCAATTTTATAGTATTATCATCAGAATCCTTAAGAACAGAGGTATCCTTCAGTACGATTTCAAAAGTAAGACCAGAGGAATCTCCCCCTTGGTCTCCGGATGGCTGTTGTCCTCCCGCGTCTCCTGATGGTTGGTCTCCGGATGGCTGCTCTCCCGAATTTCCCGACGGCTTCTCCATGGCATCTTCTGAATCCGAAGATGACTGATCTGCTGAATCTGTGCTACTGTCTGTATCGGTTTTTGTATCGTCTGTAGTTGATTTAGAATCGTCAGTGGTTGACTTTGTATCATCAGTTGATGCGCTATCTCCATCCGGCTTTTCCGGTGGTGTCTGTCCATCGGTACTTCCCTGATCTCCACCATTTCCACTTGGTGCCTCTCCACTCGGGGCCTCACCGCTTGGGGCATTTCCATCTTGTGCCTGGCCACCACCCATGCCTCCACCCATTCCGGTGTTAGCGGATATGGTAATGGTATCTCCGTCCACGGAAGATACAGTACCGGAGAGGGTGCTGTCAGATACTACTACACTATTACTGCTTGTTGCGCTACAACCTGTAAGAATAACGGCAGAGGTTAATCCTCCGCAAAATAATGCTTTCCATAATTTTTTATTTCTCATAAAATAAGCTCCTTTCATTGCCTACATTCCCAAGGCGTTTACCAAAGGAACAATAACAACTTACAGGAGCTAGTATAGCCAAGGTTTGTGATTGACTCGTGATTAGGATTTGAAAAATTTGTGAAAACAAATCATTAAGAAACCTTATGCATCAATTGTCAATGAGTGGTAGATTTCTCCATCCAGATCTTTCCAGAGAAAGGTATCTCCCTCTAAGATCATATACCCATGAGCACTGTCTTCTTTTGGAATAGAAACGGAACCAGGGTTTAAATAAAGGTTCTCCTGCCCAAAGATTTCCCAGGCCGGCACGTGGGTATGGCCATGCAATAAAATATCTCCAGGCATCAGCGGTGGACATTTACTTATATTATAATTGTGTCCGTGAGTGGCATATACCAGATGATCTCTCACTGTAAGGATGGCATAATCTGCCAGAATCGGAAATTCCAATACCATCTGATCCACTTCTGTATCGCAATTTCCCCGAACACAAAGAATCTTGTCCTTCATAGGATTTAACATAGCGATCACGTCCTTTGGGGCATATTCCTTGGGAAGATCATTTCTTGGACCGTGATACAAAACATCTCCAAGAAGCATTAAGCGGTCTGCTTTTTCTTTTTGAAACATATTTAACAACTGTCTGCAATAATAGGCAGATCCATGAATATCTGAAGCTATCATTATCTTCATAAGCATTCTCCTACTTTCGTCATAATCTACTTAATCTACTCATCCATAATAGCACACTACGAACTTTTAAACATCAAAAAAGAAGCGCCAGACTCCACATTTATAGTTCTGAACCGTTACAAAATATCAATATATTCTCCAGCTAACGCCTTGTTCATGCTTCTTACCGCACAGAACTTTCCGCACATACTGCAGGTATCGCTGTGATCATCTTCCGGTTTTCTGCTGTCACGGATAGCTTTTGCAGTTTCCGGATCCAAGGCACAGGCATACTGGGCATCCCAATCTAATACTCTGCGGGCGTCTGCCATTTTATCATCTATGTCTCTGGCTCCCGGAACCCCCTTTGCAATATCGGCCGCATGAGCAGCGATTTTTGATGCTATGATTCCCTGCTTTGTATCTTCTACATTCGGAAGTGCCAAATGCTCTGCAGGAGTTACATAGCAAAGGAAGGCAGCACCACTCATGGCAGCAACAGCGCCTCCGATGGCAGCAGTAATGTGATCATATCCAGGAGCAATATCTGTAACCAAAGGTCCCAGTACGTAGAATGGTGCTCCCATACAGATACTCTGCTGTACCTTCATATTTGCAGCAACCTGATCTAGCGGAACATGTCCGGGGCCTTCCACCATTACCTGCACATTGTGCTCCCAGGCGCGTTTTGTCAGCTCACCCAGACGGACAAGCTCCTCAATCTGGCACACATCGGTAGCATCTGCAAGACATCCCGGACGACAGGCATCTCCCAGTGAAATAGTCACATCATACTCTTCACAAATATCAAGAATTTCATCATAGTATTCATAGAATGGATTTTCCTCTCCTGTCATACACATCCATGCAAATACCAAACTTCCACCACGACTTACGATGTTCATTTTACGCTTATGTTTTTTGATCTGTTCGATGGTTTTACGTGTGATTCCACAGTGCAGCGTAACAAAATCAACGCCGTCCTCCGCATGCATACGGATTACATCGATAAAATCTTTGGCAGTTAAAGTTGCAAGATCCCTTTGATAATGAATGACACTGTCATAAACCGGAACAGTACCGATCATAACCGGACATTCCCTGGTAAGCTTTTGCCGGAAAGGCTGTGTATTTCCATGACTGGAAAGATCCATAATGGCCTCCGCACCAAGTTCTACAGCACTCATGACTTTTTTCATTTCAATGTCATAATCCTTACAATCCCTGGAAACCCCCAGATTTACGTTGATTTTTGTACGGAGCATACTTCCAACACCTTCTGCACTTAAGCAAGTGTGGTTTTTGTTGGCACAAATTGCAACTTTTCCTTCAGCCACCAGCGTCATTAATTTGCTTACTTCCATATGCTCTTTTTCTGCTACAAGTTTAATTTCCGGCGTAATAATTCCCTTTCTTGCCGCATCCATTTGAGTTGTATAATTTCTCATGTTATTGTTCCTCCACTTTTTTATGAAATAATATTTGTGTTAAAAGATCGTAACTATTCAGACTCCCCCTCGCAAAATCGCCTCTGAAAAGTTTTCTTTTTGCTCATGCAGCCTGAACCCCGACTCCGCTTTTCTGTAAAACAGAAATCAAAACAAACGCAAGAATACTTCCTGCAACTGTTGAGATCAAGAATGGAATCACATAGACAAATAATCCTGCCGGGGCCGCTCCCATAAGAAACCGGGCAACCGGATAGGCGGCAAGGCCTCCAAGTAAACCTGTGCCAATGGCTTCCGCAAAGCAGGTCAAACTTAAAACCTTGCATTTTTTATAAACCAATCCGCAGCACAAAGCTCCCACCATGCTTCCAGGAAAAGCCATCAGGCTTCCAAGTCCCAGCAGATTACGAAGTAAGCTTGCACAGAAAGCAATGCCCACGCCCCATCCCGGCCCCAGGGTAACAGCGGCGAGAATATTCACCATATGCTGAACCGGCGCGCATTTACTTCCGGCAACTGGAATACTCAAAAAACTCCCCACCACAGCAAGGGCAGTAAGAACCCCTGCCAAAGCCAATTTCTTTGTCTTAATTGCTTCATTCATGACTTTCGTCTCCTTTCTTTTTGCAATTACCTATGCAGCATTTCATATTGTGCGAGGACATTCAAAATCAGCTTCGAAATTTGCTCATAA
>CAVKOU010000008.1:64135-80730 GCA_963658085.1 bacterium
AGATTCTACCAACCATTCGATATAGATATAAAAGAAAAAGAGATGCGAGGGCATCTCTTTCAATTACATGATATACATTCCCTCCGTTGGCATTATCCAAATCAGGTTTCTATGGGTCGAAACGGAATCACGTTTCCTCTCAGCCGGTTTTCACCAGCTCCCCGTTTACAATATTCAATTGCTGTCTAGTGTCATTATGCATCTGCGCACGTAAAAAAGCAAGAACTTTTCTATCATCCCATAACAATCAAGCTTGCGTTTGTTTCTCCAAGAGAACACAGGCCTCTGTATGTACGCTCATCGGAAATTGATCTACAGTTCTTCCTCTCTTAAGCTCATATCCACGCTCCCTGAGAATCTTCAAATCTCTCGCCAAGGTAGCTGAATCACAACTGACATAGACGATCCGATCCGGCTCCATGTCTGCCATAGTATGTAAAAGTGTTTCCTCACATCCTTTTCTCGGAGGATCCACAACAATCACGTCTGCGTGGGCTCTTTCTCCCGAATGGGTTCTTTCATATTCCTCATAGTAAGCCGGAAGAATTTCTTCTGATTTTCCTACATAAAATTCGGCATTGGTAAATCCGTTGATTTTGGCATTTTTCTTTGCATCCTCTATGGCCTGTGGAATGATCTCCACTCCATATACCTGCTTTGCTTTCTGAGCCAGGAACAAAGAAATGGTTCCGATTCCGCAGTAGAGATCCCATACGGTTTCGTCACCCTTTAAATCTGCATATTCCAAGGCCAGATTATACAACTTCTTAGTCTGTACCGGATTTACCTGATAAAAAGAAAGAGGGGAAATCTGATATTTTACTTCTCCGATATAATCCGTAATATATCCCTGCCCCCACAGAACCTTGTAGCTATCCCCCATAATGACGTTGTTTCGTTTGGTATTGGGGCTGATGCTGATACTGGTCATACCTGGGATGTCTCTTAAAATTTCTACCAACTCTCTGGTATTTGGAATCTGGCTTCCATTTATCACGTAACAAACCATAATTTCTTTGGTGGTAAATCCATAACGGATCAGGGCATGGCGTATAAGCCCCTTCCCTGTAGCTTCATCGTAGGCCGGAATGTGATTTCGCTTCATAAAATCCAGGGTGATCTCCAGAATTTTTTTATTCACTTCCACTCCCAGGGCACAATCGGTATTAGGAATGATATCATGGGTGCGGCCTGCGTAAAATCCTGTCACAACTTCCCCATTTTTGTCTGTACCAAAAGGAAACTGTGCCTTATTTCTATAGTGGAAAGGCTCCTCCATTCCCACCACCGGTTCCATAACCTCATCCAGGTAGTCTGAAGGAAATCCTCCAATTCGCTCCAGGTTTCCCCGTACCTTTTGATCCTTAAAGGCAAGCTGTCTCTCATAGGACATCTCCTGAATCTGACATCCTCCACACTTCCTTGCATAGGGACAGACAGGTTCCACTCTGTCCTTAGACGGGGTAATAATCTGCATCAGACGGCCATATCCATAGTTCTTCTTAGCCTTAATGACCTTCGCCTCCACCCGGTCTCCAATGACAGCATCTTTGATAAAGAGGGTATATCCCTCTACTTTTCCAATTCCTTCACCGCCAACACCAATATCCGTAATGTCCACGGTTACCATGTCATTTTTCTTAAACATACTTAGATACTTGTCTTTCTAATGTTTGTGTCTAACAGACGGTTGAATCCCAACCAGTCGTTGCTCTTTTTCTCTTTGAATAATTCTGTAATCGTCTGCAGCCTCGCATCGGCACAGTCTGCGAAGTTCAATGCAAATGCTTCCGCAAGGGCAGGTTTTTTCGGCGATCCGAATTCCAGTTCTCCATGATGTGCCACGATACAGTGCTTTAATTCACTGGCAAGTCTTGGAGGAAAATCCGGAATATTTCGAATAGCCTCATCCATCATCTCCACACCGATAACGATATGTCCCAAAAGCTGTCCGTCATCGGTATAATCATTGGATGGAAAAGCAGATAGTTCTTTTGTTTTTCCAATATCGTGACAAATTGCTGCCGCATACAAAAGATCTTTATTCAAAATACTGTAGGCTCCAGCCATGTACTCACAGAATTTTACCACACTGAGAGTGTGCTCTAAGAGTCCTCCCACAAATCCATGGTGCACAGTCTTTGCCGCAGAATGTCCTTTAAAAGTCTTAATAAACTCTTCATCCTTCACAAAATAGTATTCTACTGCTGCCTTAAGGTATGGATTCTCAATCTGCTTCACGTAAGCCATAAGCTGTTGCCACATAGCCTCCGGATCCTTCTCTGTAGCCGGCATATAATCAGAAACCACATACTCCTCCTCTGAAGCCTTGCGAATCTGTTTAATATTTAATTGAAGGTTATTGTTATAAGTAATAACCTCTCCGTAAACTTCGATAAAATCCTTTTCATCATAATCTGCGATTCCGCCGGAGTTTGGATCCCATACCTTACCGTCTAAGGTTCCGGTCTTATCCTGAAGCACCAGGTTATCATATGGTTTTCCATTCCTGGTTTCCGCCGAACGCTTGGTCTTACACATATAGATATTTCTTATGGTCTCTCCGTCTCTTAATGTATCGATATATCTCATGATGTTTTAAATCCTCATCTTTCTATTCTATTTTTTCTAAATCTAATCTTTTCTGGTTTTTCTATTTTAGTTTACTCTTTCTTCTATTTTCTCTTTATTTCTCTCCAACCGTAACTGTGAATTTCACATTCACATATCCATTGGTTCCCTTGCTCTTTCCGGAAATCTTGACCTTATCTCCCACGGAAAGTTTTAACAGAGCTCTGCGATAGTCTTCCATAGAGTCAATCTCAGTATCTCCGATAGCAGTAATCACATCGCCACTTCTGATTCCTGCCTCCATGGCCGGGGCATCTGCAATTGTCTCCTGCACATAAACCCCTTTCGGAACTCCCTGGGCTTCGATTTCTTCTGTAACCGTAATTCCACGGATTCCAATATAAGGGATACTCTGTCCGTTGGATAAGGCTTCTATTATTTTCTTTAAATCAGAAATTCCATAGCCTGTCACCAGGTTCATGCTGGACTGATCTGATACGCTCTGATCGATAATACCTACCACTTCTCCGTCCGCATTTACCATAATACCGCTGCCATTGGTAGCCGCTCCGATGTCAGTGCAAATAAGCCTGTAAACCCCATCTGCCTTCGTGACGGTATTCTTATTAGTGGATACGGTACCAAATCCCATGGCTCCTGAATATCCAAAGGGATTTCCCAATACAATAATGGCATCTCCCTTCATAGCTCCCGATGTGGTACCTAAAGTTGCCACCTGAATCTTATTCCAAGTGCTATCGGAAATGTCTTCCTGCTTTACTCCATAGATTCCAAAGCCCAAAGAGCCATCCTTTTTTTTCAAAGTTGCCTCCGCTACCGTTCCGTCGCAGAAGGTAATCCGGATGGGTCTGGAATCTGTTATGATCTCCGTCTTTCCAAAGATTAAAAGTTCTTTCCCATTGTCTGCTACAATTAGTCCTGCGGTATCATTTTTATCATCATAGTTTGAGGATGTCAAATTCTCTCCCTCTTCTATACATAAAATATCCACCACGGATTTAGAAGCCTCATTCCCCACCTCTGTTAACGAGGTCTGGAGCTGTCTGTAACTATCTACGGTAAGCTCATCCTGCTTTTCCTGAGACTGCTCCTCTGCCTGTTTCGTCTCATCTGTATCTGAGCCCTGACCCTCCACAGAAGAATCATCATCATTTTCTGACTCTTCTTTTGGAATCTCCACGATTACTTTCCCATTCTTCAGTCTGCCATCTAACCAGGCTTTCGTGACGCAAAAAGTAGTGCTTGCCACGACACCGAAAACAAGCCCTAAGATTATCACTCTGGTAATGTCTTTCTTCCCTTTTTGCTTCTTATCCTGATCCTTTATGGTCTCCTGCACAAAAGAATATTCATCCCTAGATTCTTTGATATCTTGCTTCTGTGAATCTTTCTCATATGAATCATTCTTTTGCGGATCCTTCTTTTCATTCCGATCTTTCATGGGCGGACTCTCCTTAGAATGCCTTCTAAATATAAGCATTCTTCCTATCAATTCAAAAAAGAGTTACTCACTATCCCTTTCATTATACTCTACAAGCAAAAACATTCCAACCGCTAATCTTTTAGTTTTGGCTTCCAATTCCAGATTCCATCATTTATTAAAAATGAAATTCGTGCTATGATACTGATGCTAGAGTTGAATCTTCTTTTTTAGAAGGTTCGTGCAAGAAAAGCCGAAAAATTCATTATTCCGGCACCAATGTAAGCATAAAAGTGAGATAAAATATGAATAAAAAGACGTTAACTAAATTAGAATATGATAAGATCATCAATTTATTGATTGATCAGGCCTCCTCCTTCAGTGGCAAGGAGAAGTGCCGTAAGCTGAAACCGAAAACGGATATCAGCGAGATCAATCGAATGCAGGAGGAAACGGCGGCCGCCTTTACCCGGATCGTTAAAAAAGGACACTTATCCCTTAGTAATTGCAATCCTGTAAATGAATCCCTACGTCGCCTGGAGATTGGCTCCACCTTAGGAAGCGGTGAGCTTCTTCGTATCTGTAAGCTTTTGGAAACTGCGGGACATGCCAAGACCTATGGTCGAAGAGACAATAACGATACGGACAGAGACTGCCTGGACCCGTATTTCGAAGAATTAGAGCCTCTTACTTTGATTTCCACCGAGATCAACCGCTGCATTTTAGCGGAAGACGAGATCAGTGATGATGCAAGTCCGGAGCTTAAAAGGATTCGCCGCTCCATGGGACAGATCAACGACAAGGTTCACAGCACCCTGTCCGGTTTGGTAAATGGATCCCTTCGCTCTTATTTACAGGATGCCATTATTACCATGCGCGGGGATCGCTACTGTATTCCTGTAAAGGCAGAGTATCGAAGCCAGGTCCAGGGTTTAATCCACGATCAGTCCTCCACCGGCTCCACACTCTTCATCGAGCCTATGGCCATTGTGAAATTAAATAATGAATTAAAGGAACTTTACGCCAAGGAGCAGGAGGAAATCCAGGTTATTTTGGCTCGTTTAAGTTCCGATGTAGCAGATTATACAAACACCATCCGCACAGATTATACTCTGCTTTCCAATTTGGATTTTATTTTCGCCAGAGGAAATCTTGCCTTGAAAATGAACGGTTCTAAACCCATCTTTAATACCGAAGGAAAAATTCATATACGAGAGGGTCGTCATCCTTTGATTGATCCTAAGAAAGTGGTTCCTATTACCATTACTTTAGGTGATACCTTTGACCTTCTGATTATTACAGGTCCTAACACCGGTGGTAAAACGGTTTCTCTAAAAACCGTAGGGTTATTTACCCTGATGGGCCAGGCCGGTCTTCACATTCCGGCACTGGACCGCTCAGAACTTGCAGTTTTTAAAAATGTTTTCGCAGATATCGGAGATGAACAGAGTATCGAGCAGAGTCTTAGTACCTTCTCTTCTCATATGACCAATATCGTATCCTTCCTAAAGGATGTGGACGAAGATTCCCTGGTGTTATTTGATGAGTTGGGAGCAGGAACGGATCCTACCGAGGGTGCTGCCCTGGCTACTTCCATTTTGAATCATCTGCATGAACGGGGAATACGCACCATGGCCACCACTCACTACAGTGAGCTAAAGGTCTATGCCCTCTCCACTGCCGGCGTGGAAAATGCCTGCTGTGAATTTGACGTAGAAACCCTGCGGCCAACCTACCGGCTCTTGATCGGTATTCCGGGAAAAAGTAATGCCTTTGCCATTGCCGGAAAGCTAGGAATCCCTGACTATATCATTGAAGAAGCCAAGGGACGCCTCACGGAACAGGAAGAATCCTTCGAAGATCTTCTGACAGACCTAGAGACCAGCAAGCGCACGGTTCAAAAAGAACAGGAAGAGATTGCCGCCTACAAACGGGAATTAGAGGCCTTAAAATCTCAGACCAAGAAAAAACACGAGCAACTGGAGAAGCAAAAAGAACGAATCCTACGAGAGGCCAACGAGGAAGCCCACTCCATTTTGGCGGAGGCAAAAAAAGAAGCCGACGAGACCATGCGAAATTTCCACAAATTCGGAAAGAACGGCATCGACGCTGCAGCCATGGAACGGGAAAGAGAACGCTTGCGCCAAAAGATGAAGAAAACCGAAAAAGGTATGCAAAGAAAAGTGGAACGACCAACAAAGGAACACAAAGCTTCCGACTTCCACTTAGGAGATTCCGTAAAAGTTCTCAGTATGAACGTTACAGGCATTGTAAATTCCCTGCCTGATTCCAGAGGAAATGTGACGGTACAGATGGGAATTCTCCGTTCCCAGATTCCTATGTCTGATTTGCAAATCATTGAGGAGCAGCCTTCCTATGCCGCAGCCCAGACGAAAAAATCCGGCACCGGAAAAGGTAAGGTAAAGATGAACAAAGCCCTGTCTGTAAGTTCCGAGATTAACCTTTTAGGAAAAACTGTAGACGAGGCAGTAGCAGAGTTAGATAAATATCTAGACGATGCTATTCTTGCTCATTTAACTACCGTCCGCGTGGTTCACGGTAAGGGAACCGGTGCTCTTAGAGCCGGCATTCACGAATACTTAAGACGTCAGAAAAAGCATGTCAAATCCTATCGTTTGGGCGCCTTCGGAGAAGGCGATGCCGGGGTTACCATTGTAGAACTAAAATAAGAGGCAATTTGCAGCTTGCACATAACTATCAACAATCGTAACTATTCAGAACACAGTTTTGCATAGCTTCGAATAATTACCAACAAACAACATACAATATTTAGAAGGGAGTATTCCCATGAACAAACAGAAAATTTTAATTGTAGATGACGACGAAAATATCGCAGAGCTTATTTCTCTCTATCTCACCAAAGAGTGTTTCGACACCAAGATGGTCTATGACGGAGAATCTGCTCTCGTTGCCTTCGACACCTATCAGCCAAATCTGATCCTTTTAGATCTGATGCTTCCGGGAATGGATGGCTATCAGGTCTGTCGGGAACTCAGAATGCGCTCCAACGTCCCTATCATTATGCTCTCTGCAAAAGGGGAAGTTTTTGATAAGGTATTGGGACTGGAACTTGGGGCCGATGACTATATTATGAAACCCTTTGATTCCAAAGAAATGGTAGCAAGAGTCAAGGCAGTCCTAAGACGCTACCAGACAGTTCCGGATCCGGTCACGCCTGTAGAACCTACCGGAAAATATGTAGAGTATCCGGGAATTGTAATTAACCTTACCAACTACACGGTAACCTTAGACGGAGAACGAGTAGATATGCCGCCAAAGGAATTGGAGCTTTTATATTTCCTTGCCTCCTCACCGAACCAGGTCTTTACCAGAGAACAGCTTTTGGATCAAATCTGGGGTTACGAATATGTAGGAGATACCAGAACCGTCGATGTTCACATTAAGAGAATCCGTGAAAAGCTGTCTGAACATGTCGGATGGAGTCTTGCCACTGTCTGGGGTATTGGTTACAAATTCGAAGTAAGCCAGTAACTAGTGCATCGTTTACAAAATAACCAGCCTATGATTCGGCTAATTATTTATAAAACGATACCACTAGGGAAAGATGAATTTATGAAAAGCGCACTCTACCTAAAATTTATCCTAATCTATATTATTTTCGGCTTTATCAGCATTTTTGTGGTGGCCACCCTGACCTGTGGTCTGACTTCTAATTTTTTAGAAAGCAGTACCGCCAGTTCCATGTATCAGGATGCCACCCTCATCGCTAATAATTACCTGCCGGAATATTTTAACGAGGAACTTTCTTTATCCTCCGTGCATCTTCAGCTGTCTGCCATGAAGGATCAGTTTCATGCCGCCGTTTGGTTCGTAGACAACGAGGGAAATATGATCAGTTCTTCTCATGCTGAGGATTACCCAAGTACCCCCACCGTTATCGATGATTTTGATCCATCGGAAGCCAGCGGAGATTTGTATATCACCGGAAATTATCATGACTATTTTGATAAAGAAGTCATTTCTATCATTACTCCCGTAATTAGGGAGTATTCTCCGGAAGGTTACCTGATCATTCACAAATATGTCGCAGATCTTACGGATACACTGGACGGCTATATGTTTATCGCCTATATCAGCCTGGCATTGATCTACGTCCTGTCCTTTGTGATTCTTCTTGGCATACATTTTTTCATTTATCGACCTTTAAGAAAGATCACAGAAGCCGCCACCCAGTATGCCTCCGGAAATCTGGACTACGAGATTCCGGTAAATACCCAGGATGAAATTGGATATTTGTCTGCCTCCTTAAATTATATGTCCGCCCAACTTCGGGACATGGAGGAATACCAGAAATCCTTTGTGGCAAATGTATCCCACGATTTCAGATCCCCCCTCACCTCCATCAACGGTTATGTAAAGGCTATGGTGGATGGTACAATTCCACCGGAATTGTATCCTAAGTATCTGGATATTATCCTTTTTGAGACGGAGCGATTAACGGATCTGACCAGGGATCTTCTGACCCTGAACGAATTTGATACCAAGCATCTACTCTTAAACCGGGAAAACTTTGATCTACATGAAATGATTAAGCATGTGGTATTCAGTTTCGAAGGGACCTGCAAGGAAAAGAAGATTACTGTGGAGCTTATTTTGGCTACGAAAAATCTGTCCGTCTATGCAGATCAAAGAAAGATCCAACAGGTTCTTTACAACCTGTTAGACAATGCCATCAAATTCAGCGAACCGGAATCTACCATTACCATAGAAACCACAGAGCGGGGAGACAAAGTCTACACCTCTGTGAAAGACGAGGGAATCGGAATCCCAAGAAGTTCCTTGAATAAAATCTGGGAGCGATTCTACAAATCCGATTTATCCCGCGGAAAAGACAAGAAAGGCACCGGCCTGGGGCTTTCCATTGTAAAAGAGGTCATCCAGACCCACGATGAAAACATCACCGTAGTCAGCACAGAGGGCGTTGGCACAGAGTTTATCTTTTCCCTTCCAAAATCCTCAAATCAGTAATCTATTTTCCAAAACGAAAAAGGGGCTATCCTGCGATAGCCTCTTTTCTAATACATTACTGCCTGAATAGCATCTTCTTTATAATTATCTTTTGTCACCCAGGTATATCCTGTGTTGACAACGGCTTCATTCGCCATATCCAGAGCTGCTCTTGCAGCTGCTATGACAGAAGCATATCCCATTCCAAATGGATTCTGTAATACAACTCCATCAATGGTTCCCTCTTCCAATGCAGTTTTTACTTTATCATTTACATCAAATCCCATGGTTACAAGATTCTCTGTATCTATTTCATTTCGATCCAATCCTGACAACACCAGATTCATCACTTCAGAATTTGTAGCATAAATTCCCTTAGCATTTGGATGTTTTGCGAAGATATAATCTATAACATTTTCTTCTGTGATATCACTGGCCTGAATCTTTGGAGCTTCTTCTGTTCCCTGCGCAGATGCATCTGTCGCGGTGCCATCTGTGGAGCTAACTGCGGTGCCATCTGTTGCACTCGTTGCAGTGCTGCCTGTTGCACCGGCTGTGTTGCTGGCTGTGACACCGGCTGTGTTGCTGGCATCTGCCGCATTGGAGGTACTCTCTGATGTGCTGGCAACCGTTGTCTTCGAAGAATCGGAAGACTCCGTGGTCCATGCATCCGTGTTGCTTCCGTCTCCGGTATAAGTCTTTGTCTCCAGATCATAGGTTCCGGCATTGATCTCTTCTGCTACCTTCTCCTTATATAGATCTAATCGATCCATAGCATAGGTTTCAACGATAGATACTTCCGGATAAGCTGCCTTAATTTCATCGATAAATGACAGGGTGCGGTCGATAGCTGCCTGGGATTTGGAATCATGAGAAAATACTAAGACTTCTCCCGTTTTTTCCAGAGCCTCTCCCATTTTATCTGCCACCTCTTTGCCGGCTGCCTGATTATCTGTAGCAACAGAAGCCATGACTCCGTCATAATCCGTTCCGGAATCATAGGTCACTATCGGAATATTATTTTCTGTCGCAAGATCAAACTGTACCTCACAGGCCTTAATATCCGCCACAGAAATAGCCACAGCCTCCGGATATCTGGAAAGCTCCTCATCCAAAATATTTACCTGCTGGTCCACATCATCGGCCTTGGCCGGCGCGTTAAATGTGGCCTTCACCTTATCACTGCCCTCATATCCAAGCTCCGCATTGATGTCTGCAACGGCCTGTTTGATCCCTTTCTGGATCTCCTTCCAGTATGCATCATCGCTTCTCTTTCCGATGATAGAAAGGTAAGTTCCCTTCTCTAAATCTAAGCCATAGACATTGTTATAGGCTGTAGGATTGATCAGATCCAGTTTCCCCTGATATTCCGGCTCCTGCACTTTTGCCTTTGTGGATTCCTCCTCCACACCGGAACTACTTCCTGCGCATCCTGCAAGAGCCCCTGTCATCATGGCAAAGGCAACTGCAACTGCCATGGATTTTTTCATAATCTTTTCCTTGATCTGATGATTCTTGATCTGATGATACTTTTGTAAATTCATGTTGATTGCAACTCCTAATTCCCTAAATCCCCTCAAATTTCAAACCTTGATAACTATAAAAACAACTCTTTTTACTCTTCCCTTGATAAGTTGGCAAACTTTGTATACTGTCCTAACCATGCCAGGTTTACCGTACCTACCGGACCGTTTCTCTGCTTAGCGATAATGATCTCTGCCTGATTCTTATACTCGGAATCTTTATTATAGTACTCATCTCTATAAATAAACATTACCACGTCGGCATCCTGCTCGATGGCTCCGGATTCACGAAGATCCGAAAGCATCGGTCGTTTATCAGGTCTTGACTCCACCGCACGGCTAAGCTGCGAAAGCGCCACCACCGGCACATTAAGCTCACGGGCCAGGGCCTTTAACGAACGAGAAATATCCGAAATCTCCTGCTGTCTGGATTCATTCTTTCGGCCCACACCGCCGGACATTAACTGCAAGTAGTCGATCATGACACAGTCTAAGCCAAACTCCAGCTTGTACTTTCGACACTTGGATCGAAGTTCCGAAATTGAAATACTCGGGGTATCGTCAATAATCATCCTGGATTTTCCTACAATACCGGCACCCTCGATTAACTTATCCCAATCGGAGTCTTTCATCTTACCGGTTCGAAGGGCCTGGGCATCTACCTGGGATTCCAAAGAGAACAGACGGTTTACCAACTGTTCCTTTGACATCTCCAAACTGAAGATCGCCACACAACGATCCTTACGAAATGCCATATACTGTGCAATATTTAGGACAAATGCAGTTTTTCCCATAGAAGGTCTGGCCGCCACCAAAATAAGATCCGATGGCTGGAATCCTGAAAGCTTGTAATCAAGATCCATAAATCCTGTAGGAATACCGGTAACGGTTCCTGCACTTTTGGAAGCCATCTCAATCTTTGTAAGGGCATTAACAACAATATCCTGAATGGACACAAAAGCACCGGTTTCCCTGCTCTGCAGCAGATTAAAAATGGTCTTTTCTGTCTTATCCAGGATTTCTTCTAGGGGCTCATTTCCCACATAACACATATTTTCAATTTCTTCGTTGATCCTAATGAGCTTTCGCATAGTGGCCTTATCTGCCACAATCTTTGCATAGGATTCTACATTTACCGAGGTGGGCACTGCATCCAAAAGGTCCCTGGCAAATTCAAGGCCGGATATCTCCGGCGGAACCTTTTTTTCTTTCAGTTTCGACTGCAATGTAACCAGATCCACCGGGGTTCCCTGGTTGTAAAGCTCCACCATGGCATCAAAGACAATGCCGTAGGCTTTGTTGTAAAAGTCATCCCCGCTTATGATCTCCGAAGCCTTGGTAATGGCATCCTGATCCATAAGCATGGCTCCCACAACCGCCTGTTCTGCCACATGGTCATTTGGCATTGTTCGCTTTATCACTGCTTCTTCCATGTATTCTTCCATGTAACTATATCCTTACGATTTTTCGCTTTTTTCGCTTTTTTACGCTTCTTCAGTCACTACAACCTTAAGCTCTGCAGTTACTTTCACATGAAGTTTCACCGGTACATGAAAGGTACCAAGGGACTTGATAGGCTCCTTCAGCTGAACCTTCTTCTTATCTACTGTTAATCCCAACTGATTCTTCACTTCTGTTGCAATTTCCTTTGAAGACACGGAACCGAAGGTTCTTCCACCCTCTCCGGTCTTAATTGCTACTGTAATCTGTCCGGCTTCCACCTGTTTCTTAAGCTCCAGCGCTGCCTCATACTGTTCCTGGGCAATCTTATCGTCATTTGCCTTTTTAAGTTTTAAGTCATTCATATTAGCACTGTTAGCTTCTACACCTTTTTTCTTTTTCAAGATAAAATTTCTTGCATAACCATCACTTACTTCTACGATCTCTCCCTTTTTTCCCAGGGATTTCACATCTTCTGTTAAGATAACTTTCATCTTAAATTTCTCCTTCTCTTATCATTTCATCAATTACATCCTTAAGGGCTGCAACTGCTTCCTTCATATCTGTATGTCCAAACTGAGCTCCGGATGCGTTCAAATGGCCACCGCCTCCCAAATGCTCCATAATCACCTGGACATTTACCTCATCAATGGATCTGGCACTGACATAAATCTTGCCGTTATAGTCCGTCAATACAAAGGATGCCTTAATGGCGTTGATATCCAAAAGTTCATTGGCTGCCTGAGCGCCTACAATAGTAGGACTCTCGATCGGCAAATGTTCTCCAACGGCAATGGCAAAAATCTCCCTATAAACTTCAGCACTACTGATAATCTCAGCCTTGGCTCTATAGGAAGCCATATCATCGCGGAACATTTTTCGCACCAGAGTAAGATCCGCGCCACATCTTCTTAAAAATGCAGCCGCCTCGAAGGTACGAACGCCGGTACGGTTCACAAAATTATTGGTATCAATCATAATTCCAGCATAGAGACTGCTAGCCTCCAGCTTAGGTATTTTAATATCATCTACGATATATTGCAAGATTTCCGCAACCATCTCACAAGCGGAGGAGGCATTTGGCTCAATATATGCCAACAATGCATTCACAATATGATCGCTGCTTTGTCTGTGGTGATCCAATACCACGATGGTTTTTGTCTTCTTAAGAAGCTCCTCACACTCTGTCATCTGGGGTCTGTTGGTATCTACTACCACCACCATAGAGTTAGAATCCGCCTTAGAAATAGCCTCTGAGGATTTTAAGAACAGATCCTCCGGATAATTTTCATTAGCTACAAATGTTTCATAAAGAGGACGAAGAGAGGCCGATACTTCATTAATTACAATATAGGCTCTCTTACCAAGAGCTGCTGCCGCCCGGTAAATACCAATAGCAGCTCCCAGAGCATCTACATCTGTAAGCTTATGTCCCATAACAAAAATATCATCCTTAACGGTGATAAATTCTTTCAAAGCCTCCGCCTTTACTCTGGCCTTTACTCTGGTATTCTTAGAAGTCTGCTCACTCTTTCCACCAAAATAAGTGATGCCGTGGGCATCCTTAACCACCGCCTGATCGCCACCTCTTGCCAGGGCAAGATCGATAGCCACACGAGCATAGCCATAACTTTGAGCATAGGATTCCTCACTGAGACCCAAACCGATACTTAAAGTTACCGGAATATCATTTCCTAAGTTTACTGCCTTCACATCTTCCATAAGAGAGAATTTATCTTCTTTTAAGCTCTCATAAAAATGCTTCTGCACAACTACAAAATATTTGTCATTCTCCAGACGTTTTGCAATACCATCCACTTTAGATATGTATTGATTGATGCGGCGATCTACCAAAGCCCACAAAAGAGACTGTCTCGCCTCATCCACCCGATCATTTACCTCATCATAATTATCAATGTAAATAAGACCTGCAATCAGACGTTGCTCTTCGCTTTCTCTGATATAGCGGCTAAGCTCCGTCACATCTTCTAAATAAACAGCCACAAAATGCCGAGATTCCTTAGGGATCGTCACTAAATCCTGACTTCCTTTAAAGCCTTGCGCCGGCAGACGGTTTAACATGGCCTTGTATTCCCGGTCCTGATAGTATACCTGCATCTCCACAGTCTGGGTATCATCCTTAGGGAAGATGGCAGAATTAAGCTCCGGCATATATCTGGAAATATGCAGATCCTCATAGTCCTCTACATCTAAAATATGCTCAAAGGCATTGTTCATCCAGACAACATTCCCATTGTCCAAAAGCATCGCATAGGGGATGTCAATCTCTTTTAACAAAGTATTCTGCACCACACCATACTGAGCCGCAAAAGTCACAAGTTCCTGCATAAGAACCGCCTTGCAGCGCAAGTACAAAAGCACGCCCACTCCAATAAAAAGAGTTGCAAACACTAACAAAATCAGCCTGCCCTCATGGTCCATGAGCATGGCACACAAATTAAGGGCCACCATCACCACAGACATGATGATGGGCCACTTCATATATATTTTCAGTCTTCCCCTAAGCTCTATATCATCGTTCATAACTAGCTCCTGTATCCATCCGGATTCTGAGACTGCCATCTCCAGGAGTCTTCGCACATCTTATCAAGTCCTCTTTCAGCCTTCCATCCCAAGACCTTGTAAGCCTTTGTAGGATCTGCATAACACATAGCCACATCTCCGGCACGTCTCTCCTTAATCTCATAAGGAAGATCCTTACCGCATGCCTTAGAAAATGCTTTTACCATATCCAGAACAGAATATCCCACACCGGTTCCTAAGTTGATTACATCAATTCCAGGGTTGCTGAAAATATATCCAACCGCCTTTACATGACCGATGGCAAGATCCACTACGTGAATATAGTCACGAACTCCGGTGCCGTCCGGGGTATCATAGTCGTTTCCAAAGACTCCAAGCTTCTCTCTCTTTCCTACAGCAACCTGAGTAATATATGGCATAAGGTTGTTCGGGATTCCCTTTGGATCCTCTCCGATACGTCCGCTCTCATGAGCTCCAACCGGATTGAAGTAACGAAGCAGAATCACATTCCACTCCGGATTTGCCTTCTGAAAGTCTGTCATGATCTGTTCCATCATAGACTTGGTCCATCCATATGGATTGGTGCACTGTCCCTTCGGGCATGCCTCTGTAATCGGCATCTCCTCCGGATCTCCATATACAGTTGCAGAAGAACTAAATACGATATTCTTCACGCCGCATCTGTCCATAACACGAAGAAGTGTCAGGGTTCCGGTAATATTGTTGTGATAGTAAAGCAGTGGTTTCTCTACAGACTCACCAACAGCCTTTAATGCTGCACAGTGAATCACTGCATCCGGCTTTTCAGCCTGAAGCATATTCTCCAATGCTACCTCGTCCAGAACATCCCCCTCATAGAAAGCGATCTTCTTACCTGTAAGCTCCTCCACTCTCTTTAAGGACTCCTCTGAGGAATTACAAAGGTTATCATAAACAACTACCTCATAACCTTCATTTAAAAGTTCCACAGCTGTGTGACTTCCGATATATCCTGCTCCTCCGGTAATTAAAATCTTCTTCATAGTAAAGCCTCCTAATTCTCCCACACATGCTGTGGGTATCTACCTTGATCTTTCATGCTCTGGATGGCCTCAACCACCACCGGCTTGTCCTCTTTGTAAGTTACTCCGTACCATTTATCCTTGGAAGTAAGAACCGTAACAGTAGCTTTCTCACGCTCCAACAGATCGTTGACTACAGAAGGAAGGAAATATTCACATTTTTCCGGATTCTCCTGTAAGCCCTTATCAAGAAATGCCGGGAATCCATCCCGTATCTCCTCTAAGATACTTCTTGTAAATCCCCACATATTCATGGAAACCACCGTATCCGCCGGAAGATAATTCCATGTCTCTCCATCATCTTCTGTATAGGCAATTCCATCCTGTCTCTTCTCAATACGAGTGCGCTCGTTAATGTCCACAAGTTCACTCTTCTCATTCATACTACAAACGCCTCTGGCCACATGGCCATTGTCTGTCACTGTATTTCCCAAAAGATATCCTACCATAGTATAACGATACTTCTCATCATCCTGGTGTGTAGACAGATAATCATAGATCAGTTGAAAACTCTCCGGTCCATAATAGTCATCTGCATTAATAACGGCAAACGGACCATCCACCTGGTCGATACAACTATACACCGCATGAGCAGTCCCCCAAGGTTTCCCACGTCCTTCCGGCACCTTATAACCTTCCGGAAGATTATCAAGCTCCTGGAACGCATAAGAAACTTCCATATACCGGGCGATGCGATCTCCCACTGCCTCTCTGAAAGTTGCTTCATTTTCTTTTTTTATAATAAAGATTACTTTCTCAAAGCCCGCTCTTCTTGCATCGTACATTGAAAAATCCATGATGATATGGCCATCCGCATCCACCGGATCGATCTGCTTGAGGCCCCCATAACGGCTCCCCATGCCGGCGGCCATAATCACCAAAACTGGTTTGTTCATACTTGTCTCCTTCTAATACATTTGAATCAACGGAGAAGCCTAGACTCCCCCACATTTAAGATAAGGTTATTCTAATCCAAATGATGGCAGAACGCAAGACTGTGAATAAATCTACAAGTAGGATTTCTCG
>CAVKOU010000009.1:0-72948 GCA_963658085.1 bacterium
CTGTGGAGCGATACGATTATCGCAATTCTTAGAAATATAGGGGTGCATTGCCCATATCTTACATGGGCAATGCACCCCTATATTTTTTTCTTATATTTTGTATGATGCTCGATAACTTAAAACTTAAAACTGGTTGTTCGCTATTGTGTAAGTTTATTTTGCAACAGGAAATTCGATGTAATAATAAACTTAGCCGTCAACCGGTTTTTAGGTTGCATTTATATGACAAAAAGCCGTGGTTTTCAACATTTTAATGAATTTTATGCAAGTTAGATATTGAAATTATGCAAAGACATTTATATAATAAGTAATGTCTTAAAAAGATAGTTAGTTATTTAAATATTAAAATTTAAGAAAGAAGGAACATACCATGAATTTTAGAGAAATTAATCCCTCTCCTCGTACACTGATGTGTCCGGGACCTGTTGATGCTGATCCTCGTGTACTTAGAGCTATGAGTGCACCGATCCTTGGTCAGTTTGATCCTGAATTTACAAGCTTGATGACAGAGACTATGGAGATGGCGCGCCAGGTATTTAAGACAAAGAACCAGCAGACTTATGTTGTAGATACTACTTCCCGTGGTGGTCTTGAAACTATTCTTACCGGAGCAATCTGTCCCGGAGATAAGGTTCTTATTCCGGCTTTCGGACGTTTCGGATATCTTTTATCTGAGATTTTGGAGAGATGCGGTGCAGATATCACTCTTCTTGAAAGAGAGTGGGGAACTGTATTTGAGCCGGAAGAGATCGAGGAAGAGTTAAAGAAGGGTGGTTACAAGGCTGTTGCATGTATTCACGGAGAGACTTCTACTTCTATGATGCAGCCGATGGCTGAGATTGGAAAAATCTGTAAAAAGTATGACGCACTTCTTATTGTAGATACAGTAGCAACTTTAGGAGGTGTTGACATTCGCGTAGACGAGTGGGGAATCGATGCTTGTATCGCCGGTACTCAGAAATGTATTTCTGCTCCATCCGGATCTGCTTTGGTTACTTATAATGAAGCAGTCAGTGATATTGCAAAGGCTAGAAAGAAAGTAGAGAAGGGAATCCGTACTTCTTCTGACGTTGATGGAACTCTTCCTGGAATTCCTAGTAACTACTTAGATATGGCACAGTTAGAGGATTACTGGAGCCCACGTCGTTTGAACCACCATACAGAGGCAACAGCGAACCAGTACGGTGTTCACGAGGCTCTTCGTGTAATTCTTCAGGAAGGTCTGGATGCTCGTTTTGCCCGTCACAATCTGAACAACGAGGCTCTGTGCGCAGGACTTCAGGCTATGGGTCTTACTATTTTTGGTGACTTAAAGAATAAGATGCCAGTAGTAACAGCTATCAATATTCCAGAGGGAATCGATGGACCTACTCTTCGTGGTCAGATGTTAAATGACTTCGGTATTGAAGTTGCTACCTCTTTCGGACCATTAGATGGAAAAATCATCCGTATCGGTAACATGGGATATTCAAGCCAGAAGAGAAACATTCTTCTTACTTTGGGAGCTTTAGAGGCTGTATTTATCAACAATAACGTGAAGATTAATGTTGGAGATGGTGTACAGGCTGCTCTTGAAGTTTATAGAAATGCAGAAAAATAAAAGACATGGGGTCATGCCTCACGCCTAAATAGTGATTTATAAAAAGCGTCGAAGGAAGAGTGAATTTTCCTTCGACGCTTTTAATTGAGAAAGATTATCAAAAAATATTCTTGTAAATTTGTCTCATAACACATAAAATAGAGCGTGACTATGTCAAAAAATGCAAAATTAATATTAACATTAAGAAAGGACTGACTATGGAATTGTTTTTAGACATTCTTTTGGATACCTGCCTTGATAGTATAAAAATGCTGCCATTTTTATTTGCAGCCTTTCTGCTGATTGAGGCACTGGAGCATTATTCCGGTGATTTTACGGCAAAGGCCCTGACAAAAGTAGGAAAAGCAGGCCCGGTGGTGGGAGCTATACTTGGATGTGTTCCCCAGTGTGGATTTTCGGTAATGGCATCGGATCTCTATGCCGGAGGGATTATTTCCGTGGGAACCTTGTTGTCCGTATTTATTGCCACCTCCGATGAGGCAATCTTGATTATCATGGGAAACCCTGGATATTTAAAAGAAGTGGGAGCACTGCTTCTTGCTAAAGTGATCTTGGCTATTGTGGCCGGTTATTTGGTAGATATTTTTGGGAAGAAATGGATTACGGAGCATAAGATTGGTGGAGATATTTGCGATGATGATCACTGTGGCTGCGATCACGGCCACGGAGGAATTCTTCTTCCGGCATGGCATCATACCTTTAAGATTTTCATCTATCTGTTTATCTGTAATGGAATCCTGAATCTGGTGGTTGACCTTTTTGGAATCGAGCAGCTTTCTGCATTCCTTTTAGGAAATACCTTGTTTCAACCGGTGATTGCTGCGATTATCGGTTTGATTCCAAACTGTGCGGCTTCTGTGATTTTGACACAGCTGTATTTAAGCGGTGCAATTTCCTTTGCCTCCGTAATTTCTGGGCTTAGCACAGGGGCCGGAGTAGGCCTTTTAATCCTTTTTAAGTTGAACAAAAATGTCAAAGAAAATCTGAAAATTGTGGGAGTTTTGGTTGTAATTGCCATATTGGCAGGCCTTTTCATTGAATTATGCTTTTAATGGGGTTATAATGTGAGAAGCGAGGACTTCCCTGAAAAATAAAACATTGGGGAGAGTGTCTTCATAAAAATGAGAGATAACTTCAGGGGATATTAATAAGGGAAAGAAGGAGATATTTATATGGGTAGTATTACGAATGTATCTGAGGCTTTACAGCAATTAACCGGAAGCGGAGTTAATTCCTATCTTACAGGTGCTGTATTAATGGGAGTTTCGGCAGCAGGCATCGTGGTTGGTTTGCTGGTATGTTTCTTTGGGGTAAAGCTTATGAGACTTCTTGCCGCAGTTCTTGGATTAGTAGTTGGAGCAGCAGCGGGAGCTTTGATTGGAACCCTTCTTAATCTAGACTCTACACCTATGCTGGTAGCGGTAATTGTGGGAGCTGTCATTGGAGCCTTACTTTTAATCTTTTTGCGAAGACTGGCTTCCTTTGTTTTGGTATTTATCTATGCTCTATCTATTTGCACACTACTTCTTGGTGTGCCGAAGGATATGATCTTAACCATTATCTGTGTGGTGATCCCATTGATACTGGCGATTTTAGCAGCAGTTTTTGTGGACCCGTTGATTATTATTTTTACCGGTCTCAGCGGAGGTATTTCTGTAGGAACTTCTCTCATCAGCCTGGTTAAGATTGATAATAGCCTGATTGGCTATGGTGTTGGTCTTGTGATTGCTATCTTAGGTATTATTGCTCAGTTTGTGGGATATTCTAAGAAACAGTCCAAGCATGATAAGTTGAAAGCCAAACTTTTTAAATCTTCGGATTCCAGAGAATCTGATGTAGAACGTGCAAGACATATGCTGGAAGACGAGAGCGATAAAGAGGATGATGACGAGATGATCTTCTTAGAGGATGATGACGATGATCTGGATGACGATGATGACCTGTATTTTTTAGATGACGATGATGATTATCTGGATGACTAGGAAGTGATGGTCGGATTTTTAGATCCGTATACTTGATACAGAATTTGTTTAGACAGATTCTGCTCAAAGGAGTTTACTATGAAGATTGATATGCATTGTCATGTGAAGGAAGGATCCTTAGATAGTAAGGTATCTTTGGATGAATATATTACTCGTTTGAAGGAACTGGGATTTGATGGGATGCTGGTGACGGATCACGATACCTATAATGGATATCGTCAGTGGAAGTACAACATGAAAGGGTTGGTTCATGAAGATTTCCTGGTATTAAAGGGAATCGAGTATGATACCAGAGACGGAGGACATATTCTGGTGATTATGCCGGAGAATGTGAAGATGCGTTTGCTGGAGCTTCGGGGACTGTCTGTGGCAACCCTGATTGATTTTGTACATCATCACGGAGGAATCTTAGGGCCGGCTCATCCTTGCGGTGGGAAGTATCTAAGCTATATCAATGCGAAAAAGCATTTTAAGAATCCGGAACTTATTAAACGCTTTGACTTTATAGAATCTTTTAATGCCTGTGAGCCGGAGGAATCCAATGCCATGGCTCTTAAGATAAAAGAAAAATATAAGAAGCCCGGAATTGGTGGCAGCGATGCCCATAAGTTAGATTGTATTGGCCTTGGTTATACCATCTTGCCGGAGAAGATTACCTGTGAATCTGATCTGATCCGTCTTATAAAGGAGAAAGCAGATATAAAAACCGGTGGAACCCTGTATGGAAAGACCACAAAGGATAAAATGGGAAGAGCAGATTTCTTTCTTACCTATTCTTTCTGGTTTTACAATATGGCCGGTACCCTTATGAAGTATCGCAAACGTAAGCTGACCGGTGCAAAAGAAGAATTAAACCGTGCAACCATGGACGGAAATTAAAAATTAGGGAGTAGTTATGGAACTATATAATTGGATCTTATATTTTTTTGTGTATGGTGTGCTGGGATGGTGCACGGAAGTGGCCTATGCAGCATGCAAACATGGAAAGTTTGTAAACCGAGGATTTTTAAATGGTCCCATTTGCCCGGTATATGGAATAGGAGTAGGAGTTGTAGTGCAGTTTCTGATGCCTCTAAGACATCAGGAACTGCTTCTTTATGTGGCCTCTACTGTATTGGTTACCATAATCGAAGGGCTGACAGGATTTTTGCTGGATAAGATTTTTCACCATAGGTGGTGGGATTATTCTTCTCTGAGATTTAATCTCGGAGGCTATGTGTGTTTGCGGTTTTCGCTGATTTGGGGAACGGTATGCGTTTTTATTGTTAAGGTTTTTCATCCCGTTGTTTTGGATTTATTGGATCTGATCCCTTTTTATGCAGGCCTGGTTCTTATTGTGATTTTTGGAATCGCCCTCTTAGCAGATCTCTATGTAACGGCGTCAGAAATTCTCAAGTTCAACAAGCGCTTGCAGTCTATGGAGCGTATTGCAGAGGAACTTCGTAATCTTTCTGATAAGATGGGAGAGAATATTTACGAAGGAGTGGTAAGCAGCGCGGAGGCCAGAGAAGAAGGAAGAAAGCGCATGGAGGAAGGAAAGAGTCAGTTAACTTCCTACATCGAGAGTGCCCAGGAGAGTATGCAGGAGAAAATCGAGAGCGCTCAGGAGTATATCGGAAGTGCCCAGGAGAGTATCGGAGAGCGCGTTGGAAGTGTACAGGAGAGTATCGGAGAACGCGTTGGAAGCGTGCAGGAAAGCATCGGAGAGCGCGTTGGCAGTGTACAGGAGAGCATCGGAGAACGTATCGGAAATGTACAGGAGAGCATCGGAGAGCGTATCGAAAGTGCTCAGGAAAGTGGACAGCAACAACTGGCAAGATACAGAGAATTACAGAAGAAATATGCAGAGCTTGCCAGTAAGAAAAGTAAAGTTAGTCGCAGACTTCTTAGAGCCTTCCCGAATATGACGGCTCCTGGATTTGAGCAGGCGATGGAGAAAATCAGAGAAGCTATGGAAAGCCGTCGCTAAAGCAATTATCGTTTTCTTTTTGATACATATTATCCTTATGGTCTTTGCGACTTGCTTCTTATTATTTATGTGTGCTACAATGGTTGGCAAAGTTTACAATTGTTTCAACTATTATATCGAACAATTATAAAAAGTTTTCAGGTAGGAGGATTAGCAAAATGGGAATGACAATGACCCAAAAGATTCTGGCTGCTCATGCAGGACTTGACTCCGTGGAGGCTGGTCAGTTAATAGAAGCAAAGTTAGACATTGTAATGGCAAATGATATTACAGGACCTATGGCATTGCCGATTATTAAGCAGATGTCAGACAAGGTATTTGATAAAGATAAGGTGGTATTCGTACCGGACCACTTTACCCCGAATAAGGACATTAAATCGGCAGAAAACTCCAAGGCTATCAGAGAATATGCCAAGGAGCAGGGACTTTCCTGGTACTTCGAGCAGGGAAAATCCGGTGTGGAGCATGCGATCCTTCCGGAGGCCGGTGTAGTTACCGCAGGTGACCTTATCATCGGAGCAGACTCTCATACTTGTACTTATGGAGCATTAGGAGCATTCTCTACAGGAATGGGAACCACAGACGTAGCTGCCGGTATGGCAACCGGTATGGCATGGTTTAAGGTTCCAAGCGCTATTAAGTTTGTTCTTACAGGAAAGCCAAGTCAGTATGTAAGTGGTAAGGACGTAATCATTCATATCATTGGAAAGATTGGTGTGGATGGTGCCCTTTATAAATCTATGGAATTTGCCGGAGAAGGAATTGCAAATCTTTCTATGGCTGATCGCTTTACCATCGCGAATATGGCTATTGAAGCCGGTGCTAAGAATGGTATCTTCCCGGTAGATGAGAAGACCAAGGAGTATTTGGCGGAGCATTGCAAGAAAGAATATGCTGTATACGAGGCAGATGAAGATGCTGTATATGAGCAGGTAGTAGAAATCGATCTTTCAGAGGTTCGTCCTACCGTGGCTTTCCCACATCTTCCCGGAAATGCAAAGACCATCGATGAAATCGAGGCGATGGAACCTATTAAGATCGACCAGGTTGTGATCGGTTCCTGCACCAACGGACGTATGGAGGATATGAGAAGAGCAGCAGCAATTCTTAAGGGACAGACAGTTCACCATGATGTGAGAGTTATGGTAGTACCTGCTACCCAGAAGATTTACAAGCAGTGTATCAAAGAAGGTCTTATGGAAATCTTTGTAGATGCAGGCTGTGCGGTGAATACACCAAGCTGTGGACCTTGCATGGGCGGACATATGGGAGTTATGGCAGCAGGTGAGAAGTGTGTATCTACCACCAACCGTAACTTCGTAGGTAGAATGGGACATGTAGATTCCTTAATCTACTTAGCTTCACCGGAGGTGGCTGCAGCCAGTGCCATTGCCGGATATATTGCAAATCCAGAGAAAGTAGGTGCGAAATAATGAAAGCTTTAGGACATGTATTTAAGTATGGTGATAATGTAGATACTGACGTAATTATCCCGGCAAGATATTTAAATTCTTTCGATGCAAAGGAACTTGCAAGCCATGCCATGGCGGATATTGATGCAACTTTTGCAGAGAAGGTACAGCCGGGAGATCTTATCGTAGCAAATAAGAACTTTGGATGTGGTTCTTCCAGAGAGCATGCACCTCTGTGTTTGAAAGCCGCTGGTGTAAGCTGTGTTATCGCAGAGACCTTTGCAAGAATTTTCTATAGAAATGCAATTAATATCGGACTTCCGATTATCGAGTGCGTGGAAGCTGCAAGAGGTATCGAGGCAGGAGACGAGGTTGAGGTTGATTTTGACAGCGGAATGATCTACAATCGCACCAAGGGAACAGAGTTTAAAGGACAGCCATTCCCTCCATTTATGCAGAATATCATTACTGAAGGCGGATTAGTGAATTACGTGAACCACAAGAAAGGTGAGAGATAACATGAATCTACAGTATAAGAGCACTAGAAATTCTGAGTTAAAAGTTACCGCATCCCAGGCAATTCTTACAGGATTAGCACCTGACGGAGGATTGTTTGTTCCGGAGAAACTTCCTACTTTGGATGTGTCTATGGAAGAATTAAAGGATAAATCCTACCAGGAGATTGCCTATCTGGTTATGAAACAATTCCTGACAGACTTTACAGAAGAAGAATTAAAGTCTTGTATCAATAAGGCTTATGATAGCAAGTTTGATACTGAAGAGATCGCTCCGTTGGCAAAAGTAGATGGAACTTATTATTTGGAATTGTTCCATGGAGCTACTATTGCATTTAAGGATATGGCATTGTCGATCCTTCCTCATTTGCTTACGACTTCTGCTAAGAAAAATAAAGTAGAGAATGAGATTGTGATCTTAACAGCTACTTCCGGAGATACCGGAAAGGCAGCTATGGCAGGTTTCGCAGATGTAGAGGGCACCAGAATCATCGTATTCTATCCAAAGAATGGTGTCAGCAAGGTACAGGAGCTTCAGATGGTAACCCAAAAGGGAGCCAATGTAGACGTTGTGGCAATCCATGGGAACTTTGACAACGCACAGAGCGGCGTGAAGGCAATGTTTGAAGATAAGGCTCTGGCAAAAGAGCTTCAGGAGAAGGGATATCAGTTCTCTTCAGCAAACTCTATTAACATCGGACGTTTAGTGCCACAGGTAGTTTACTATGTATATGCCTATGCAAAACTTTTGGCTCATGAAGAGATTACAGATGGAGAGCTTATCGACGTAGTAGTTCCTACCGGTAATTTCGGAAATATTCTGGCTGCATATTATGCAAAGAATATGGGAGTGCCGATCGAAAAGTTAGTTTGTGCATCCAATGAAAATAAGGTCCTTTTTGATTTCTTCCAGACAGGAACCTATGATAGAAATCGTGATTTTATTTTGACAACATCACCTTCAATGGATATTTTGATTTCCAGCAACTTAGAGCGTCTGATCTATGTGATTACAGGAGAGGATTCCGAGAAGACCGATGAATTTATGAAGGAATTAAAGCAGGATGGCAAGTATGCGGTAACTGAGACCATGCAGGAGAAGCTCCAGGATTTCGAGGCAGGTTATGCCACAGAGGCTCAGACTTCTCAGATGATCCACGATACCTATGCAAAGACTGGATATGTGATGGATACTCATACTGCAGTAGCCGCTTATGTTTGCGATACCTTAAAGAAAGAAGGAAAGCTCGATAAGAAGTGTGTAGTAGCTTCTACAGCAAGTCCTTTTAAATTCGTAAAGAGCGTTATGACATCCATCGATCCTTCTTATGAGAATGCAGATGAACTGGCTCTTATGGATACCTTGAAGGAAGCGGCAGGAGTAGAACTTCCACAGGCCATTAAGGATATTATGGATGCCAATATTCTTCATACTCTGGAGTGTGACGTGGATAAGATGGAGGCAACTGTAAAATCTGTCCTTGGATTATAGATCATTGATGAAGATCATAGAAGGAGAGAAAAAATGACCAATGTCATTGGAATAATCACCCTGGTATGCGGGCTATATTGCCTGTATGGGGCAGGCCTTATGAGATTTAAGCGAAGGATCAAACAGTCCTTGGTCATGGTAAAGGAAGTAGATCTTAAGACCTGTACAGATGTGGAGGGGTATTGCAAAGAAGCTCAGGTTCCTCTGTTTATCCTGGGAGCCGTGGTTACCCTTTATTCTCTTGTGGATCTTTACAATACACAGTTTGGCGGATTGACATTTGTTTACTGGATTTTGCTTGCATTTGCAGTCGTTTCACTGATCTGGTATACGAAGAAAATCCGCGAAATAAATAAAAAATATTTTGGTATATTATAGAATTGTAAATTTCCTGTAAATGGAGTATAATGCTTTTAGACACCTGGGATGTGCGATAACTTCTGTTATTTTGAACCTACAATACTTTAAACGGGACTCTTAAATCTTCGTAATATGTCAAGCCTTCATTGCGCAGAGGAAGACAAAAAAGCGAATGCGGACACCCACCTAGCTGTGGCTAGGAGTCAAAATACAGAAACCGGCATCCTGGGGCTGAAGAAAGATATTTAAATACAGATTAAGCAGTCATGCGATAACAAAAGATGTTATTGCATGGCTTTTTTATTTATAAAAAGGACCGATTGTGAAATGAAAATACGTTTTGTGAAACGGGACATTATTACAAAAAAAATGTGCTATAGTTATTTTGAGTAAGTATACAGTAAAGGGGGATGGATCATGCTGGAAATCGCTATTGTGGAAGATGAAGAAAATTACAGAAATACGCTTTGTGAGTATTTGAAAAAATATAGTCTGGAGACGGGGGAAGAAATTCACATTTCCACTTTTGCCGATGGAGATGAAATCGTAGAAAATTATAAAGCGAAATATCATATCATCCTAATGGATATCGAGATGCAGTTTATGAATGGTATGGATACTGCCCGTAAGATCAGGGAGGTGGATACCGCTGTTATTATTATTTTTATTACGAATATGGCACGGTATGCCATTCAAGGATATGAGGTTGATGCACTTGACTATGTCCTTAAACCTATTTCTTACTTCGCTTTTTTTCAAAAAATCCAAAGAGCCATCGGAAGAATGAAAAAAAGAAAAGAGCATTATATCAATATTGTTTCTAAAAAAGGAGTTAATAAAGTTCCGGTATCGGAAATTGGCTGGATTGAAAGTGAAGGACATAGATTGATTTATCACACCAAAGATCAGGTATATGAGTCAACCCTTAATTCTATGAAAGAGATTGAAAATGCATTGAAAGAGTTTGGTTTTTTTCGATGTAATAAGGGATATCTTGTAAACCTGGCTCATGTGAGGGCTATTCGGGATGGCTGGGCCATTTTGACCAATGGTCAGGTGATGATCAGCCGATCGAAAAAAATGGAATTTCAGAAGGCATTGACAGCATACGCAGGGGAGACAGTGAAATAATGAATGAGATTGATTTGATACGTGATATACCGAAGTTTTATACCGCACTGGCAGAATGGATTTCCTGTGTGTTATACATTATGGTCTTGCGAAAAGACGTTAAAATTACCAAAAAAGAAATTTCTGCATTTGTGAGTGCATTTTTTTTGCTGATAGGAATACAGGAAATTATAGGAAAAGTTCCGGAAGCACTGTGGATTCCCGGAATGCTTATTGCTGTGGCGATAATGTATAGTTTGTTTTGGTATTGTGGGAGAGTCAAGAAGGTGACAGCCGGCTATTGGCTGGTGCGAGCATTTGTCTTAGCAGAGATGACGGCATCCTTAGAATGGCAAATTTCCTATTATCTATCAGAGAATTTTTCCGTAAAAGGAGAGGGGGTTGAACATATTTTTATGATGGCAATCTATGGGGGTGCATTTGCTATTGTATATCTTATTGAGAGCAGACAGGAGCACATTCTTATAGAAGTGACAGTAAAAGAGCTGTTAACCACTGCTGCCATCGGCGTAGTATGTTTT
Source organism: bacterium (assembly GCA_963658085.1). Classification (GTDB taxonomy): domain Bacteria; phylum Bacillota; class Clostridia; order Lachnospirales; family Lachnospiraceae; genus CAKRJP01. The sequence continues at coordinate 10,983 of CAVKOU010000009.1, forward strand.
TGTTTGAGTAATCTGAGCTATGTCTATGCAAATACTCCATTTAGCAGCCCGTTTGCAAGAGAGGCATTTAACATCCGAACGCTTATTGATCTGGGAGGATATGCCTTTTTGCTAGCCTATCATTTGCAAAGATGCGAGGATCATGTAAGGACAGAGCTAGATGCCATTCAGAATATTTTGCGTAACCAATATTCTCAATATCGACAGTCCCAGGAGAGCATTAATATTATCAATCACAAATATCATGATCTAAAGCATCAGATCGCAGTCTTGCGCCGGGAGGAGAATCCGGACAAAAAAGAGGAATATCTGGATGAAATGGAACGGGGGATCAGGGATTATGAGTCCATGTTTAAAACCGGAAACGGTGTACTTGACACCTTGCTTACCGGGGTCAGTCTGAAGTGCGCAAGAAGAGATATTACCTTTACCTGTGTAGCAGACGGCTCCCTTTTAAACCAGATTTATGTTATGGATTTATGTACAATTTTTGGAAATGCTTTGGATAATGCTATGGAACATGTGATCCGGATCGAGGATAAAGAAAAACGACTGATTCATGTAACAGTATCGAAAATGGCAGAGTTTGTACTCGTCAGAATTGAAAATTATCTTCAGGATGAGATTCGGTTTGATGGAGAACTTCCATCCACCACAAAGGGAAATAAGTCGTTCCATGGTTTTGGATTGAAGAGTATCAAATATTCTGTAGAAAAATATCATGGAACGATGGAAGTGAAGACAGAAGATCATTGGTTTACAATAAATATTCTTATTCCAATGTAGAAAATATAAAACCTTATAGGAAGTATAAAACTTTATAGGAAATAAAAAAACGGTTTGTGAAATGGGTGAGCGTAGGGAAAATTGGCATGTTAGGATGCTTCTATCAAAAAGAAAGGAGGATTAACTTTTGAATCATCTTTCAGAAAAATGGAAGTATTTTGCAAAGAAAAATCCAAATCTGTCGAACTGGATCAGGGAAGGCGGACTTTTTGTGATCGTTTGTAATCTGATCACGGTATTCAAGTATCTGCTACTGCAATTTCTGCCCTACGCATTTTCCGGACTGCCGGTAGTAGATTTTGGCTTTCCGGGAAAAGAAATTACGCTTCTTGACGAGACATTCAAATGGAATATCATAGGATACGATGCAGCCCATGGTGGACTGCCTTATTTTTGTGCCTATATGATTGCGATGTTTATAGGAGAATGCTTAAATTTTCCAATACAGCGAAATGTTGTTTTTCGAAGTAAGGGAAAGATATGGTATCAGGCATTGGGGTATCTTACAGCTTTTTTCGCAGTGACCTGTATTGTAAATTCGATGAACTGTATATGGGTTGCAGTAGCAGGGAAATTTGTTCCAAGTTTCATCTACAATATTGGTACAACGGTCTTAAACGGTGGAGTTTCCATGATAATCTTTTTTGTGGTGAACAAGATCATCTTTGATGATGGAAAAGAAAAAAATCCGTTAATGAAATAAAAGGACGGAATGTGAAATGAATGAAACAAAAGGAAAACCATGTGTTAAAGTGTGGAAAACGAAAGGAGAAGGGAGGAAGAAAGGTGAAAAAACAGGCGTTGAATCCGTATTTACCTGCACAGGAATATATTCCGGACGGAGAACCGTATGTATTCGGAGACCGGGTATATGTGTACGGATCCCACGACAGATTTAATTTTCCCATGTTCTGTGTAAATGATTATGTCTGTTATTCTGCACCGGTGGAAGATCTTTCCGATTGGAGATATGAAGGTGTCATCTATCGAAAGAATCAGGATCCCAAGAATAAGCTGGGATTAAGACTGCTTTTTGCACCGGATGTTGCAGTTGGAAGTGACGGAAGATACTATCTTTATTATGCATTTGATTTCATGGGAATCATGGGAGTGGCTGTAAGTAAAACTCCTGCCGGACCATATGAATTCTATGGACATGTGCATTACAAGGATGGAACCATCTGGGGAAGAAAGAAGGGCGATTCCCTTCCCTTTGATCCGGGAGTTCTTGTGGATGATGATGGAAGAGTGTATCTGTACTCTGGATTTTATACATCGGTTCCGGCAATTGCCACAGGTTTTCGTAAGCTAAAAAACGAAGGTGGGTATGTGTTGGAATTAGAGCCGGATATGGTAACTATCAAAACACCGGAGAAACTGTTATTTCCAAGAGAAGGGAAATGTGCGTTTGAGAATCATGAATTCTTCGAGGCAAGCTCGATTCGTAAGTATGACGGAAAATATTATTTTGTATATTCTTCCAGACATAACCATGAGCTTTGCTATGCGGTAAGTGATTCGCCAACCGAAGGATTTGTATTTAAAGGCACCCTGGTCAGCAATGCGGATATTTTTTTGGATCAGGGAAAGACAGAAAAGGATGCAAAAAATTACATTGGAAATACCCATGGTGGGATGCTCAGAATCAAAGATCAGTATTATATCTTTTATCATAGGCAGACCAATCGGAATTCTTATTCCAGACAGGCCTGTGCGGAAAAACTTGTGCGGGATGAAAATGGGGATTTCCTTCAGGCAGAGATGACAAGTTGTGGATTAAATGATGGACCACTGAAAGGGGAGGGTGTTTATGAGGCACGAATCGCCTGCAATCTCTGGTCAGGGAACGGAACCGGAAGGTATGATGTGGGAAATCCTAAGAAACTTTTAAAAGATCATCCTTATATTACGCAGGATAAAAAGGATGGAGATCCGTCCGCGAGGCAGTATATTGCCAATATGAGAGACGGGGCAGTGGCTGGATTTAAGTATTTTGAGATGAAGGAACCGGTTTGTGTCAGGATAGAACTGGAGGGAACGGGAGAAGGAGAAATACTAATAGCAGAGACATCGGATTTTCAAAATGTTGTACATGTTCCGATTAAATTAAAAAATAGAGAAAAACGTTCTTTTGTTAGCGATGAGGTGGAGAAGAATGAAAAAACACCTCTTTATTTTAAATATCTTGGAAATGGAAAAGTAAATTTCTGGGAGTTTGAGTTGGTGAAAAAGGTAAGGAGCAAGGGAATATGAACAAGAAGAAAACAGTGATAGGAGCGGTGATTGCGGTAATCGCAGCGTTGCTCATATTCGTAGGCTATAAAATATATGATTTAATGTTTAACGGTTCTGTCAAAGTACAAATGGTGGATGTGATAACTGCAATTGGGCAATGTAAATTGCAGTTGATTGTAGGAGGAATCATCTTACTGGCAGGAATTGTATGTCTGATTATTTCAGGAATAAAGAAAGGACAGATAAGAGCGGTATTTACTGTACAGGGATGTGTTGCAGTGGTGATGGCTTTCGTAACAACAATCTCATGGATCTGCATGGGACCGCAGTATTCGGTTGTTAACAATGTGTTCGCAGGTAATGATAAGATACAGGAAGACCATAAGGAGAATTCATTAGAAACCGCTGAAAAAATAGCTGAAGAGGGAATCGTATTACTGAAAAATGATGATGAAGCACTGCCACTTGCAGGACAGACAAAATTGAATGTATTTGGGTGGTCTTCGGTTAGTCCGGTATATGGCGGAGGGGGATCCGGTTCATCAGATTCTTCAAATGCGGTATCTCTGATTGATGGACTTCATGAAGCCGGTTTTGAAACAAATACGGCTTTAGAAAATTTTTATACGAATTTCAGGGAAGACAGACCAACCATCAGTTTCTTTGGTGTGGATTTTACGATTCCAGAACCTTCCATGGACGAGTATGAGAAAGAAAATCTTTTTGAAAATGCAAAAGAATATTCTGATACGGCGTTGGTTGTAGTTTCACGTTCAAGTGGGGAAGGATCAGATCTGGCAATGAATCTTTCTGATAATAATAATTTCACGATTGGAGAGAATGGAGAGCCTGTCACTTTCTCCACCCAGGAAGATGACATTGATGGAACAAAGAGTTATCTGGAACTCTCAAATCGTGAAACTTCTATGATCGAAGAAGTAGCAAGCGATTTTGAAAATATTATTGTTGTAGTCAATTCTGCACAACCAATGGAGTTGGGATGGGTAGATACCTATGATAATATTAAAGGTGTGGTATGGTGCCCGAGCCCGGGACAAGTGGGATTTCGTGCACTTGGTAAAATATTAAACGGAGAGGTTAATCCATCCGGTCATTTAGTAGATACTTTTGTTTATGACCTTCATGAAACACCGTATATCAACAATTTTGGAAGCTTTGAATATGATAACTATGAAGATGTTACGGGAGGTGAGGATAACAAAGCTATTTTTGTAAATTACAATGAAGGTATTTACGTAGGATATAAATTTTATGAGACAGCAGCCGTAGAGGGACTGATTGATTATGATACAACGGTACAGTATCCATTTGGTTATGGATTAAGTTATACAGATTTTAAGGCAGATATCACAAATGTACAGGATGATGGCAATAACATCACACTGGATATCAATGTGGAAAATACTGGTGATACAGCAGGGAAATTCGTGGCAGAAATCTTCTTTACGCCTCCGTACACGAATGGTGGAATTGAAAAAGCAAGCATGAATCTTGTGGAATATGTAAAGACAGATGAAATTGAAGCGGGTGGATCTCAGACAGTTACAGTAGAATTCACTTATGAAGATATGGCATCTTATGATTCGGAATGTATAAAGAGCAGTAATGGTGCTTATGTACTGGAAAGTGGAGATTATAAGATTCAATTATGCAGTGATGCGCATACGGTATTGGATACCTATACAGCAACGGTGGAGAAAGATATCATTTATGATGAGGAACATGACGGAAAACGTTCCGGCGATGAGGTTGCAGCAACAAATCAGTTTGACTACGCGAAGGGAGATGTGACTTATCTTAGTAGGGCAGATCATTTTGCTAACTATGAAGAAGCTATAAAAGCTCCGACACAGACGGAAATGACTGAGGAAGAAAAAGAAAATTATTCATCAAGAATTACGTTTGATGCCTCGGATTACGACGATTCGGATGTAAAAATGCCTGTAACCGGAGCGGAAAATGGGCTTGAGATCCAGGATATGACAGGCGTTGCCTATGATGATGAAAAATGGGATTCTCTGTTAGATGAACTGACAGTGGATGAGCTAATGAATCTTGCAGGAGATGGAACTTATCATATTCCGGCAACAGAGAGTATCAATCTTCCATATATTTTTAGCACTGATGGTCCTACGGCAGTAAACAGTTTCTTTACAGGAAAGACCGGAACCGCTTTTCCGGCACCTGTTTTAATGACTGCAACATGGAACAAAGAACTTGCGGCAGAATTTGGTGACTGCATTGGACAGGAATTAGAAGACTACGGTTTTACCGGATGGTTTGGTTCTGGTATGAATATTCACAGAACAGCATTCTCAGGAAGAAACTTTGAATATTATTCTGAAGACGGAACCTTGTCTGGTATTGTTGCAGCAAAAGAAATTGCAGCGGTTCGTGAACACGGAATTATTACCTATATTAAGCATTTTGCTTTAAATGACTCGGAGACAGATCGTGCAAAGGGAATTTGCACATGGTCAAATGAACAGGCTATCCGTGAAATTTATTTAAAATCCTTCGAATATGCAGTAAAAGAAGGCGGTTCCAACGGTATTATGAACTCCAAAAACGGAATCGGAAGTAAATGGGTTGGAGCAAATCCGGAACTTATGACAAATGTATTGCGCGGAGAATGGGGGTTTGAAGGTACGGTTATTACAGATTCTCTTGATACAGCCAGCGAATATTATCAGAGTCCGGATGCAGCAGTACGTGCCGGTACGGATGCAATGATGCCAATGAGTTATACAACCGGAGAAGAGTATTGGGAAGACGCATCAGCAGGTACAGTAAGTGCATTAAGAACAGCAGCACATCATACCCTTTATACGCTTGCCAATTCTAACGCGATGGAAATTAGGACGGGAACACCTGTATGGGTACTTACCTTCTGGGGAGCTGATACAGTGATTATTCTACTCTTAGTAATTTGGGAAGTGATGACAATTCGTTCTTACAAAAAAAGAGTAAATAAAAACATGATTCACTCATAATCATAAAAATAAGAGCTTTCGCGGTGGAGAGAAGTCTTAGGATTTTTCTCCTGCGAAAGCTTATTTTATATGGTTTCCAAGCTTAATTAAATAAGGTTCAAGGGAGAATCCCGGGAGATAGCTAGACAAAAGTAAGTTTTTTGTGTAAAATATGCATCAAATGTTTAGGAGAGCTTATGAAAACTATTAGAAAAATATATGATCAAATTACGGATATCACATCCGGCATCTCCAGTCATCACGTGGGAGCATATGCGGCACAGACTTCTTATTTTTTGATGCTGTCTCTGTTCCCTATTATTTTGCTACTGCTTACCATGGTAAAATATACGCCCCTTACAAAGGCGGACATTATGACGGCGGTGATACAGATTTTTCCATCTACCGTCACTTCCCTGATTACTTCCATTGTGAATCAGGTCTATAGTCAGTCTTTAGCCATGGTGCCACTGACATTGCTTGTGACTTTGTGGGCTGCAGGAAAAGGCGTGCTGGCCTTGACTACCGGACTGAATAATGTATATAGCTGCGTGGAGACTCGTAACTATGTGATTCTTAGAATCCGAGCTACCGTATATACGGTAATGATGCTGATGGTCGTAATCAGTCTCTTGGGACTTGCGGTATTTGGTAATACCTTAGATGTATTTATTGGGAAATACCTCCCCTTTGTGGCAGATGTCTATCGGAAGATTTTAGGGCTTCGTTCGATGATCACTTCGGTAATCATGATCTTTTTTACATTGATCGTATACAAATTTTTGCCCAATAGAAAATGCAAATTCTTAAGTCAGATCCCGGGAGCTGTTTTTGCCACCGCAGGATGGATGGTAGTATCCTGGATTTTCTCGGTTTACCTGGATATCTTTACAGGATTTTCCACCATGTATGGAAGTTTGACGACCATTGTGTTGATTCTTCTGTGGATGTATTTTTGTATGTATTGTACCCTTCTTGGGGGCGAGGTGAATGTTCGGGTAGAAAAGATGTTTTTATCACAACAAAAGAAAAGGGAAGAGTGCAAACCGGATGTGTAGAAGTACCATCTGGGGGGAAGAAGGAATGCTTAAAGATTCAAATTTGAAATTTAAGCATTCTTTTTTTATACATTACTATAAAAAGTGCGTATAATATAGTGTATGGTGAAGGAAATCCAATAGACTGGAAAAGAAAGGGATAGAATCATGCAAATAAAAAAACTGACGGGGAAGGAACTTAGGAAGGCGAGTGTTTTAGTGCCTGATGAGATATTACGGAATGGGACGCTGGTGTTAGGAGGCAGCGCAAAGGAAAACCTGGCGGGGGTGGTTGTATTGATGAAGCGAGATCAGGACTGGGTTGTAACATGGCTTTATGTGGAGTCTGAATATCGAAAGCAGGGATATGGCAGTGCCCTTCTTCAGGGGGCTTTAACGGCAGCAAAGAGTGCAGGAGCGCTGACATTGTCCATGAATATAGACGGAGACAGTGAAGCTGGACGATTGATGGCTTTTATGTTGACCAAATATTTCTTTTGTCTTCATTTTGAACGTATAGCTAGTATTCAGATCACAAGGGATCAGTTAGAAAAATCTGTAATATTTGCAGATCCACGATATGCCGGGGAGAATAAAAGACGATCTTCTAAGGTGTGTTCTTTGCGTGATTTGAAGTCTACAGAGCTTTTTTCATTTCTGGAAGACTGTGAGAGACGAGGAAATTATCTAGTGAGTCGTGCAGATTATCGCAGTGCCGATGGAAGAGTAAGTAAGGTTTTAGTATTCGAAGGACAGATTGTAGGCGTGGTACTTCTAGAACGAAATGAGGAGAATGTGTATGAACTTCAGTTAAGCTACGTGGAGAGAAAATGCCAGACGGAGTTTATCAGTCTGATCCGAGAGGCAGCTTTTAGCCTTCGGGAAGAAGAATGGGAAAAACTGGAATTTGTCTGTATGGATTCTTCGGTCTTGCATCTGGCAGACCATATTTTCCCGGAAAAAGAAATTACCTGGAAGTGTATGATTACAGGAGAACGATGGTTATAGAAGAGTGATATAGGAGAATGGTATATGGGATTATTTAGTAAAAAGAAGAAAACACAAACGGAACTTCTGTCTGAACGTCTAGATGTTATGATGGGTGACAAACAACAGACGCTGTCAACATTTTATCTCTCAGAGATGGCGCAGGAGGACGAAATTAAAGAAAAGATTGCTCATCCACCAAAGGAAATCTGGAAGAAGAATCGCTACAAAAAGAGAAGACAGTCAGAACTGGAAGAACTGAAGGCGAAACATGATCAACTCTTTCACCGGGAAGGAATGGCTGAGGCCCAAGGGGCAAGCGAAAAAGTGAATCAGGAATTGAATGAAAAAAAAGAAGGAAAAGGGTATGTAAGTATTTCAGATATTGAGGAAGTATTTCGATCTAAGGAGATTTACGATGCTAAGGAATTAGTAGAGGTAAAAGCCTTCTTGCCACCTACAGAGCGCTATAATAGCTGCCAGGAAGCCCTGGAATTTTATAAGAAGGAGGAAGGTGAAAAGCCGGAGTTGGATGAGAAGACAAAAGCCTCTGTGGACGCCTCTCTTACGAGTATTCTAGGCGAGGGTGTGGATTTGGATAATGCAAGGGAATTTGTGGAAAAAGAGCACCCAGAGCTTCATAAGCTCTTGAATTACAAGGCTCTGTTAGAGAGTATAGAACAAGAAATGGAAATTATGATCCGTAAGCCAGAAGCGAAGCTTATGGGACTTAAGAAGAGCGAATATGCAAAGCTTTATGGCCATAGGTTGACCGCAGATGCCTTAGTGGCTCGTGCTTTGCTGCAACAGGAAAATTTATTACTGGAATATCGGGAATACCAAGATAAAAAAGCAAGAGAAGAAGAAAAAAGAGCAAGAGAAGAAGAAGAAAAAAGAGCAAAAGAAAAAGAAAGAGCGAAAAAGGCATATCCGTATCAGACAATCTATGACAAAATGAAAGATGTGGAGATAGGTGATACTTTTTTGCCGGATAAATGTGCAATGGCGAAAAATTTTAAGTTTATTTACGATAAACTTAAAAGTTATTTAGAAAGTAAAATTATAAATCCAGACAAGGATTTGGATAATGATTGGAAGATAATTCGTCAGTCGATGAAAAAATGTGCTCTCTTTGGGAAAATGGGACCGATTTCAGATATCACAACCTTTTCACTTCCTTTAATTAAAAAGACGGAATTTGGTGTGGATTTTTTAAAGAAGACGGATGAATCACTATTTCTTGCATATGCAGTCCAGACAGTGGCAGAGTCTTTTGCTGAGGCAATGAAGGAGGTGCCGAAACATGCCCCATGGATTGATAAAAACGATGTAAAAGATATAAAAGCTAAAACAGAAAAGCTAAAACAGAAGCTAAACCTTGATAAAGAATATAAAGATCGGATTGAAAAAGCAAAAAAGGATTTTAAGACAGAAAGGCATATTGGTATCGAGGAGAGTTGGCAGCAGTATCCAGAATGTTTCGCATATTATCAATTTATGAATGATGAGGTGGTAAAGACCAATCAATATTTAAAGGGAAACCGTGAGAAACCGGGACTTTTTGAAACGGCAGACTTCAATGTTTTTGATTCCAATGATCCGAAGGTGCTGAAAGGTTATCTGGAAACATATAAGAAACAGTATATGGAAAAAGAAAATCACGATCCTATGTATGATGAAATTTATGAATATCTGGAGAAGCATGTGAACTATCGAGTGGAGGCACAGACTCGATTAAAGAAAATTGCTGAAAATGGTTCGGTTGAGGAATACAAAAAAGGAAAGACATGGGAGGTTGATGAGAAAAAAGGAAGCTATCTCCTGAAAGGGTTTGAGACAACAAAGCAGAATACTGGCCAGGGATGTTGGTCTGTAGCTCTGGCAGCAATGCTCCAGTACCGAGGATTTAAGGTGGATCAGACGGATATTCGCAGTCATCGTTTCGAAGCAGACACTAAAGTCAACTATGATTCCAGTTATTACCAAAATATGAATGGGGCTCTTAACATTGCCTATCACTTTAATCTTATAGCGGAGCTTGCACCGGATACCATGATGAAGCAGTTGTTCATTGGTGTGCTGCCCAAGAATCCAGAGTTAAAGAAAAAAATCCAAGACTTGGCGAAGGAAGCTATCGGAAAGAGTCATGGACCGCTGGCGGTACTTTTTAAGGGACATTACCGGGTTATTTACGGTTGCGACGGAGAAAATGTGACCATGCATGATCCGTTGGAGGAAACGGTAAGGACCTGGAGTTTGGATGATTTGGTTAGTCAGATGAAGGGGGCTCGGGATCTAAGTTTCTATTGGTTATCAGATTTGCCGGAATTAAACGAAGAAGGAGAACGAGTTCTGGAAGTGGAAAACAAAGATCTTGAAATTCGTTATAACAGAGAGGGTGTCTTAGAGTATCAGGGACGGGATGAGTATGAGGATCCGGGACTTTCTATTGTGCGCAACGGTTATGCACAGTTCTGCACAGGTGGAGACGAGTGGAGTCGTGTAGAATATACATTCTTGCCGGCAAAAGAGAAACATAATCTGGGAAAGGATAAATAAGTAGTGCTGTAGAATTTTGGTACTTGACAAGGACGGGATTGTCATGATAAAGTTTCGACAGATATAGTGTGTTACTCGAGTTTTGGAGGCATTAACTATACATAACAATTAATGTTTATGTATGTTAATGCCTTTTTTTATTTTTTACCTGCAAGGAAGAAGGCATTCATGCATAGCGGGAAAAAGAAAAGGAGTAAGACACATGAAAGACAAAATTTTTAGCGTTTTGCAGCGTGTGGGACGAAGCTTTATGCTTCCTATTGCGATTCTGCCTGTGGCAGGTCTCTTGCTTGGAATCGGAAGCTCATTTACAAACGCTACAACCATTGAAACCTATGGACTTACGGGTATTTTGGGAGAGGGAACCGTCCTTCACTCTCTGCTTGTTATCATGAATAGCGTGGGAAGTGCGGTGTTTGATAACCTGCCTTTGATCTTTGCAATAGGTGTTGCCATTGGAATGGCAAAGAAGGAGAAGGAAGTATCGGCGTTAGCAGCTGTAATTGCTTACTTTGTTATGAACACAGCCATCAATGCCATGTTAACGGTAACAGGGGATATTCTGGAAAATGGTGAGATTGCAGAGCACGTGCTGGATGGAACCATTACTTCTGTATGTGGTATTCAATCCTTGCAGATGGGTGTATTTGGCGGTATTATAGTAGGACTGGGAGTTGCTGCGCTGCACAATCGTTTCTATAAGATTCAGCTTCCGGCAGCTTTAGCATTCTTTGGAGGTACCCGTTTTGTGCCGATTATTTCCACTATCGTTTATATGTTCGTGGGAATTGCTATGTATTTTGTATGGCCGATCGTACAGAATGGAATCTATGCTTTAGGAGGTCTTGTAACCGGATCCGGATATATTGGAACCTTGATCTTTGGACTGATCAAACGAGCATTGATCCCTTTTGGACTTCATCATGTATTCTATATGCCATTCTGGCAGACAGCTGTTGGTGGAACCATGGAAGTTGCAGGACAGACCGTGCAGGGAGGACAGAATATTTTCTTCGCACAGTTAGCTGATTCTGCAAATGTTGCACATTTTAGTGCCGATGCTACAAGATATTTCTCCGGAGAATTTATTTTCATGATCTTCGGACTTCCGGGAGCTGCTCTTGCCATGTATCAGTGCGCAAAGCCTGAGAAAAAGAAAGCTGCAGGAGGATTGCTTTTATCAGCAGCTCTTGCTTGTATGGCAACCGGTATTACAGAGCCTTTGGAATTTTCTTTCCTTTTTGTGGCTCCGGCTTTATTTGCGGTTCAGGTAGTGCTTGCAGGTAGCGCTTACATGATTGCACATATTCTAAATATTGCAGTGGGACTTACCTTCTCCGGTGGTTTCCTTGATTTCTTCTTGTTTGGTATTTTGCAGGGGAATGAAAAAACAAGTTGGATGCGAGTAATTCCTATAGGAATTATTTATTTCTTCCTATATTATTTTATCTTCAAGTTTATGATTTTGAAGTTTGACTTTAAGACACCGGGGCGTGAGGACGATGATGTGGAGACAAAGCTTTATACAAAGGCAGATGTCAATGCAAGAAAAGAAGCAGGAAAGAGTGAGGACACTTCTGAAAGCAAGGATCCTTTAAGTGAGGCCATTACCAAGGGACTGGGCGGAAAGAAAAATATTTCCGATGTAGACTGCTGTGCAACCCGTCTTCGTTGTACCGTCCACAATGCAGATCTTGTAAATGATTCGATTTTAAAAAGTACCGGCGCTTCTGGAGTGGTACACAGAGGTCAGGGTGTACAGGTTATTTACGGACCGAATGTAACGGTGATCAAAGCAAATTTAGAGGACTATCTTGAGACTGCTCCGGAGACTTTAGAGAGTGTGGAAGAAGTTACTGCAACAGAAGAAAAAAATGTAGCCACGAATTCTGAGAAAAAGGTGGTAGACCGTATTGTGATCAGTAGTCCGATTACAGGCTTGGCGGCAGATTTGTCTACCACGCCGGATGAGGCATTTGCAGAAAGAATGATGGGAGATGGAGCGGTAGTAACTCCAAAGGATTCATATGTGAGAGCTCCGGAGGACGGAGAGGTTGCTTTTGTATTTGATACAAAGCATGCGATTGGATTTATCACAGATTCTGGGATCAGTCTTTTGATTCATATGGGAATCGATACTGTAAAATTAAATGGAGAAGGATTTGAGGCCTTAGTAGAAAGTGGACAGAAAGTGAAGAAGGGAGATCCGATGCTGAAGCTTGACTTAGAGTATTTGGAGGCTAACGCACCTTCTATCGCATCACCGGTTCTGTGCACGGAACTGGAAGATAATCAGAGAATTCATCTGTTAAAAGAGGGAAGGGTAGAGGCAGGAGAACCACTCTTTGAGGTGGAGATTTTGGAATAAACTTACAACCAGGGGGAAAAGATGTTGTATAGAATTGCGAAGATTTTAAATCATAATTCCTTTATGGGACTTAGTGATGAAAAGAATCAGGAATGTTTGATTATGGGAAAAGGAGTAGCTTTTGGGAAAAAAGTGGGACAGACCATCGAACTTCCGACGGATGCCAAGATCTATTCTCTGCGAGAACTTACAGAGCGGGGAGAGGCAAAAGAAATTGTAAAAACAGTATCTCCTGTTTGTCTGGAGCTTGCTAACGAGGTATTAAACCGTGGAGAGCAGGAATTTGGAAAGGTAGACAGAACCATACTATTTCCGATGGCAGACCATCTTGACTTTGCGATTCGACGCATGCAGCACGGAGAACATATCAGTAATCCTCTGACGGAGGATATTCGGATTATGTTCTACAGAGAATATAAAGTGGCTTCCTGCGTCAAAGAACTATTGCAGGAGAAGCTTTCCCTGGAGATCGATGAACATGAGATTGGCTATCTGGCACTTCATGTTCATGCAGCTATTATGGATGAAAATGTATCCCAAGCTATGGAAATTGCAAGAACCGTGAGAGAATGCATTTCCCTGGTGGAAGAGGAGACGGGACATACTATTGATGTCCTGTCTCTGGGATATAACCGTCTCATGAATCATGTACGCTATATGCTGGCAAGAGCCTTAAATGGTGAGAAACTAAAGATGAATATCAATGACTATATGTCAGTGAAATTTCCGGGAGCCTATCTATCGGCAGAGAAAATCTGCAGACAGATGAAGAGAAGTCTGAAACTGCCGATACCGGATGTGGAAATTGGATATCTGGCGATGCATTTGGAGCGGCTGATCGAAGAGGAGACGGAGTGATCTCGATATGATTGCGAAATAAGAGAATGTCCTCCGTGGCGAAAGTTCTCTGTTTCGCAAATGTATAAAATAACTAAGAAGGAGTAGGATATTATGAAGACATTTGATTACACAATTAAGGATGAGTTGGGAATTCACGCTAGACCGGCAGGACTTCTTGCGAAAGAGGCAAAGAAATTTGCATCTGTATGCACGATTACAAAGGATGGAAATTCAAAGAAGCTTACGCAGGTAATGATGCTGATGTCTCTTGGCGTAAAGCAGGGAGATACAGTGACTGTAACTGCAGAGGGTGAAGATGAGGAAGAAGCTATTGCAGCTTTGAAGGCAGCCTTCGAGAGCAACCTGTAACAAGAAAATATTGATGAAACTGAAGGTGATCAACTGTAATTTGCAGGGGATTGCCTTTTGTTTTTTTTGCGGAGTTTCGTCTAGTTTTGTCGAATGGGAAATTGTCATTGACAGAGGGTATCTTTCTTGGTATAAACAAAAGTATCAAAAGCATTTGTTTTTCTTGATTTTCTTGTAAACTTCTACATCTTTATATGATCTGCCGAATCTCTCGGTAAAAGAAATCTCAATGCTTGAAACAATTTATTCAGCAGGAGATTTTTGAGAGGCTAGCAAGCATTTCACTCCTGCATATTGAAAGGGGTACGTGCCTATGGCCAAAGAAAGACAACAAAATATTAAGAGAAACTACAAGGATAGTTTGTTTCGGATGTTATTTAAGGATCCGGAGCATTTGCTGGAATTGTATAATGCAATTAATGGAACCCATTATGAAGATTCAGGTATGTTGGAGATTAATACCTTAGAAAATGCGGTATATCTTTCTATGAAGAATGATATTTCAGTGATTGTTGATACTACATTATCTTTGTATGAGCATCAATCGAGCTACAGTCCTAATCTTCCATATCGAAATCTTCAATATGTGTCAGCAATTTATGCAGGAATGGTGTCGGAAGATAGGTTATATGGTGTGCGGACCTTAAGACTTCCAACCCCGAGATTTATTGTTTTCTATAATGGAACAGATAAGAATTTGCCGGATCGAACGGAATTAAGGCTTTCGGATTTGTTTGAGAAAAATAATGCAGATCCAGAATCTGAACCTTGGATGGAATTAAAAACGGTTATCTTGAACATCAACAAAGGATATAATGAGCAGTTGATGAAAACCTGTCAGATTCTGCGGGAGTATACGGAGGTAGTGTCTAGGATTCGAAAGTTTCAGAAAGAATTGCCTATTGAAGATGCTGTCACCTGTGCGATTGATGAATGTATTGCTGAAGGGATTCTTGCGAATTTTTTAAGAAAGAATCGAAGGGAGGCTATACGGGTGAGTGTATTAGAATGTGATGTAGATAAAGTTATGGCCTATCTGCAGGAAGAAGCGAAAGAAATTGGATATGAGAAAGGTAGAGAGGAAGGAAGAGAAGAAGGAAGAGCGGAAGGAATAGAAGAAGGAATAATAAAAGGGAAATTTTCCGCTATTCTTGCTATTATGAAAAGCCTCGATATGACTTCGGTGCAAGCCATGGATGCATTGAACATTCCACCACAGGAACGGGGAGCTTTGCTGGAATATTTGAATGAAAAACATTAAGAAGAATAAAGATGACAATGAAAATAGAAATTGAGAACGCAAACGAAGAATGGACAGCAAAAGAAATTTTGAACTTAGTCGACTGGTTGAGAGAACAAGAATTTAATAATGACAAAATTGTTGAATGCCTTGAGACGGTTGCGGGAAGAAAGGATCGTTGATAGAAACATCTTGACATATTTTCCTCATATGGTAGAATTGATGACGTATGAAGAAAAAGGTAATGATCGTGTTTTAGATTATAATCTTCCAACAGAGAGAGGAAATCACCGGCTGTAAGTTTCCTTTGGTTCAGATGATGATTGAATTTCCCACGTGAACTGCATTCTTGAATCTGATTTAATAATCAGTAATTGATTGAATGAGTAGTAGAGAATGACGTATACTGCACGTTACGCAGGCAATGAGTGCTTATAGTCTATGGACTATAGGAATCAGGGTGGTAACACGGGTATATAAGACTCGTCCCTAGTTAGGGACGGGTCCTTTTTATTGTAATAGGAAACTTTGTTCCTATATCTTTTATACAAAAATGAGGCTGATAAAGCTGCACAGATACTTACAGGAAAGGAAAACAAGACTATGAAAAACATGTTGCAGAACATCAAAGATGAAGCAATCGCAGCAATCGAAAAAGCGGATCAACTGGAATCTTTAAATGATGTCCGGGTGAAGTTCCTTGGAAAGAAGGGTGAACTTACCGCTGTATTAAAGGGAATGAAGGATGTTGCACCGGAGGAGAGACCGAAGGTGGGACAGATGGTAAATGAGACCAGAGCCGCTATTGAGACTTTATTGGAAGAGAGTAAGACAAAATTAGAGCGCGCAATCAGAGAAGAAAAGTTAAAACAGGAAGTGATTGACGTTACCTTGCCTTCTAAGAAGAATTTAGTAGGACATCGTCATCCAAATACCATTGCATTGGAAGAGGTAGAGAGAATCTTTACAGGAATGGGATACGAAGTAGTGGAAGGACCGGAAGTGGAATATGATGAATATAACTTTGAGAAGTTAAATATTCCGGCAGATCATCCGGCAAAGGATGAGCAGGATACTTTCTATATTAATAAAGACATCGTGCTTCGTACACAGACATCTTCTGTACAGGCTCGTGTTATGGAGAAAGGACAGCTGCCAATCCGTATGATTTCCCCGGGACGTGTTTTCCGATCTGATGAAGTGGATGCAACTCACTCACCATCTTTCCATCAGATTGAGGGATTGGTCATTGATAAGAATGTTTCTTTCGCAGACTTAAAGGGAACTTTAGCAGAATTTGCTAAAGAATTATTTGGACCGGAGACAAAGACGAAATTCCGTCCACATCATTTCCCATTTACAGAGCCAAGTGCAGAGGTAGATGTATCCTGCTTTAAGTGCGGTGGAAAAGGATGCCGTTTCTGTAAGGGCGAAGGATGGATCGAAATCCTAGGTTGTGGAATGGTACATCCTCATGTATTGGAAATGTGTGGAATTGACCCAGAGGAATATACCGGATTTGCATTTGGTGTGGGATTAGAGCGAATTGCACTTCTGAAATATGAGATCGACGATATGCGTTTGCTTTATGAAAATGACATTCGATTTTTGAAACAGTTCTAGTGAAAAGAAATAAACACTCGAATTCTGCTTGAGAAGTGGAAGTAACAGAAAATGCAAATTGATACGTAGGATAAAAGGAGTAAAATATGAATACATCATTATCATGGATTAAGGCCTATGTTCCGGAGCTTAATGTGACAGACCAGGAATATATGGACGCAATGACATTGTCCGGAACGAAGGTTGAGGGATATGAAAGACAGGATGCAGACCTGGAGAAAATCGTTGTAGGTCAGATCGAGAAGATTGAAAGACATCCAGATGCAGACAAATTAGTGATTTGTCAGGTGAATGTGGGAACAGAGACTATTCAGATTGTTACAGGTGCTCAGAATGTATTTGAGGGAGCAAAAGTCCCTGTTGTTTTGGTAGGAGGTCGCGTGGCAGGTGGTCACGAGGCTGGTTCTAAAGTAGAAGGCGGAATCAAAATCAAAAAAGGAAAACTTCGTGGAGTAGAAAGCTTCGGAATGATGTGCTCCATCGAAGAGTTGGGTTCTACCCGAGATATGTATCCGGAAGCTCCGGAAGAGGGAATTTACATCTTCCATGATGACGTGGAAGTGGGAGCAGATGCGGTAGAAGTTTTGGGACTTCATGATACGGTATTTGAATATGAGGTTACCTCTAACCGTGTGGACTGTTATAGTGTCATCGGTATTGCAAGAGAGGCAGCAGCGACATTTAATAAGACATTCTGTCCACCGGTGGTTACAAAGACCGGAAATGAAGAAGATGTAAATGATTATGTAAAAGTAACTGTTAAAAATGAAAAACTTTGCCCAAGATATTGTGCCAGAGTGGTTAAGAATATTAAGATCGGACCATCTCCGGAGTGGATGCAGAGAAGACTTGCTTCTGTAGGAATCCGCCCAATCAACAACCTGGTAGACATCACCAACTACGTAATGGAAGAGTATGGTCAGCCAATGCATGCCTATGATTTAGATACCATTGCAGGACGCGAAATCATTGTAAGAAATGCAGAGGCAGACGAGAAATTTACGACCTTAGACGGACAGGAAAGACAGATGAATGAGGATGTTCTCATGATTTGTGATGGAGAAAAGTCCGTAGGTATCGCAGGAATCATGGGTGGAGAAAACTCTATGATTACTGATAATGTTAAGACTATGCTGTTTGAGGCTGCCTGCTTTGATGGAACCAACATTCGTCGCTCCAGCAAGAAAGTAGGACTTCGTACCGATGCATCTGCTAAATTTGATAAGGGCTTAGATCCAAACAATGCTGAGGAAGCAATTAACCGCGCATGCCAGTTGGTAGAAGAGATGGGTGCCGGTGAAGTTGTAGGCGGTATGGTAGATGTATATCCTGTAAAGAGAGAGCCGGTACACATTCCTTTTGATGAGAATGCAGTAAATAAGCTTTTGGGAACCGATATTTCCAAGGCAGATATGCTTTCTTACTTTAAGAGAATCGAGCTTGCATATGATCCGGAGAAGAATGAAGTAATTGCTCCGACTTTCAGACAGGATCTTCTTCGACCGGCAGATGTGGCAGAGGAAGTAGCAAGATTTTATGGATATGATAAGATTCCTACCTCTCTTCCAAGTGGTGAGGCTACTACAGGAAAACTTCCATTTAAGCTTCGTGTGGAGGAAGTGGCAAGAGATATCGCAGAGTTCTGTGGATTCAGCCAGGGAATGTGCTACTCTTTTGAGAGTCCAAAGGTATTTGATAAATTAAATTTAGATGCAGACGATAAACTTCGTCAGGCCATTGCCATCAGCAACCCATTGGGAGAGGATTACTCTATTATGAGAACAACATCCTTAAATGGTATGTTGACATCTCTTGCAACTAACTATAATCGAAGAAATAAGAACGTAAGACTTTATGAGCTTGGAAATGTTTATCTTCCAAAATCACTGCCTCTTACAGAACTTCCTGAGGAGCGTATGCACTTTACTCTTGGAATGTATGGAGACGGAGATTTCTTCAGTATGAAGGGTGTTGTAGAAGAGTTCCTTGAGAAAGTAGGTCTGCATGAGAAAGAGACCTATGATCCAAACGCGGGCAAGAATTTCTTACATCCGGGAAGACAGGCAAATATTGTCTATGATGGAACTGTAATTGGTTATTTGGGTGAGGTTCACCCGGATGTTGCAGATAATTACAACATTGGAACCAGAGCCTATGTAGCAGTTCTTGATATGCCTGAAATCGTAGAGAGAGCTACCTTTGATAGAAAATATACAGGAATTGCCAAGTTCCCGGCGGTTACTCGTGATATCAGTATGGTAATGCCAAAAACTATTATGGTAGGTCAGGTAGAGGAAGTTATCGAGAAGCGCGGCGGAAAGCTTTTAGAGAGTTACAACCTCTTTGATCTTTATGAGGGAGCACAGATCAAGGCCGGCTTTAAATCTGTAGCTTACTCCATTGTATTTCGTGCAAAGGATCGTACCCTTGAAGAAGCGGATGTGTCTGCTGCAATGGAGAAGATCCTGACAGAATTAGAAGGAATGGGTATCGAGCTTCGTAAATAAAAGATACCTGAGGGAAAAATATGTTAAAAAAAGAAGACTTTTTTTTCAATCTTCCGGAGGATCAGATTGCACAAGATCCTCTGGAAGATCGTTCCAGTTCCCGACTGCTGGTGTTAAATAAAGAGACGGGAGAGACAGAGCATCGTGTCTTTCGAGAAATTCCGGATTTTTTAAAGCCCGGAGATTGTCTGGTCATCAATGATACCAAGGTAATTCCTGCAAGACTTATCGGTGAGAAAGAGTCTACCGGAGGAAAGGTAGAAGTTCTTCTCTTGAAAAGAAAGGAAAATGATATCTGGGAAACTTTGGTAAAGCCTGGAAAGAAAATGAAACCGGGAGCCAGAGTTAGCTTTGGCGGTGGACTCTTAAAGGGCGAGGTGGTAGATGTAGTGGACGAGGGAAATCGTCTGATTCACTTTGAATATGAGGGGATCTTTGAGGAAATCTTAGATCAACTGGGACAGATGCCATTGCCGCCTTATATCACCCACCAGTTGGATGATAAAAATCGTTATCAGACGGTTTATGCCAAACATTCCGGATCAGCAGCAGCTCCTACGGCAGGACTTCATTTTACCCCGGAACTTCTTGAGAAGATCAAGGAAATGGGAGTGGAGATTGCTCATGTAACCTTGCATGTGGGTCTTGGAACCTTCCGTCCGGTAAAGGTAGAAAATATCCTGGAGCACCATATGCATTCAGAATTTTATCGGATCGAGGCCTCTGAGGCAGAAAAGATCAACCGGGCAAAGGATTCGGGCCACCGGGTGATCTGTGTAGGAACCACCAGCTGTCGAACCATTGAGTCGGCGGCTGATGAGACCGGACATTTAAGAGAATGCTCCGGATGGACAGAGATTTTTATTTATCCGGGATATCAGTTTAAGATTTTGGATTGCTTGATTACAAATTTCCATTTGCCGGAGTCTACCTTGATTATGTTGGTGTCGGCTTTGGCAGGAAGAGAACATGTGTTGGCTGCCTACGAGGAAGCTGTTGAGAAAGGATACCGTTTCTTTTCCTTTGGGGATGCGATGTTTATCACCGATGAGATGTAGTATGATTTAAAAGATATATAGCTAGATCTAAAGATATAGCAAAATCTAAAGATATAGCAAAATCTGATAGAATAAAGTAAATTTTACTGAAAGAAAGGACATTTTTGCGACCAAAGAAAGGTTGTTCAAAATGTCCTTTTTGGTTCTTTTGACCCCGGTATCAAATTCGTGTATAATCGTTCATAGCGAAAAAATCATCACACAGGAGAATGAGATTGGATTCGAAGAAATTAAGAAGCGGATATACCACAGGCACTTGCGCCCAGGGAGCCACGAAAGCCGCGATTTTGATGTTACTTACAGGAGAAAAAGTACATAAGGTGAAAATATGTCTTCCCAAGGGTGTGGAAAAGACTTTAAAGATCCAGGAGATTTCCTTTGAATATTCTTCAGAAGAACCCGGGGAGAAGGCATTGGAAAGTGTATGCTGTGGGGTGAAAAAAGACAGCGGCGATGACCCGGATATTACCAATGGCGTGTTGGTCTATAGTAGAGTGAGTAAGAGTGCTGCTCCGGGAATTCTCATTGACGGGGGACTAGGCATTGGTAGAGTCACTAAAGCTGGATTGGATCAACCGGTGGGAGCGGCGGCGATCAACCGGGTTCCCAGGATGATGATAAAAAAAGAGGTGGAGGAGGCCTGTGAGGAGTTTGGCTATGAGGCTGGAATCCAGGTGGAGATTTCCATTCCCGAAGGAGAAAAATTGGCGGCTAAGACTTTTAATCCACGCCTTGGGATTCAGGGAGGACTTTCTATTTTAGGAACCAGCGGTATCGTGGAACCTATGAGTGAGCAGGCAATTAAAGATACCATAAGAGTAGAGATGCGGGTGAAGCTATCGGAAAGCCAAAATGGATATCTGATCGCAGCTCCCGGAAATTATGGCCTTCATTTTTTGGAAGAGACTTATGGTATAAAAGAAAATCAGGTGGTGACTTGCAGTAACTATATTGGAGAAACTTTGGATATGGCTGTGGAACTTGGCTGTAAAGGCTTTGTCTATGTAGGTCATATAGGAAAGCTTGTGAAGGTTGCCGGTGGAATCATGAATACCCATTCCAAGTGGGCGGATTGCAGGATGGAACTATTAGCGGCAGCAGCCGTAAAGGCGAATCTTCCAATTGACCGGATTCAGGAGATATTGAATGCAGTTACAACTGATGATGCCCTGGCGAAATGTACGAAAGAACAGAGGGTAGCTATGATGAATTACATAATGGAGAGTGTCAAGAGTCATTTGGAATATCGAGTGGCAGGGGCTTTTCCAGTTGCGGCTCTGACATTTTCAAATGTATATGGAATCTTGGGAATGACAAAAGAAGCGGAAGAATTATTGCTATAGAAAGAGAGAAGTTTACATGATTGGAAAATTATACGGAATTGGAATCGGACCGGGCGATCCGGAACTTATGACCTTAAAAGCAAGTCGGGTTCTTTCGGATTGTGAGTATCTTGCGGTGCCGGGAAAGCATCCGAAGGATACGGTGGCTTATACCATTGTGGAAAAATTAGATCAAACGGTGGATATTCATCTTTCTGAAAAGACTGTTCTGGGGATACATATGCCTATGACTAAAGATAAAAAGAACCTAGAGGACAGTCATAGACAGGCAATGGAAGAAATTGTTACTGTTCTAAAGCAGGGGAAGGATGTAGCTTTCTTAACCTTGGGAGACCCGACCATTTATTCTACTTATATGTATGTTCATGAGAAGGTTGCCAGAGAAGGTTATGAGGTAGAAATCATCAATGGAATTTCGTCTTTCCTTTCTGCAGCCGGAAAAGTAGGGTTGCATTTGGGAAGCAAGGAGGAACAGATTCATATTATTCCGGCTTCCTATGAGATAGAGGAAGCACTTCATTTACCCGGAACGAAGATTTTTATGAAGGCCGGAAGGGAATATGTAAGACTTAGAAATCTTTTGCAACAAAAAAAAGATGCTACAGTTATTATGGTGGAAAATTGTTGCATGAAGGAAGAAGCTATTTACAGGGGGGCAGAACAGCTCCCGGAGCAAGCTGGTTATTATACGATCGTTTTTGTAAAGGATGGAAAATAGAATGGTTTATTTTGTTGGGGCAGGTCCCGGAGCTACAGATCTTATTACCGTGAGAGGACAAAAACTTCTTAGTGAAGCGGACGTGATCATCTATGCAGGATCTTTAGTAAATCCTGAACTTTTGAATGAGGCGAAACAGGAGTGTCAAATTTATAATAGTGCTCATATGACATTGGAAGAAGTGGTGGAGGTAATCGTTAAGGCAGAAGCCTCTGAGTTGATGACGGTAAGACTTCATACGGGGGATCCCAGCATCTATGGAGCGATTCGGGAACAGATGGATCTGTTGGATGAGAAGGGGATTTCCTATGAGGTATGTCCGGGAGTTAGTGCATTCTGTGGTGCGGCGGCAGCCCTTAAGATGGAATATACTCTTCCGGATATTTCCCAGAGTGTGGTGATCACCAGAATGGCGGGACGGACACCGGTACCGGAGAGGGAGAAGATCTCTTCCTTTGCAAAGCATAAAACTACCATGGTGCTTTTTTTGAGTACAGGTCTTTTAAAAGAATTATCTCAGGAGCTTGTGGCAGGAGGGTATGGGAAGGATACACCGGCAGCTATCGTATACAAGGCAACTTGGCCGGAGGAGGAATCCTATAGATGTACAGTGGAGACTTTGGAGGAGACGGCAAGGATCCATGGCATTACTAAAACTGCCCTCGTTATTGTGGGAGAGGTGGTAGGTCAGAAGGGATATGATCGCTCAAAACTTTATGATCCTGGATTTTCTACGGAATTTCGACAGGCAAAGGAAGATGCAGTAAGTGAGAACGAATCCAAGAATTCGTAGTGAAAAATGAAAATCGCAATTATTTACTTTACAAAGAATGGAAAAAATACCGCAAATAGAATAAAAGGCTTGTTGTTGGGGAAAGAAAACAGACAGGAATATAGGGAAGATTCCGGAAATGAATCTGGGAACGGATCCGGTAATGGATCCAGTAATGAATCCGAAAAAGAGCCTTGGAAAATTCGTGATTTTAGCAAATGGAGAGGAGATTTTTCCTACAGAGAGAAACCATTATCTGCGATTGTGAAAGAACAATTTCACACCTGTGATAGTCTTATATTTGTGGGAGCTGTTGGGATTGCTGTTCGAAGCATCGCACCTTTCCTGGAGCATAAATACACGGATCCGGCAGTGCTTGTGATAGATGAACTAGGGAAGTATTGTATCCCTATTTTGTCAGGGCATATAGGAGGAGCCAATGAACTGGCAGAGAAGATTGCAAGCCTCTTTGCAGGAGACATGTTGCCTGTCATTACGACAGCCACGGATCTGTCCGGAAAGTGGGCGGTGGATGTATTTGCAAAGAAAAATCATCTTGTGATTACAGATTCTGGGCGGGCCAGGGATATTTCCGGAAAGGTTCTTGCGGGAGAAAGGATTTATCTGTATATGGAGGATGAAATCGCATTAGATTATCAAGATGATTTTAGGGAGATGCAAGAGATTTGCGTGACTACTCAGAGTTCGAAAGCCGATGTTTATGTTGGAGTAAAAAAATTTAAAGAAAATGAAAATGCTTTACGACTGGTGCCAAAGCGTTTGATTCTTGGAATTGGTTGTAAAAAAAATACAGATAGTGTTAAGATAGAACAAGCGATCAGGAAAACTTTCTTGGAGGCGGAACTTTCTGTGGAAAGTATCGGTTTGTTATGCAGCATTGACTTGAAAGCCGAGGAACCTGGGATTTTAAATTTTTGCAAAAATTATAATCTTCCCAGAAAGTTTTATAGTGCAGAAGAACTAAACCAGGTGCCGGGTATTTTTACAGAATCAGCTTTTGTAAAAAGTATTACCGGAGTAGATAATGTTTGCGAGCGAGCAGCTCTTCTTGGAGCAGGAAAGAAAAGCAGACTTTTGGTAAAGAAGCAGGCTTTGGACGGCGTGACAGTGGCAGTAGCAGCAAAAATGTAAAGTCATAGAACGAAAAAAATAAAAAAGAAATAGTGTAACAAGACAGGAGAAATGATTTGAATAAGATATATGTAGTTGGCATGGGTCCCGGAGCCTATGAAGACATGACCATAAGGGCTATGAAGGCTTTGGAAAGTTGTCAGGTAATTGTAGGCTATACGGTCTATATCGATCTTTTGCGGGGACATTTTCCGGAGAAGGAATTTCTTACCACTCCCATGCGAAAGGAAGTGGACCGTTGCAAAATGGCTTTCGAGGAAGCTATAAATGGCAGATCGGTGGCTATGGTATGCAGCGGAGATTCCGGGATTTATGGTATGGCCAGTTTAATGTATGAAGTAGGAGAAAGCTATCCCGAGGTAGAACTTGAGATTATACCGGGGGTGACGGCAGCTCTTGGAGGCAGCAGTCTTCTTGGAGCACCATTAAGTCATGACTGTTGTATCTTAAGTCTCAGTGATCTTTTGACACCCTGGGAGGTAATCGAAAAGAGGCTTGTAGCGGCCGGTAGTGGAGATTTGGCCATTGCAATTTATAATCCTTCCAGTAAGAAACGTTTTGATTATCTTGAGAAAGCTTGTGATATCTTATTGCAGTATAAAAATCCGGAGACCATCTGTGGAATCGTGCGAAATATCGCCAGAGAAGGGCAGGAGTCAAGGATTTTAACCTTAAAGGAACTTAAGATCACAAAGGTAGATATGTTCACAACTGTCTTTGTAGGAAATAAGGATACAAAGGTAATCCATGGACATATGGTGACGCCAAGGGGATACAAAGGAATTGAAAAATAGATATTTCCTTAAAGATTCAGATCGCGAGGGTGATGTTATGGGACTTCAGGATAAAGGATTCGTTGTATATGCAGGAACCACAGAAGGAAGAAGGATTATAGATTTTCTTTTATCTGAGGGAGCCAGGGTTCATGCCTGTGTGGCGACGGAATACGGGGAGAGTCTTCTTCCGGATCATAAGAATTTGATCATTTCCCATGAACGACAGGATGTGGAGGAGATGAAGAGATTATTCCGGAAATTTTGTCCCAATCATGTCATCGATGCTACCCATCCGTATGCCCAAGTGGTAACTGAAAATATAAAAAAAGCTTGCCGGGATCTTGGCAAGGAGAAAATTTATCTTCGGCTGCTTCGGGAGGAAAGCGAAGATTTAGAAGCTATGAAATCAGAAGTTATATGGATGGATAGTGTTCCACAGGCGGTGGAATATTTGCAGCATACAAAAGGAAATATTTTGGCTACTACAGGAAGTAAAGAGTTGGAGTTTTATACGAAGCTTCCGGATTATAAGGATCGGCTGTATGCCAGGGTTTTGTCTCTTAAAACTGTGGTAGATAAATGTGATGATCTGGGAATCGTGGGACGGCATCTGATCTGCATGCAAGGCCCATTTTCTTTAGAAATGAACAAGGCCATGCTTAGAGATTTTCAAATTTCTTATATGGTGACCAAAGAATCCGGAAGCATTGGGGGATTCGAAGAGAAAAGACGGGCGGCACTTGAAACGGATACGATCTTAATTGTAGTAGGAAGACCTCACCAGGAGGAAGGTTACAGCTATGAAAAACTTACAGAATACTTACGACAGCGAAATGAATAAGACAAAAATTTCTCTTGTAGGGATTGGCGCGGGAACTTCTGATACCTTTACCCTGGAGGCTATAAATACCTGTCTGGAAGCAGATCTTCTTATTGGAGCAAAACGAATGCTTCAAGCAGTAGAAAATCTAAGAAAGGAAACTTTTGGGGATGAGGAGGATTTAGAAGAAATTTTCCTTACTGATCCGCAGTGGGACTTTCTGGAGGAGTATCGTCCAAAGGAGATTGCCGCCTATATAGGAAGTCATCCGGAGTATGCAAATGTGGTGGTGGTGCTTTCCGGGGATGTGGGATTTTACAGCGGTGCCAAAAAGTTGAAAGCAAAATTAGAAGAACATGAGATTTTAGGGGAGCGACAGGTAGAAATATCCATGTTGCCCGGGATTTCTTCTGTGGTATATTTTGCGGCAAAGCTTGGTATTTCCTGGGAGGATGCAGCCTTTGCCAGTATCCATGGAAGACAGGAGGATATTTTAGGCATCGTAAAAGAGAATGAGAAAACCTTTGTGCTGGCAGGAGGAAGTGACAGTGTGGAGGAACTTATAGAAAAGTTCGCCTATTATGGATTAGAGGATCTGAAAATTTATGTTGGAAAAAATCTATCCTATGAAACGGAAGAAATTATAGAGTTGACAATGAAAGGATTGGAAACGTCTGCTTGGAAAAAACAAAGGAAAGATGAGAAAAAAAATCTGTTCCTTCTATATATTTATAACCCTCAAGCAGGAAAGATGACTTTGACACCCGGTATTCCTGATGAGGAATTTCTTCGAGGTTCTGTGCCTATGACCAAGGAGGAAGTGCGAAGTGTCAGCCTCTCCAAGATGCATCTGAAAAAAGAGTCCATTGTATATGATATAGGTGCCGGTACCGGTTCTGTATCCGTGGAGGCTGCCATCCTTGCCACAAGGGGAAGGGTTTATGCTGTGGAGTGCAATCCGGAGGCTGTGGATCTTATAAAGCAAAATGCCAGAAAATTTCAACTGGACAATATTTCAGTGGTAGAAGGCATGGCTCCGGAAGTGATGGAAGATCTGCCGGCTCCCGATGTGGTTTTTGTCGGAGGAAGCAAAGGTCATCTAAGAAAAATTCTTAAGGTGGTTATGAGTAAGAAAAAAATCCAGAAGGAAATCCGAGTGGTAATCAATGCAATTACTCTGGAAACTCTTTCGGAAGCATTAGCATGTTGCAAGGAATTAGACGTGGCAGAGGATGAAATTTTGGAACTTCAGGTTTCAAAGGCAAGCTCGATTGGAAACTATCATCTTATGAGGGCGCACAATCCTATTTACGTGATATCCTTTACTTTAAAAGGTTCGAACGAAAGGGAGATATAAAGTGAAGAAACTTATGATTGCAGCCCCGGCCAGTGGCAGTGGAAAAACTTTATTTACTTGCGGTTTGCTTCAGGCACTTTTAAATAGAGGTCTTCGTCCAACTGCCTTTAAGTGTGGTCCGGATTATATTGATCCTATGTTCCACCAGGAGGTGCTGGGTGTAAAAAGCTATAATTTAGATTCCTTTTTATGGGGGAGAGAAGGAGTGAAAACTCTCTTTGAGACTCACGAAAGCTTTGGTGATATTGCAATCCTTGAGGGGGTTATGGGATATTATGACGGCCTTGGTGGAATTTCTACAGAGGCCAGTGCTTTTGATGTGGCCACCATCACTAAGACACCGGTGGTGCTTCTTATTAATGGAAAGGGAGCCAGTCTTTCTTTGCTTCCGTTAATCAAGGGATTTATGGAATATGAGAAGGAAAGTATGATTTTTGGAGTGATATTTAATCGAATTTCCTCTATGATGTATCCGAGGCTTAAGGAGATGGTGGAGACAGAGCTTAAGATTCCGGTATATGGTTACCTTCCTGTTATGGAAAATGTGGACTTTGAAAGTAGATACTTAGGCCTGAAACTTCCGTCAGAGGTGGATAAGATTCGTGAGAAGATCAAACTTTTGGGAAAACAGGTGGAAAAAAGCATAGATGTAGATGGGTTACTCCAAATGGGAGAAGAAGATTTCTTCAGTACTATAACGGATGAAAGAAAGGATATTCGTGACTATGTAAATAAAAGCGAATCTTGCCAGGGGGTGGCAAAGGAAAGGACTTCCGAAGAATTGCGCATAGGTATTTCAAAGGATGAAGCGTTTTGCTTTATTTACGAGGATAATTTGGAAGTCCTTAAGGAGTTGGGAGCAGAGCTTGTACCTGTTTCCCCACTTCATAACAAACACTTGCCAAAAGATCTGGATGGAATTATTTTATATGGTGGCTATCCGGAACTCTATGGAAGAAAATTGGCAGAAAATGAATCCTTTCGCAACGAACTCTATGAAGCCTTAAGAGGGGGCCTTCCTTGTATGGCGGAATGCGGGGGCTTCATGTATCTTCAGGAAGAAATTCTGGATGGAGCAGGCAATGCTTTTCCCATGGTAGGTTATTTAAAGGGAAAATCCTATAGGACCGGTTCGCTAAAAAGATTCGGCTATGCGACTCTGTTTGGCGGTAAGGCCTTTGGGAAAGAAGTGGGAGAGATACCTGTACATGAATTCCATTACTTTGATTCCGAGGATTGCGGAGATGCCTTTGTGGCGAAGAAACCTCTTTCTGAGAGAAGCTGGAAATGTATGATCAGCGAGAAGAATTTGTTGGCTGGATATCCTCATTTGGCCTATAGAGGAAATATAAAAGTTGCGAAAGCATTTATAAAAGCTTGCGAAGAACATAGAAAAATCAACTTACATATAGAATAGATGGAGAATTTGTTGATAACTGAGAGGTAATCGGTAGATAAGAGTTAATAGATATTAGGCAATAAATAACAAATAATAGAAGAAATCATGAGTGAGAAAGAACAGAAATTAATAAAAATTATAAAGCAGATAAAACCTTTGGATAATCGTTACGTGGACGCCTCAAAAAAACGTTGGAATTCCATCGCAAAGCCTCTTCACAGTTTGGGAAAACTGGAGGAGGCAGTTATGAAAATTGCAGGAATGACCCGGTCGACTTCTGTCCATGTTGATAAGCGCGCCCTTTTGGTAATGTGTGCAGACAACGGTGTAGTGGAGGAAAAAGTTACCCAGACCGGTCAGGAAGTTACAGCCATTGTGGCGGAGAATTTCCTTCAGGGAAATACCAGCGCAGCAATTATGTGTACCAGCGCTGGGGTAGATCTTTGTCCGGTGGATGTGGGAATGGTGGTAGATACAAAGGTGCCTAAAAGGAAGACTGCCAAAGGAACAGCCAATTTTTTAAAGCAACCGGCCATGACAAGAGAGGAGACTGTGGAGACGATTCTTACAGGCATCCATCTTGTGAAGGAAAAGGTGGAAGAAGGTTATAATATTTTGGCAACCGGGGAAATGGGCATCGGAAATACTACCACTAGCAGTGGGGTGGCTTCCGTTCTTCTTGATCTTCCTGTGGAGGAAGTTACAGGAAGAGGGGCAGGCCTTGATGATGCAGGTCTTCGAAGAAAAAGAGAAGTAATTCGGCAGGGAATTTCTTTGCATCAGCCGGATAAAAAAGATCCGGTAGATGTACTGTCTAAGATCGGCGGACTTGATCTGGCCGCTCTTACAGGGATCTTCCTGGGAGGAGCTATTTACAGAGTGCCGGTAGTTCTGGACGGATTTATCTCAGGGGTGGCTGCCCTTGTAGCATATAATCTCTGCGAAGATACCAAGGATTATATGTTAGCTTCTCATGTTTCTAAAGAGCCGGCTACTCACTATGTTTTGGATGCTCTAAAGCTTTCCCCGGTGATTCATGGAGATCTGTGCCTGGGAGAGGGCACAGGAGCTGTGGCATTCCTTCCTCTCCTTGATATGGCAGTGCAGGTTTATGAAAAAATGAGCACTTTCTCTGATATTGAAGTGAAAGACTATGAGGATTATACAAATGTTACACTTAGTGACCGGGGGTAGCGGTAGTGGAAAATCGGAGTATGGAGAGAATTGGCTGACAGGTAAATTAAAAAGTGACGGAAATTACCCTTCAAAGAAGGAGCCGTATCTTTATATAGCTACCATGGAGCCTTTTGGAGAGGAAGCAAAAAGCCGAATAGAGAGGCATCGAAGGATGCGAAAAACCAAAGGATTTCTTACCATCGAGTGCTATCGGAATCTGAAGGAACTGAATGTCTTAAAGGAGTTAAATCAGGACATTAGTGGAATCCTCTTAGAGTGTATGTCAAATCTTGTGGCTAATGAACTTTATTTGCCGGATGGTTCTATGAAAAAAGAAGAACAGGTAATAGAAGCAGTCTTAGCGGGTGTAGAGAATTTAAAGAGTCAGACGAACCGACTCCTGATTGTTACTAATGAAGTGACCTCCGATGGTATTTATTATCCCATGGAAACCAGAATCTACCAACAGGTGTTGGGAAGAATCAATCAGCGTTTGGCTGAAGGGGCAGATTTCGTAACAGAAGTGGTATATGGAATCCCTGTAAGGATCAAACCAGATACAGGTTCCAAGATTACATCCATAGATCGTTAAATATAGAAGTGAAAAAGCTTCAGTAAAATAAATAAGTGGTAAGCGAAATGATTAATAGATGGTGGAATAGTTTTAAAATATCTTTTTCAATGTACAGCAGAATTCCTATGCCAAGAGCAGATTGGAGTAAGGAAAATATGTCTCATGCTATGTGTTTCTTTCCTTTGATAGGAGTGGTCATTGGTGGCGTAATGTTGTTTGGGTATCATATGCAAGAAGTGTTAGACCTTTATAGCTGTAGTCTTTCTAAGTGGTTTTGGACGGCAATTTTTGTTTTGATTCCATTTTTGATTACCGGTGGGATTCATATGGATGGATTCTTAGATACCATGGATGCCCTCAGTTCCTATCAGCCAAAGGAGCGGAGATTGGAGATTTTAAAGGATCCACATACGGGAGCCTTTGCAATTATATCCTGTGGACTGTATTTGGTGGCGGAAGTTGGAATTTATTCTTCTGTCAATGAAAAATCCATTCTACTTATTTCCTTGAGCTTTATATTATCTAGGGCCTTATCGGGGGTATCTGTTCTTAGATTTCCTCAGGCAAGGAAAGCGGGAGATGGCTTAGTAGCTACCTTCTCGGAAAATGCAAAACGTAACGTGGATTTTGTTTTTTTGCTAGGTTATATAATCGTAGTAAGTATCTTTCTTGCAATTTTAGGAGGAATTTCCGGGGCTGCAGTGGTGATTACTGCTTTGCTTGTATTTGTTTATTATCATCATATGACATTGGAAAAATTTGGAGGCATCACCGGAGATTTGGCAGGATATTTTCTTCAGCTGGTGGAACTGCTTATGGCTTTAGTGGCTGTGATCTTTACATCGTGGTAATCAGAGAGATAGAAAATTGTTATCGGCAGCCTGGAAAGTAGAGAACTGAATTATGATCGGCAGCCTGGAAAGTAGAAAACTGAATTATGATCGGCGGCCTGGAAAGTAAAGAGCCGAATCATGATCGGTTAAGAGGATAAAATATATGAAGATGGTTATTGGAGGCGCTTATCAGGGGAAACTTCGTTGGACAAAGACACATATTGTGGAAAACGATAGGGATATTCAGGAAAATAAAAACGAAGAATCTAAGCAGTGGATTGACGGAGAAACCTGTGGGGTGGAAGAAATTTATCACTGCATAGGAATCTATCATTTTCACAGATATATCGCCAGATTTTTAAATTCGACGACAAAGAATTCTTTATCTGGTTTAGAGAAGTCTTCCGAGAATTTCGCAAAGGAGCTTTATAAAAAAAATCAGGAACTTATCATTGTGACGGAGGAAATTGGTTATGGTATCGTCCCTTTAGATCCGAAGGAGAGATCCTATAGAGAACAAGTGGGACGTGTTTGTACAGCCTTGGCGAAAGAGTCTGAAGAAGTATATCGCGTGATCTGTGGAATCGGAACCCGGATTAAATAATATAGGAAATGCTAAATGATAAGGAATTGATTTATGAAGATGCATATTTTTCTTATCCGTCATGGTTTGACGGCAGGAAATCTGAAAAAAAGATATATTGGTCGCACCGATGAAGTACTCTGTGAAGAAGGGAAAAATAAACTTTTAAATCCTAATAGAAACTATCCGATATCTCAGAAGGTTTTTGCCAGTCCTATGAAACGATGCCTGGAGACTGCAGAACTTATTTATCCCGAACAGGAACTTTCGGTTCTTGCAGATTTTAGGGAGTGTGATTTTGGAATTTTCGAAGGGAAGAATTATCTGGAACTTTCGGACTGCGTGGCTTATCGACAGTGGGTGGATAGCGGCGGAACCTTGCCTTTTCCTCAGGGAGAGAGCAGGGAGAAATTTCAAAAAAGGAGTATTCATTGTTTTGAAGATATGGTAAAACAGTGCTTGGACTTACAGGTTTCTAAAGTAGCAGCCATTGTCCATGGGGGAACCATTATGAGTATTATGGAACGTTATGGATATCCTAAGGGAAATTATTATGATTATCAAATAGAAAATGGAGAAGGTTATGAACTGGTTTTGGAGGCCTATGTTGCCAATAATGGCAGGATTTGCATTGGACCTGATGTTGGGGGATCCCGGATGGATGTATCATCCGGTAAGAATCATCGGTGCTCTGATTTCCTGGATGGAAAAAATTATCAGAGGCTGTTTGCCGAAAAATAAAATAGGACAACGACTCGGAGGGGCTATTTTGGTAGCGGTGGTGCTAGGAGTTAGTACGGCAGTACCTTATGGAATCTTAAAGATCTGCTATAGCCTTCATTTCGTCTTCGGTCTTTTGTTGGAAAGCTTCATGTGCTATCAAATTTTAGCTACCAAGTCCTTGAAGGATGAAAGCGATAAGGTATATATTGCCCTAAAGGAAAGCCTGGATGCAGGAAGAAAGGCAGTTTCCATGATCGTAGGGCGAGATACCGAGAGCCTTAGTGAAACCGGTGTGGTGAAAGCCTGTATAGAAACTGTGGCGGAAAACACTTCCGATGGCATTATAGCACCGCTTTTTTATATGATGATCGGTGGAGCTACTTTGGGATGGAGCTATAAAGCGATAAATACCATGGATTCTATGGTCGGATACAAAAATGAATCGTATAAATATTTTGGAACCGTTGCTGCAAAATTTGATGACGTAGTAAATTTTATTCCTGCCAGACTGGCAGCTATTTTTATGATCCTGTCCAGTGGGCTCTTAGGTTTTGATATGAAAAATGCAATCAAGATTTATATAAGAGATCGAAGAAATCATAAAAGTCCCAATGCAGCGCAGACGGAGGCTGTTATGGCGGGAGCCCTGGAAGTACAGCTTGCAGGAAATGCCTGGTATTTCGGGGAACTTTATCACAAACCAACGATTGGAGACCCTATACGAGATATTGAACTTCAGGATATCCGAAGATCACATAAGTTGCTGTATGGAACATGTATCCTGGCTTTGATCATTATGTGGATAATTAAACTTTTTATCATTAAAAATGTTTAAAATTCTTTCTATAGAAATAAAAGATAGAGAAATAAATAGAAAGAGAAATAAAAAGTAAAATAAAAAGTAAAAATGGAGGAAGGACCCTTGGATAAAAAACATTTAAACCCAGAAGATGGATCCATGCCCCTTCACGGTGGGGATATTTACAGGCATCCGGTGGAAATGGATTTTTCTGTAAATACCAATCCTTTAGGACCACCGGAATCTATGGTCCGAGCTTTGCGGGATCATTGTCTGGATATCGTGCATTATCCG
This sequence comes from bacterium, assembly GCA_963658085.1. Lineage (GTDB taxonomy): Bacteria > Bacillota > Clostridia > Lachnospirales > Lachnospiraceae > CAKRJP01. The sequence goes on from CAVKOU010000009.1 coordinate 44,904, forward strand.
GATCCTGCCTGTGAAAAGCTAAGGAAGGCTATTGCTTCCTATGAAGGAGTAAACACAGAACATATCATCTGTGGAAATGGTGCAGCAGAATTGATTTACAGTCTGGTGCAGACCATAAGACCAAAGAAGGCTCTTCTTGTGGAACCGGCTTTTTCCGAATACGAGAGATCATTAAAAGTTGCAGGGACAAGCTGTCGATATTATATATGTAAAAGGGAGAATAATTTCCGGGTAAAGGAGGATCTTTTGGAATATATCACTTCGGACCTTGAAATGATATTCTTGTGCAATCCGGGAAATCCTATCGGGGAAGTGATAGAAAGAGAGCTTTTAAAAAAGGTCTTGGACCAGGCGAAAACATATGAGATACCGGTACTTTTGGATGAATGTTTCCTGGATTTTCTGGAAGATCATAGATGCTATGAAATGCTGTCGTATTATAGAGAGTATCCGAATGTCTTTGTGCTCAAAGCTTTCACAAAGACATTTGCCATGCCGGGACTGCGGTTGGGCTATGGAATTTGCTGCAAAAAGGAATTGTTACAGCAAATGGAGGAAGGGCTTCCTACCTGGCATGTTTCTTTGTTGGCCCAGGTTTGCGGAGTAGAAGTCCTAAAAGACGCTGATAACTATTTGAAAGAAACGAAAGAATATCTAAAGCGAGAGAAAAATATTGTAATTCACGCCTTAGAAGAATTGGGATTTCATGTCTATGGTTCAAAAGCTAATTATATTTTCTTCTCCATTGGGAAAGATGAAAACGAGAGTTTTCGTGATTTGTATGAACAAGCATTAACAGACAAAATTTTGATAAGAGACTGTAGCAATTACCCTGGGCTTTCGAAAGGAGATTACCGAATCGCTATTAAGTCCGGTGCTGAAAATCATAGATTGATTAGGTGGCTCAGAAATAAGAGAGAAGGTGAATTTAATGGCTAAGAAAATCATGATCCAGGGCACTATGTCCAACGCAGGAAAAAGTTTAATCTGTGCGGGACTGTGTAGAATCTTTCATCAGGATGGCTACAAGGTGGTACCTTTTAAATCTCAGAATATGGCATTAAATTCCTTTATCACACAGGAGGGATTGGAAATGGGAAGGGCTCAAGTAGTGCAAGCGGAAGCGGCAGGCATCACTCCTTCGGTAGCCATGAATCCGATCCTATTAAAGCCAACCAACGATGTGGGTTCCCAGGTAATCGTAAACGGGGAAGTCCTGGGAAATATGAAGGCGAAAGATTATTTTGCTTATAAAAAGAAACTAATTCCTGACATTATGAAGGCTTTTCATTCATTGGAGGAAGAATTTGACATTATTGTCATAGAAGGTGCAGGAAGTCCTGCAGAAATCAATTTAAAAAGTGACGATATTGTAAATATGGGACTGGCAAAACTTGTGGATGCGCCGGTGCTGTTGGTGGGAGACATTGATAGAGGTGGAGTTTTTGCGCAGCTTCTAGGAACTATGATGCTTTTAGAAGAAGAGGAAAAAGAAAGAGTCAAGGGTCTTATTATAAATAAATTTCGAGGAGATAAGACCATATTAGATCTGGGAATCCAGATGTTAGAAGACAGAGCGAAAGTCCCCGTAGTGGGAGTGGCTCCATATCTTCAGGTGGAGATCGAAGATGAGGACAGTCTGACAGAACGGTTTGATAAAACTTCGCAAGATGGTTGGATAGATGTGGCAGTTATCCGTTTTCCAAGAATTTCTAATTTTACAGATTTTCAAGTACTGGAAAATACAAAGGGATTTAATCTTCACTATGTATCAAAGGCAAAGGATTTAAAACATCCGGACCTCATTATTTTGCCGGGAACAAAAAATACCATAGAGGATCTTCTGTGGATGCGGCAGAATGGACTAGAAGCTGCGATACTAAAAGAGGCTGCAAAGGGAACCGTGATCTTTGGAATCTGCGGAGGATACCAAATGTTGGGAGAATCCCTGGAGGATCCTATGAAAATGGAATCCTTAGCGGGAGAAAAGATCTCAGGCATGAAACTACTCCCGATGAAGACTCGGTTTCAGGGAGAAAAGAGAAGAACAAGAGTCACCGGAAAGTTTCTTGACTTGGAGGGGGATTTAAAAGACCTACATGGAGTCACCTTTGAAGGTTATGAAATTCACATGGGAGAGAGTACAGAGAATGACTTAGATGCCATGGCAGAGATTACCGACGAAATTTCGAAAAGGACATCTTTAGACGGAAGAAATCAGGGAAATGTCTATGGAACTTATATCCATGGAATCTTTGATTCCGAGGAAGTGAACTTAAGACTACTTTCCATTTTAACAAAGAAAAATGGACTGGAAGGAATTGCTTCCTTAGAAGAGTGTAGTATGGATTATAAAGCTTTTAAGGAAAGTCAATATGATTTGCTGGCAAAAGAGCTTCGGAAACATCTGGATATGGATTTGATCTATAAAATCTTAAAGTAGAATGTTCCATAAATATTCTTTAGAACTGTATAGGAAAGGAAATGAGAATGTGTGAGGATGTGATAATGAATGAGAAATTGCATTTTGAACATGTGCTTCCTGCGGATATTGAGAAGAGAAGCTTTGAAATTATCGGGCAGGAGTTAGAGGAGATGGGAATTGTGCTTCCCGAGAAAGAGGCTTCCATTACCATGCGGTGTATTCATACCAGCGCAGATTTTGATTATGCAAAGAATTTGGTATTTTCTGATGGAGCCATTGACAGAGCTAGGGAGGCTATCAGAAATGGAGCGTCTATCCTTACAGATACCAACATGGCTCGTTCAGGGATCAATAAGAAGCGGTTGGAATCTTTTGGTGGACAGGTTTATTGCTTTATGGCAGATGAGGATGTGTCAAAAAGGGCCAAGGAAAATGGAACAACCAGAGCGGTGGCCAGCATGGAGAAGGCCTGTGAATTAAAAGAACCTTTGATCATTGCTATCGGAAATGCCCCTACAGCCTTAATCCATTTATATGAACTTGTGGAGGCAGGAAGGATTCTCCCGGAACTTATTATTGGGGCGCCGGTAGGATTTGTGAATGTGGAACCGGCCAAGGAGCTTATCTTATCTCAAAATAAGGTTCCAACCATAGTGGCGAGGGGTCGAAAAGGTGGAAGTAATATTGCAGCCTGTATTTGCAATGCGCTACTTTATAGCCTATAATAATGGGCAAGTGAATGTCCAAAAGGGAAGAGATAAAGGAGGATATTATCCGTGAAAAATAAAAAAATTTTGGCTATGGTGGCCTGTGCAGGAGTTTTGTTGACAACAACTCCCGTTACAACCTATGCAGCTTCCGGGAATGTTGCATTTTCAGATCCTAAAACAGCAGTTGGAGATACCGTAGAAGTAAGATGCATGGTCACCGTGACAGATGATACATTGGTGAAAGACGAATTGATTCTAACCTATGACACTTCCGCACTTAAATTTGTGTCAGGAGATAAGGTATCGGATTCTGGAGATGGGACTTTGACTTGTACAGGAACTGCCGGAGCAAAGGGAGAGACATTTATAATGAATTTCCAGGCTCTCAAGGAGGGGGATACGCTGATTCAGGTTTCCAAACAGAATATTGATACTCAGAATGAGGCATCTTGCAATTTTTCAACAGGAAACTCTACAGTTACGATTGCTGCAGGAGATCCTTCCAAAATAGAAACAGAAGCAGCGACTGATGCCAAAGATGAAAAACAGGATTCTTCTGACAATGAACAGAAAGCCGAGGAAGCCGACACAGAAAAAAAAGATAGCCAGGATGCAGAATCGGAAGGTACTGTAAAAATAGGTCAGGTTACTTATATTATCAGTGATTTCGACGAGAAAGAGTTGCCTCAGGGATATGAGAAAGCTGCTGTTTCATATAAGAATAAAGATTACTCCATGGGTTACAAAGAGAAAACAGGAGTTTACCTTGCCTATTTAAAGCCTCAGGAGAATACAGAGACTGCAGAAACTTCTGACAATAAAGATAATGCGGATAATAATAAAGAAGAGACGGGAAGCCAGGAAGATTTCTTTTTATACGATAAAGAAACAGAAAACTTTTCTCCTTATGCAGAAATTTCGATTTCGGAGACTGCGACCATTGTGGTATTGAGTGACGATAATGTTGAGCTCCCATCTAAGTACCAAGAGACGACTTTGACATTAAACGGAAAAGAATTTCCGGTATGGCAGAACATGGAAAAAGATGGATATTATCTTATCTATGCCATTGATAGCAAAGGTGAGAAATGCTTTTACGAGTATGACCAGGAAGAAGAGACATATCAGAAATGTGATATAGATAAGGAGTTGGCTGAAGAGCAGGAAGGAGAAATTCCGGAACTAATATCAACCCAGTCAACCCCTGATGGTTATTTAGGGAAGCTCTATCAGATGATCTTGAACAACATTTATTTGTTTGCCGGTGTGGTAGGGGCTGTGTTCCTTCTATTGATCATACGGTTGATCATATTGCGTGTACAGCTTAGCCGACGGGATTCAGAAATCGATCAAATCTTTCAAGAGGATGTGAAGCCGGAAGAAGTTCTTGGATCTGATGCGTTAGCTGCTTCTGGTTTAACCGGAACCGACGACTGGTTGGATGATAAACCGAAGAAGAAACTATTTGGTGGAAGCAGAAAAGAAAAAAAGGATGAGATGGATGATCTGCGGATCCAGACAAAGCGGGATGCTGCTCAAATGGCCAGACTTCGTCAGGAAAATACAAGTCTCATGGAGGGTAATGAACAGCTCTCACATAAAATCGCAGAGTTAAGGGGAGAACTTACGGGATTAGAAAATAAAAATGAGAGCTTAACAGGATTATTAGAAGAAACAAAGCAAAAACATGCAGAAGCTATGGATAATACAGGACTTACCAGTATCTTGCCTCCGAGGGAATATGTGGAAGAGTTAGAGCTCATTAGCCTGGTACAGGGCGTGGTAGAGAAAATGCGGGCTCAGTGCAGTCTGTTGGGAATTCGTTTGGAAGTATCCACTTCCAGTGAGAAAATCTTATATTTTGCAGACAAACGTTATATGGAATTTGCCATTCAGAACATCATAGACAATTCTATGAAATACATGCAAAGAACGGGAACTTTAGTTATTACCGTCTCTCAGACAGGTGACAGTATATTTATTGCATGTAAAGATGACGGAAAGGGACTTCCGGCCAGAGAACTTCCGTTGATTTTTGATTTGAATTTTCAGGGTTCCAACAGAGTCAGTGGAAATGGTTTGGGATTGGCTCAGGTAAAAGCTATTGTGGAACACTATCATGGAAATGTATATGCTCACAGTGCTAATGGTATGGGAATTTATATGCAGTTACCTTTAAATAATCAAGAAAATGATGAAGACGTACAATAGATAGTACGCAATTAGCAACAGCCCAATATCAGACATGCTAAAACGAGATGTCTGATATTGGGCTGTTATTTTTTGATGGGATCGTCAAAGGTGTGCCTCGCCCGCACGACGCGATAGACAACGCACCTATTTATCTTTGCAAATCTTCAAGATTAGTAAAAAACGCCGGATAAGACACATCCACACATTGACTATCTAAAATTTGTGTCTCCCCATCGGCAACTAATGCCGCGATAGAAAAAGCCATAGCAATTCTATGATCTAAATGACTATCAATCGTAGCTCCTCTTAGTATTTGTCCACCTTTAATAATCATACCATCGTCTGTTGGAGTAACATTCACACCCATGCGTGTGAGACCTTCTGTTACGGTAGCAATTCGATCGGTCTCTTTCACTTTTAATTCCGCAGCATCTTTGATAACAGTGGTTCCCTTGGCCTGGGCTGCCATTACAGCAATCATTGGAATCTCATCGATCAAGGTTGGAATAATATCTCCTTCTACCGTAGTGCCTTTTAAGGAACTGCTCTTTACTAAGAGATCTGCTCTTGGTTCTCCCCCTTGGATTGAAGAATTTATTACTGTAATATCAGCCCCCATATTCTCGCATACTTTTAAGAATCCGGCTCTGGTGAAATTAGTTCCGACATTTTTCACAAGAACCTCAGATCCCGGAACTAAAAGTGCCGCAGCTATAAAGTAGGCAGCGGAGGAGATATCTCCCGGAACTTCAATCTGTTGTCCATAAAGCTCCTCACAAGGAGCAATGGTAGCTGTGGCTGTGCCATCCTTATGCATAGTGGAGGTGACATGAGCACCAAAGCCCTGAAGCATCAGTTCCGTATGATTTCTGGAAAGTGCCGGTTCTGTTACGGAGGTCTCCCCGTCTGTAGCGTAAAGCCCTGCTAATAAAATCGAGGATTTTACCTGAGCAGAGGCCACCGGTGAAGTATAGTGGATACTTTTTAAATCCCCGGGTTCAATGCGAAGGGGAGCGCAGTTATTGCCATTGATACTGGTAATATTTGCTCCCATGCTGTTTAACGGAGTCATAATCCTGGCCATTGGTCTGGAATTTAGGGAATCATCTCCTGATAATACGGAAGTGAAGTTTTGCCCGGAAAGGATTCCGGAAATTAATCTGGTGGTAGTGCCGCTGTTTCCTACATTCAAAGTTTCTGTAGGAGCACTAAGGCCTCGAAGACCCTTTCCACGCACCAGAATGCGGCTATCTTTTTTTTCTATTACGATTCCCATTTTTCGAAAGCAATCGATTGTAGAAAGGCAGTCAGCACCTTCCAAAAAATGGGTAACCTCTGTAGTCCCGCTGGCGATGGAGCCAAACATAATGGAACGGTGGGAGATAGACTTATCTCCCGGAATGTCAACTTCTCCGTGCAGTCCCTTTGCAGGGATAATTGTTTTAACGCTCATAAACTACATACCTAAATTTCTGCAATAATTCTGTTGCTTTCTTGGAGGAATCTCCATCATAGAATTCAATACGCAGAACCCCTTCTTCAAATTCTCGGTTGTGAACAATGCCAATGTTCTTAATGCTGATAGCATTGGAGGCCAGGATGGTGGCGATGGCGGCAATTCCACCGGTTTCATCGATAATGTCGCAGTAGATGGCATGGGCCTTCTTGATAGGACCGGAGGAAATACCGGGAAGTGAATTCCTGTAATTCTTGGAGGAATCAAACATCTGGTAGATTCCGGCACCGTCTTCCTGATCGATCATTTCCTTGGCTTCCTTTAGAGTTTCGATATATTCTCCCAAAATCTTGGACACGTGCTCTTTGTTTTTTGTCAAAATATGCTGCCACATGGTGGGAGAGGAGGAAGCAATACGGGTAATGTCCTTGAAACCTCCCGCTGCCAAATGCTTCATTAGTTCATCTTCCGTATCCGTATCCTTCACAAAATTTACTAAAGTTGAAGCGATAATGTGAGGCAGATGACTGATAGTTCCTGTAATCTCATCATGAAGATTATAGTCTAAAATCACAGGGATAGCCTTTAGAGAAGTGACAAATTCCTGGTATCGATCTACCTTCTCCTGAGGTACTTCCTTGGTTGGAGTTAAAATATAGTAGGCATTTTCGATCAGCATGGCCTTGGAATTCATAAATCCGCTTTTTTCAGAACCGGCCATGGGATGTCCGCCGATAAAATATTTTTCAATTCCTAAATTTTCTGCTTCCTTGTGAATATTTGTCTTCACACTTCCTACATCAGTGAGAATCACGTTGTCATCTAAATATTTTTGAACCTGTGACAGGTAGGCGGTATTGAAAGCTACCGGTGCACACAGGAAAATGTAATCGCAGTGATAGAAATTATCATCGATGGTAGTGGCTGCTACATCGATAATAGAATCCTGGGTTGCATAGGCCAGGGTTTCCTTGCTTTTATCAAAGGCTACAATTTCATAATCTGGATAATACTGTCTGATGGCTCTTGCAATAGATCCGCCAATCAATCCCAGACCAATAAATCCGATTTTCTTTTTCATTTTAATAGAATCCCCCTTTACTAGCACAAATACTCCTTTATTCTAAAGGTTTACGGACCTAAAGTCAACACATTGTCGCTTTAAAGTAAAAAAGTGCATTCTAAAATCGAATCCAAACATAATTGTAAAAAGTGCATAAAAGAGTTGTAAAGTAAAAGGAGTTTTAGTACAATATTTACATAGTATTTTTAGCGGATAAGGAGGCTGGAATCATATGAAAGTTTACAGAACGGACGAAATTAGAAACGTAGTATTATTAGGACATGGCGGAAGCGGTAAGACCAGTCTCGTAGAGGCCATGTCCTATGTATCGGGAGCAACAAACCGCATGGGAAAGATCGCAGATGGCAATACCATCAGTGATTTTGATAAAGAGGAGCAGAAGCGGAAGTTTTCTCTGAGCACCACCTTAGTACCTATCGAGTGGGAGAAAGCCAAGATCAATATTCTGGATACCCCGGGATATTTCGATTTTATAGGTGAAGTGGAGGAAGCAGTTAGTGCGGCAGATGCGGCAGTCATCGTAGTATCAGGAAAGGCCGGCGTGGAAGTTGGTACAGAGAAAGCTTGGGAACTCTGTGATAAGTATAATCTTCCACGTATGATCTATGTTACAGAGATGGATGTAGATGATGCCAGCTTCCGTCAGGTAGTGGAGGATTTGACAGAAAAGTATGGAAAGGTGATCGCACCTCATTTCATGCCGATCCGCGAGAATGAGAAATTAGTTGGTTATGTCAACATTATTAAGAATGCAGCCAGAAGATATACCGGTCTTGGTCAGAGAGAAGAGTGCGAGATTCCGGATTATAGTATAGAGAATTTGGAGAAGTACCGGGAGAAGCTTTTGGAAGCCGTAGCGGAGATTAGTGAAGAATATATGGAGCGCTACTTCGAGGGGGATGAGTTCTCAGTAGAAGAGATCCGAGCAGCCATGCGTACAGAAGTTATGAGCGGAAGTATTGTACCGGTGGCTATGGGATCTAATACAGAGGCCCAGGGCGTTGCAAACCTTTTATCCGATATTGTACGTTTCTTCCCAAGTCCTGACTGGAAAGAATGTGCCGGACTTAATCGTAAGACCAATGAAATCTACGAAGCAAATTATGACTTTGCAAAGGCAAAGAGTGCCTATGTATTTAAGACTATGGTGGATCCATTTATTGGAAAATATTCCTTCGTAAAGGTATGCTCCGGTGTACTTAAAGGAGAGGATGTCCTTTTAAATACATCTTCGGATACAGAGGAGAAATTAGGAAAGATTTATACCATGATCGGAAATAAACCGGTGGAGGTACAGGAGCTTTTTGCAGGTGATATTGGGGCGATCGGTAAATTGGCAAATACAAAGACCGGCGATACCTTATCCGCTAAGAATACCCCGGTACTGTATGGAAAGACAGAATACTCCAAGCCATATACCTATATGAAATATGTAACCAAGAATAAAGGAGACGAGGACAAGGTTTCCCAGGCTCTTCAGAAGATGATGGCAGAGGATGTGACCTTAAAGGCAGTAAATGACAGTGAAAACCGTCAGTCCTTAATCTATGGTATGGGAGATCAGCATCTTGAGATCGTTGTGAGCAAGCTCTTAGAGCGTTACAAGTGTGAAGTGACATTGGAGACTCCGAAGGTTGCCTTTAGAGAGACCATCAAGAAGAATTCTGATGTAGATACGAAATATAAGAAGCAGTCCGGTGGTCATGGACAGTATGGACACGTAAAGATGAAATTTGAGCCTTCCGGAGATCTGGAAACTCCTTATGTATTTGAGGAATGCGTTGTGGGAGGTGCGGTACCGAAAAATTACTTCCCGGCAGTTGAAAAGGGATTACAGGAATCTGTAGGAAAAGGACCATTGGCAGGATATCCGGTGGTTGGAGTAAAGGCAACTCTTTATGATGGATCCTATCATCCGGTAGATTCTTCCGAGATGGCATTTAAGACAGCGACCATTCAGGCCTTCAAGAAAGGATTTATGGAAGCAGGACCTGTCCTCTTAGAGCCGATTGCATCTGTGAAGGTATTAGTTCCGGATGATTATACCGGTGATGTTATGGGAGATTTAAATAAGAGACGCGGTCGTGTTCTTGGAATGAATCCAGTTTCAAGTGGTTATCAGGAGGTCATTGCGGATGTTCCTATGACAGGTCTGTTTGGATATTGCACAACCCTTCGTTCTATGACGGGAGGAAGAGGAAGCTATTCTTATGAATTTGCACGCTATGAGCAGGCACCATCAGAGGTTCAGGAAGCAGAAATTGCTAAGAGAGCTGCAGAGGAAGCCTGATGAGACATTGGACAATTCTGATATCGGTATAGAAAACATTAATAAAAATAAAGAAAAGTAGGAAAAAAGCCCTGTTTGAAATAGGGCTTTTTTTCTTTGAAAGAAAGTGCTATAATCTCCTTGCAAAATAGCGTTTTTATGTGGATTTGTGTAAAAAAAACGCTAAGATTTTCAGAGATTTATTTAGGAGAAAAAAATGAAAATTGTGATCATTGGTGACGGTAAAGTCGGTCATAAGTTGACGGCTCAGTTATCAGAAGAAGATTATGATGTAGTACTCATCGATCAAAATCAGTCCAAGCTTACCAATGCAGTCAATCAGATGGATATTATCTGCATTCATGGAAATGGTGCGGATGTAGAGGTTTTAAGGCAGGCAGATGTTCCGAATGCAGATATGCTGATTGCCTGTACTTCCATGGACGAATTGAATCTTTTGGCTTGCCTGTTTGGTAGACGACTGGGGGCAAAGCATACCATAGCCAGAGTGCGAAATCCTATTTATTATGGTCAGCTTGATATGTTAAAGGGTGATTTGCATCTAAGTATGGCTATCAATCCGGAGCTAACGGCGGCAGATGAGATTGCCAGGGTTTTATTGTTCCCGGAGGCTAGTAAGGTAGAGACCTTTATGAAAGGCCGGGTAGAACTTATTGAGTATATTATTAAAGAGAATAGTTTACTGGTGGGAATGCCACTGGCTGAGCTTTACAAAACCTATCAGATCAAGATGTTAATCTGTGCCGTCAGACGAGGAGATGAGGTATTTATCCCCGATGGTAATTTTGTTTTGCAGGCAGGGGATAAGATTCACATTACAGCATCCAGAGACAATTTGCGTTTATTCTTTAAGAAGATGGGACATCGCTCTACCAAAGTAAAGAAAGTTATCATCTGCGGTGGCGGTCATGTGTGCTACTATTTGGCAAAGCGTTTGCTACAGGCGCGGATGCAGGTAAAGATTATAGAAATTAATGAGAAGCGCTGCGAGGAACTCTGTGAGTGTTTGCCGGAGGCAACCATCATCAATGGAGATGCTTCGGAACAGTCCCTTTTATTAGAAGAAGGGGCAAAGGAAGCGGATGCCATTATCAGTCTTACCGGTATGGATGAGGAGAATATCATCATTTCACTCTTCGGCGTTTCTTTGGGAATCGAGAAAATCGTGGCAAAAGTAAATGAGGACAATCGTGCCAGAATGGTGGCAGGACTTGGAATTGATAGCATTGTGTCAGCAAAAACTGCAACAGCCAATACCATTATGCGTTATGTCAGAGCCAGAAAGAATTCTTACTCCAGTGAAAATGTAGAGACTATGTATCGTTTGATTGACGGACAGGTGGAAGCTTTGGAGTTTATTATAAAGAAGTCCAGTGAATATGTAGGAATCCCACTGAAGGATTTAAAATTAAGATCCAACAACCTGATCGCATGCATCGGCCGTAAGAGAAAGATCATTATTCCAAATGGTGACAGCCACCTGGAAGTAGGTGACAGTGTAATCATCGTAACCAGAAACCGTTCAGTGAATAGTTTCAGAGATATTTTGAAATAGGGAGCGGTAAAGTTATGAATCGAAGAATGATTTTATATATTCTGGCACGAATGCTTGGAGTGGAGGCTGCACTTTTATTATTGCCGGCTTTGGTATCTTGTTTCTATGGAGAAGACTCAGCTATCTCCTTTTTGATTTCGGCAGCCATTTTGTTTTTTGTTTTTGTGGCATTTGGGGTAAGACCTCCCAAGGATCAAACTATCTATGGAAAAGAAGGAATGTTAATCGTGGCTTCTGCATGGATCCTTTGGTCTGTTTTTGGAGCGCTTCCTTTTACTATTTCAGGAAGCATTCCAAGCTTTGTAGATGCATTTTTTGAGACCATCTCAGGATTTACTACCACGGGATCTAGCTTGCTTACAGATGTGGAATCCCTGCCAAAGGGAATGCTTTTTTGGCGAAGCTTCACCCACTGGATCGGTGGAATGGGAGTGCTGGTTTTTGTAATGGTGATTACTGCTCTGGATAAGAATAATTCCATGCATTTGATGCGGGCGGAGGTTCCGGGGCCGGATAAGGATAAGCTGATGCCTAAGGCTACTACCACAGCAAGAATCCTTTATGCGATGTATCTGATTTTGACTGCTATCGAGGTAACCTTCCTGCTCTTTGGCGGGATGGATCTGTTTGACAGCTTGATTCATGCTTTTGGAACGGCAGGAACCGGAGGATTCTCTAACTATGCAGCCAGTGTTGGACATTTTGACAGTGCGTACATTGACGCTGTTATCACTATATTTATGATACTGTTTGGTATTAATTTTAGTTTGTTCTATTTCCTGTTGATTGGTGAGGTGGGAGCCTTCCTAAAGAACGAGGAGTTGAGAGTTTATCTGGGAATTATTGCAGTTTCCACAGGAATCATTACCTGGAATATTTATGATCAGTTTGGCAGTATATTGAAATCTTTCCGTTATGCGGTCTTTCAGGTGGCATCGATCATTACCACCACGGGATATGCCACGGCAGACTATAATAATTGGCCCATGTTATCTCAATGTATTTTAATGATGCTGATGGTGGTGGGAGCCTGCGCTTCTTCAACCGGTGGAGGCATCAAGGTATCCAGGGTGATCATGGTTTGCAAATGTATCCGAAAAGAAATTCTGACCATTGTGCATCCGAAGAATGTCAGCATAATAAAAGTCAATGGGAAGAAGGTTAATGAAGATGGAATTCGGACGTTAGCTATTTATTTGATGTCTTATATCATGATCTTCATTGTATCTATTTTATTAGTGGCTATTGATAATAAGGATTTTGGAACCACCTTTAGTGGTGTTCTTACTTGTATCGGTAATGTGGGACCTGGAATTTCTCTGGTAGGACCTACCGGAAACTTTTCTTCTTTCTCTCCATTTTCAAAATTGGTGCTCAGTTTTGATATGCTGGCAGGAAGATTGGAACTATTCCCTATGATGATTCTCTTTACCGTCAGTGCCTGGAGACGTAAATTTTAATAAAAACCTGAAAGTAGATATGGTAATTTACACAGTCTGCTTTCAGGTTTTTTGTGCATATTGTCAGGTTTTAGAAATCATGTTACAATGTGACGCAATAGGAGGATGGTATGTATGAAAAAGAAGAGTAAGGTGTTGATTGCCATTATTTTAATCATATTGGCAGGAATTTATTACTATGTAACCCTTCCGGCTATGAACCTTCATTCCAGTGAAACCTGGTACCTGGTAGCCTTGTTTATGGTTTTGCTGGTGGTTTGGTATATGGCCAGAAGCAGTAGAGAACATGGAATCAAATCTATCATAGAATTAAAAGAAGACAAGATCTTTAAGGGATTTTTAGGAGTGATCGTAGTTCTTGGAATTATCTATATTGGGGGAACGATTTTGTCTTCAGAGATTGTAAATGCTTCTGCTTATGAAAAGCTTATGAAGGTAGAAGAAGGAACTTTTACCGACGATGTGGAGGAGCTATCTTTCGATAAAATTCCTCTCCTTGACAGAGATACAGCTACTTTGTTAGGAGATCGTAAGATGGGAAGCATGGTAGATATGGTCTCTCAGTTTGAAGTGGATGAAATTTACAGTCAGATTAATTATAAGGATAATCCGGTGAGAGTTTCGCCTTTAAAATATGCCAGCCTTATTAAATGGTTCACTAATATGAGTGATGGTATTCCGGCCTATATTCGTATCAATATGGCAACGCAGAATACAGAGCTTGTAAAGCTTGATGAGGGGATGAAATATACCACCAGCGATCATTTTAATCGTAATATTTACAGGCATTTAAGATTTGCCCATCCTACTTATATTTATGGAGACCTCAGTTTTGAGATTGATGAGAAAGGAGTACCTTACTGGGTGGCTCCTGTAAAGAAATTCAAGATTGGTCTTTTTGGTGGAGAGACCGTAGGCAAGGTAGTTCTCTGCAATGCTATTACCGGAGAGATGAAAACCTACGATGTGGAGGATGTTCCCCAGTGGGTAGACCGGGTATATTCTGCAGATTTATTAGTAAAATTATTTAATTACTATGGAACCCTAAAACATGGATTCTTTAACAGTATTTTAAGTCAGAAGGATTGTCTTAGTACCACCGATGGCTATAATTATTTGGCTTTGGATGATGATGTGTGGATGTATACAGGGGTCACTTCTGTAAATGGAGATCAATCCAATGTGGGGTTTGTTCTGGCAAATCAGCGTACTATGGAGACGAAATACTATGAGGTGGAGGGTGCTACAGAATCCTCTGCAATGTCTTCCGCAGAAGGACAGGTACAGAATTTAAAATATAGCGCAACATTTCCGTTGCTTCTTAATATTTCCGGGGAGCCTACCTACTTTGTGGCCTTAAAGGACGATGCAGGACTGGTAAAGAAGTATGCTATGGTAAATGTGCAGAAATATCAGATTGTTGCCATTGGAGACAGCGTAAGCCTTTGTCAGGATTCCTACCGAGAACTTCTTCTTAGCAATGGAGTACAGGAAGCAAAGAAAGATACCAGGAAGGAAGAGAAGGTTTCCGGAAAGGTTGAAAAAATCGCTCAGGCAGTAATTGATGGAACCTCTCATTATTATTTGATGCTTACAGATAACGATGAGATCTATGATGTGTCTGTGGCGGACTTTTTGGAGGTTGTGAAATTAGATGTAGGAGACTCTGTGACCTTGAAATACAAGAACAATGGGAATTCAAATCTGGTAACGGAATTAAAGGGATCTGAGGAACAAGAGACTGCAGGAGAGCAGACTGCAGAAGAATAAAAGGAGTGAATTTATGAAGAAATTAACAGCAGCAGTCATTGGACTGACAGCGATTTTGACCGTGGGATGCAGCGGGCAAGATAGCAATATCCGATTTGGAGCAGCCAGGGTGGGAGGTATGTATGCTTCTTTCGCCAATGCTTTTAGTCAGGAAGTAGCAGAAGACCATGAAGATATGGAGATCGTAGTAAAAAATACGGCAGGTACCGCTGCAAATCTTAGACTACTGTCTGAGGGATATATTCAATTAGCCATTGCCCAGGCGGATGTAGTGCAGGATGCTTATAATGGAACGGGAGATTATGAAAAGAGTCCATTAAAAGGATATAGCGCTGTGGCATCGCTTTATACAGAAGCATGTCAGTTGGTCGTACGGGAAGATGCAGGCATTGACTCGGTGGATGATCTCATGGGGCATACCATCAGTGTGGGAGAAGAAGAGTCAGGAACGGAGCGAAATGCGGAAGAAATTTTGGATATCTATGGACTAAATGAGAAGCTTGTAGAGCTTGAAAATTATGATTATGCAGGTGCGGCGCAGGCTATGGTAGATGGTGACATCGACGCTATGTTCTGTACATCAGGAACCCAAACCACGGTTATTGAGGAATTAGCCGAAAAGTGCGAGATTAAACTGATTTCTCTGGATGAGGAGCATATTGAAAAATTGATCAAGACCTATGGTACATATGTGCCTTGTGCTATTTCTGCGGATACCTATACGGATCAAAAAGAAGAAATCAGTACCGTAGGTGTTAAGTGCCTGTTATTGGCAAGAGATGAGCTTTCAGAGGATACGGTTAAAGTACTTACAGAATCTCTCTTTAAACACAAGAATGACATCGAGTATGCGTTGCCTATGGATCTTTCCCTGGAAGAGGAGACGGCAATAGAAAATGTAAACATTCCTTTCCATGCAGGAGCAGCTGCCTACTACAAGGAGCAGGGCTTAGATGTAAGCGTGGAGTAATGATTTAGAGTAGTAATAGATAGAAAGGCAAGAAATAAATATGGCGATAAATATAGATATGTATCAAACCCTGGCCATTGCGGTGTTGGTTCTGATGCTGGGAGGATTTTTGAAAAAAAGGATCAATGTGTTGGAGCGTTTCTGTATTCCTGCTCCTGTAGTGGGAGGTTTGATTTTTGCAATCTTTACCTGTGTGCTTTATGCTACCGGAATTGCGGAGATTACCTTTGATGATACCCTGAGAGAAGTTTGTATGGTATTCTTCTTTACTTCTGTAGGATTCCAGGCAAACTTAAAGGTATTAAAAAGCGGAGGAAAGGCTCTGGGAGTATTCTTGATCCTGGTAATTTTATTGATTACTCTTCAGAATTTTACCGCTGTTGGACTATCAAGTCTCATGGGGCTTGATCCTCTCATTGGTCTTTGTACCGGTTCTATTCCAATGGTGGGAGGCCACGGTACAGCAGGAGCTTTTGGACCGGTTTTGGAAGATTTTAATATTACAGGAGCTACCACACTTTGTACGGCGGCGGCAACCTTTGGATTGATTTCCGGAAGTTTGATCGGAGGACCCATCGGACGTTCACTTATTGAGAAGAAGAACCTTCTTGATACCATTGTCACAGAAGATGACAGTGTGTTGGTGGAAGATGAGAAAAGGCATATGCGTCATACCACCATGTATCCGGCGGCTACCTTTCAGCTGATCTTAGCAATCGGTCTTGGAACAATTTTTTCATGGATCCTTACAAAGACAGGAATGACCTTTCCGATTTATATCGGAGCAATGATTGCTGCGGCATTATTTAGAAACTTAGGAGAGTATACAGGAAAATTTACCATCCACATGGGAGAAATTAATGATATCGGTGGAATATGCTTGTCCTTATTCCTTGGAATTGCTATGATAACCTTAAAGCTGTGGCAGCTTGCTTCTTTAGCGCTTCCGTTGGTACTTCTTTTGGCCGGGCAGGTAATTTTAATGTTCTTGTATGCCAGATTTGTAGTATTTAATATCATGGGAAGAGATTATGATGCGGCAGTATTGGCATCCGGTACTTGTGGATTCGGAATGGGAGCAACACCCAACGCTATGGCAAACATGCAGGCAATCTGCGATAGATATGAGCCTTCGGTAAAAGCTTATTTATTAGTGCCGATCATAGGAAGCTTGTTTGCGGATTTTATCAACAGTTTGATCATTACATTTTTTATTAACATGATATAATGACTTTAAGGGAAAGGAAATGAAACGATTTATTTTGGGGGATGAAAATGTTCTGGAAGACCATTAAGGAAAGAAAAGAAAAAAAGATGGCAGAAAAACATGCCTATGACGTGCAATATGATAATGTGGCGGTGCCGGAGGTCCATATCCATAAAGAAAAGGGAGAAGTTATGGAAGAGACTCAAATGTCGGAGGGGGAGAATTCCGGTACGGAGAAGAATACAGAGATTATATACGACTCTGTGGCAGTGCCGGAGATCCACATTAAGAAACATCATTAGAAGTTAGAGGAAGAGAGCAGGGAAATATTCCCGGCTCTTTCTTTTTGAAAAGGGATACTAATTTTTATGAGAATTGGTGCTATACTTTGGGGAAAGATAGGGGTATGATAGCGGGAGAGAATTTGAAAGGGATAAGAGAAAATGAGTGAACAAAGAGAGAAGAAAAAGAAAAAAATACCAATACCGGGGCAGCGAATCGTCAGATCTGCCATAGCAGTTGCCTGCTGTTTTGTAATCTATTACATTCGAGGACAGCAGGGAATACCATTCTATTCAGCCTTAGCTGTACTTCAATGTATACAACCCTATACAGACAGCACAAAAAATATGGGGAAGAAGAGAACCATAGGAACCCTGATCGGAGCTTTCTGGGGACTGGTGTTGCTTTTGATCCTCATCGCAGTAAACGGAGGACGGATGGCAGATATGCAGGAATCGGCTTTGCAATATCTGCTGGTTTCTGTTTTTACAGGCATTGTCCTGTATTCAACGGTACTTTTGGATTGTACCAATTCCTCCTATTTTTCCTGTGTGGTATTTTTAAGCATTACTGTAAATCATATTACGGATGAAAATCCATTCTTATTTGTATTAAACAGAGTGGTAGATACCATGATTGGCGTAGTGTTAGCTATCTTGATCAATAAGGTACATATGCCGAGAAAGAAGCGTAAGGATGTGCTTTTTGTTTCTGGAGTAGACGATACCATCCTTACAAAAGAAATGACACTGACTTCCTATAGCAAAGTAGAATTAAATCGACTCATCGATGATGGAATGAAATTTACTATTTCCTCTATGCGAACACCGGCTTCGATCAGAGAGGCTCTGCCGGGAGTTCATATAAAAATTCCGGTCATCGCCATGGACGGGGCTGTACTCTATGACATGAATGAAAATGCATATTTACAAAAATATACCATGTCCTATGACCAGGCTCAGTTTATGACAGAGCAGTTAAAAAAATATGAGGTGGCATATTTTGCCAATACAGTGGTAGATGATCTGTTGGTGATCTATTATGAAAGCCTAAGCAATAAATCCATGCAAGGTGTTTATGACAGAAGGAGAAAATCCCTGTACCGAAATTATGTAAAGACAGATCAGCCGGTTTATGAAAATATTGTCTATTTCTTTTGCGTAGATACTATGGAGAAACTGCAGAAATTTTATGATGCTATGCAGGAAATGCAAGAGGTTTCGCAATATCGATTTGTGTTAAATAAATCTCAGTATTTCGAAGGATACGGAAATATAAAGATCTATCACAAGGATGCTACCAGAGAGAATATGCTGGAACAATTAAAGAAACATATGGAAGTGGAAGAAACCATGACATTTGGAAGCATACCGGGAAAATATGATATCTTTGTGGAAGATTCTGATGGAAATGTCATGGTGAAGGAATTAAAGAAGCAGTTTGAACCGATTGCTTTCTTTGCAGATAATTAAATATGTAAATAAAAGGTAGAAAATGAGCATATTGAAGGGGGGATGATGATAGCTGAGAGGGGACGCATTTGAGGGATGTGATATACCGCAGGGACACGCTACGTTTCCTACTCGTTGCACGCGCTGATCTGTTCGGGCTCCTGCACAACTCGCCACCCTAAAAGACGGGGTGGCTCAAACAAGTGCCCGCCCTCACTGCTAGCGTGCAACTCCCTACGGAAGCCTCGCTACCGTCACCTGCGGCATATCACATCCCTCAAATGCTGTATCTTCTAAAATCTTATAGACATCACCATCCCCTTTCGATCTGCAAACTCCAACTTTTATTTTCATAGCCATCATAGGCAAAGAATGCAATAGGTTTACTTGACTTAAGGAAAAAAGAGAGTTTGTTTAAAAATACATTTTTTTTAGTTGGAATAAACAGCAAAGCAGGGAGCTAGATATGTCTGTCACAAACGATTGCGAGGCTCCCGTCAGGAGCTGCACGCTAGCAGTGAGGGCGGACACTTGTTTGAGCCACCCACGTTTTTTAGGGTGGTGAGTTGTGTAGGAGCCCGAACGGATCAGCGCGTGCAGCGAGTAGGGAACGTAGCGTGTTTGCGACAGACATATCTCGCTCCCTGCGGTGCGTACGCTTTCAAAAACTCACATAATTTATTTTCGAAATAAAAAAAGGTGCTATCGTTTGACGACAGCACCTTTTAAATTAAAGTGGAAGATTGTTTACATCGCCTTCTTAGCGAGTTTCGCCTCCCGCTTTCTTTCCAGATTAGCAACTACCACGCAGCAGCTGGCATCACCTGTAATGTTTACAACAGTACGACCCATATCGAAGATACGGTCAACTCCGGCTACCAGGGCGATTCCGTCTACCGGAAGTCCTACTGAGGTAAGCACCATAGCTAACATAACCATTCCGGCTCCGGGTACTCCGGCGGTTCCGATGGATGCCAAGGTAGCTGTTAAGATAATGGTTAACATCTGTCCGAGAGTCAAATGGATGCCGTAGCAAGCGGCAATAAAGATAGAACAAACACCCTGATAAATAGCAGTTCCATCCATATTAATAGTGGCTCCCAGTGGAAGTACAAAAGAAGAAACTTCATTAGGAACGCCCATCTTTTCTGTTCCTTCCATGTTAATTGGAAGGGTTCCGACGGAAGATGCACTGGAGAATGCAAACATCATGGCAGGAACCATTTCCTTGAAAAATCTTACGGGATTCATTCCGCCAAGGGTTTTTACGGTAAGGGAATAGGTTACCATTACGTGGACGATATAGCAAAGGTATGCTGCCAAAAGTACCATGGCAAGTGAACCGATAATGGCAGCACCGTTGGCTGCAATTACCGGGCACAACAGACAGAATACACCAATTGGAGATAGCTTTAAGATCATCTCCATACACTTCATAAACAATTCATTTAAATCGTTGCAGGCCTTTACTAATGCTTCGTTCTTCTCCCCAAGAAGAATCATTGCAAATCCAAGGATCAAAGCCATGACAATGATCTGCAGCATGTTAGCCTCGACCATAGGCTGAACAAAGTTTGATGGAAAGATATTTACGATAGTATCCATAACAGAGGTTGCCTCGGAAGCTTCGTAGCTTAGATTGGAAGTGGCAATCTTCGGGAAAAGACCTTCGAATATATTTCCGCCAATCAGACCGATGGTGATGGCAAAGGCTGTGGTCATAAGATAGTAGACAACGGTTTTTAGACCAATGGAACCTACCTTTTTAATATCCTTCATAGAAATAACTCCACACATAATGGAGAATAATACGATAGGTACTACAATAAATTTAACTAAATTCAAAAATATAGTTCCCCAAGGTTTGATATAGGTCTCGGCAAAATCAGCATAATTCTGTAAAAGGAGACCTGCGATGATGGCTAGCACCAGGGCGATAAAAATTTGCATCGCCAAGGACATCTTCTTTTTTTCTTTTGTCATTTGACAACCTCACTTTCTCTCTCTCGTGTATTACATTAAAATTTACGCTCGCTGCATTTTTGCAAGACACCTCTCTAAATCTTTCAAAAATTACGCATGAGCTTTTCCAGTATACCATAAAAAAATAAAATTTTAAATTTTAAATCATAAAAAATGCAGATTGATAAGATTTGGCTTCCTTATATCTTGAAAAGTAGTAATAGATTGAATTTATAACTGGCGAAAGATATTCTCAATTAGCAAATCCATTGACATTATCTTTCATGGCTACTATAATCATCACCATGAACAAAACATATAAAACATACCAAATAAGTATGATAAGTAAAAAGGAAGGAGATAATCATATGAAAAGAAATACAGAACAAACATCAGGAAGGGTCATGTGTTGCTGTATGTGCTGTAAATCAGCAATATAACATATGATCATCGGAATAGTTACCAAAATAGAAAGAATACAGAAAATATAAAAATATAGTATAGAAAGAGGAACATTTATTATGAAACAGAATATTATTAGAAGAATTATCACAGGAACTTTAGTTGGAACTTTGGCGCTTGGACTTACTGCTTGCGGAAGCAGTTCTACTACATCTTCATCCGATTCTTCCACAGCCGGCAGTGGAGATGTAACCGTTATCAATGCAGTGACAGGTGGAACTCCAAAGCCATATATCAGTATCGATGAGGATAATAATTATTCCGGATATGATATCGAAGTGTTAAAAGCAGTCTTTGAGAAACTACCACAGTATGAGCTAAACCTTCAGACCTCAGATTTTACATCTCTGTTCTCCGGATTACAGGCAGGAAATTATCAGTTAGCAGTTAACAACTTTAGCTATAATGAAGACCGTGCAGAAAGCTATTATTTCTCTTATCCTTATGATGAGATCAAATACGTATTCATTCAGAGAAAGGGCGATGAGCCTTTGACATCTCTTCAGGATGCGGCAGACAGAGGATATAAGATCGAGGCAGGAGCCGGCGTCAATGTAACCAATGCCATTGAAAAGTGGAATGAAGAAAATCCTGATTCTCAGATCGAGATTGTCTATACCGAGCAGGATCAGGCTGTAACCTTTGAGCACATTCAAGATGGAACCAGTGATTTTAGAATTGATGACCTTCCGATTTATCAAAGCTATCAGGATGAGTACGGATTCGATGGTCTGGAGTCTCATGAGTTATCTGAGGAAGAGACCGCAAAGATTTCTACCGCATTGGATGCCTATTTCTTATTCCCTAAGGATGAAAAGGGTAAGGCTTTAAGAGACGAAGTAAACGAAGCATTAAAAGAGTTAAGAGAAGATGGGACCTTAGAGGAGTTATCGCAGGAATTCTTCGGAGCAAGCCAGGTACCATCTGTGGATAAATTTGAAGAGACCATTAACTAATAAAAAAACATAATTGATAATAAATACGGGATAACCGAAAAAAGGTTATCCCAATCTATATGGAGGATAAGAATGGCAGAGTACGATTACGAAATAGTAAATGGAAGAAAAATCAGGGTTCGTCCCAAAGAAGTTATATCAGAAGTAGATGAGAATGGATATTTCCACAGACAGCCAAATCATTTTACAAAAGGATTTGGACCCGGAGAAAATCCGGTAGAGAAAGGTCGCTATCATTTAGTATGGGCAAAGTTATGTCACTGGTCCAATAGAGCTTCTATTGTAAGAGAGCTTTTGGGATTGGAGGATGCCATCAGTGTAAACATGGTGGAACATGCACCACATGAGAAAAACTTAGGTTGGGAATTTGTCTATGATAAAGATAATTTGGATCCGGTTCTTGGAATTCAGTTTTTAAGTGAAGCTTACTACGCTGCAGACGATGATTATACAGGAAGAACTACCGTTCCGGCTCTGATTGATGTGAAAACCGGAAAGGTGGTAAACAACGATTATCACAGATTGACCAATTATTTTGAAGTAGAATTTAAGGATCTTCAGGGAGAAAATGCTCCGGATCTTTATCCGGAAGAGTTACGCGGTGAGATCGATAAATTAAATGCATGGCTCTTTCACAATGTAAATAATGGAGTTTACAAAACCGCATTTGCAAGATCCAAAGAAGCTTTTTGGGATGCTTATAACGCCTTTTATGCAGCCTTAGATATTTTGGAAGAGCGATTAGAAAATCAGAGATTTCTTTTTGGAGATTATGTAACAGACAGTGACGTTCGTCTCTATGTAACCCTGGCAAGATTGGATATTCGTTATGCCTTCCAGTTAGGACATACCAAACAGCGACTCATTGATTACAAAAATCTTTGGGGATATGCAAGAGATCTTTACCAGATTCCGGCTTTTAGAAACAATACTTACTTTAAAGATTTTGCAAATCCATCCACAAAGTCCGGACATTTGATGGAGACTTTTAATGCAAGATTCTTAGACCAAATTAATTTTGACGCATACTGGGGAGCACCTCATGACCGGGCAAGACTTAGCAGTGATCCGGGAAACAAGTTGAAAATACAAAAATAGAGGATAGAAAAATACAGGAGGCATATCACATGGCTGAAGCTGAATATATAGAAGTAAATGGAAGACAGATCAGGGTTCGCCCCACAGAGACTGTCAGTGAAATAGATAAATATGGAAATTTCCACAGACAACCCAATCATTTTACCAAGGGATTCGGACCGGGAGAAAATCCGGTAGAAAAAGACCGCTATATCTTATTTTGGGCAAAGGGTTGCCATTGGTCCAACCGGGCATCTATAACCAGAGAACTTTTGGGATTACAGGATGCCATCAAAGTTGAGATCGTAGGATGGGAGGAAGATGCCTACGAGAAATTCTTAGGATGGGAATTTGTAAACTCTCCAAACCATATCAATCCGGAAACAGGAGCACAGTTCTTAAGCGAACTTTACTACAACGCAGATCCGGAGTATACTGGCAGGGCTACGGTTCCTTCCTTTGTAGATTATAAGGAAAAGAAAGTGGTAAATAATGACTATCACAAGCTTACCAATTATCTGGAAGTTGATTTTAAACCATTTCAGAAAGAAAACGCCCCGGATCTTTATCCCGAGGAGCTTAGAGAAGACATTGATAAGTTAAACTGGTGGCTCTTTGAAAATGTAAATAATGCAGTTTACAGAGCACAGTTTGCTCAGTCTTTACAGGCATTTTCCGATGCCTACGAAACCTTCTTTGCAGGCTTAGATGCCATGGAGGAGCGTTTGGAAAATCAGAGATTTTTATTTGGAGATTACGTGACAGACAGCGACATTCGTCTCTATGTAACACTGGCAAGATTTGATGTCAGCTATTCCAGAAACATTGGACCTTGCAAAAAGCGTCTGGTAGATTATAAAAATCTTTGGGGATATGCAAGAGATCTTTATCAGATTCCGGAATTTGCCCACAATACCTATTTTAAGGATTTTGCAGCCTCTGTAGATTTGGAGAAAGCGGATCCGGATTACTGGGAGTCTACTTACTATGATATCGTAATTCCGGCTACGGATTTTGATACCATTTGGAAGACCCCGACAGGAAGAGAAAAGTTGAGTAAGGATCCATCCAACAAGTTATTGACACCGGATGCCCTTCACCCTCACGGTCAATTATAAAAGACAATTGCGATAAGGAGCAGGAAGATTATGGAAGCAGTACATGTAACAGAAGAATGGCAGAAGGCAGGCGTTCATTATATTCGGATTCAGGCCATGTGTGTAGGCTTTGGAATACCTTTAGAGGGAGAATTTCATGATGATCAGCCGGACAGTGATTATATCTTAGTACATGAAGATGGCTTCCCGGTTTCTACCTGCAGAGTACGGATAGACGAAGAAGGCTTCGGACATGTGGAAAGAGTTGCAACATTAGAGGAATATCGTGGAAAACACTATGGTGCTTTGGGGATAAAAGCAGCTGAAGAATTTCTGAAATCCCGGGGAGTTAAGAAAGTTCTTATAAACTCCAGGGAAAAAGCCCTAGGTTTCTATGAAAAATTAGGTTATATACCGGATCCTACCACCAGAAGCGGTGGTGGAGAATTTGTTTGTATCATGACCAGCAAGGAATTAAACTAGAAATCCCCATATACAGTAAGGCGGAAAGGAATTATTTATTATGGCAAAATTATTTGACCCACAAGCGGTGCTTACCACCATTCCAGAATTATTAAAATACTTGCCCATTACCTTGGAGTTAGCAGTCAGTGCGATGATCATTGCACTGATCGTAGGTATGATCCTGGCACTTATCAAGACAAAAGAGATACCGGTATTAAAGCAACTGGTAGGAATTTATATCTCCGTAGTCCGTGGAACCCCTATTATTGTACAGCTCTATATCGTATACTTTGGAATCCCGATGCTAAACAAATACATTTGCATGCAAAGAGGTGTAGAGTATCAGGCTTCCACAACCTCCGGTGTTTTCTATGCAATCTTAGCGCTGGCAGTGAATGAATCTGCCTATATTGCAGAGATTTTCAGAGGTGCTTTAGGTTCCGTGAATCCCGGACAGATTGAGGCAGCATCGGCTATCGGAATGAACTACTTACAGACATTTTTCAGAATTATTTTCCCGGAAATGATAGAGGTAGCTCTTCCGGGACTTGGAAACTCCTTCATTGGTCTTATAAAGGGAACTTCCCTGGCTTTTGTCTGTGCGGTAGTGGAGATGACCGCACAGGGCAAAATCATCGGTGGAAGAAATTATCGATATTTTGAAGTATATATTTCCCTGGCCATCATTTACTGGGTCATCACATTTATCTTAGAGAGACTCTTGAAACTCATTGAGAAAAAACTTGAGATTCCGGACCAGGTAGCAAAAATTGAACCGGCATCGGAAGAGAGAGGGGTATAACATGTTAGAGATTAAAAACCTTTCAAAAAGCTTTCATGATAATAAAGTATTGGAACATGTGGATCTGAAAATCGAAAAAGGGGATGTAATCGGAATTATCGGACCTTCAGGAACCGGTAAGTCTACCCTGCTTCGCTGTATCAATCAGCTGGAGCTTCCGGAAGAAGGAGTGGCTCTGTGGAAAGATAAGAATATCGACCTTTCTAAGAAGAACAAAGAAAGCCAGGAATTTCGAAAAACTACAGGAATGGTATTTCAAAGATTCTATCTTTTTGAAAAGAAAACAGCCTTAGAAAATGTTATGGAAGGGCTGATTACTGTTCAGAAGAAGAGTAAGAAGGAAGCAAGGGAGATTGCAGAAAGGGAGCTAACCCGAGTAGGAATGGCTGCCTGGGCCAATCACTATCCAAAGCATCTTTCCGGTGGACAGCAGCAGCGAGTAGCTATCGCAAGAGCATTAGCCCTAAAGCCGGAATTGCTTCTCTTAGATGAGCCCACATCAGCACTTGATCCGGAGCTTGTAGGAGAAGTATTGGAGACCATTAAAAATGTAGCGGCAGAGGGACATACCATGCTATTGGTATCCCACGAAATGAATTTTGTAAGACATGTGGCCAATAAAGTGATATTCTTGGACGGGGGACATATCGTAGAGTGTGGAACTCCAAAAGAAGTATTTACCAATCCAAAGCATGAGAGAACTATAGAATTCTTGAAAAAAATGCAGTTGCTTAATGAACCGGAGTATATTATTTAACCATGACAAACATAGTAGATGATTTTAAAGAATTAGTAACCTTTGATTCCGTAAGTTATAAAGAAAGACAGACCGCCGACTGGATTCTAAAGGAGTTAAAAGACTTGGGATTTACAGTGGAAGAGGACGATGCAGGGACAGTTTATGGAGGAAATGCCGGAAATATATACGGCTATATTGATAAAACTGTGGGATGCGATATTCCTCCGATTCTACTCTGCGCCCACATGGATGTGGTGGAGCCCGGCATCGGAAAAGTAGCTATCCGGGAGGAAGATGGAACCATTCATTCCAAAGGGGATACTGTCTTAGGAGCTGATGACATCTGTGGAATCCTGGAGATACTGTATGGAATCCGGGCTGTATTAGACAGCGGCGCTCCCCATGGAAAAATAGAAGTGCTCTTTGCCATAGGAGAGGAACTTTATACCAAGGGAGCAGAAGTCTTTGATTATAGCAAAATAGAGGCGAAAGATGCCTATGTATTGGATCTGTCCGGTCCTACGGGAACGGCCGCAAGAAAAGCGCCATCTATTATCTCCCTTCGTATCGAGGCAAAAGGAAAAGCCTCCCATGCAGGTTTTGAACCGGAGCGGGGAATCCATGCTATTGGGATCATAGCAAATGCCATCAGTTGTCTGAAGATGGGACATGTAGATGAAGAAACTACTCTGAATATCGGAACTGTTACCGGAGGAGTAGGAACCAATATCGTTCCGGAATCCTGTGTTGTGACAGGAGAAATCAGAAGCTATAATCATGAGAAAGCCTTAGCCTGTGTGGAAGATACAAAGAAAATCTTTGAGGAAGAAGCAAAGAAACTTGCAGGCGAGATCGCCATGGATGTTGAGGTGCATCTGGTGGCTTATGAGACCGAGGAAGATGCAGCTGCCGTAACGAGATTTAAAGCTGTATGTCAGGAACTGGGATTTTCCGGAGAAGTGGGAAGCACCTTCGGAGGAAGTGATAATAATAGTCTGGCGAAACGAGGAATCAAAGGATTGGTATTGTCCTGCGGAATGTATCAGGTGCATTCTACGAAGGAGTATACAAAAGTGGAAGATCTTGTGAATGGAGCAAAGTTGGTTGAAAAATTGCTCACGTATGAATAGGATGTAATGGTTGGTGTGGGACGCGCCACAGGGAACGAGATATGTCTGTCTCAAACAAGCTACGTTTCCTACTCGCTGCACGCGCTTAGACACTCAGGCTCCTGCGCAAACTCGCCCCAAAAAACGGGGCTCAGACAAGCGCCCGCCTTCGTTGCTGGCGTGCAGCTCCCGACGGAAGCCTCGCAACCGTTTGTTACAGACATATCTCGTTCCCTGCGATGCTGTCTACTCCAAGAAATATAGGATTTTGCGATGGGAATTTTGTCAAGGAATAGGATTCGACGTGAAAAAAATCTGCTTGAATATACAAAAAATCGGGGTAACAGGATTCGAACCTGCGACCTCACGGCCCCCAGCCGTGCGCTCTAACCAAACTGAGCCATACCCCGATAAAATAAATATTAATATGATATGAGTGGTCTGAATACTTGTCAGACCGCTTTTTATTTTAATATAGAATAGGGGAAAATGCAATAAAAAGATATGGGGAATTCATAACATC
>CAVKOU010000010.1:0-67270 GCA_963658085.1 bacterium
AGCTTTAATAGATTATCACATCTCATTTAGCTTGTCAAGAAGTTTTTTATTTTTTGTTTCAGCGATTTGTTTTCGTTTGAAACAGCTTATCTAGAATATCATGTTGTTTGACGTTTGTCAACAACTTTTTCATTCTTTTTTGCTTTCCTCATGAGCCACAGTGCTTTCCAGACTTGTCTCACGCGACAGCTTTTATAGATTACCACCCCGCCCTTGAATTGTCAATAATGTTTTTATTTTTTATTTAATTTAAACAATTTAGACAATTCAACGGCTGTTTCTTCTATTTTCTTAGATGTATTCCATAACCTCTCTGACGTTCTTTACCCCAATAAGCTCCATTCCTTCAACTGAACCTATACTTTTCATTGATACCTCCGGCAGAATACAGGTGGTAAATCCAAGCTTCTTTGCCTCTGCAACTCTCTGTTCCGGCATGGTAACACCGCGTACTTCTCCGCTAAGGCCTACTTCCCCAAAGGCAAGGAGCTGTTCGGAGATCGCACGATTTTTATAACTTGAGATAATTGCCATTACGATTCCCAGATCTGCTGCCGGCTCATTCATTCGGATTCCACCTGCAATGTTGATATAAGCATCATAATCTGACAGAGCAAGACCAATACGTTTTTCCAGAACCGCCATCAAAAGATTAATACGATTAAAGTCCACCCCAGCTGCCGTACGTCTTGGAAATCCAAAATTAGTTTTACATACCAAGGCCTGAATCTCCATAAGCATAGGTCTGGTTCCTTCCATGGCACAGGCTACCACAGATCCTGATGCATTCTCCGGCCTTCCGCTGAGCATAAATTCAGAAGGATTTTCCACCTCCACAAGGCCTGTTTTTTGCATCTCAAAAACACCTATTTCATTCGTGGATCCGAAACGGTTTTTTACACCTCTGAGAATTCGATAGGATGCATGGCGATCTCCTTCAAAATATAATACAGTGTCCACCATGTGTTCCAGTACTCTTGGCCCTGCTACAGTTCCCTCCTTGGTTACATGTCCTACAATAAAGATCGATACATTAAGGCCCTTTGCCAACTGCATAAATATATTGGTAGATTCCCGCACCTGAGATACACTTCCCGGAGCTGATGTCACCTCTTCGTTAAACATAGTCTGTATAGAGTCAATGATCACTACCTCTGGTTTAAAAGATTCTATCGTATCCCGAATAATCCCCAAATTGGTTTCACATAAAAGATAAAGAGATTCCGAAAAATCTCCCATACGGTTCGCCCGAAGTTTAATCTGTCTTAGTGATTCCTCCCCGGAAATATAAAGCACCTTTTTCTCTTGATCTGCCAATTTCCTACATACCTGAAGAAGAAGGGTAGACTTCCCAATTCCCGGATCTCCTCCCACAAGAACTAGAGACCCAGGAACGATGCCTCCGCCTAAGACTCGGTCTAGTTCCCCGATTCCGGTCTTCGTCCTCTCGTCCTGATTAATTTCTACACTCTTAAGAGTGACAGGAGTAGTCTGTTCTTTTCTGCGGCTTACTGTTGCAGTAGAACCTGTAGATATTTTTTCCTCCACAAAGGTATTCCACTCCTTACACATAGGACACTGCCCCAGCCACTTTCGCTCCTCATGTCCGCAATTTTGACAAAAATATACTGTTTTATTTGCCTTTGCCATCGATTCCCTCTCTAATCTTCATAGATTTTTCTAAACAGATAAGAGCCGCAAAATTTGCAGCTCTTACCCTAAAACTTATTATTTTTGCAACTATGTTAAGATACTCCCACATGATCTTATATA
Organism: bacterium; assembly: GCA_963658085.1. Classification (GTDB taxonomy): domain Bacteria; phylum Bacillota; class Clostridia; order Lachnospirales; family Lachnospiraceae; genus CAKRJP01. Next base: position 1,774 of record CAVKOU010000010.1, read on the forward strand.
ATTTTATATAATTCTATATAATTCAAGAAATCTTATGGAATTTTAAATGTAAACTATCTCTTCTGAATTTTGATCTCTACAGACTTGTCTGTATCAAGCTCTGCACTGACACTAAGCTTACCTGTAAGGTTTGTCATCATATCTCCGACATTGACACCATCCATAAATACAACATACTCGCTATCGTCTTCAACACCAACTGTAAACTGAGCATCTGAAGCTCCGGATACCTTAAAGCTTACTTCATTCTCTGTAGCCTTAAAATTCTCTACGGTAGTTCCCGGTACAGACTCATAAACAAACATTCCATTCTTCTCTAATTTGGTAATGCCTGAAAATGTCTTTACTTTATACAGATCTCCCTGGAATTCGAAATCCTCTAACTTTGTCTTACTTGGTAATGTGTAATCTCCAAAGCTCAGAGTTCCATCTGCTTCTGCTCTTAATAGTTCCTTTACAACTGCCATTGTATTCTCCTCCTAGGGTATTTTTTCTGGTCTTATTTTACTCTAAATCATTTCTAATTTGTAGCTTTTGTTTCAAATTTAATTGCTTTTTTATGAATACCGACAACCACTTCTGTGCCACTGGTAATATTGCCATTTAAAATTTCTTCTGCTAACAGATCTTCCAATTGGCTTTGCACAGCACGCCTTAAAGGTCTGGCTCCGTATTTTTGATCGGTACCGGTTTCTACTATATGCTTCTTTACAGAATCTCTGATAGTAAGAGTAATATTAAGCTGCTCCTTCGCTCTCTTAATAAGATCTCCACACAGAAGAGAAACAATCTTCTTCATCTGTTCTTCTGTCAGCGGCTTAAATACCAGCACCTCATCAATACGATTCAAAAATTCCGGTCGGAAAATAAGCTTTACTTCCCGCATAACATTGTCTTTCATGCGCTTATAATCTCCTGCCGGATCTGCCTGGGCATGAAATCCCAATTTCTTTGGATCAATGATGGCCTGAGCTCCTGCATTGGATGTCATAACGATAACGGTATTGCTAAAATCTACTTTTCTTCCGTGAGAATCGGTAATATGTCCGTCATCCAATACTTGCAATAAAATATTGAAAACGTCCGGATGCGCCTTCTCGATCTCATCAAAAAGTACAACAGAATAAGGGTGCCGTCTCACCTGTTCGCTTAGCTGTCCCCCATCGTCGTGTCCTACGTATCCCGGAGGGGAACCGATCATCTTAGAAACACTGTGTTTTTCCATATATTCCGACATATCCACCCGAATCATAGAATCTTCCGTTCCAAACAAAGCCTCAGAAAGTGCCTTTGATAGTTCTGTTTTACCAACACCGGTAGGTCCCAAGAATAAAAAAGAACCTATTGGACGTTTTGGATCTTTTAGTCCTATACGGCCTCTTTTTACAGCCTTAGATACTGCCGTTACAGCCTCATCCTGTCCTACAACACGTTTATGAAGCTCTCTCTCCAAATTCTTTAACCGCTCTGTATCAGACTGAGAAATTTTTTGTACCGGTATATTGGTCCACTGAGAAATAACGGCCGCAATATCTTCCTCTCCCACAGAGATCATAGCTGTATCACACTTCTTCCGGAAGCGTTTCTTGGTCTGATCTAATTTCTTCTGGGTTTGCTGAATCTGCTTTTTGATCGTGGAAGCGGATGTCAAGTCACCATTTTTAATTGCAGACTCAAACTCTCCCTTTAAGCTTTCCAGTTCCTTCTCGTAAATATAGATGGTCTCCGGAACCTTAAATCCTCGCAGTCCTGCCCTGGCGCAGGCTTCATCCAACACATCAATGGCCTTATCCGGCAAATATCTGTCATTTACAAAGCGAGCCGTCAATGTAACCGCCGTCTCAAGGGCATCCTCTTCAATCGATACGTCGTGGTGCTCTTCATATTTTAGCTTTAACCCCTGAAGGATTTCCAGACATAGTTCTTTTGATGGCTCTTCCACGGTAATCGGCTGAAATCTACGCTCTAGAGCTGCGTCTTTTTCAATATATTTTCGATATTCCTCTATCGTGGTTGCTCCGATCAATTGAATCTCACCTCTAGCCAGGGATGGCTTTAAAATATTGGCAGCATCCATAGCTCCCTCGGCACCACCTGCACCGATAATCGTATGGATCTCATCCAAAAACAGAATAATATTTCCGGAGGCTTTTACTTCTCTTAACATGCGCTTCATGCGCTCCTCGAATTCTCCCCGGTACTTAGATCCTGCCACAAGAGCCGCCAAATCCAGAGTATAAATCCGCTTATTCTTCATATGTTCCGGAACGATACCCTCTGCAATCTGAGCAGCCAACCCTTCAATCACCGCCGTCTTTCCTACTCCCGGTTCTCCGATCATACAAGGGTTATTCTTTGTTCTTCGACTTAATACCTGCATCAATCGATGGATCTCTTTTTCTCTGCCGATCACAGGATCCAGTTTCCCTTCCTCTGCCTTAGCGGTAAGATCCGTAGCATATTGCTCCATAATACCGCCTCTTCCGGCACCTAACTGAGACTCCTCCTGGTAGCTTCTGGGATCGATACCTAAGACTTCCAAAACGTCAGAAAAAATCTTTTGAATATCAATATTCAAAGTCATCAAAGTTCTTGCAGCCACACAGTCCACATCCCGAAGAAGGGCCAGAAGCATATGCTCGGTTCCGATTTCTTTTGATCCGGAACGTGTAGCCTCATCCTTACTCTCCTCCAAAATGCAGGCAAGTCTTGGGCTCCTTTCGGGACGAACTCTCTTTTTCTCCGGATGTTCTTTTGCAGGAGACAATAGCTCTTCTACGACTTTTAAAACTTTTTCTTCCTCTACTTTATTATCCGACAAGATCTGTCCTGCCACTCCTGTATAATTGCGGCAAAGACCTAGGAGAAGATGTTCTGTTCCTATATAAGGATGTTTCAACTTAGCCGCAATTTTTCCGGCGTAATCTAACACCTGCTTCGCCTGCTCTGTATATTTCATTTATTTTCTGTCCTTTCCGTACCCATCATAAATTTCATCTACTAAGAGATGTACCTCTTCTCTGGTAATATTCTTACAGCTTCCTCTTGCCAGCAACAATTCCAGGGTATCTTTTAATTTCAACAGATCTCTGGCCTTATCCATATCTAGAGAAATCACTGCTCCTCTTCTTCGATCCAGCTGAATAAATCCTTCCTGGCGAAGCATGGAATAAGCCTTGTTCACAGTATGCATGTTAATGCCTGCCATATCCGCCATCTGTCTCACGGAGGGAAGCACATCCCCCTCTCTGAGGACATCCGTGGCAATCCCCATTATGATCTGATTTTGAATCTGCACATAAATGGCTTCATCACTATGAAAATCAATTTCTATTATCATACAATCACCAACCTTATCTCACGGCATGTGTTCTACACATTGTAGCATAGGGGTTCCTCAGATGCAAGAAGGCAGTCAGATGAAAAAGGGGCAAAAAACAGACGAAAGGCGCAGTTCCATACCCAGAACTGCACCTTTTTATTTGCATAAAAATGTATATGTTTCTCTTAAGCCTCGTCAATGGCTTTTCCGATATCATGACGCATATACTTGTTTGCGAACTCTACCCACTCGGTAGCAGCATAAGCATTAGCTCTTGCTTCTTTAAGATCTGCACCCTTAGCAGTCACTCCAAGGACACGTCCTCCGTTTGTAACAATCTTATCTCCATCAAACTTGGTTCCTGCATGGAAGCAATAGTAACCCTCATGCTTCTTAAATTCGTCCAAGCCTGTGATTTCAAGACCCTTGTCATATTTTACAGGATATCCTTCACTGGCCAAAACCACACATACCGCTGCATTATCCTCAAACTGCAAGTCGATCTGATCCAAGGTTCCATCAATACAAGCCTCAGCCACTTCTACAAGATCATTCTTCATACGAGGAAGTACCACTTGCGCTTCCGGATCACCAAATCTGGCATTGTATTCCAATACCTTTGGTCCTTCCTCTGTAAGCATCAATCCAAAGAAAATAATTCCCTTGAATTCTCTTCCCTCTGCTTTCATGGCATCTACCGTTGCCTGATAAATATATTTCTTGCAGAATGCATCTACTTCTTCTGTATAGAAGGGACTCGGAGAGAAAGTTCCCATTCCTCCGGTATTTAACCCGGTATCTCCATCTCCGGCTCTCTTGTGATCCTGCGCGGAAGTCATGGTTTTGATGGTCTTTCCATCTACGAAGGAGAGAACAGATACTTCTCTACCTGTCATAAATTCTTCCACTACCATCTCGTTACCTGCAGAGCCAAATTTCTTATCCAGCATAATTTCCTTTACACCGGCCTTTGCTTCCTCCAGGGTATTGCAAATCAATACACCTTTTCCAAGCGCTAATCCATCCGCCTTTAATACAATTGGCATCTTTGCAGTTTCCAGATAGGCAAGGGCTTTTTCAGGATCTGTAAAGTTCTCGTAAGCTGCGGTAGGAATGTTATACTTTTTCATCAAATCTTTGGAGAATGCCTTTGATCCTTCTAAAATTGCCGCATTCTTTCTAGGTCCGAAGGTACGGATTCCGGCTGCTTCCAGCTGATCTACCAAACCGCCTACCAAAGGATCATCCATACCAACGATAACTAAATCTACGGATTGTTCCTTTGCAAAGTCAACTAATTTATCAAATTCCATAGCTCCGATAGCTACACATTCTGCATACTCCGCAATTCCTGCATTTCCCGGTGCGCAATAGATTTTCTCTACTTTATCACTCTTTGCCACACTCATGGCAATGGCATGCTCACGTCCACCGCTTCCAACAATTAATACCTTCATGTTTTCCTCCTGTAAATTCAGACAGCTACGTAATTGTAATTCACGCGTTTCGTTATCAATGTCCAGATAATTCTCTATAATCTATAAGATGACGATCTTTCCATCTTCTACCTTCACCTTGTTATTTGCGATTAGGTCAATGGCCTTTGGAAGGATCTTCCACTCTGCCTGCTCCATTACCCGAAGCTGCAATTCCTTAGGGGTATCTCCCTGGCATACTTCCACAGCCTTCTGCAAAATAATCGGCCCCGTATCTGTTCCCTCATCCACAAAATGTACGGTAGCTCCCACCACCTTTACTCCTCGCTCTAAAGCCGCCTCGTGAACCTTAAGTCCATAATAGCCGGTTCCGCAAAAAGATGGAATCAAGGACGGATGGATATTGATGATACGATTTCTGTATTTTTCGATCATAGTCGGTGGTATAACCACCAAGAATCCTGCCAATACAATGAGATCAGGTTTTAACTTATCCAGTTCTTCTAAAAATGCCTGGTTAAAGGCATCCCTATTTTCAAAATCCTTTGGAGAAATACAGATTCCCGGGATATTATGCTTTGCCGCACGCTCCAAGGCATAAGCTCCCTTGTTGTTGCTGATCACTCCTGCAATTTTCGTATTTGTGATAGTTCCATTCTCCACGCCGTCAATAATAGCCTGAAGATTAGTTCCTCCTCCGGATACCAGAACAACAACATTTAACATAATGTTACTCCCTTTTCTCCGGCTTCAATATGTCCAACTACATATGGCTTGTCACCGGCTTCCTCGATGGCTTTCATGGTAGCATCTACATCTGTAGGATCTACGGCCACGATCATTCCAAGTCCCATGTTGAAGGTGTTATACATCATCTGCTCTGCAATGTCACCTTTCTTTGCTAAAAGTTTGAAGATTGGTGGAATGTCATAGCTGTCTTTTTTAATCACGGCATGGGTTCCATCAACCAGCATACGAGGTACGTTCTCATAGAAACCACCACCTGTAATATGGCTGCAAGCCTTTACGGTTACTCCTGCCTTCTTAATACTCTTAAGAGCCTGAACATAAATTCTTGTTGGCTCGATCAAAGCCTCTCCCAAAGTCTTTCCTAATTCGTCATAATAAGTATCCAAGGATTCCTTTGTCATATCGAATACACTTCTTACCAAAGAAAATCCGTTGCTGTGCACACCGGAAGATGCCATTCCAATCAGCACATCTCCCTCTTTCAAATGCTCACCGGTGATCAAATCCTTCTTATCCACAACACCTACTGCAAATCCGGCAAGGTCATACTCTTCCTCCGGCATAAGTCCCGGATGCTCTGCGGTCTCTCCACCGATCAGGGCTGCATCCGACTGAAGGCATCCTTCTGCTACACCACTTACGATTGTAGCAATCTTTTCCGGGTAGTTCTTTCCACATGCAATATAATCCAAGAAAAACAGTGGCTCTCCACCTGCACATGCAATATCATTGACACACATTGCAACTGCATCGATACCAATGGTATCATGCTTATCCATAACGAATGCTAATTTCACCTTCGTTCCGCATCCATCTGTACCAGATAACAATACAGGTTCTTCCATATCTTTGATCTTATCCAGGGAGAATGCTCCTGAAAATCCGCCCAGTCCCCCAAGGACCTCCGGACGCATGGTTTTCTTTACATGTTCTTTCATAAGCTCTACTGACTTGTAACCAGCCTCAATATCAACGCCTGCTTTCTTGTAATCCATAATTGTCTCCTTATGTATGATTATGATGATGTTGTATAGGGATTGTTTTTTTATTTCTAAAAAATCATCCAATCCCAGAATTTCAAACTTTATTATTTATTTTGATGCAAGATAGGCTTCATATCCCACTTCATCTAACTTCGCTGCTTTTGCTTTTACCGCTTCTTTCTGATCTGCAGTAAAATCTTTTAATTTCTTTAATAAATCTTCATCGGAGGCTGCAAGAATCTTTGCCGCAAGAAGTGCTGCATTCTTGGCTCCATCTATGGCTACGGTTGCCACAGGAACTCCCGGGGGCATCTGCATAATTGAAAATACTGCGTCCATTCCATCTAAGTTCTTGCTTGATAGCGGAACCCCAATGACCGGCAATGCAAATAAAGCTGCACACATACCCGGAAGTGCTGCTGCCATACCGGCGCCTGCGATGATTACCTTAACTCCGCGACCCTCGGCACCTCTCGTCCACTCGATTAGCTCATCCGGCTCTCTGTGAGCAGAAATAATGGTCATCTCATATTCGATTCCTAGTTCTTCCAACATAGCTGCAGCTTTACTCATGACCTTAAGATCTGAGTCACTGCCCATAATAATTCCTACTTTTGGCATAGTCGTCATCCCTTCTTATAAGTTTTGTAAATAAATAATATCCTATTTATTAGTTTTTTTCAATGGTTCATTCAAAATCTCAGTTCCCGGAAGCACAAATCTTCCATTTTCAATGATCGTGATCTCGGATCCATCTTTGCACTTTACAATAATATGAGCCAGTTCCTCATAAGGAATGGTAATATCTGTATGACAGTGGAAATATGCTTTTGTAATATCCTCTTTTCTAAGAAGCGATACAGAATTGTCTTTCGCAATAATTTCCTTTCCATTTGGATTGTAAACCTTAATATCCTCCGCCCAACTATAGCAGGTATCTCCCACTGCAAAGTGAGGGCCCATTTTCTCGGCAATCAAAATAGGCATTTTATCTTCTATATTATATTTCTTTGCCGCCACATAGGCCGTTGTATTGGTTCCAATGGCAAATTCCCCAAGAGGAAGGGTTGGATGTTTATAAAGTACATTATCTTTTACATAAGCCTTGTTTTCCAACTCATGTTCAAAATTACTGCAATTGTAATCTGCGATCATTCCATTGGCAAAGGTCACTTCCAGATCAAGATATTGCAGTTCGTTCAGATAAACCTTGCTGACATGCAAAATCCCGTTGGTTCCCTCTAGTATCGGAGATGTAAACACCTCGCCTACAGGGATATTCACATCTGCCACGCAGTTTTCAAAAATGGTCTCTTTCTCCGGATCATTTACCGCATGAAGCTTTACATTAAGATCTGTGCGGTTAACTCCTGCGCCTTTGATATGAACACTTTCTCCCTGATCTAAAGCATCGATAATGGTCTGTTGTACCTTTTCATAAACCTTGGCATCCAGGGTATTGATCTTGATGATCTCACTGAAAATCTCCGGATACTGTTCTCCGATTTCCGGAAGTGGATAAGCAATTATGGTAAAGCTTCTCTCATCGCCCGGAATATAGCGGTTGACAAGTTCACTGTTTTTGTTACTATATTCCAAAGAAATTTCTGTTTGAGCCTGACTAAGCTTCAAAGCAGTATCTTTTTGAATCGGAGAAAAAGGCTTTTCTCCAAAGACTTCCATACAAGCCGGACCCGCAAATTGTTTTGCCCGATCTTTGTAATGTTCGTAGGTTGTTTCTGCTACCTCAAATTTGCGTTCTGCAAACTTCCTATCTAATATAAGGGCAGTATCTTCCTTGTGATCATAATCATATTGCTTATTTGGATTTCCTCCACAATAACCGATCTTTAACTGTCCCTTTCTCGTAAGAACACTGACGCCGCTTCGATAAATCACCGGCTTAAGACCCATTGCTTCAAAATTCTCCATGGCTTTTCTTACTACTCGTTCGAAACCTAAGCTGTAGCGAATGTTCACAATGGATTTTTTTGAAAGATCTTTTCCCGTATTTACAAATCCTACCCGGTAACCTTCGGTATAGACATCTGCCATCTTCTGGATCACGTCTTCATCCAACGTTCTTAAATATGCCGCTGTCTGAAGTTCGTTCTCACCCACATATTCTCCGAAAAGATACAGATATCTGTCATCATTCAAATTGCAACTCATAATGATCCCGGAAGCAAAATCCTTCTCAGGCAACAACTGCTCCTTAATACGATCCGCCAAAAATACATCACAGTAGTCACTGGCATACCAGTAGAAAATATCGCGAACCTCCTTAAACTCCGGTTCTTTGGATTCCTCAAATTTCCCATAAACCTCTAAGAAAAGTTCAAATAAAATATCTAAGTATTCTGTCTTTCCCTCAAATACATAGGCAATCGCCCCACGAAGTTCTGTATAAATAGCAGAAAGTACCTGGCCCAGTTTTTCTCCTGTCTTTGCCACCGCATAATCAGGATTTGCATAACTTGTCTCATAATTTTCCGGCAAGATATCCTGATATAATCGGTGATTAATCTTGGCCATCTCCTCCGCGTTACTGCGATAATAGCTTCCGTTTTCCATGGAAGCTTTCACCTCATCAATAAGCAGAATAAATTCTGCACACTTAATAAAATAATCTCTGTAGACTTCTGCCACGGTTTCTTCCCCGGCAATTCCCCGGCAGCGCTCCATTGCCAGATCATAACGAAGTTTGATTAAATCTACGTTCATTTCATTTTCATTCATTCCAGTTATCCCTCTTAATTATTCCTACATTGTTATAATATCAGAATCTTGATTTTCCAGAGTCACATCGGTTTTACCTGTAAGTCAATGACTCTTCTAAGCAGATAGCACTCCACGAATGTATACTGCTACAAAAAATAGGATAATCAGACCATTTACCACGATTCCAATTTTACAAGTGGTATAGGTTTTATCCCTCTCTTTTAAACCTTTGACGCCTTGAACAACTCCATAAATTGCCATAACTAATGTAAACAGCCCCAGCCATCCTATGGCAATTCCTACATCTCCCTTATTTACAATGGAAGATAGTACCATTAAGGAAAGAAGCATCCCTACTACAACTGCAGAAAAGCAGGAATAGACGCCCCGCTTTGCATGACGTAAGGGTTTCTGCCCAAACCTCGTGCGAATCAAGCCTTTCCTGCGCTTGTCCTGCTTTTTCCTGGCAGCTTTTATACGCTGCCTTTCCTTATCTTCTCTACTTTGTTTTCTTTTTATAAACATGCTTTCTCCTTAAGAACACGACTATGGTATATAATGCATGTCCGATCAATCCTCCAGCAGTGTTTAATAGCAGATCATCCACATCAAAACATCCCACTCTTGTGATTAATTGAAATACCTCCACACATAGACTAATACCGAAGCTACAGAAAAGTGTAGCGAAGACATTTCTATATTTGCTGGCCATTGGCAAGAAAACGCCAAAAGGAACAAAGATTACCACATTTCCGAACAAATTGGTAAACATGGCAAACAGACCCACATCTGCTCTGTAATTCCAAAAACGCTTGATCTCCTGGAAAGGTACCAGATTATAATGGTACGTATCCATGGCTCCCGTTCTTCCGTACCAGTCCGAAAATAACAAAAAGTAAACGACAAATATGACATAGAGTACGAAAAGGATTTTTCCAATGACCCGGATTTTCTTTTTATTTCTTTGATTCAAGTATAAGCACCTCTTTGTCTCGGATTAAAAAATCAAGCCTTTTTTATCCTTCAACAGGCGGGCACCGCTAACAATTGAGATAATACCTGTAACTATTCCAACAACCAACATAATGATTCCCACTGTGATGGTAGCTCCCCCTGCAAAAGTCATAGACTTATACGCTTTTTCATTCATGATTGTTTATCCTCCGTAAGATTATTTCGCGCCGTATTGCTCATAATACGCGTCAATAGCTGCTTTTAAGGTATCATCAATAATTACTTTTCCGTTTTTCTCTTTGTTATAAAGACACTCTACCACGTCCTCCATGGTAACAATGGCTGCTGTGTCAAAGCCATAAAGATCTTTGATCTCATCCAGTGCGCATTTTTCATTGCCCTTTCCAACCTCCATGCGGTTCAAGGATACCATCAGACCTACGATAGTAACATCTGCAGCATTTCTTACCTTAGGAACCGTCTCCTCCATGGATTTCCCTGAAGTTGTAACGTCCTCAATCATAATCACACGGTCACCGTCTTTAAGGCTGCTTCCAAGGAATTTTCCCTTGTCTGCACCGTGATCCTTTTCTTCCTTACGATCTGAACAATAGCGTACTTCTTTTCCGTAAAGTTCGCTGTAAGCAATAGCTGTTACCACGCTAAGAGGAATCCCCTTATAAGCAGGTCCAAAGAGCACGTCAAAATCATCTCCATAGGTGCTATGGATTGCTTTTGCATAATACTCCCCTAATTTTTTTAACTGAGAACCTGTAACATAGGCTCCTGCATTCATAAAAAATGGAGATTTACGACCACTCTTTAAAGTAAAGTCTCCAAATTTCAACACATCACTTTCTACCATAAAATCTATAAATTCTTGCTTATAGCTTTCCATTTTATTTATCCTCCATTGTAATTTAACGCTTTCTAATACTCTTATTTAACGATGCCTACCATATCTTTTACAGAATCAAATCCATATTTTTTCATATAGGCTTCGATTCCTTCGATCACTTCTTTTGTCACTGCAGGGTTGTGGAAATTAGCGGTTCCCACAGATACTGCGGATGCACCTGCAAGTAAAAATTCAATGGCATCCTCTGCAGAAGAGATTCCGCCCATACCGATGATTGGAATATTCACAGCCTGTGCCACCTGATATACCATGCGCACTGCAATCGGCTTCACGATAGGACCGGAAACACCACCTGTCTTGTTAGCTACCGCAAAGGTTTGTCTGTGAATGTCGATCTTCATTCCCGTAAGGGTATTAATCAGAGACACTGCATCTGCTCCACCGGCTTCAGCTGCCTTGGCAATTTCTGTAATATCTGTCACATTTGGCGTGAGCTTCATGATAATCGGCTGTTTTGCGATTTTTTTGATCTGCCCGGTCAGCTCCTCCACATGCTTTGCATCCTGTCCGAAAGCTAGAAATCCTGCATTTACATTCGGGCAGGAAATATTAATTTCCATCATGTCGATAGGTTCGTCCTGTAATCGCTCCACTACCGCTAAATATTCTTCCGGTGCATGTCCGCATACATTTACGATGATCTTGGTATCAAACTGCTTAAGATATGGAATATCTCTTTTACAAAAAAGCTCGATTCCCGGATTCTGAAGACCAATAGCATTCATCATTCCACCGTAGACTTCTGCCACTCTAGGGGTGGGATTTCCAGGCCACGGCACGTTAGCAACACCCTTTGTAGTTACCGCTCCTAAGGTATTAAGATCTACATATTCTGAAAATTCTTCTCCAGATCCAAAGGTTCCGGAGGCTACTGTTACAGGATTCTTCCATTCAACTCCCGCAATATTCACTGACATATCCATTAGATTTCCACCTCCGTAGATAAGAATACCGGACCATCCTTGCAAATACGCTTATTGTGTACATTGCTATGATGATCCACCTCTTTTGTCTTGCAAACACAGGCAAGACAGGCTCCAATTCCGCAAGCCATTCTCTCTTCCAGAGAAATGTAACAGGTAATTTCCTTTTCCTCTGCATATGCTTTGATAGCTCGAAGCATAGGAGTTGGGCCACAGGCGTAGATTATATCCGCCTCAAGTCCCTGTTCTTCAATGGCATTCATAACATTCCCTTTAGTACCTACACTTCCGTCTTCTGTGGAAATATATAATTCTCCGTTTGCCTCAAATTCTTCTTTCAGGAAATTATTGGCATCCCGATAGCCAACCACAATCTGCTTCTTCTCACATTCCATTTCCTTGGCAAGCTCCAAAATCGGAGGCACTCCGATACCGCCTCCCATAAGGAATACTTTCTTTCCTTTTGCCTCTTCATAAGGGAAACCATTTCCTAACGGGCCGATCACCGGCACATAATCCCCAGCCTTTAACTGAGAGAATTCTTTCGTTCCGGTATTTTCTCCGGTCACCCGGTATACAAGTCTAAGAGTCCCCTTAGACTTGTCAATCTCACAGATACTGATGGGTCTTGGAAGTAGCTTACTTGCATCCTTCGTATATACAGAAACAAACTGACCAGGTCTTGCGGTCTCTGCAGCCTTGGTCTCGATCACCAGGCTAAAAATCCCAGGTGCTAACTCTTCTTGTGAGATTACCTTTGCCTCTTCTTTTTCTTTCTTCATCTGTCTATCTCCTAAGGAGCACCCGCCTGCGAATCACAAGCCGGTGCTCTATTTTAATCTATTATTTTTCGTAACTACTCAGAACCATAAAAACCTGCTTTCTGCGAATTCTTGCAATCAAGCAGAATAGCAATTTATATAAAGAAGTAACTACAAGTCTGAAAAGTCTATCGATTGTTCAATGCTCCCTGAATATCATCCACCATAGCTTCCACTGCTGCTCTGGAAGCTTCACCAAAATGTTCTGCTCCAAACTTAGCATACTGCTCCTGCTTGTATGCTGCGATGATTCCACGAGAAGAGTTTACGATAGCTCCCAACCCATCCTCGTTAAAGAAATGTACCAGATCTTTTCCCTTTCCTCCCTGGGCACCATATCCCGGAACTAAGATATAAGATTTTGGCATTACTTTTCTTAATACCTTACCCATCTCCGGATAAGTTGCTCCTACCACGGCTCCGATATAGCTATACTCATCACCCATGCAGGATTCTCCCCACTGGGCTACCTTTTCTCCAACCAGCTCATACAATGGTTTCCCATCTACCAACTGATCCTGGAATTCTCCACTGGAAGGATTGGACGTCTTAACTAAAATAAACAGTCCCTTTTTCTCTTCTTTACAAATATCAATAAAAGGATTGACTCCGTCGGATCCAAGATAAGGATTCACTGTTACAAAATCCTCATCAAATGGGGCATAGGTTTTGCTTCCCACCTGAACTTTTCCAATATGTCCAACTGCATAGGCAGCAGAGGTAGATCCGATATCTCCACGTTTTATATCTCCGATCACTACCAGTCCCTTTTCCTTACAGTAATCTACTGTTTTCTTAAAGGCCTCTAATCCCGGAATTCCAAATTGCTCGTACATGGCAATCTGCGGTTTTACTGCCGGAATCAAATCATAAGTATGATCAACAATCTCTTTATTAAACTGCCAAATAGCCTCGGCAGCTCCCTCTAAGGTTTCACCGAATTCTGCATAGGCCTTCTCCTGCACCTGCTGCGGAACAAAATCAAGCTTTGGATCTAATCCAACTACAATGGGTGCCCCTGTTTTCTTTATATTTTCAATAAGTTTGTTGATCATGATATATCCTCCTGGTTGTGATTGTTTTCATAGAATGATAGCTTTTTCTATCGTTTTTTATCATAACATATCAAGCTCCATGGAACAAGACTCCTTGTGTTTGTAAGAAAAAAATGCATCAAAAAAGAAAAGGATGAAACCTCACCCTTTTCTCTAACTTCAAACTATTCTGACTTTACCACTTCAATGGCTTTGTCTAATTGATTATCCGCTTCGGAATTATTTTCGTCTTTTTCGTATTCTACTTCCACATCCGGAGTGATTCCCTCACCGTTAATGTTTCTTCCATTCGGTGTATAGTAATCTGCAATCGTAATCTTCAGACTGGTTCCATCTCCCAGATCAAAGATCTGCTGCACCACGCCTTTTCCATAGGACTGGGTTCCTACGATCTTTCCGATTCCATAATCCTGAATGGCGCCTGCATAAATCTCTGAAGCGCTGGCACTATTGCCATTCATAAGCACTACCAACGGTTTGGTGAACTGATTTTCCTCATCGGAGGTTGCCTCATTCTTATTACCATCCTTATCCTGGGTATATACAATAAGTCCTTCCGGAAGCATCTGGTCTAACATATCGCAAACAGTGCTTACATTTCCTCCCGGGTTATTTCGAAGATCCACGATCAATCGTTCCATTCCCTGGTTTTCTAAATCATCAAGCGCATTCTTATATTGCTCACTAGTAACAGTATCAAATTCCGTAACCTTAATATAACCAATGTTATCCTCTAACATTTTATAAGAAACCGTATGAATCTCGATCTTATCTCTGGTTGCGGTAAGCTTTAGTTCCTCACTTTGATCCCCTCGGATTACCGTAAGAACTACATCTGTTCCCTGTTCTCCTTTGATGTAACTGACCACCTTGGTAAGATCCATTCCTGTCACTTCTGTATCATCTACTTTATAAAGAATATCCTCTGCTTTAAGTCCTGCTTTATCTGCCGGAGAATCCTCATAGACTTCTACAATAGTTACAACTCCTGTAGTGGCATCTTCTGTCAACACAGCACCCACGCCCTCATATTCTCCTGAAGTAGACTCATTCAGTGCTTTGGTCTCCTCCTCGTTATAATAAACGGAATAAACATCGTCCAAACCATCCACATATCCTTTTAGGATACCATCCCGAACAGCATCGCTGTCCTCCTCATAGAGAAACTTTTCCTGAACGATTCTTTGTATCTTGGCTAGTTTTTTTAGAGTATCACTGCTCACCACATTGTCGGCATTTCCTCCCATGAGTTTCACGCCTCCAACTGCCAATCCGGCAATAACAAAGGCCCCAATGGCGCCAACAAAAATTCCTTTCAAAAATCCCGTGGACTTTTTGGAAGTAGATCTATTCTCCAACTCTTCGCTTGCAGCAGAAACCTCCCTCTCATCTATTTTATTATTATCCATATCTTTTACTTTCCTCCGGCTTTATAGATATCCCTGTGGATCCACTGCAGTTCCATCCACTTCCACCTGGAAATGTAAATGGGCCCCAAAAGAGTCACCGGTATTTCCTACATATCCGATCTGCTGTCCCTTCACTACAGTCTGTCCCGCAGAAACTGCTAAAGCACTGTGGTGCATATACTTTGTTACGATTCCATTTCCATGGTCAATAACCACCCAGTTACCTGCACTATCACTCCATCCGGCAATGATGACGGTTCCTGCATCTGCCGCATAGGTAGGGCTTCCTTCTGATGCCGCAAGATCTAAGCCCTTATGGAAAGAACTGTCAAAGTCACGATATCCAAAGGTACTACTAACAGTTCCGGATGGGCAAGGATTGGTAAATTGTCCGCTACCACTGACTACGACACTATCAGAAGCAACATAGGTAGAACTTCCTGAAGAGCTTGCACTCTGTGCCGCTTTTGCAGCCGCCGCTGCCGCCGCTGCTGCTTCCTGCTGCTTTCTTTGTGCCTCAGCCGCAGCCTCTTCTAATTCCTTGATTTTGGCATTGGTAGAAGTAAGTTCGCTATCCAAAGAAGCAATCTCCTTGGATTTCTCATTTACCAAAGTGGTAAGTTCTTCCTGCTTTGCTACAATATCATCATGCATCTTATCTAACTGTGCATACTCTTCATTCAAAGCCTCTTCCTGGTCTTCTACATCCTTCACAATTTCCTGATATTCCACCAACATATCTCTGTCATAGGTGGAAATGGTATTGATATATTCTGCCTTATTCAAAAAATCGCCGATGGATTCTGCACTAATCAAAATTTCAATAAGCTGTGCATTGCCATTTTCATACATGAATTTAATACGTTTTTTCATGTTGGTATATTGGGTATTCTCATTGACTTTGGCGGTAACAAGTTCATCTTCTTTTTCTTTGATTTCTGTTTCTTTATCCGAAATCTGTTGCTGAACCTCTTCCATCTCTTTTACTTTCTTTTCCAGTTGTGTTACCAGACTGTTTTTCTCATTTTGTGCAGTATTTTTCTGATTTTGTAAGGTGTCAGCTTTTTTCTTAGCGTCATCCACCTCTGTAGCCTTTACCGGAACCGCAAGGCTGAGGCAGACAGTTATGGCCACCAGGCCCTTTAACATCTTATTTTTTATCATAAGTTTACCCCTTATAAACTACAACATTCTTCCACCTATACACCTGGCACAGGGGAAGAATGTCGAAAAATTATACTCTTAAATGTTTACGAATTGTAAAGAAACTTCCTACAAAACCAATACCGACTCCAAGAGCGATTCCCACCGGCAACAGAGTTTTATAAACATCCACAACCGGAAGAAATTCCACGATATTGTTAAGAAGACTAAATTTCGCCATAATATAAGCCACTGCTTTATCATATGCAAAATATAAAATAACAAGAGGTATCAGAGCTCCGATTACTCCGATCAGAAGACCCTCGATTACAAAAGGAGCTCGGACGAATCCATCCTTTGCACCGATATATTTCATAATAGCAATCTCTTCGCTTCTTACGGTAATACCCATAGTAACGGTATTGCTGATCAGGAAGATAGATACCGCGAGCAAAATTCCGATAATTCCTGCAGAAATAATTCCTACTAATTTATTCATACTGGTAAGAGTCTTGGCTACTACATCTGATTTGTTAACCTTACGCACACCGTCTAAGCTTTCTGCAAAAGAAACCACACTCTTCTGCTTTGAAACATCTGACATATAAACTTCATAGTTATCTGAATTCGCCAAAGGATTATCGGATTTAAATCCCTCCGCCAAATCTGCTGAATCTCCAAAGTAATCAGTTTTGAATTTCTCCCAGGCATCATCAGCACTTACGTAATTTACTTCTAATACGCCATCTGCCTCTTCTAACTGCTTACCGATCTTATTCTTCTGGGACTGGGTCGCATCTTCATCAAAGAAAACTGTAATTGCAACCCCTTCCTCCGCTTTTGCTACAATATGATTAAAATTAAGAACAATGGAGTAAAACAATCCGAACAAGAAAATACATGCTGCCATCGTCGCAATAGAAGCGATGGAAAACATCTTATTTCTTCGAATGTTCTTAGCACCCTGTCTTATAGAATATCCAACTGTACTAATTCTCATTACTATACCCACCTTTTTTCTCGTCGCTGACAATTACACCTTTTTTCATTGTAACAACTCGTTTTTTCATCTCATTAACGATCTCTTGATTGTGTGTTACAACCAGTACTGTCGTTCCTCTTTCATTGGCTTCCTCCAAAAGCTTCATGATCTCCCATGAGTTTGTAGGGTCCAAGTTACCGGTAGGCTCATCCGCCAAGAGGATTGCCGGCTCATTTACAATAGCTCTTGCGATGGCAACTCTCTGCTGCTCTCCACCAGATAACTCCCTTGGGAATGACTTGTACTTTTGTGCTAATCCTACCAATGAAAGCGCCGCAGGTACTTTCTTCTTGATGATACGGGTAGGCCTCTCTGTCACTCGCAGTGCAAAGGCGATATTTTCATAAATGTTTCTGTCCTGTAACAAACGGAAATCCTGGAATACTACTCCTACATTTCTTCGGTAGGTCGGGATCTTACGATGCTTCATTCTATTTAAAGAAAATCCGTTAACTGTTATAGTACCTGAAGTAGGTTCCAATTCCTTCAAAATCAGCTTAATCAATGTTGACTTGCCGGAACCACTGTCACCTACGATGAACACAAACTCTCCCTGCTCAATCTTAAGATTGATACCATTGAGAGCAGCAACCCCTTTTGAGTACTCTTTCGTTACTTCTTTTAATTCAATCATTGAGTTCCTCCTAATTATTTAATACTCCATGGTCTCCATATACTTCATATACTTCACCACCATAAGGGCAATCTTGAAAGTAATGGCATCCTCGAATACGCGCAAATCAAGGCCCGTACTCTTCTGAAGCTTATCCAGTCTGTATACCAGCGTATTACGATGAATGTATAACTGTCTGGATGTCTCAGATACATTCAGATTATTCTCGAAGAATTTGTTGATGGTAATCAAAGTCTCTTCGTCGAAGTCATCCGGTGATTTCCCCTCAAAAATCTCACGAATGAACATTTTACATAAAGGAATTGGAAGCTGGTAGATCAATCGACCGATTCCTAAGGTACTGTAGGCAATCACTTTTCTCTCTTCAAAGAAAATCTTTCCTACATCCAAGGCAAGCTTTGCTTCCTTGTAAGACTTACTCACTTCTTTAATATCACTTACAACAGTTCCGTAAGCAATCAAAGTTTCCTCTCCCTCATCCTTCAAGGATGCATGAAGATTCTGCGCAACCTTCTCCAGCTCTTCATGTCCGTCGTTTGGATCTAATTCCTTCACAATGATAATATTCTTCTCATCTACGGCTGTCACAAAGTCTCTGGTTCTATTGCCTAAAATATTCCTTACGGTATCGAGAGTTCCACTGTCTTTTTCGTGTTTCGTCTCAACAATAAGGATAACACGTCTCACATCTGTGTCAATGTGTAATTTTTTAGCGCGGTTATAGATGTCCACCAAAAGCAGATTATCTAAAATCAAATTCTTAATGAAATTATCCTTGTCAAACCGCTCCTTGTATGCAACCAAAAGATTCTGAATCTGGAAGGTTGCAACCTTGCCGATCATGTAGGCATCGTCTCCATCCCCGTTTACAACCAGGATGTATTCCAACTGATGCTCATCAAAAATTTTAAAAAACTGATATCCCTGTACTACCTGACTATCTGCTGAGGATTCTACAAAATGTTCCACTTCCTCCTCATATCTTCCCTGATCCGGGAACGTGCTTGCAAGAGACTTACCGTCTGTATCCAATACACAAAAATCAATACGCGTAATCCCTTTCAATCCTTCAATCGTGTTTTGAAGTATTTGATTAGATATCATATTTTATCTCCTCCACCCTTTTCAATATGCATTTTACACAACAAACCTATCCTTAAAATAGTAATTTTGCATACCATTATGTCTTATATTAATATAAATTCACAAAAAAAGAAAGAGGAAATCAACTTTTTTTGTCAATTTCCTCGTTACTGATCATTCTCTTTCTCAATATTCTTCTTTCTCTTCGCGATTTCCTTCTTAAATAAGTGTCGGAGGACAAAATCACCGAACTTTGCCATAACGGTAGTATTCTTCTCTCCCGGCAAAGGATTCTTCCCCACTCCCAGCCATACCCTGGCATTAAGTAGTCTCTGATTTCTGATGATGAAATCTTCCTGCAAAGGAGATGGCAACTTTGAGAGAATACAATCGCATTCACTGCCATTAATGGCATTCACCACCATATCATCCGCCGGATCCTGAGCCGAAACTTTGGCCACTCCTACAATTTGGCATCCCGAATAACGCTGCATGAAATATTCATAATACTTCGTACACTCCTCTTCCTTCTCGCCAAGAAGGTAAACTCTCTTGTGATTCTTATGTAAGTATTGGAAAAATAATTTTAGAAAGGTCTGCTCCTTCGTCTCTTTAAAAAGTTGTCTACTCTCTAAACCCGACGACTCCAGCACCGTGGTATCTCCTGCCAGGATGAGATCAAAGTTTTTAATGGACTCTCCCGAATCCTCTCTCTCCATCACAGACATGAGTCCGTCCACGGTAGCCATCTCCACCACCTGAAGCTGTTCCTCTTCCATATATTTTAGAACAGCCTCCATCGCTCCCTTGGCGGTACAGTTATTCAGTTGTATTCCCAAAACTTCTTTCATGTCCACATCCTACTCTATGAAAATCAACTTTTGCCACGTTTTTCAAGTATAGCAATGGGACACCGGCATTGCAAGAAATGTTACAAAGAGTTCATAGTAATTAATATTTTTCATAGCAAATAATATTTTTATAAGTAAATTTCTTTTTGCAAACAGAAGGAATAAATAATTCTCTCCTTTACCTTTTTCTTCGTAATCTGTTCCAACGCTTTTTCATAGTAATCCATCTGGCCATGATACCGTTTAACCAATTCTTCTTCGCTTTTTACCCGGTCTGTCTTATAGTCTAAAAGAACCAACTCCTCTTCCTCTTGAAAGAACACATCAATGACACCCTGAACCAACAACAGTTCCTTAGAATCTCCATTTTTTTCCACCTCAGCTTCCGAAACGCCTAGGACAAAGGGCTGTTCTTTGAAAAGATTTCCATTGTTAGCAGCATCACACATTCTTTTTCCAAGATCGCTTTTTAAGAACCCAAGAATTTCCTTTTCCCGAATACATTCTGCTTCTTTCGAATCCAACTTTCCTTCCTTCACAAATTTCAAAAGATCTTTTTTTAACTCGACCTCTGCATAATCTTCATGAAGATTCTCATAACTTAAAAGTTCCATTACCCTGTGATAAGCTGTACCTTTAAGAGCGCCTGTAAGGGTAGTTTCTTCTTGAAGGAATTTAGGAACCAAGGGAGTAACTTCCGGTTCCTGATATAAATTTTCCTCCAAAGGTTCTTCTGACATTTCTTGTAAACGGATTCGTTTCTTCAATTCAGAAACTGTATATTTCATTTTTTGATTTCTGCTATTATCATAAGGATATTGATAGGAAAATTGTTCCTCTAATGATTCTTCCGCTTCCTTATTATATGTAATTTCTGTATTCCAGCTTTCTAAGGTCCAACGATGAATATCTTCCGTTACGATTTCTTGGATCTCTCCCGTTACAATGTCCGTTCCGTCGATCACCTTAAGGAGAATCAGATTGGAATCAGAAAGGGTGCAAACCGCAGGGATCAGCCAATCCATATAGGTAGATACCCCCACACGAACATGATAGGGCAGGATCTTAAGAACTTCTCCTTCCCTAAAACTGTCATCCTTATGCTCGTAAGGAGCCATCTTCTTTTCAAAATCCGAAGCCACACCGGTGATAATCAATTTTTCCTTCGCTCTTGTAAGGGCTACATACAAAATTCTTAGCTCCTCCGCCCAGGTATCCATATATTCTTCTCTCTGGATAATCTTTTTTATGAGGCTAGGACTTTTGGTATGAAGTTCAATGTCCATGGCATCCATGCCAATTCCCAGTGTAGAGTGAAGAAGCACACCACCTGACGCGTCCTGTAAATTCATACGTTTCCCAATCCCGCATACAAATACCACAGGAAATTCCAATCCCTTACTCTTGTGAATGGTCATAATGCGAACACTGTCTGACTGTTCATCCTCCATGGAAGCCTCTCCATAATCTACATTATATTTCTGAAGTTTTTCTATGTAACGAACAAAATGAAAGAGCCCCTTATAACTGGTACTCTCAAAATCCCTGGCCTTTTGGATCAAAATCTGCAGATTTGCTTTTCTGATTTCTCCTCCAGGCATTGCTGAAACATAATCCTCATAACCGGTTTCATCCAAGATTTTCCACAACAATTCATGGATGGAAGTATAGGATAGAATCTTACGAAATTCATCAACCTGATCCATACATTTTAGAATCTTATCCTCTTTCTTTTGTCTCTCGGATCCTTCTTCTTTTAACTTATTTACATAGGCAAAGACAGCCTCATGAAAGCTTAAATCAGGATAAGTGCTTTTCACTTTGGCCAGATCTTCTTCTTTCACTCCTCCCATAGGAGAGGTAAGCACTGCCGCCAAAGGCACATCCTGAGCTTTGTTATCCAGTATCCGGAGATAATCCATGAGGATACCGATTTCCTGGGTTTTAAAATACCCTTCCTTGGTACCTGTATAATTAGGGATTCCCTCTTTTGTTAAAATTTCACTGAAGATATCTGCCATACCGGAGGTGCTGCGCATCAAAATCACAATATCCGAATAACGAAGAGATCGAAACTCTCCCGTTTTTTTATCGATAATTTTGTGACTTTCCATTAATTTTTTTATTCTAAGTGCCACTCCTCTGGCTTCTAATTCCTTATCAGAGACTTTCAAATCCGTTCCATCTTTTCCTTGATTTTCATAGAGCAACATTTCAGTTCTATTATCCACAGAAGGGTCTTCCCCGTAAGAGGCTCCTACATAAAGAGCCGCATCATCATCATAGTCGATACCTCCTAGATCCTTTGCCATGATCTGTCTAAAAATACCATTAACGCTGTCAAGTACCTGAGATCTGCTTCGAAAATTTTTATGAAGATCTATTCGCTGTGTCATGCTGTCGTTTACATCATAAGTATTATATTTCTCCATAAAAAGTTCCGGCCTAGAAAGACGGAATCTGTAAATGCTTTGCTTTACATCTCCTACCATAAAAATATTATATTTTCCACGAGACACCGTAGAAACACTGGTGAGAATGGTCTCCTGTATCAGGTTACTGTCCTGGTACTCATCGATCATGATCTCTTTAAAAAAGTCCTGGTATTCTCTTGCCACGAAAGAAGGCACAAGTTCTCCTTCTTTTTCTTCTGTAAGAATCCTAAGAGCGTATTGTTCCATATCAGAAAAATCGATTAGATTCCGTTCTCTTTTTTTCTCTTGGAAAGCTTTCGCAAAGTTAAGGACTAACTCCACCAGTTCTTCCACAGAACCTTTACACATCTTAAGATCTGACAAAATCTCTTCTATAGGAGCATAAAAATACTGTGACACAATCGTTTTGATCAACTTCTTAACTTCATCTCTAAGCTCCTTTACCTGTTTGATCTTAAGTTCCGATACAGTCTTATCTTTGTTAGTTGCAAGACGAGACCATGAGATATTTCCAAAGGCCTCCACTTGCTCCTGATAACCCTTTGCTGCTTTTAAAGAATCCAGAATCTGCAGATCCTTTCTGAGTGTAGTTTCATAAGCCAACGGACCATCCTCCGAAAGACATAGATCAATCCCTTTCTGTAATAAATTTTCTGCATCCTGCAAGTAAGCATTCACTCTCTCCTGCATAAGATTCATATAAAAAGCATGCTCAAGATCCTCCGGGCTTTTCGCATCATAAGAGGCAATACAACTTTTCAACCACTTTTCCGGCTGAGGGTAACTTCTTGAATAATCATAGATATCTAAAATGTACTCCTGAATCTTTTTGTCTGATTTTCCTCCGCCATAGGCCGAGATAAAGTCTAAGAATTTCGGATCCTTTTCCTGATACTTTTCTTCTAAAACTTCCTCCAGCACATCATAACGCAAAAGGGTAAGTTCTCCTTCCTCTCCCACACGAAAGGTCGGATCGATCGAAATCGCATGAAAATGATCCCGAATCACTGACAAACAGAAACTGTGTATCGTGGTAATTTGCGCATTGTGAATCAAAGTCGCCTGTCTGGAAAGATGTTCATTTCCCGGTTCATCAAAAAGTTTCTTTTCGATAGCGTCTCTGATACGTTCCTTCATCTCTCCTGCCGCTGCCTCTGTAAAAGTCACAACCAGAAGACGATCCACATCCACCGGATTTTTCTCATCTGTCAGCATCGTAACAATTCGCTCTACTAAGACAGCCGTCTTACCGGAGCCTGCTGCCGCCGACACTAATATATTTCGATCTCTTAAGTCTATGACCTTTTGTTGGTCAGCTGTCCAATTCACCTTCATCTATAGTTTCTCCATTTTCAAAACTTTGCATCTTACTGATTGCTTCCTCCTTAGAAAGCTTCGTAAGATCTCTGTAATGATAGCCTTCAATCTTTGTATCAAATTTACAGATATGTCTGTACTCACAATAATCACAGCCTGTAGCATTCCCCTGCCTGTAAGGTTCTGCCTTAATATTTCCCTGCTTAATTTCTTCTTTGGAAGCTAAAATCTTTTTCGTGGCATATTCCATCATGGTTTTAAAATGTTCTTCTGCCACCACCTTAGATGTTTTTGCCATGGCTCCATCTTTGTTATATTTCACAGGAATAGCCTCGGATTCTCCTGACATTTTATGGTCTAAATGATTAAGAACTTCATCTTTCAGATTAATGATGCCATCCGGCTTTAAGGCCTTAAGAATGTGCTTCTCTATATCTTCTTTTTCTTCCTTGCTCTTTCGGTCTACATAAGGATCTTGAATCCGATAGTAAAAGACTCCTGCCGGTATCACCTCTTTGTTCGGATGTTTTTTTTGCTGGATCTTTACAGCGTTATCCATGTAAAACATTAGCTGTAATTGCAACCCATAATACAAAGATTGAATGTCAAACTCTTTCATTCCCGTCTTATAATCCACAACCTTTACATAAAGGGCTTCATCATCTACACAGGTATCGATTCGATCGATTTTCCCGCTACCTCCAATAGAAACTTCAAAAGCTACCGGTTCAAAATCTCCCGCCGACAATTGCTTTGTGAGCGCCCAGACAGTCCGTTCTAACAGCCTTCCCATAGAAGTAATTAAATATTCATTCTTCCCGCTACTGTAAAGCACAGAATTTTCATAGTCAGTTATTACTTTCTCCATGGAGGAATTTAAGAATTTCTTGCACTCTTCCTCTGTAATGTCAGTCCATCGTTTTCCTGCATCCTTTACCTTTCTTCCATAATCCTCCAAGACGCCGTGGCATACATTTCCAAGATCTATAGGTTCAAAGCTATATTCTTCCCGCTCGGATAATCTTAAGCCATACTTCAGAAAATGGGCATAGGCACAGGCCGAATAGGTTTCAATCCTCGTAATACTGGCGCGAAAGTCTTCCCCATAAAGCTCTCTTGACACCTGCTCTTTCAAAGCATCGATGTCATTTTTCTTGTATCCTGCATCTAAGAGCGTCTGGATTTTTTCTCTCCATTCGGGATTCTTTTGATACCATTTAAAAAGCTCTGCCCATTGCGTATCTTTTCGCAAATCCGTAGTTTTGTGATTTCGTATTCCCTGGATTACTTCTTCAATAGCCACCTTGCTGGTAAGCTCTCTTTGCTGCAGACTTTTCCTCTCCTCATCCACAATAGAAAGATCCGGGAACAGTCTTCGAAGTTCCTGGATCAGATAAGACGGTCTTACACTTTTCCCGTCAGAAGACACCTTGCTATAGTAAATCTTAAGCTGCTTCGAAGGCTTCGTAAGATTGCTATACAAATAAAATTTTTGTACATACGCCTGTTCTTTTCCTCCGGGAGCTAAATGTATGGCATTTTCTTTCAAACGATCTCTGTCTCTTTCAGAAAGTATTCCGTTTCTATTTAAACTTCCCGGTAGTTTTGTATCATTTGCTCCTAAGAAATAAAGAGTTTTTATATCTTTCAATCTGGTTCTCGTCAGATCTCCTGCCACCACCTGATCTACGCTGGGAGGAATCACACCAATCCTGGCTTCCTCAAGACCCGCATCGAACAATTCACAATATTCTCTAAGAGAAACCTCTTCTTCGCCTAAAAGGTCTACGAATTTATCGAAAAGCTCAATGATCACCCGGTAAACCTGCGCATATTCCTTTGCAAGACTCAATTCTCCTGCCTCCGTAAAGTCTTGCGCTTGTTTTTCTAAAGCAACCTGTAGATTTTCCTTTACCATGTAATCATAAATTCCCAGGGTAATATCCTTTACAGATTTTTTTCGCTGCCGCATCACAAAATACAAATCCTGGATTTTTTCTACAAATTGCACTCGCAAATGATTCAAACTTTCCAGCGACTCTTCCGTGGTATGCCGAAGAGTTTTCTCCCAAGGCGTCTGCCAATTTTTGAAACCTTTGATTCCTGTACCCAGCACATAATTTTCCATTAAATCCACCTCATCCAAGGTAAATCCTGACATATTGGTACGAAGATACCGAAAAACACTTTCATAGCCAAATCCTTGCTCCATAAGATTTAGAAGACTTCTTATATGTTCCACAAAGGAATTCAGCAAAATACTGCGATTATGATCCATAAAGTAGGGAATATCATATCGCAAAAACTCACGCTCTAAATAATCCCCATAGCTTTCCATATCACTTACGATGACACCGATATCCCGGTACCTACAGCCTGTTGTGCGCACTAGATGCCTGATGCTCTCTGCCACCGCCATAGCTTCACTCTGTGGATTTCTTGCCACATGAATAGAGATTCCTTCTACCTCTCCCTGATAGCTTTCTTTTTCGTATCGGAAGATATGCCGTTCTAAGTATCCAAGGGCAGGCTTGTTTTTAAATCGATAAACCGGCTGTTCATATAATTTTACCGGTTCTTCCACCACAGTATTACTCTCTCGTGCCAGGTCTAACATTGACGCCACCATCTTCTTACTCAATCCAAAAAGCTGATAAGGGTGCATATAGGAATAAGGATTCTCTCTGTCATCCATAGTTACCGTCACTATTACTTTTCGGCAATGCTTTAAAAGCTCGAAGATCAGCCGATCCTGTACCGGTGTAAAACCTGTAAATCCGTCCATTACCACAGTGGTATTCTTTAGGAGCTGTGATTTTGGTACTTCTTTTTTTAGCACCTCCAAAAGTTCTTCTTTGGTAATATATTTTTCTTCCAAATATTCTTGAAATCCCCTATAGAGCGTCCGAATATCCTTCAACTTAAAATAAAGTCTGGAACTTGGATCTATGGATTCCATGACCTTCTCTAGGTCTTTTTCTCCTACCGCATACTGGGAAAATTCAGAAATTGCAGACTTCACTTCGCTAATATAGCCTAATTTCCGCATATTTCCCCGAAGAATGGTAAGTTCCTCTTCGTATTTTCCGGCAATCTTACGAAGGATTAAATTTTTACCCTCGTCATCAAGTACAGGCAAGGTTTCCCCTCCCGTTTCCTGAAAAACCCGGTAAGCCAGTCGTCCAAAACTTAGGATATCAATATTCATAATTCCATGGTTCGGATGCATCGACACCAGATCCTTTTGGGTCTGCATAGTAAATTGCTCCGGAACCAGAACAATATAATTTTCCTGGGGATGATCCATAGACTCTTTGATAATGTGTTGATATAAATGATGTGATTTTCCTGAACCTGAAGGTCCAAATATAAATTGTAAAGGCATAGGTTTTCCTCCTATGCCTTAGTATATCATGAATTAAATTTGATGTGGGAATTTTACCCATTAGATTAGGCAAGTACTAAATTGCCCGAAGCATTTCTGTGAAATCACTGCTTAAGATTAACTTCGCAATATAGCAAACATTACCGGTCATGCTGACATTCCAGGCATCGTCAATCTCCACCATAAGATCTCCTCCCGGCATATGCACCATCACCTTACTGTCCGTCATCCCCAATTTATACGCCACCCCTGCAGCAGCGCAGGCACCGGTTCCTGATGCTAAAGTATAGCCGGCACCTCTCTCATAAATTTCAATGTTAATGTGTCCCTTATCTACTACCTGCATAATCTGGGTATTGATACGATTTGGGAAATATTTCGCAACCTCCGCATAATCTCCAATTTTGCAAACCAACTCTCTGGAAATCTCCCGCATAGGAATTACGCAGTGAGGATTTCCTACTGAAACGCAGGTGACAGGATACAGGGTTCTTCCAATCACCATATCCTCATTAATGACTTCTCTTGGTTCTCCGGTTACCGGAACATCCTGGCTGTTAAAAGAAAGTTTTCCCATATTAATGCGAATCTTACTTCCCTCTTCGCTTAAGAAAGTGACCTCCACCGGTCCATTTGCCATATGAATCTTGAAAATCTTCTTTTGCACATATCCTGCATCCTTTAGATATCTCGCAAAGATTCGGATTCCGTTTCCACTGGTCTCTGACTGGCTTCCATCCGGGTTCCAAATAATCACGTGCATGCCATCTTCCTGCAAAATAGGTCCCTCCAAGATACCATCGGCTCCCAGTCCTTCATTACGGTCGCAGATTAATTTCACGTTTCCCGGAGTTAATTTCAGTTCGTTCTTATTGGGGTCATATACTACGTAATCATTCCCCAATCCATGATATCTCTCTAGTTCAATCTTCATATTCTACTCCTCCAATCACCTTACGGAAGTCTCCCCTTTGCTTCCAATTATCTACTTTTTCTGTCTTTATGGTAACACTCCATTGTCATAATGTCCACAAAAACCCGTGGGGTTCCCACGGGTTTTGTACAAATTGTCAGAAGCGTGCAACGTTTCAATTTCTTTTATAAAACTTTACCACAAAGTTCCTTTGGGACATAAGCATGGACATAAATCCCATCCTCCCCGTAAACTTCTTTCAAAAGCTCTCCATATTTCCGAATCAGTTGGATCTTTCCTGCCTCCTGATAATCATAAGTTCTCTCAATTTCTACCTTCTGTTCCCGAAGGAGATTTTCAATAGCCTCCAAAAGATCAGAAAGCCCCTTCCCTGTTTTTGCAGAAACTCGAACCGTAGTCTCAGCCTTAAAATCTCTGAGAATCATATCTTCCTTAAGGCGATCCTGTTTATTAAATATGGTTATAACCGGCTTGTCTGTCACTCCAAGATTTCCGAGGGTTTCATATACCGTATACATCTGCTCATCCATCTGAGGGTTTGATACGTCCACCACATGAAGGATTAAATCTGCATACTTTGCCTCCTCTAAGGTACTTCTAAAAGCCTCGATCAAATGATGAGGAAGCTTTCTGATAAATCCAACAGTGTCTGTAAGGAGAACCTCCTGCCCACTTGGAAGCTTGCATCCTCTGGTGGTTGGATCCAGAGTCGCAAACAGCTTATCTTCCGCCAAAATCCCTGCTCCCGTTAAGGTATTTAAAAGTGTGGATTTCCCTGCATTGGTATAACCTACGATAGCTGCCACCGGAGCATGACTTTTATTTCTATGTTCCCTGGTAACTTCCCTGTGTCGTTTTACCTCTTTAAGCTCCCTATTTAGTTGGGAAATGCGGTTCTTAATAAGTCTTCGATCAATCTCCAGTTTCTTCTCACCGGGACCTCTTGTACCGATTCCTCCTCCAAGTCTGGACATCGCTGTTCCAAAACCGGTAAGCCTTGTAGCTCTGTATTTTAACTGAGCAAGTTCTACCTGAATTTTACCCTCACTGGTGGATGCTCTTGCGGCAAAAATATCCAGAATGATCAAAGTCCGATCCATAACTTTTACATCTAATACATCCTGCAGATTCTTCATCTGTACCGGTGAAAGTTCGTCATCACATACGATTCCTGTAGCTTCCGTCTCCCAAATAAGATCTATAAGCTCCTCGATCTTTCCTTTTCCGATGTATGTACCGGGATGGATTTGTTCTCTATTTTGGATCAATCTTCCCACACAGACAGCTCCCGCTGTTTTCACCAGTTCATTTAATTCATCCAGAGATTCCTCCACATGGTCATTGTCATTTATACTGACACCTACTAAGATCACTCGCTCTGTCTCTTTTTTTAATTCAATCATCTATCTCGTACTCCAAAATGTATTCGCTTCTTTTGCCACTTCGTCATCCGGATACTTCTGCACATATTCCGA
Organism: bacterium; assembly: GCA_963658085.1. GTDB lineage: Bacteria > Bacillota > Clostridia > Lachnospirales > Lachnospiraceae > CAKRJP01. The sequence continues at coordinate 31,366 of CAVKOU010000010.1, forward strand.
AAGTTTACTCTTTACTGTGTCAACATCTCCGTTTCCCTCGTAGGCTAAGATCAGATTGTAAGAAGCCTCCTTGATTAGATCATCGCTAATTTCCGTATCTTCCAAGGCCTTTTCAAAATAAGTAATGGCATCGGTATAGTTTTGGAGATTTAAAGCACTGCACCCCATAAGATTATAAAGGGTTCCATCCTCTTTAGCTCCTGCATTTAAGGCACTGTTAAAGGCCGCTAAGGAGCCTGCATAATCCTGCTGTTCCCATTTTGCCATTCCGATTCCCCGATAGGCATCTGCCACATTAATATCTTCCTCGATCGCTTTCTCAAAAGAGGCAATGGCATTGTCATAGTCCTTGTTCTGTAAATACTCCACTCCGGCCTCTGAAGGATTCAAACTGCAACCCGTAAGAATGCCAACGGAAACTACAGCAATTATCAACAATTTACAAATTTTCTTCATCACTTTTCCTCTTATTCAATCTGCCAATCCACTGGTTCTACCCCATGGCTTATCAAGAATTCATTTGTCTGACTAAAGGGCTTGCTTCCAAAGAATCCTCGATAAGCCGACAACGGACTGGGATGAGGCGCCTTTAGGATCAGATGATTAGGATTATTCAACATCCTCGCTTTTTTCTGAGCAGGACTTCCCCACAAAATAAATACAATGGGGCGATTCTCTTCATTTAAAACCTTTATAGCCGCATCCGTAAATTCCTCCCATCCGATTCCTCTGTGGGAATTTGCCTCATGAGCTCTCACCGTAAGAACGGTGTTGAGCATAAGAACTCCCTGGTTCGCCCATTTCGTAAGACATCCATGGTTTGGAATCTCACATCCCAAGTCATCATGAAGTTCTTTATAAATATTTACCAGGGAAGGAGGAACATCTACTCCTTTTTGAACAGAAAAGCAAAGACCGTGGGCCTGTCCTACATTGTGATAAGGATCTTGTCCTAAGATCACTACCTTCACTTGGCTTAAAGGCGTCAAATGAAAGGCATTAAAGATATCATCTGCCGGCGGGAAAATCTGCCTTGTGCTATATTCACTTTTAACTTTTTCAAATAAATCTTTATAATAAGGTTTCTTAAATTCTCCCTGGAGAGCCTCTAACCAGTCATTGTTGATTGCTGCCATATTTTCCCCTTCAAATCACATATTATATGCTTTCAAAATGAAATATCCTGCCAAACTTACAGTCTGACAGAAATATCTCTACTTTGCAAATATTCTTTTACTTCTTTAATTTCCAATTCCTTATAGTGGAACAAGGATGCTGCAAGAGCCGCATCGGCGCCCCCCACTGTCAAGGCATCATAAAAATGTTCCAGATTTCCCGCACCTCCGGAGGCAATGACAGGAATCGGCACAGCGTCTGCGATCTGTCTTGTAAGTTCCAGATCATAACCTGCCTTCGTGCCGTCGCAGTCCATGCTGGTAAGCAGAATCTCTCCGGCTCCAAGTTCTGCCACCTTCACAGCCCACTCTACTGCATCGATACCTACGTCAATACGCCCACCGTTCTTATAAATATTCCATCCGCTGCCGTCTGCCCGCTTCTTGGCATCAATAGCCACAACCACGCACTGGCTACCAAATTTGTCTGCCGCATCAGAAATCAGTCTCGGGGTATTGATGGCTGAAGAATTAATGGAAATTTTGTCAGCACCCTCTCTTAAAAGCACTTTAAAATCTTCTACGGTACGGATTCCGCCACCAACAGTAAAGGGAATAAAAATATTCTCTGCTACTTTTCTTACCATGTCTATCACCGTATTTCTGGCATCGGAAGAAGCGGTAATATCTAAGAAGGTAAGCTCATCGGCTCCCGCCTTGTCATAGGCCATACCGATTTCTACCGGATCTCCGGCATCTTTTAGGTCTACAAAATTCACACCCTTCACTACCCGACCGTTATTTACATCCAGACATGGGATAATTCTTTTTGTATGCATAATCTAAGTTCTCCTATCTACTATCCTTTGTAACCACAATTTTGTAAACTTTAATCTTTCTATAGTCCTTAAATATTTACAAAATTCTTCAATATCTGCATTCCCACATCACTGCTCTTTTCCGGATGGAACTGGCAGGCAAATACATTCCCCTGCTCTACAGAAGCATGAATCAGGGTGCTATACTCTGTAGTCGCTGTAACAATATGATCATCTTCAGCCTTCAAGTAATAGGAATGTACAAAATATACATAAGAATCTTCAGGAATTCCTTTAAAGAGTCTTCCCCGGTTAGGATATTTCAAAGAATTCCATCCCATATGAGGGATCTTTAATCCTTCCTTGTCTGGAATCCGAAGAATCTCGCCTTTCAAAACTCCAAGACCGGAAACCCCCGGTGTCTCATCACTTTTTTCAAATAGCAACTGGAGACCTAAGCAGATTCCAAGAAGAGGAATCTCTTGTTTTGCCACCTCATGGATTACCGAATCCAATCCGTACTGTCTTAACTTTCCCATGGCATCTCCAAAAGCTCCTACGCCAGGAAGAATCACTTTGTCTGCCGAAAGGATTTTCTTCGAATCTCTTGTAACGCAAACCTCCTGGCCTAAATATTCCATGGCCTTCTCCACGCTTTTAATATTCCCAGCATCGTAATCAATTATTGCAATCATGAATATTCTCTCTTTCCTACTTATTCCTCTTTCCCAGGTCCCCACCTTTGGCTTGTAACATACTAGACCTATTCTACCCCGAGCTCAAACCAAAATTCAACACCATTGTCATAATTTTTCACACCATATTCCTGATGAAGGGATCGCATAATAGCTTTTACAATAGAAAGACCAATGCCATTTCCTCCATATTCTCTGGTATGAGCTTTGTCGACCTTATAGAATTTATCCCAGATATGCGCAAGATCATCCTCCGGAATCGGAGTTCCTGTGTTAAATACACTGATTCTTGCTTTAGAATCTTCTATCTTAATCTTTACTTCAATGACTTTCTCCCCATCTAAATGATGAAAAGCATTGCTTACATAGTTTCGGATCACCTGTTCAACTTTAAATGCATCTGCCCATACATAGACCGGTGTTTCCTGTCTGAAGATTACCTTGGCATCATCCTGTTGCGCCATAATCTGCATATTCGAAAGGACACTTCTGATAATTTCTGTAACATCAAACTTTTCAAATACCAGATCATCCTCTCCAAATTCCAACTGATTCAAGGTCAAAAGATTCTTTACCATCTGATTCATCTTGTCAGCTTCATCCATAATAACACTACAATAGTAGGCTCGATCCTCCGGATCATCACTGATTCCTTCTTTCAACCCTTCCGCATATCCCTGGATCAAAGCGATTGGTGTTTTTAGTTCATGAGAAACATTCCCTAAAAACTCATTTCGCATTTCTTCCATCTGTTCTTTCTGCTGAATATCCTTCTTTAAGCTATTATTTGCTTTCTTTAGTTCTGAAATAGTGCTTTCAAGTTTCTCTGACATACGGTTGAAATTGTCTCCCAGTTCTCCGATCTCATCCTTACCACCACTGGTATATTTCGCTTCAAAATCAAGATCCGCCATGCGATCAGAAAGATCTGCCAATTCCTTAATTGGTGCCGTTAATCGTCTTGCAAAAAGCCATGCCAGGAATAAAATAACTACCATTAAGAAACAACCAATAGCAAGAAAGAATCGATTGGAAATAGCCACACTTTCCTCAATACTCTCTAAAGGGCTTCGTACTATAAAACCGCTGGTATCATCACATTTTCCGTACATTTCCAAATAATCCGTATTATTTACAGGATCCTTCGTCTGTATTACGCAATAATTATCTTCATTAGATAATATCTTTTTTGTTGATCCATCTTTTTTTTCAAAAATCTCCGGTTGATCTTTCGAAGATTTTTCATCACCATTATCACTCTGGGAGTGACTGTCATCTTGAGTCTCTTCACTATCTTGCATCTGTTCGTTACTCTCTGCCTGGTCATCCAAGAAATCCTGCTCGATATAATGGCGCAGCATCTGGTTGGAAAGAGAATCCTTATCATGAACATTGGTATAAAAAATTCCGGAGCTTGCATCTGTTACAAGAAAAGACAGATTATACTTCTCTGCCAAATGCACCAGCTCCATATAGGTATCCTCATCCTCTAACTTTCCATTGGTAGTAGCTTTATTAAGAGCTTCATACATTTCCTGAAACTGACCTTCCTTATCTCGCAGATAATAGCTCTTTAGAAAATTAATATTCAAAAAAAGGAATGCCAATACCAGCAATGCTAAAAGTCCGGAAAAAACGATCATTAATTGGGTTTTGACTTTAAATCTTCCTCGAATCACTCTTTATCCACCTCGAATTTATACCCCATACCCCAAATGGTCTTAATATAGTTTCCCTTATCTTTCAATTTGCTTCTAAGCTTCTTTACATGGGTGTCAATGGTTCTTGCATCTCCAAAATAATCATAGTTCCATACGTTATTTAGAATCTTTTCTCTTGACAAAGCAATTCCCTGGTTATCAATAAAATATGCTAAAAGCTCAAATTCCTTAAAGCTAAGTTCCAGTTCCTCACCGTCTAGTTTCACCTGATGCGCTGCCTTATCAAGAGTAATACCTCCTACATCCACTGCATCTGCAGCCGACAAAGTATTCGATCGTCTAAGAATCGCCCCAACTCTTGCCACTAAAATCTTGGGACTAAAAGGCTTGGAAATATATTCATCTACTCCTAAATCAAAACCTTGTAGCTCATCTCGTTCCTCGGATCTTGCCGTCAACATAATAATCGGCACCTGAGAGGACTGTCGAATTTCTCTACAGGTCTGCCATCCGTCCATCTTCGGCATCATAACATCCAAGATTACCAGACCAATCTCCTTTTCCTGATAGAAAATTTCCATAGCCTCCATGCCATTTGCCGCCTCTAAAACTTCATATCCTTCCCGGTCCAAAAAATCTCTTACCAGTTTTCGCATTCTGCTCTCATCATCTACAACTAATATTTTAATCTTATCCATGGAAACCTCCTGTTATCTCACGACTTCTTGCCTTTATTTTCATTATTTTCAATTTGATGCTTCTATCATACATGAATTTTATGGTAAATGTGTGAAAAAAAGCCGTATCCAAGAAAATCCTTGAATACGGCCTAAGAAGTGGACCTGGCGGGAATCGAACCCGCGTCCGAAAGCTCATCCATCAGAGCATCTCCCATCACAGTCATTATATTGACATTCCCTCCATCAATCACCTAATGACAGGTTACTGACTTTAGTAGCTTCATAAAATCTTCCATCTCCTCAAAGCTTTGGAAACGAAGTGCTCCGCAAGTTTGAAGCCGTTACCTTAAGCAGCGGATGACCTAAGGACGACTGCTGCCGAAATTAGGCAGCGTACGCTAAATTTTCGTCTGCGTTTAAATTTAAAATGGAACTTTTATCGTAGTGTCCCACTACGGATGGCTTCTCCAACTTCCAAACCCCCGTCGAAACCAGTACAAGCCCTGGTTAGTACAGACGTTTTCTTTATTATTCTAAATGGAATATTAAAAGGTGTCAACCCTAATGTCCCATAGGTTTTTGCTTTAATCTCTCACTTCCGTTTGCTTTATCATCGTAAACCATCATTACAAAAAGCACCACTAAAGGAATTGCTGTAATCCAGATGGCCCTGCCTTCCATACGATGGCAGAAGACTGTACCAAGTACAGCACCTGTAAGAAAACACAACAACATACATATATGTTTCTTTAATTTGGTTCTATGACTTTTATCTTCCCTGTTCCAATGGCGAATTTCTTTTGCCAGTCCAATACCGATCTGACGAATGTGATTGGTTGCAAATGTGGTGGCCATAGGGGTTCCCTGGGCCTGTCTGAATGTGGTAAATTGCATAGAAGCAATTACATTAATGGCGATCTGAGAAATCTGCACCGGGGCAGATTCCGGAACAAATCCAAGGAAGAGCACCACCAAAATCTCAATTCCGATTAACAACGTATCCCATCGGATCTTCAAATTATTCTTCACAGGATTCGGTAATAATTCCGATATAATCGCACCTGCCAAGTAAGCCGAAATTGGAATCAAATAATAAACCGCCTGATGGACCTCTCCTGATCCGATGGCCATACCAAGAAGAACTACGTTTCCGGTTTGGGCATTACAGAAGACATTTCCCCTAAGTAAATAAGTAAAGGATCCCCAAAATCCAGCTACCGTCATCAGCGTGTAAAATACCCAATTTCGTTCACATACTAAGTATTTGTTATTTCTGGTTGTATTCATAATTCATCTCTCATTTTCATTTTTCTTCTATACCTGAAATCTTTGGCAGATCCCAGCGAAAATATGCCGCCATAAAGCGCACTGCCAGGGTGACAATAAATCCTGCCATCATGGCCTCGTTAGCTCCCAGTACCTTCCATAGAATTCCGGTAGCAAGACCTCCCAAAATACAGGCACAGGCATAGACTTGTTTTACAAAGATCATAGGCATCTCCTGGGCAAATACATCCCGCAGGAGACCTCCGCCCACTCCTGTGAGAGCTCCTAAGAATACTACCAAAAACAAGTTCTTATAGCCGGCAGACACCATACCGGCATTCACGCCGTCTACCGTAAAAGCAGCAAGTCCCAAGCTATCACATAGAAACAAAATCTTTTCATTAAAAACGACATATTTGCTTTTCTTCCCCTGATTTTTCTTTTCAAAGAAGAAAAAGCCAAATACCAAAATGGCTGTCACTGCTGAGATCAATACATAAAAGGGATCTCGAAACATTTGGGGTGGATTTTTTCCGATGATCAGATCACGAATCAGTCCCCCTCCGGTGGCGGTAGTAAGTGCCAGGATACATACCCCAAATATATCCATCTTCTTTCGAATGGCAACCATGGCTCCCGATATTGCAAAGGCTACAGTCCCCACTACATCCATTACAAATACAAAACTATCCATTCCCCATATTCCTCTCACATACCAATATTTCTACAAAATCTATATATATTTCATCAAAGTACTATCCAAAATTGCGAATCTTAAAGTCTCTTTGAGCCTCTCGCTGCTGGTCCTTCTTGGCGATATCCTGGCGTTTGTCATAGAGTTTTTTTCCTTTTGCAATACCGATTTCCACCTTTACAAGGCTGCCTTTAAAATAAACTCGTAGAGGCATGATTGTAATTCCTTTTTCCTTAGTCTGTCCCACTAATTTATTGATCTCGGATTTGTGAAGCAAAAGTTTTCGCACCCGCATAGGATCCTTATTGAATATATTTCCCTTTTCATAGGGACTGATATGCATTCCATAAACAAAAACCTCTCCGTTTTCCACCCGGATAAAAGCCTCCTTAATGCTGCACTTTCCCATACGTAAGGACTTTACCTCTGTACCATGAAGACTGATGCCAGCCTCAAATTTATCCAGGATAAAGTAATCATGATATGCTTTTTTATTGTTGGCGATCAACTTGCCGTCGCTTTTTGCTTTAGCCATATAATTTATACTCCTTTTCAAAATAAAAGTCAAAAGACAAACAATTTAAACCAGCGCAAAATCAATGGTTCGAAGCAGAAGATCCACAGAAAGCACCTCTATAGTAACGGTCTGTCCCAGTTTGAACCGTTTTCCGGTATGTTCCCCCACCATCTCGTATCTTGTATCATCATAATCATAATGATCATCCTGCATGTTGGTAACATGAACCAATCCCTCGATGGTATTTGGAAGTTCTACATACATTCCCCATTTGGTAAGTCCCGAGATTACGCCCTCATAGGTCTCTCCTATACGTTCCTTCATATATTCTACTTTTTTCAGCTTGATGGTTTCTCTCTCCGCCTCATCCGCTCTTCGCTCCAACTCGCTGGACTGTTTTGTCACCTCCGTCAGGATTTTTTCATAATGCTCCCTTTTTGAGTCATTCATTCTTCCCCGCAGATTATCTTTTATGATCCGATGAATCTGCAGATCCGGATATCTTCGAATCGGAGACGTAAAGTGGGTATAATACTTTGCCGCCAGTCCAAAATGTCCTGTATTTTCCGGTGTATATTTCGCCTGCTTCATGGATCTTAACGTCAAACGACTCACCATAGGCTCCTCCGGTTTTCCTTCCACCTTTCCCAAAAGCTTCTGCAATTCCTTTGGATGCACCTCTTTATTTCCTACATGCATGCTATAGCCTAAATTATTGATAAAGGTTGCCAAAGTTTTTATCTTCTCTTCATCCGGTGCCTCATGGGTTCGATATACAAAGGGAAGCTCCTGCCAAAAACAATCTTCCGCCACTGTTTCATTTGCTAATAACATAAAGTCTTCGATTAGCTTGGTAGCTACGTTCCTGTCATAAGGCTTCATTTCCAACGGCCGACCATTTTCATCCAAGATTACCTTCGTCTCCGGAAAATCAAAATCAATAGCACCGCGGCTTTTTCTTCTGGCTCTTAGAATCTTTGATAATTCTAACATGTTCCGGAACATAGGCACAAGACTCTGGTAACGTTTTATTTCCTCTTCGTCATAATCTTCTAAAATCTTCTTTACGCTAGTATAAGTCATGCGCTCATCCACATGGATCACTGTTTCTGCGATTTCATGAGAAATCATCTCTCCCTTGGGATTTACTGTCATAATACAACTTAAGGCCAGTCTGTCCTCCCCTGCATTCAAAGAACACATTCCATTAGAAAGGACTCTCGGAAGCATAGGAATCACCCGGTCTACCAGATAAACACTGGTGCCACGCTTCAGGGCCTCATGATCCAGAGCACTATTTTCCTGGACATAATTGGTAACGTCCGCAATATGAACTCCCAGTATATAGTTTTCACCCTCTTTGGTAAGAGAGACCGCATCATCCAAGTCTTTGGCATCCTCACCGTCAATGGTTACCATCTGAACCTCTCGCAAATCCTTTCGGCCTGCCATATCTGCCTCGCTTACAGGCTTTGCCACCCGTTCCGCCTGATTCCTTACCTTTTCCGGAAATTCCATAGGAAGATCATAGGCCTTTACAATGGACAGAATATCTGTGCCCGGATCTGTAACGTGACCGATAATCTCTACAATCTTTCCCTCCGGCTTTCTTCCGTCCTCGCCGTAGGAGGTAAATTCTGCCACTACCTTTTGGCCATCCACAGCTCCCTTTGCCCGTTCTACCGGCACAAATACGTCCCAGTCAATCTTCGTATTATCCGGAATAACAAAACCATAATTCTTTCCCGGTTTCACCTGGTAGAGACCTACGACCTTTTTCAGTCCTCTTTCTACAATCTTTACAATCTTACCTTCCTGCCTCTTTCCGGAATTTCCTGCGTCCTTTGTTATTACAACCTCCACCTTATCCTGGTCAAAGGCTCCAAAAGTTTCCTGTTCGGAAACATAGATATCCTCCGGTAAATCTTCCACCGTGACGAAACCAAACCCCCGTCCGCTGGCTCTATAAGTTCCAAGAAAACGCTTCGCTTCCCCCTTACAGTATTTTCCTCTTTTAGAAAGAAAGATTTTCCCTTCTTTCTCCAAGGATTCTAAGACCCTACGAAAATCATCTCTGTCTTCCTTGGTTACATTTAACAACATACAAAGTTCTTTAAACTTCATAGGAACGTAGATTTCGTCACAAATCAGTTCATATATGATTTTCTTTCTCTTTTCAAAATTTTTTTCTGTTTTATTCATATTCTCCTCTAACACAAGTACATCTTTCCATAAAAAGGTCAGTCTGCACTTTTACTTCCACATAAAAAAGGCACTCCCTCTACAGGAGTGCCCTCATCTTTTTTGTCTTCCCTCAGCCTATGCGAATATACTCAAATTCAACACTGCTGCCAGTACAATAAATAATATCGCAAGAACTCTTGTAACCTTCACTAAGGCTCCTTCCATAGAACGACCCTTGTTCTGTCCCCAGTAGGTATCTGCCATACCACCGATAGTTCCAAGTCCTGCTGACTTACCTTCCTGCATAAGTACCAATACGGTCAATGCGATACAGTCTATTGCAAATATAATCATTAAAACAATCTTTAAAATATCCAAGTTTCACACCTCCTGCGTATAAACCAAAATTATGTTATCACATATACCAAAGAAAAACAAGCTTTTTCCACATAGTTCTCCATGAAATCCCTCATAAAATCAAGGGATTTTTTCTTCTTTTCTACCCGGTTGACTTCACCTGCAGGCCGCGTTACAATCGGAGTATGCTAAAAAAGGATGTGTTATAAATCATCCTATGGGGGATATTATGAACGAAAAATTAATAAGATTTGGGCAAATGACAGCCGGAACGTTAATTATGGCTGTAGGTGTTTATTTTTTCAAATTTACCAACAACTTTACCTTCGGAGGCATTACCGGTTTTTCCGTACTGGTAGCAAAAACCGGTGTGATTTCTGCCAGTGATTTTACCTTTATTGCAAACATGTCTCTTCTGGTACTGGGAATGATCGTTCTGGGAAAGGAATTCACCATTAAGACGGCCTACTCCACGGCACTGCTCTCTATTACATTGACTCTTTTGGAACGTTTTTGTCCTATGAGCCATCCTTTGACAGATGAGCCGATGTTGGAACTGGTCTTTGCCGTGGTGCTTCCTGCCATCGGATCTGCCATCCTATTTAACATAGGTTCTTCTAGTGGCGGCACAGACGTGATTGCTCTTATCATGAAGAAATATACCAGCATCGACATCGGTAAAGGCCTGATGCTAAGTGATGTACTCTTTACCTTGGCAGGATGCGTAGTATTCGATATTAAGACCGGTCTTTTCTCCATGTTAGGACTAGTGATTCGCTCCTATATGATCGATGGATTTATCGAAAGCTTCAACCTTTCCAAATTTTTCAACGTCATCTGCTCCGACCCGGAGCCTATCTGTGAGTTTATCAAAAAGGACCTCCACAGAGGTGCCACCGTTGTAGCAGCTAAGGGAGCCTTCTCCGGACAGCAAAAGTATATTATTATGACAGCCTTGAATCGTATGCAGGCCATCAGACTTCGAAATTATATTAAAGCTCAGGATCCCAGAGCATTTATTCTAATTACAAATACCAGCGAGATCATAGGAAAAGGGTTCCACTCCGTATAGAGTGAAACCCTTTTTCATGTATCTTTTAATACTCCCTATATTCCCTGACAAACTTTAAATCATCGGAATTTACCTGTATTTTTATATTCTTATATTTCCAGATTCTTAAAAACCGAAGTCCTCATAGTCTTCCGGCAAAAACCTGTGATAAATAATATGGCAACCTTCATCCTTAAAGCAATAGTAATAGGGATCCTGTTGCAGATCTATGAAGCGCACCAACCAGTCAAACTCTTCTCCATCCATAGGTTGTTTCAGAATCTCATTTCCGCTATTCTCAAACAAAGAAAAAATATCCTCCATGGTTGTTCCATGAACGGCCAACAAATCCACCAATTCTTTAATAAATTCATTCGGTTTCATATGTTCATGTACATAATCACTGCCCCCCGCCGGGATACAAAAGCAAAACCGATCTCCTTTATGGCTTACCTGAACCTCTCCAAGTTTCTCTGTAAGGGACTCCGGCAATTTCTGCAAGACCTCTGCCATTTCATTTACTGTATATTCTTTTTGAAAGAAATGATTCAGGGACGACAAAGGATAGTATAGTCTCACTTCACCGGACATATATCCAAGTTTTGCCTGTTCCTCTTTTAATAAATCAATCAGACTATTCTCTAACTGCATCTTCCTTCTTTTCCTCTTTGCTCTTTACAAATTGCATTCCAAGAACCAAGGCTAATCCCACGATACAAGCGATGATACTAAAGGTTCCGAGACTCAAAGGATTTCTTGGCTCCTCCAAAGTAGTAGGTCCCATAACGATAGCATAAAAAGACCCCACCATCATACCAAGGATTGCATAAACTGCCTGGGTTCGATACTTCTCCAGACAGATCCGAATGATTCGAACAACAGTAACCGCACCGGTTAAGATTCCAAGGCCAAAGAATACTAATGCAGGAAAATATTGCAGTTTCAAAGACAAAAATCCCTTAATAGCTGTCATTACCGGAATATACGCTCCAAAGATCAAAAGCAGGGTAGATCCTGAAATCCCCGGCAAGAACATAGCAGAAATTGCAATCATCCCTATAATAAATAAGCGAATCCCAAGACCAATAGAAAATTGTCCAAGATCCATTCCGGCTCCTGCGGAACCATTATTAAAAAGAGTTATTACCACTACCAATGCAGCTCCAAGTACTCCAAAAAGAATTCCCCTTGCCACATGACACAATGCTTCTTTTTCTTCCATAATAATCAAAGGAATAGCACCGGCAATAAATCCGATAAAGAGAGAACTTACTCCATAAATGTGGCTCTCAAACATAGCTGTCAGAACTAACACTGCCATGATCATTCCTATAATCCAGCCAATACCAAGCTTGATTAAATAGGTCAAAGCCTTCTTTTTTTCCTTCATACTTCCAAAAATCAGATCATTGATAGAACCAATAAACTGATCATAGAATCCCATAATAAATGCTACGGTTCCTCCCGATACTCCCGGCACACTATCTGCCAGAGCCATACAGAACCCATGAAATCCATTTTTTAACATATTTCCTCCTTATTATTTACATCGTCCTATCAACCTTAACATATTCCCCTGGAATTTAAAAGTTAAATTATCTAAACAAATATTCTGTAAAACACAAATCCATAGGTCGGATTGGCAAGGCCATCAAAAGTTGAAAATATGTTTTAAATAAAAACGAGGCACGCCTCTTAAGACATGCCTCGAAAATATTATTTTTGTTCTCCCTCAGGGAAAATAATTTTGTTAACAAAGAAGAATACCACCATGGAAACTCCGCCGTTTAATACGGTTGTTCCAATGTTGTATAGCCATCCCGGAACGATCAATCCTGCCACTGCAACCCAAATGCAGTTAATAGAATTAACTACACAGGTAACGATACAGAATGCGATGAAATACCACAGAGCCTGGTAAGCAATGTTTCCTTTGCTTCTGAATACAAAATTTCTCTGGATCGGGAAGTTGATACACTCCCCGATCACCATTGCTACCATGTATGCACAGAAGTATGGCAATCCACCATGTGCTGCATCATAGCCAATAATGTTCCACTTGAAAGTTTCTCCAAACATGGTAAGGTCAATTCCCGGGAATCCAAAGTCGATATTCGGAAGTCCTGCAAATGCAAGAGGAAGGAACAAAAGCATCAAATACTTAAATACTGTGATAACGTTACTAACGATTACGAATAATCCGCCTTCACGAACCCATTTTGCCGCTTCCGGATGCTTATTTGCAAAGCTTTCCCAAAAATTCTTAATTGCTCCCATAAAATCTTACCTCTTATTCTTCAGATTTCTCTGTTACAGCTGCCGCCTCAGCAACTGGCATTGCTTTTTTTACTTTCTTGTAGCTCTTAATAATAAGTACTTCTAAGAAGATAATCAGTGCCGCTAAGATCACATCGATTACGATTGCCATCTTCTGCCAGTTCTGAAGTCCTGTACTTAAGTTATCTGCATCGTAAGCACGGCTGTTTACTACAGTGTACATAATGTTCTTGCAAGCCTGACGCATTGCCTTTACACTTGTAGCACTTTCAGTGTCTGTTACATGGTTGGTCTCTGTATCATATGCTACAAGCATAAGATCTGTACCACCACGAATTGCCTGATCGGAATCCATGTAACCGTAAACTCCGAAGTAGTCAGTCTCTACAAATCCACGGAATCCCCACTCGTCACGAAGTACAGTGTTGCAAAGTGCTGTGCTGGCACCTGCCCAGTTTGCTCCGATGTAGTTGAAGGATGACATAACTGCCTTTGCTCCTCCTTCTTTTACAGAGATTTCAAATGGCTTTAAGTAAATCTCACGGATTGCCTGCTCATTTGACCATGTACAAAGCATTCCACAACGATTTGTCTCCTGATCATTTAATGCGAAGTGCTTAATATAAGCATATACACCATATTTTTCAGCTCCGATAATTGCATTTGCTGCCATGTGTCCTGCAAGAACGCCATCCTCTGAGTAATACTCGAAGTTACGTCCTGCAAAAGCGGAACGGTGAGTGTTCATAGCCGGTGCGTACCATCCGGATACATCCATCTCATCTGCCATCTTACCGATGCTCTCACCGAACTGTTCTGCAAGATCCTTATTCCAGGTACTTGCAATCATAACTGCGGATGGGAATCCTACAGATCCTACTCCCGTAAAGTTATTGTTGATAGAAGCCGGTCCATCACAATCGATGGTCATTACCTTACCAACGCTTGATGCTGCTGATGTCTGATATCCACCAATAGCAATCATAGTATCCATATCAGAAATGGTTAACTGATCCAAAAGGTCTTCCCACTTCTCATCATCATAATCCAGTCCACGGAAGTCTGCCAATGTAAGTCCGTTCTTTGCACCTGTTGTAGGCATTTCATCAGAATCATCATTGTAATCTTCCGGATCATAGTTGCTGTTGTTGTGGAACTGAGCCTTCACATCATCACTCATACTGAAATCGGTAGGTGCTGCAGTTGCCTCGGCATAGTTTTCAAATCCATTTGCTCTTGAAAGATAAGTTACAGTTCCTTCTGCATAATCAAACTGATTGGTTGCAGTTGTCTCATCTGTACTTCTTGCATTGTCTCCATCGTAAGTGATGGTCTCATCTACAGTGTATGTCTTAGAAGCATATTCTGTATGAGAATCTGCATTGATAGAGATTGCATAATCTCCTGCCTCTAATACATAAGCTTTTGCATTCTGATAGTCATAGGAAGCCATGTCCTCAGCTGTAAATGAAATCGTAATTGTCTGTGACTCACCCGGCTCCAAAAGATCTGTCTTCTCATAAGCAATCAGGTTTGCGGAAGCCTTCTCAATTCCGCCATTGGTATACGGTGGATTATAATAAGTTTCTACTACATCCTTACCAGCTACGTCACCGGTATTTGTTACCGTTACATCGAAGGTGATATTTCCATCTTCTTCGGTAATGTCACTCATTTCCTGTGTAAATGTTGTATAAGAAAGTCCATATCCAAATGGGAATAAAACGGTTTCATCATAGTTAATCAAACCTTCATCCGCTGCTGTCTCATAGAACTTATAACCAACGTAGATACCTTCTACATAGTTTACAAATGTAGGAGCAGTTGTCTCTGTCTCACCTGTAAATCCTGTCTGAGTATATTCGAATTCATCTACATTATCATAATCAAAGTCTCCAAAGTTGTTCCATGTTGGAGTTGCTGTAAGATCAGCTACAAATGTATCTGCAGTCTTACCAGATGGGTTGATAGTACCGGCTACGATTTCTCCAAGAGCTTCGAAACCTGACTGACCGGTTCCCGGGCACCAGATGGCACTCTTGATCTGGCTGTACTCATTTACAAATCCAAGCTCCATAGCATTTGCTCCGTTGTAAACAACTACAACATTGTCAAAGTTAGAGCATACAAGATCTAACATATCTTTCTCTGTCTGGCTTAACTGTAAGTAGTGCTCGCCATCCTCGAAATCCTTGTAGTCTTTAGAGTTATCTTCATAAGTTACCTGACTTACATCCGTCGGAAGATCGGCACCCTCACCACCAACACGAGTGATTACTACCATTGCTGTGTCAGAAAACTCTTTTGCATTTGCAATCAGATCATCAGAATAAGAATCAGCTGTTGGCTCCGGAAGAGTCCAATCCTGTGCCCACATTCCAACTTCCGGTCTGTCTGCACGGTAATCTGTATAGAAATCAGATAATTCTGTATTTAAGTTAAAACCTGCATCCTCTAATCCCTGTAATAATGATACGGTAGGATATGCATCGGATAATGATCCGGATCCTGTACCACCGTAGCAAGGATTGGTGGAAGCCCAACCAAATACATTTAAGTTGCTATCTGCTGCTAACGGAAGTGTATTATCTTCATTCTTTAACAGAACGATACCTTCCTCAGCAATCTCCTGTACCAATCCCTTGGCCTCCTCTGAGGTCTCATCAGAGATAGTTCCATTTCCCATAGCAAGAGAAATCATACTTGACATAGGAATAAAGCAGATCATGTTAACAATAATTACTAATGCAAGTAAAAATGCTAACCAAGCTTCTTTACGAACCAGCTGTTTCAGCGGTTTCTTCACCTTCATGCAAGCTACTGTCACAATAATTGCCAATGCCAGTACCACTACCAGGGCAATAATGTAAGGTTTGCACGAATTCAGGACGTTTACAACGTCATCCATGTTAATACTTAACATATTCTTGTCCTCCCTTTAGACTTTTTTCGTTCACTCGGAACGTTTTATGTACATAATTTAACACAATTTTCACACTTATATAAAAATCTGCATAATCTGCACTTTTTCTGCACAAACGGTTTTTATCTCGTTATTTTCGACAAAAAAAGAGAAGAGAAATTGTACACATCCAACAACTTCTCTCCCGTTTTTTTCCTGTCATTTCCCGTTATATTTAATTCGTATTTTTGATAGGAATCAGAGCCTTCATCTCAAACCAATTTTCCTTTGTCTCCACTGTAAGGGCTCCATCATATTTATTGATAATATAACGAATACTTTTTATTCCGTAACCATGATGCTCTTTCTTTTCCTTGGTAGTAAGAATGTCTCCATCCTTCGTCTTTAGATCTCCCTCGAAATAATTTTCAAATCGAAGAATCAAAAAATTCTTCTGCTTGGATACCGTAACATGGATCAGCCGTTTTTCTTTGTCCGGAATCTTAAGCTCGCACTCTATGGCATTATCCAGAGCATTTCCGAAAATGTTACAGATATCCATAACATCCATAAACTCCAAAAGAGTTCCGTCCGCCACACAGGTAAAGGTGATGCCATGCTTGGCACAGTATAGGCTCTTAGAGGTTAAAACCGTATCTAAGACTGCATTTCCTGTTTTATTCTGAGCCTCGTACTGCTTGATTTCTTCCTCCATACGATCCAGATAAGCCTCTCTTTTAGCGGAATCTCTCTCACTTCGAAGATAAGCGATCTGGTGCTTCAGATCATGATATTTGTAATTGATCAAATCAATACTTTCTCTGGATTGCTTATATTGCACATATTGATTTTGAAGGACGCTCTGCACCGCTTCAAGCTCTGACCGGATACGAAATTCCGAGCATTGCATCAAATGGGCATATAGAACTGCCAATCCACCGGCATCCACCAACATCCGAATATATCCTATAGGATAGGAAAAAAATCCAACCTCCACATCCGTATCACTGATGAATCCAATGTTACTTACCGCAAATACCGCAATGGCGATAATCACTCCCGAGAAAAATTCTTTCTTGGTCACCGCCAACCTTCCATCGGAAGGAAGATGCACATGAACCAAATGATAAAAACAAAAGGCAATTAATCCATATACAAAAATAAGCAACACAACTCGAACTAAGATTCCGGGCACCGCTCCTTTCCATACAAAGCAGATGAGTTGCCACTCGGTAGCTGCCATAAATTCCGCCAGGGCAAAGGCGATCATGCCAAAATAGGCCACATCCGAAAGTTCGATATCACAGGTTAGATAAAGAAATCCCATCATCATTGCCACTGCCACTATCATACAGGGAATCCATAAATAAATCGGTACATCATCCGTTCCTACTAAGAAAACACATTGAACCACCAAAAATATAGCGGCTATTATAGATGTCTTTTTAATACTAACTTTCTTCTTCATAGGAAGAATAAATAATACGCAGGCCAGCCACTCCGCCAGGGCCGTATAAACCCTTGGAATATCCGGCACAATCTGTCCCACTGATTCCGGCATATTATTTCACCACCTCTCCCCAGTATTCCGTAAGAGCCTCCATAAATTCTTTCTTTCTGGCACGACTTAACACCAGTTTTTCTCCACGGACAATAGCACATCCATCCTGGATTCCCTCTACATGCTGAAGGTTGATAAGATATCCTTTGTTTCCTCTGCAAAAGTTCATTCCTGAAAGCTTTTCCTCCATTTCCTTCATAGTTCCGGTAGTAGCATAATTTCCAAGGATGGTATGAAGGATCAGAGTATGTCCCTGACTGTCTACATAGAAAATATTTGCAATATTGACCCGGACAGTTCCTCCCTTGATATTTACCATAATGCACTTTGACTCTCGCTTGTGCATTCTCTCAATGGCTCTTTTTAATCTCTGGGAAAACGCAAAATAGGATACAGGTTTCAGCACATAATCCAGTGCATCCACCGCGTATCCTCTGATCGCATACTGCGCCATATTGGTAATAAATATAATCACAACTTCCGAGTCAATCTTTCGAATTTCCTCTGCTGCAGACATACCGTCCATAAATTTCATTTCTACATCCATTAAAATAATGTCGAAATCTGATTTGTATTTATGGACGATCTGGTCTCCATCCGTATAGAGGGTAATATCAAAAGTCTCACCCTCCTCCTTCTCGTATTGCTTAAGATAGCTTTGAAGTTGTTCCCCATACATTACTTCATCTTCTACTATTGCAATCTTGATCATTTTACATTCCTTAATCTCTCTTAATCGCTGCCTTGATCAAATGAGCAGTTCCTGTAATTCGATGTCCATTGGCCATTTCTGTCAATGCTCTGGCCATATCCATAGTCACGAAACCACCGGTCATCTTGGCATATCCACGGATTGGCATATTATAATTAAATAGTACATTCAGATTCGGCTTTCCGGTCTTCTCGCAATGTTTAATCATCTGCTTTAAGACACCGCAGAAAATCTTTCCAAGAATTCCTTTTCCGTAATAGAGCTGACATACGGCATCGTTCATCTGAATCTCACCGCTCCAGCTTCCATCCGGAATTTCTCTTCCGTAAAGTTCCTTAAATTCATGGTCTTTTATATCTGTAACATTACCTGAGAAATAGCTCGGAAGCTTTTCTTTGCTGTATCCACCCTCTGTAACGGTACCCTTTATGTCGAGGCTACCCTCTAACTTCATGGTTGCGGAATCAGATCCTACATAAATCTCGTAGTTACCACTTTCCACCTCCCAGGTGTTGGTTCTCACATCATAGAAACGGAAGGTCTTATCGTCAAAGGAAATAGCAACTTCCTTCTCCTCTCCCGGTGCAAGATTAACACGGGTGAATCCTTTTAATTCATAAACCGGACGGAAAACAGTCTCTGACTTCTTTCCCACATACAACTGTGGAATCTCACAGCCTGCTACCTTACCTGTATTTTTGATCTTAAAGCTTACTCCCTGATCAGTAACCTTTAAATCATTATATGTAAATGTAGTATAACTCAAACCATAACCAAATGGGAAGCGAACTTTTTTCTGAATGGTAGAATAATAACGATATCCTACATACAAGCCTTCTCTAAATTCACTGCTTCTTTCCTTTCCCGGATAATAGCCATAGGACGGGGTATCCTTATAAGCCATCGGATAGGTCTCATTTAATTTACCTGACGGATTTACTTTTCCTGTAATCACATTCATAAGAGCGGAAGCTCCAGCCTGTCCTCCTAAATATCCATGAAGAATTCCCTTTACATAAGAAAACCATGGCATTTCAATGGCAGAACCTGCAGAAAGCACTACCACTACCTTATCACTTACAGTAGAAATCTCATCGATCAGGGCTCTCTGTCCCTCCGGCATAGCCATATGGGTACGGTCAAGACCTTCTGACTCGCTGATCTCGTCCAATCCTGCAAAGATTAGAACAACCTCAGCTTTTTTCGCTACTTCTTTTGCTTCCTTGATGAGATTGCTGTCCGGCTTTTTATTTCGAACATAGCCCTGACTGTAGGATACCATCTCTACATCGTAATCTCCGATAACATTCAAGATACTCTCTGCTTCCTTGGTCGGATTTACAAGAGAAGATCCTGCTCCCTGATAACGGGGAACTTTTGCGAAATCTCCAATAACAGCAACCTTTGCTCCGGGTTTCAGCGGAAGAATCTCGTCTTCATTTTTCAAAAGAACAATACTTTCCTCTGCTGCTTTTCTCGCCAACGCATGATGCGCCTCAATATCAAAGGTCTTTCCCTTTGCATTTTCTGTGGCATCGTGGGTATCAAAAACAACTGCAAGAAGTTCATCCAATCTCTGATCCAATGTATCCTCTGAAAGACTTCCTTCTTTCACTGCCTTCACAATATCATGGACACCACTGTTTCCTGTCCCAGGCATTTCCAGGTGACTTCCATTCTTAACACCTAAGGCATGGTCATTACTTCCGCCCCAGTCAGATACTACATAGCCGTCAAATCCCCACTCATCTACCAAAATTTCCTGCAAAAGATGAGAATTCTCATTGGCATATACACCGTTGATCTCATTATAAGAAGACATAATAGATTTTGCATGTCCCTCTTTTACCGCGATTTCAAATCCCGTGGTGTAAATTTCTCTGAAAGTACGCTCATCCACTACGGAGTTGTTCGCCATACGGCGAAGCTCCTGGCTATTTGCCGCAAAATGTTTTGGGCAGGCCGCCACTCCCTTGCTCTGAATTCCACGGATATAGGCTGCCGCCATCTTACCTGCATGGTAAGGATCCTCTGAGAAATACTCAAAATTACGTCCACACAAAGGACTTCTCTTAATATTAAGACCAGGTCCAAGAACCACATTTACCCCAAGAGTAGCAGCCTCTTCTCCCAAGGCTTCTCCGATTTCTTCTCCAAGGCTCTCATCCCAACTATTTGCCACAGACGCTGCCGTAGGGAAACAAGTAGCCGGCAAACTACCATTAATTCCCAAATGATCTCCTGCTCCAGCCTGCTTACGAAGACCGTGAGGGCCATCAGCCATAAACATCGAAGGAATCCCATACTTTTCATAATCCTGGGTCTCCCATGTACTCTTACCAGACATCATCCTGGCCTTCTCTTCCAAAGTCATTTTACTAATAATCGCTTCATACTTCAGACTCATGAATCTTTTCCTCTCTTTCTAACTACCTCGTTTGTATACATGCAACAATTCTTATACAGAAAAATAATCTCTTTCACGTACTTCGAATAGTTGCGGATATTAAAGCTCAATTCTGTATTTTCATAGTAACACATCTAAATATTCACATCAGAATTTCGCACAAATGGACATTATTTATGCATAAACGGTAGCAGAAGTATCTACAGCAAGAGAATAAAGTGCAACTATTATTACCTGTTGCAGATGCAAAAAGGAGGTGCCATAATGACACCTCCCATTTCTTTATGCTACTTTAATGACAATTCAGCATTTTATACCTGCTCAACAAATCGAAGAAAAGCATCTTTTCCTTCCGGGGTTCTTGCATATACTCCGGCATGTTCCAATACCTTCGCAAATACCAGTCCCACTTCCTCCTGGATAATCTCCCAGGCATTCTCTTTTGTAACGGTATGTTTTTTCAGGATCTCCTCTCCCCAATCAGCATGGGATGCTGTAAGGGGATCTTCTCTTAAATCCTCCCCTGAAGCTAATTTTTCAGCTACAGCAGCAAGTTCTGTCTTTAAACGTCCCGGCAAGATTGCAAGTCCCATAACCTCAATAAGTCCAATGTTCTCTTTCTTAATATGATGAAGCTCTGCATGTGGATGATAAAGTCCCAGCGGATGCTCCTTGGTAGTGAGATTATTACGAAGCACTAAATCCAACTCGTAATCTTCCCCTCTTCTTCTTGCGATCGGAGTAATGGTATTATGAGGTTCTCCGTCTGTCTCTGCAAAGATATTTGCAGAAGCATCGGTATATCCTCTCCAGCTTCCAAGGATCTTATCCGCCAATTCCACCAGTCTCTCAGGCTCTGTTGCTTTCAAACGGATGACAGACATCGGCCATTTTACGATTCCGGCCTCCACATCATCAAATCCAGCAAAGGAAATCTCTGTCTCTACCGGAGCCTTCTCCATGGCAAAAGTATAGCAGCCTCCCTGGAAATGATCATGAGCCAGGATGGATCCTCCTACAATTGGAAGATCTGCATTGGATCCTACAAAGTAATGTGGAAACTGTCCAACGAAATCTAAAAGTTTCCCAAAACATGCTCGATCAATTTTCATCGGCGTATGCTGTTTATTAAAACAAATACAATGCTCATTATAATATACATAAGGAGAATATTGCAGATACCATGGCGCACCATTAATACAAATAGGCACGATTCTGTGGTTTTGTCTTGCCGGGAAATTTAAACGCCCCGGATATCCCTCGTTTTCCTCACAGAGCATACACTTCGGATAATTAGAGGTCGGTTGGTTTCTAGCTGCTGCAATAGCCTTTGGATCCTTCTCCGGCTTTGACAGGTTAATGGAAATATCCATCTCCCCGTACTCTGTCTGTGATTTCCAGCGCATATCCTTCACGATACGGTCTCTTCTTATATAGTTGGTATCCTGACTAAATTCATAGTACCAGTCTGTAGCCTTCTTGGAAGACTCCTCCACAAGCTCCTTAAATTTCTTACGAACCTGAGAAGGTCTTGGCGTGATACTTCCCATAATCTTTGTATCAAAAAGATCTCTATATGCGATGGAGTTTTCTTTTAAAACGCCTCTTTCATAAGCATCGTCCATCAACCACGAAAGAATTTCACATAATTCTAAATTCTTTGCCTCCTCTGCTTCTTCCCATTCAAAGGATTCTAACTCCAATACATTTAAAAGACTGTTGGCTGCCCAAGCCTTTTCCTCCGGTTCGATCAAACCTTTCTCCAAGGCATATTTCACAAGACTTGTAATCCATGCATTTCTGCTCATTTTGCTTTATCCTCCATTCCTAATACATACCTGTAGAATTTTGCAATTTTCTATACTACATTTCACACAATAATCGAAGGTAACGCTTCGCTACCTTCGATTATATCGATCATACATCCTACGCAGAAAGAACGATTCCACCTGCCGGTCTGATATTCAGCACATGGCAGCATCCTTTTTTCAGCATCTTCTCCATATCTGCTTTGAATTGTTCTACGTTCTCAAGTGGCACGAAAGCCTGCAAAGTTCCCGCAAATCCTCCTCCGTGAACACGACAAGCACCCTCGCCCTTTAATGCGATCTCAGCTACCGCTAAAGCTACTGCCATATCCTGGTGTTCTGTGGCACCACTTGGTGTAATATTCTGTAAAAGTTCCCAAGAAGAACGTCCGGATTCTCTGACGATTCTAAGGAATTCCTCTTTATTTCCCTGGTTAAGGGCATCTGCCTCTAATACTGCAAATCTATTATCTGCAAAAAAATGCATTGCACGAAGAACTGCCTGATCTCCTACTGCTTTTCGAACTTCCGGAAGTTTATTTAAGAAATCCTCTTCTTTCACATCACGAAGTACCTTCTCTCCGAAAAATTCTGCCACCTTGCACATATCTCTTGGAATCGCTGCATATTCCCCTGTAAGTGCTGCATGGTCTGCACCGCTGTCTACGATACAAAGCGCAAGTCCCATAGCCTTAAGATCAGCTGTCACCGGACGAACTACCGGTGCTTCCGGATCTTTAAAATCAATAGCAACGGCCTCTCCTACAGAGGAAGCTGTCTGATCCATCAGACCACTTGGCTTTCCAAAGAAGATATTCTCTGCCTTCTGTCCGATCTTTGCAAGAGTCACTGCATCCAACTCATCCTTGCAGAATAAGTGATTTCCTACAACTCCTAAAAGGATCTCGCAGGCTGCAGAGGAAGAAAGTCCAGATCCCGGAAGCACACTTGATACTGCATAGATATCGCATCCTGCCACCGGATATCCTGCTTTTTTAAGCTCTGCAAATACACCTCGAACTAAGGATTCTGTAGTCTCTTTTTCCTCTTCCTTTGGCTCTACCTCAGTAATATCGATGGTTGTCATTGGCCATCCCTCGGATTGGAATCTCACCTCATTGGTGCCATTTAAAGCTACACAGGAAAGAAAATCCAGGTTTACAGAAGCCGCCAATACATTTCCGTGCTGATGATCTGTATGATTTCCCCCAATCTCTGTACGTCCCGGTGCTGAGCACAGTGCCACCTCTGTATCATCAGTTGCACCAAAGGTTTCCTTAAAGGCTTCCATTACGTGTTTTACACGGGCAATATCCTCCTTCGGATTCAGATAACCAGCCTTTAAAAATGCCGATTCAAGCTCCTGCTTTTCCACCATCTGATACAGCTCATTCCATTTTTTCATGCTTCAATTCCTCCATTATTTCTTCTATACAATAACAAGGATATTTTCCCTTGTTTTTAACAAAATACATTCCTTGCTATCATATCATATTTTTCTTAAAAAATGTTCCCTATTTGGATATTCTTTTCGATATGCATTTAAGGCTGCTTCTCTTAGCAAAGCAAACTCCTGATCCATGCGCAACATATGGGGTGTGGCAAATACGATTACGCTGATTTGTTCCGCTATTTTTTTTGTAATCCCCTCTTCCGAAAGCTGTCCCATGCCAAAGACCATAGAGGTAAACCCTCGACCCTCACGACTCACTTCTATATACTTTAGAAACACATTCGTTAACTCTAGCTCCAAAATTTCCTGTTGTTTCGGACTTAATGCTTCTGGATTTCCAAGTCCTAACTCCACCAATATTTTCGCCGCCTGACGTTTTTTCTTTCCTCCGGGATCCAGACTGCTTCCCTCTGCTAAATATTTTAGCTCCATAAGGTATCCTACAAATGCATCCTTTGTAGGCTTTCGTTTTCCATAGCGTGCGACCCACAAGTTCTTTCGGTATTCCTTTGCAGCCAGATCCTCCTCCTGATTCTCTTTTAAAATCCACAGTCTCTTTTCTGCATCTGTCTCTGTATAAAAATCTTCCAGCCAGGACATATTCTTACCTTCTCCTATCTATGTTTCTATCTTCCGACAAAACTGTCTACGTTGCTCTCATCCACTCGCCGATACTGAGCTGTATAATATTTTTCATCTTCCAAATGAATCTCATCCAATGATCGATCTTGATAGATCAACCAAATCATTCTTGCCATCTGTCTGGCCTGATCCTCCCGGTCCTGATATACAGTCCCCTGAATCTTTCCATCTTTAATCGCTTCCAAAGCATCGGGCAAGCCGTCAATTCCAAATAGAGCCGGCCATTTAGAAGAATCGATCCCGGCACTCTCATAAGCTTCCACTGCTCCTAATGCCATCTCATCATTGTTGGAAAGAATCAGCTCCACCGAATCCCCATATTGACTGATGATGCGATTTACACGATTCTCAGCCTGCCCCCTGTTCCAATCTGCAAATTGATTGGTTAGTTTTTCCAGTTCAATCCCCTGTTCCATAAGAGTTTTTACGGAGACCTCCGTTCGACTGATGGAGTCCTGATGTCCTGCCTCTCCCACCAGCATGACATACTGGATCTTACCATCCTGATTTCGATCCAGCTCCGGGTGAGCCTTAATATAATCTGCTGCCAACTTTCCTTGAATAACACCGGATTGCTCCGCCTCACATCCTATATAATATAAATGTTCCCATTGAAACAGATCTTCCCTTACAGGTTCCCGGTTAAAGAATAGCACCGGGATCTCATTTTCTTTGGCCATCTTTATGATTTTGGAAGGAGCTGTTCGATCTACCAGATTCACACACAGGATATCACATCCTGCATCGATCATTTCCTCCACCACTTCGTCCTGGTCCTCCTGATCATTTCCGCCGGATTTTATAGAAACCATTACACTCATATCTTCGGTTTCTTTCTTTTTCAGTTCTTCCTTCAATGTATCTGTAAGGGCATTGATATAAGGGTCATCCTGACTGTAAGTTACAATTCCAACCCGCAAGATATCGGACTGCTCTTCCTCTTTTCCAGTGCAACCTTCAGGTAGCAAAAGAAACAAAATCATGAATATAGCAAGAATTTTTTTAGGATTACTGACTGAAATACAAAAACTTTTCCATCTCTTCATCTGAAAATATCGTCTCCCTGTCTACCAACTTTCTATCGGTCTCATAGCTTTTCATTTCATATGTGCTAGATTTCAGCTTTCCGCTTATCTCCAGCACACCCTGATATCCTATTTCGTAACTATCATAAAGGATCAATCCCTGTATGTTTCCACTGTCTAAAAATGCGATAGACTTCTCACCGGTTCCAACTCCATATACCAAGGCTCCTTTGTAATATCCTTTTGCCGATTGTTGTCCGATTTCGTCCAAAGATTTTGAATCCAATACCATCAAAACATCCACCGAAGGCTTGCTTCCGATCTGCTCCAACACATCCGCTCCTTTTTTCTGATAGCAATACCAGGAAATCTCTCCACCGATTTCTCCCAGCGCATCGGATAATCCTTCTATGGTTCTAAGGGTAGAAGTATCCTGCTGCCATCCCGCAACAATTCCTACCTTCGGATTTTTTACTTCAACCTGTTTTCCCAGTTCATAACCCAGATCATAATAATCCGGAGCGATTACCGGATATCCGGAAGATGAATTCTTATCTTTTTTATCTTTTTCATCTTTCCCTGCTTCCTTATAAACATCCTCCGTCACCAACATAAGAGGAATGGATCCACAATTTTCCTTTAGCATTTCCTCTGTATCCACACCCGGAGCCGGCCGCAAGATCATGCCATCAATATTATTATTTAGTTGCTCTTTTATTGTTTCCTCCTGTACCTTGGCACTTTCTAACTCATCCGTATTACAAATGATCAAATGGATATTTTCTTCCTTTGCCGCCTGTTTCATTCCTGCAATCAAAAGATCCCAGCCCTCATCTCCGGAATCAGGCAAGATTACCGCCACTCTTTTTTGAGGTATATTTTGATTAAAGATTTTACTGACACAAAAGATAAGCATAAGCAATAAAATAATTTCAGCCGCAAGGAATGGCAATCTAATTTTCTTCATGATCTTTCATCCCCCGTCCGTATTTTTGCATCTCCAGATCCTTTACATTTTTCTCTGTATAGGGAATGGCCGGAATATGAATCACTACCCGGGTTCCCTCATCCGGCTCGCTGTAAACTTCCAAGCCATATTCCATTCCGTAAATCAGTTGGATCCTGGAATGAACATTGATAACTCCTACCCCCGAGCCATGCTTTGGTACTCTTTCGTTATTGGTGAGAATGTTATCAAGAATCTCCTGTCGCATTCCCATGCCATTATCCTCCACGGAAATATAAATATCATGATCTTTTTTCTCTCCTCGAATGATAATCTTTCCTCCATCATCCTCGTCCATATTTCCCACGCCATAATAAATAGCATTCTCCAAAAGAGGCTGGATTACAAGCTTCACAATGCAATAATCATTGATTTCTTCCTCCATTAGAAATTCCACCGCAAAATGATTTTTATAGCGGACACTCTGAATATTCATATAACTTTTACTGTGCTGAAATTCATCTGCAATAGAAATAATGGTTTTCCCTTTAGAAAGACTGACCCTAAGTAACTTCCCAAGTTCCGAAATCATCATAACCGCCTCATCATTTCTTTTTGCCTCTACCATCCAGGTAATAGACTCCAAGGTATTATAAAGAAAATGGGGGTTGATCTGGCTTTGTAATGCAGCAAGCTCACTTTTCCTTCGTTTAGTCTGTTGTTCTATGATTTCATCCATCAAAGCTTCAATTCGCTCGTAGGAGCGCTGCACAGAAAGACCTAAATGCCTGATTTCTGACGATCCACCAATATAAATATTGGGCATTCCACCGGCTTCATAGGCTTTTACAGATTTATCCAGTTCCTGAATAGGTTCTGAAATCTTTCCGGAGATTACGCGGTTCGCCTGCAAAAGCATCATGAGAAGCACTAATACAGTAGCAAGAATATAATATCTAAAGCTATTAATACTGTTACTTTTTACACTTTTTGGAACCACTCCAACCAGTTTCCAGCCCGTATAAGAAAGACTTCCGATCACCACATGGGATTCCTGTCCATCTAGGGTTCCCTCATAAATTCCATCTTCATAAGCAGAAAACTTTCCGCTCTCCTCCTGAAACAAGCCCCAGTTCATTTCTGTTTCTCTGGGATGATAAATAATATTTCCGTCCCTATTGCATAGATAGTAGTAAATCCCATCCGAAGAATCATTGATACTGTCCAATGCATCTCGAATAGCAGAGTACTTAAAATCTACCAACAGAATCCCCACTCCCGGCTGATTCCCATCGTTCATATCCACAGAGGTACTAAAAGAAATCACCCGGTGAAAGCGATAGCTTCCATCAAAAAATAAATTTTGAATATGTGGCATAGAGATCTGAATATTTTCAATATCCTTTCTTGCTGCCAAAAACCAATCCTGATCAGTGACATCGGCAGTTTCTTTTTCCATCGCCACCGGCTCCGATGCGATAAGGGTTCCATCGGTTCTATAAAGGGCTAAACTTTGAATCTGATCCGAGTGGACCTCATAAAGCAAGCTCATCTGATCCGTAAATTCCTGGCTTGCAATATCATTTTCTTGAATAATATTATAGTTGGCAGCATTTACCACCTGTCGAATATCTGAAAGATCTGCGTTTAACCGGTCCACCGTACTTTCCACAGTAACCTGGGTATTGGATACCGTCGTATCATCCAGAGTTAATTTAAACCGATGATACAGAAGGAATCCCATGACTGCAATAACCACCAGAGTTACCAGCATAAGCACCGTCATTAACATGGTCTGAATATTTATTTTCATAAAATCCCGAATATCTTTTTTTATGAATTTCAATTCTAGTAACTCTCCTTAGTAGCGTTCCTTAAGATTTCCGTTTTTCTGCCCGATACTTAGAGGGGGACATCCCATATTTTTTCTTAAATACATAACCAAAATAATTGGCATCCTGGTAGCCCACCTTCTCTGCAATGGCATAACTTTTCTCCTGGGTATAAAAAAGAAGCTTTTCTGCCATTTCCATACGATAATCTGTCAGATAAGAAATAAACGCCTGCCCTGTTTCTTTCTTAAAAACCGAAGAAAAATAGGAATTGGAAACTCCAAGTTTGGAGCAAACGGTATCCAGAGAAATATCGCAATCCATATAGTGTTCCTTTACAAGATTTTCAGCATCCTGCACAAGTCTTTTAGAGGATGTATTTCTGGCATTTTTAAGCCTGTCACTGAGAGCCAAAGACACCGAAGTTATCCAATCTGTAAAGGAACTTTCATCCATCTCCGGTATCTTCTGATATATATTTTTGGTATTGCCGGTAACCTCATCAAAATCCAAAGAATTATTCTCACAGAAGCGATAGAAACTATTTACCATCTCTAAGGCAGACATATTGTATCGGGTAATGGATGTGGCGTTTTTTTGCAGTTTCTCCACTTCTTTGCAAACCTCATTTTTTATAGCCGCCTCATCTCCCACGTGAATACTTCGATAAAGCTCCTTCATACTATTCTCCTCTGCAGAAAGAACCTTTCTTTCTTCTTTCGGAACAATCTCACCAATGTTAATGGCACGCTTCGTTCCATAGAGTACCCGATAGGATACCGCCTCTCTGGCTCCTTCATAGGAACTGTGGATATCCAAAAGACTGTCGCAGGTTCGTCCTACTCCCGCTGTCACCACCGCTCCCATCACGCGGTAAGCCCATCTGCAGAAGCGATCGCAGGCATCTGTAGCCTGAGTCACCTGCTCCTCTCTCTCCAACTCCACGATCACCACGGTATTTCCAAGATAGATAAATTCCTGACACCGAACCGTTTCTTCCTCTGCAATCCTCCTTTTAATCTCTCGCTCCACGCTGAGGGACAAAAGCATAGGATCTATCCCCTCCGGTACATGATGGGAGGAGGTATGAAATACCAGAGAGCAAAACAAAGGCCCCTTCATATCAATCTCATAGGAAGAAAGGATTCTCTCATAATCCTCCTGATCTACGCGCCCCTCGATCAATGACACAAAGAAATTGGACCGAAGCGCCGGGAGAGATTCCTTAAAATAATTCTCCAGTTTTTTTACATTTAACTTTTCTTCCCGGTCACGATCAAGAGCCTCCTTTAGCTGTGTGAGGCTTTCCGAAAGCTCCGTTGCATTAATGGGCTTTAACAGATATTCCTGCACCTCCAAGTGTACTGCCTCTTTTGCATACTCAAATTCATCAAAACCGGTACATAACATCACCCGGATGTGGGAATACTCTTGATTCAATCTTCTAGTTAGCTCCAACCCGTCCATGTAAGGCATCCTTATATCAGTAAGAACCACATCCGGCTGGAGTTTTTCCACCAACTCCAAGGCCTTTACTCCATTGGTAGCACTTCCTGCAACCTGAAAATGCAATTCCTTCCAACGGATCTTATGTTCCATAGCATCTATAGCCTGGGGTTCATCGTCCACCAAAAGCACCTTATATTCTTCCATACAAAATTTCCTCATTTCCCTTGCAACCGACAAATCCAGCAGGAAGCAAAAGATCTCTTTAACACATATATTTATTATATCAAAAAAATCCAGGATTCTCTTCTAAATATGTCATAAAAGCCACCTTCCATCCAAAAAAGATGAATAGGCGGCTCTTACTTTATTTATTAACTTTTTTATTTCTTTTGTACATATTTCAAGCAGTCTAATGTTACCGCTGCAAGAATGATAATTCCTTCAAATACAAACTGAAGGTTGGTGTCAATTCCAAGAATTGTCAGAGCATAAGTAAGGGATGTAAAGATCAATACACCGGTTACAACACCGGAAATCTTTCCGATACCACCGGTAAAGGATACACCACCAACTACGCAAGCTGCGATAGCATCCATATCCCATCCTTGTCCATAAGCTGCACTACCGGATCCTACCATTCGATTACACTCAAGCCAAGCGCCGAATCCATAAAGGATACCTGCCAGAACAAAGGCTCCAATGGTTACTGCAAATACGGAGATACCTGAAACTGCAGCTGCCTCCGGATTTCCACCTACTGCATAGAGGTTCTTTCCAAAAGTGGTCTTATTCCAGATAAACCAAACGATGATGATTGCAGCTACCGCCCAAAGGATAATCGTCGGGAATCCTCCTACATTCGGAATAAATATATTTGGAATAGAAGGATCAATAGCACCAAAAGAAACACCCTTTGTTGCATAAGTAACTAAACCAAAGATAATCAACATGTTGGCCATGGTAGATACAAATGGATGCATTTTAAATCTGGCCATGAAAAATCCTGCAATACAAGCAAATAAGGTTGTAAGGATTACACAAACTCCAAGGGCGAAAAATGCTCTTGCCACTACCGGCATACCTGTGAAATCAAAGATATGTCCAAATACACTACCGGTATTAATACCGTTGTGCATGATAATCGTAGCAGTTACCATACCCATACCAACCATACGTCCTACAGAAAGGTCAGTACCGGTAAGGAGGATCAGTCCCGCAACACCGAGGGCTAAGAACATTCGAGGTGAAGCCTGCTGTAAGATATTTAAAATATTTCTTACAGTTAAAAGCTGTGTATTCTTAAGCACCGGTGTGATAGCACAAAGAATGATAAAAATTAACAAGATAACAATATAGAGTCCATTTTTATACAAAAACTGTGCCGTATTAAAAGTATACTTATAATTTTCAAATGCCTGTTTACGCTTCTGCATAAAGGTAAAATTAGACATTCTGAGAAGATCAATAAGATGATACCTATGCATATAAGCATCATGCTTTCTATCTTTGATCTCCTGCAATTTAGACTCGTGAGTCATCTGGGCATCAAAGAGCTTATTCTTGAAGGTAAGCTTCTCTGCCTTCAACTCCTCTTGATCATGAATCTTAGACAAAGTGCTTCTTTGTTCTGCTTCAATCTTTGCCTTGATCTTCTTATATTCATTTTCTTCCGCTTCCTTTGCAGACTGGCAACTTTTTGCAATAATATTGTAGTACTCTGCATCATAGTGCTTGTCCAAATATCCTTCTGCATCTGCAATTAATTTGGAAATCTGTGCTTTATTAGACTCCTCAATGGTCTTTGCCTTTGCTAAGTCCTTCTTGCACTCTTCAATGATTTTCTCCTGCTCTGCCTTGGATAAGTTTTTATCCTCTTTTGTAATGGCAATCCGATTCTTTAAATTAACAACTTTATCTGAGCCATCTTTTCTAAGCTCGTCAATCTGACTCTGAATTTTTCCAACATAATCATCAATCGGTTTTAAGAGCTTCTCTTCCTCTTCAGCCGAAATAATAAAGCCTGTTTCTGCCATAGTTGTACGCTCCTTCCTGTTATAGATACATCGCACTGAGTCTCAATAATTCTTCCTGGTTTGTTTCCTTGGTATTTACAATGCCTGCCAAATGACCGTTGGACATAACACCGATTCGATTGGTAATACCAAGAATCTCCGGCATCTCAGAAGAAACTACAATAATTGTCTTTCCCTGTTTTGCCATATTGATAATCAGTTCGTAAATTTCATATTTAGCACCTACGTCAATTCCTCTGGTAGGGTCATCCATCATAAACACACTTGGGGAACGCTCCAACCATCTGCCGAAGATTACCTTCTGCTGGTTTCCTCCGGAAAGACTGGTGATCATATCATCAGGCCCCATACATTTGGTATGCATGATCTTAATTTCCTCAGATGTTGCTCTAACCATCTGATCATGGGATAATACCGGTCCGTTCTTATAATGCTTCATATTTGCAATAGTGGTATTAAAGGTAATGTCCCCCTTCATAAACAGACCGTTGGCTTTTCTCTCCTCTGTAATCAACGCAAATCCATGATTCATGGCATCCTTTGGAGAACTAAAATTCATAAGCTTTCCCTGATAGACGGTATTTCCTTCCGCTCTGGTCCTTATACCAAAAATCGTTTCCAAAAGTTCTGTACGTCCGGCTCCCACCAGACCATATAATCCAAAAATCTCACCTTTTTTTACATCAAAGGAAATATTATGCAATTTCGGTGCATATTTTGTAGAAAGATTCTGTACGGAAAAAATGGTTTCTCCAGGTGTATTGTCCACCGGTGGAAAACGATTGTCCAAAGATCTGCCAACCATAGCTGAAATCAGCTCATTCATGTTGGTATCTTCTCGGTTCTTTGTCATAACCAAGCTTCCATCGCGAAGTACAGAAACCTCATCACAAATTTCAAAAATTTCATCCATTTTATGAGAAATGTATATTAGGGCGATTCCCTGGGCCTTTAACTGTCTCATCATCTTAAATAGCTTCTCAACCTCCGGAGCTGTCAAAGATGAAGTAGGCTCGTCCAATACAATTACTTTCGAATTATAAGAAATTGCCTTGGCAATCTCACACATTTGCCGCTGTGATACAGACATTTTTTTCATAGGCTGCGTCAAACTAACGGTAAGTCCAAGCTTTCTGAAAAGTTGGGAAGTTTCTTTTTTCATTCTTTTCTCGTCAACCACTCCAAAAGAATTCCTTGGATAGCGGCCTAAGAAAAGATTGTCCACAACGCTTCGCTCCAGGCACTGATTTAATTCCTGGTGAACCATTGCTACTCCATTTTCCAATGCATCCTTTGGTCCCTGGAAGTTTACTTCTCTTCCATCTAATATGATTGTCCCCTCATCCTTTTGGTATGTTCCGAAGAGACATTTCATCATTGTCGATTTTCCGGCACCGTTTTCACCCATGAGTCCCATAATAGATCCGGGCTTTACATTCATGCTAATGTGCTTTAGGACCTTGTTCCTGCCGAATGATTTGCTCATGCCATTAATCGATAAGATGTATTTATTCTTATCCTCTGCCATAGCCTTTATCTTCCTTTTCTTAGAGAAAGAAGGGTATCAAATCTGATACCCCTCTGTATTACATAATTGCTATCTTTCCAAATTTGTAACCTGTGGTTACTGGCATCCTATTGAGAAAGAAGTGAAGTATATGCTGATGCATTATCTGTCTTAACCATGTTGATTGCAAATGCATCGTACTCGCTTGGATTACCAAGACGGTTTGTGATATTAGACTCTGTCTGTCCATCTCCACCGATATAATCTACATCTAAGTTAAGAAGATCATCATATTTCTCAAGAAGTGGCTGATAGGTTGAGCTTAAGAAGTTATCAGAAGCATTGTAAATATCAAGCCATACCTTCTTTGTTGCACTGCTGCTCTCATCTAACTGATTTGAAACTGCTGCATAAGTTACTGTAGAATCAGTGAAGTCTTCATAGTTATCAGCTGTTACTGCAAGGTTCAATGCGTAGTAAGATCTCTCTTCTTCAGAATATCTGTAATCCTCGCCTTCCACTAACTGATTTCCGGCATCATCTGCTGTTCCGATACCAGTATCAATATCAACTCCATCTAATGCATTACGAATTACTCTCAGTGTTAAGTAAGCCTGAACATCTGCATGCTGGGAAATGGTTCCGCCATATCCTTCAGCAATAGCTGCAACTGCATCACTGTTGGCATCGTATCCGAATGTAGGAACTTCCTCAGCCTTTGACCAAGCATTGAACATTGACATTCCCATACCATCATTGTTAGAAACAACAACGTCAATATCTTTTCCAAAGTCTGCAGACCATGTGCCGATTGCATTACCGGCTGTAGCTGCATCCCAGGTAGCACCTGCTGAGTTCTTCATCTCCTGAGAAGCAAGCTCACGGATGATATATGTCTTTCCACCGATCTCAACTTCCGCATCCTGAACTACGGTTGCTGATCCATCACTGTTGGTTCCGGCTGCTTCTGCATCAATGTTTCCGTCCTTCTCAACGCCGGTTCCAAGTGCGCTACGAACACCTCTTGTACGTGCAATCGAATCATTATGTCCTACATCACCGATTGCCAAAACATATCCGATGATTCCGTCCCCATTTCTATCGATGGTATCGATATGCTCTTCGATGTAATCCATAACCATCTGACCCTGTAATTCAGCACCCTGATTTGCATCGAAACCTACATAATAAGTGTCATCATTAAATGATAATGCATCCATATCAAGTTCTCCTGTGGAACTGTTGGATGGCTGACGGTTAAACCAGCAAACCGGTTTTGAAGCATTCTCTGATGAACTTCCGCTGCTAGCTGTAGAATCAGATGATCCTGATGAGCCAGATCCACCACATCCTGCAAGTGTCAGTGCAAGTGTTGCTGCAAGTAAAGTTGCCATTACTTTTCTTTTTTTCATTTTCTTTCCTCCCGTTGTGCATTTTTCTCGTTTTCGGTAATTTCCTTACCAACTGTTTTGATTATAATGCCTATACACATTCGAAAGAATAGAATATTTTTGGATGAACTATTAAATTTTTAAGGTTTTCTTTAATTTATTTATATATTTTCCACTATTCCAACCTTTCAAAAATTCTTGTTTATAAGCAGCGACCAAGCTGCTTTATCTCGGCAATTGCATCTGCATTATTACTCAAATCTGTTCTGTCGCTTGCGGAATATGATTTCATAAACCACATATCCCAGGACAGGTAATCTGCCATGCACTGGAACTGCTTATGAATCAGTTCATACTGGATACTGTCAACCGAATCAGCCCCAACAACAAGGACACCGACTTTCTTATTTTTCAGATGCAGACCCTTGCAATAGCATTTATCAATAATGAGTTTCAGCTGTGCTGACATCCCCCACCAATAAACAGGTGTAGCAAAGATAATCACATCCGCTGCAACGATTTTATCTATGGTCGGATTCGTATCATCCTGATCAACACATCCCTTGTTGCATTGACAGACTCCGCAGCCTTTACATGGAGCGATATTTAGTTTTTCGGGTGCAATAATTTCTATCTCACTTCCTTCTGCAACGCCTTCTACGAATGCCTGAATTGCTGTTGCTGTGTTTCCTTTTCTTGCACTTCCATTTATGATTACTATTTTCATATTACTTTGACTCCTTCCTCTTTTCTGTGATTTTTTTACTTCAAGAACTTATAGCAATGTCCTGAAATTGCCGCAGAATTGAAATACTCACGCTTATCAACATTTCGACAAATCAAACATATACTGAAGAAAGCATCGAGAAAACAAATGTATTATGTTGGCAGCATTTCAATCTTCAGTCGGATATTGTTCCGG
>CAVKOU010000011.1:0-59202 GCA_963658085.1 bacterium
AGAGCGTTCGGCTGTTAACCGAAATGTCGTAGGTTCGAGCCCTACTCGGGGAGTTGATCCTGTAATCCTTTTGGATTGCAGGATTTTTTGTGTAATTGAAAAATCTTAGTTTCTATTATATAGGAACATAGATATGATTGTTGCAATAGGAGATTGGATATGCAGAGCGGAAAAAGATATATTCATAGGATTCTATCAGGAATTTTAATAGTAATATTTCTTGTTACTTGCATCGGAGGTTGCAGTAGTTTTGGGGCAGGAAAGAATGCTTCCGATGGAACCTATTCTATAGAAGTGAGTCTGTTGGGAGGAACAGGAAAGGCAAGTATAGAATCCCCTACTACCTTAACAATAGAGGGAGATACTATGACAGCTCGAATTGTATGGAGTAGCTCTCACTATGATTATATGGTGGTAGATGACACTCGCTACGAACCCTTGGAGGGGGAGGATACTTCGGTATTCGAGATTCCTGTGAAAGCATTGGATGAGGATCTGGAGGTGGTGGCAGACACCACAGCCATGAGTGTGCCGCATGAAATTGAATATATTTTGCATTTTGATTCTGGCACGATGAAGGCTGTAGACGGTAATGAGAGTTCGGATTCTGATTCGAATAGTAAAGATAGCAGTAAGAACTCAAAAAAGAATGATAGCAATAATAATGTTTCTAACAAAACGAAATCTGATGATTCGACAAAATCTACCAGTGTA
Source organism: bacterium (assembly GCA_963658085.1). Classification (GTDB taxonomy): domain Bacteria; phylum Bacillota; class Clostridia; order Lachnospirales; family Lachnospiraceae; genus CAKRJP01. The sequence continues at coordinate 715 of CAVKOU010000011.1, forward strand.
TGGGATGCGGAAGCACCAAAGATTGATGGATTGGATTTTGAATCTAAATTAGAGCTTTCATATGCCACTCAGTATCAGGTATTCTTTTATAAACATGGTTATGCACTGATTGAGATCAAGGACAGTGGCAGGTACCTTGTAGTTCCTGAGAAATATGACACGCCCAAGAACCTGGATGAAGACATTATAGTGCTTGAAAAACCTCTGAATAAAATATATTTGGCAGCAACCTCGGCTATGGCTCTCTTTGACTCTGCAGACGCTCTGGATTTCATTAAATTTAGTGGACAAAAGGCAGATGGCTGGTATGTGGAGCATGCAAAAAAAGCCATGGAAGATGGAAGTATCTTATACGCAGGAAAATATAGTGAACCGGATTATGAAACCTTGATGGACGAAGGATGTAATTTGGCGATAGAATCTACTATGATTCTTCATACCCCTAAGGTAAAAGAAATGTTAGAAGCTTTGGAAATCCCGGTTATGATCGAGAGGTCCAGTTACGAGACAGAGCCTTTGGGACGTACAGAGTGGATCAAATTATATGGAGTTCTTACAGATCACGAGACAGAGGCAAATGCCTTTTTTGAGGAGCAGGCCAAGGTTATGGAGGATTTAGTGGATGTTAAGAATACCAAAAAGACAGTGGCATTTTTCTACTTGAATAGTAATGGCACGGTGGTAGTTCGTAAATCAGAAGATTATATCCCAAGGATGATCGAGATTGCCGGAGGAAATTATATTTTTGATGATCTTGAAAATTCCGAAAGTAATAGTCCGTCGGTAGAATTATCGATGGAAGAGTTTTATGCGACAGCTAAGGATGCCGATTATCTAATTTACAATTCGTCGATCGACAGTCCATTGAATAATCTCCAGGAACTTCTTGAAAAAAGTGAGTTGTTTGCAGATTTTAAGGCAGTAAAAAATGGAAATGTATGGTGTACAGGAAAATATCTCTATCAGGCTACGGACAGTTTAGGAGAGATGATTCGGGATATTCATCTGATGCTGACAGATGGAGACGAAGGGAATATGAAGTTTTTGTATCGGATTTCTTAAGCATAATAAAATATACAGAAATCAGTTCGAAAAGACGCATATAAACCTGTATAAAAGGGAAATAATATGGAAAATAATGATTTTCAGAGACAGCTTTATAAAATCAGAATCAGATATGGAATTGTATTTACTGTAATGTTTGTACTGTTGGCTTTTATGGTTGTATGGAATGTTAATTCCGGGAACGTGCATATTGATTTAGGAGAGATCATAAGCATTCTTCTAGGAGGAAATTCAGACTCCATGGAGTACAGTATCATATGGAAGATTCGTTTGCCTAGAATTCTAATGGCAGCCATTCTCGGTGGAGCGTTGGCACTAGCTGGTTTTTTGCTTCAGACCTTTTTTGCAAATCCGATAGCAGGTCCCTTTGTTCTTGGAATTTCCTCCGGGGCTAAGATGGCAGTGGCATTGACTATGATTGTCTTTTTACAATACGTAGGGAACTTGTCTTCCTGGGGGATGATCCTGGCTGCCTTTGCAGGATCCTTGTTGGCTGTTGGATTTATCCTGCTTTTGTCAAGAAAACTTAAAAACATGGCAACCTTATTGGTGGCAGGAATTATGATTGGATATATTTGCTCTGCTATCACAGATTTTGTGGTAACCTTTGCGGAGGATTCGGATATTGTAAATCTCCACAGTTGGTCTCAGGGAAGCTTTTCCGGTATGAGTATGGCAAATGTGAAGGTAGCTTTCCTTGTAGTTTTTCTCTGCTTTATTGGGACCCTTGCCCTGGCAAAACCTATGGGGGCCTATCAAATGGGAGAGGACTATGCCAAGAGCGTAGGAGTCAATACCGGTAGATTTCGAAGCATTCTGATCCTGATTTCCAGTTTGCTTGCGGCCACGGTCACGGCCTTTGCCGGCCCAATCTCCTTTGTGGGAATCGCGGTGCCATATCTTGTCAGGAGAGCTTTAAAGACATCAAAGCCTTTGGTGGTGATTCCGGGAACTTTTCTTGGAGGTGCTGTGTTTTGCATGGCCTGTGATCTGATTGCCCGTATGGCATTTGCGCCTACGGAACTTAATATCAGTACGGTGACATCGGTGATCGGAGCTCCCATCGTCATCCTGATGATGCTTCGAAGAAGAGCTTCAAATCTATAGAAATATATGATTATAAAAAATAACGATTCAAAGCTAATCGCATAAATGTCAGATGATAGGAAGATAATAGGAAGAAAAGATGAATAAAAAAATGGAAGTAAGCCTTCAGAAAATGTCTGTCGGGTATGGAGGGAAACCTCTAATTCATGATATTAATATCGAAATTGAAAAGGGAGAGATCTTAACCTTGATCGGACCCAATGGATCTGGGAAATCTACGATCTTAAAGAGCATTACCAGACAGCTGCAGCTGATTTCCGGAAAGATTTTTGTTGGGAATGAGTCCCTGCATGAGCTAAGTGGAAATGAACTGGCAAAGAAAATGGCGGTGGTTTTGACAAACCGGACTCAAACGGAGCTTATGACATGCTATGATGTGGTGGCTGCAGGTCGATACCCTTATACCGGTTCCATGGGAGTCTTAAGTCAGGAAGACCGGAAGAAAATAGAGGAGGCACTGAGGCTTGTCCATGGCGAGGAGTTAGGGGCTAAGGATTTCATGGAAATCAGTGACGGCCAAAAGCAGAGAGTTCTCTTGGCCAGGGCCTTTTGCCAGGAACCGGAAATCATGGTTTTGGATGAACCTACTTCTTATTTGGATCTTCGTTATAAGCTGGAACTGCTTTCTCTTCTAAAACGTATGGCAAAGGAAAATCAGATTACCGTAATCATGTCCCTCCATGAAATAGAATTTGCCGGGAGAATGTCGGATAAGATTTTATGTGTGAAGGGAGATCGTATTTTTGATTATGGAACTCCAAAAGAAATTTATAAGGAAGAGCGCATTCGCAAGTTGTATGATATTGAAGAGACAGCCTATGATCCTTGTTTTGAGGAAATTTTAAAATTTAATTGACGGAGTCCGTATTAGACTTTACTCAAAAAGACCAAAGTAGAATGAAAGCTTGGATTTTGTTTAGAATGATAAGTGAAAAAAATGTTAATAAATAGAAAAAATTACTTGACGGAGTGGAGACTGGTTGCTATAATAAACAAGTGTCTGAGACAGAGTATCAGATAATAAATATATATGGCGCCATAGCCAAGTGGTAAGGCAAAGGTCTGCAACACCTCTATCACCAGTTCAAATCTGGTTGGCGCCTCTTACAAGAAAAGCTTCTGCAATGTGCAGGAGCTTTTCTTTTGTTGTGCAGGCATTCAAAAATGTGAATGTTCGCCAAAACATTAAAATATTAAAAACCAGTCAAACAATTTTCATGACATACCCAAAATCACCTTGAAAAATCGCCTTTTTACGAATACAATATAAATTATGAATAGTCTGATTTAATATTCGCAATTAAGAAAGAATATTTCAAAATATCAGACAAAACAGTAGCAATAAGGTGAATTTTCAGGGGGGGGGTAACCCTCGCTAACCCTTAAACCGTGCGAAGAAAAGCGTACATAAATGAGCGATTAGGGATGTGCGTTAATGCATCAGAAAGGGAAAAGTTATGAACGTGGAAAAAGAGACCATTTTGATCGTTGATGACTCAGAAATGAATCGAGAGATCTTAAAATCCATGCTAGAGGATGAGTACGATATTATAGAGGCTGAAGACGGAGAGAAGGCCATCCGGATTTTATCGGATCACTTTCAAGATATTAAGCTGGTATTGTTAGATATTAATATGCCGGTTATGGACGGAAAAGAAGTGCTTCGGGTAATGGGTAATAAGCTATGGATGGAGCATATCCCGGTGGTTTGTATTTCGTCTGATAGTACGGATGAAACTTTAAAAGTGGCTTACGATCTCGGAGTCGTAGATTATTTTACCAGACCCTTTGACAGAGAGTCTGTGATTCGTCGTGCCCATAATATCATCCACTTGTACGATAAGAATAATGTGGATCTTAGGGATGCCATTGGAATGTTGTCAGCATTCTTTTATCGAATCCTAAAGGTAAATTTGTCCACCGGAAGTTATCTGCCGTTAAAGGATAACATGGAGGACGTCTCCGGTGAATATGAAAATATTTCAGATATTTATGAAAGACTTCAGGGTTTTGCGTGGAAAGGGTATATACACGAAGAAGACAAGCAGGAATTTATAAATTTTTGCAATAGAGAATATATTTTAAGGAAGTTCGAAGAAGGATGTTCAGAGTTAACTTTCCAATATCGAAGAAAAGTGGGAAACACCTATCATTGGATGTCTCTGGAATTCTATCGTAGTACAGAATATACCGATGAATATAAGGTAGTTCTTGTATGTGTAAGAAAGATTAACGATGATTATCTGAAACAGCTAGATGCCCTGCGGAGAAAGACGGATGGCATTGTAGGAATTGTATCCATAAATGTCACCAAGGGGATTTGTGTGGCAGGTTCCGCCAACCGTCAAGGGTTGAACCTTAAAAACGGCAGGGAATATATTGATGATTATATTCAGCGAGTTAGTCAGTTTACCATTCATAAACAAGAGGAAAATACTTTTAAACAGGTTGTCAATCAAAAACATTTGCTGGAAATTTTTGCAAATGATGAGAGAGTAATCACGGTAGATGGCTCGATTTATGATGAACAAACTCAAGAACCTGTAAAGCTCAGATGTACCGTGGAGATGTTAGAAAATTCTCTTTCCGGTGACGTGGAGGGGTTATTATATTTCTCCAATATCACAGGACAGTATCTCATGGAGCAGATGACGAAGCGTCTGTATCAGAGGAATTTCGATTCTGTATTAGTCTTAGATGTAAAGAAAAAGTGTCTGGTGGTAGATGCGCCGGAGGCTCTTGGAAACGGACATTTTTCTCAGGAGGATATCCCTTACGAGGACTATGTTGAAAATGTGCTTTTGAGGGATGTCTCAGAGAAGGATTATGAAACCTTAAGAAGAAAAGCAAGCTTAGATCGAATTGCCAGAATTCTTAAGACGAAGGAACGTTATTCTTTTGTAAGTCGTAGACGCATAAATGGAGAATGGAGACTCAAGGAGCATTCTTTTGTGCTACTGAATGAGGAGCATCAGCTTTATCTGGGAGCGATAGAAGATATTACCGAAGTTTCCAGAAAAGACAGTCTTACAAGCGGACTGAATCGCCAAGGATTTATTGTAAATGTAGAAAAAATCTTGAAAAACAGCGAGTCTTGGAGTGATTATGCAATTTTGTTTTTTGATGCTCATAATTTTAAGGGGATCAACGAACTTTTTGGAATGCCGGTGGGAGATTTGGCTCTTAGAGAGATTTATCGTCGTTTAAGCGAGTCGGTATTAAATCCGTTGGTGGCAGCGCGTATCGGATCTGATCATTTTGCATGTTTTGTGAAAAAAGAAAAGGTAACGGAGCAGGCTTTGATGGAGGTATGTTACTTTTCCTTTGAGGAGAAGAATAGAACTGTGCCGGTATCTCTTCGCTGCGGTATCTATTATCCAGATCAGCGAGAAAAAAATGTGGGACTTATGCTTGATCTGGCGGAACATGCCAAGGAGAGTATTCAGGATAAATCCGATTGTCCTTATAATACGTTTGATGAGTCTATGCGTGCTAATTATATTGACGAGGCCATCATTGTTGCTCAGGTAGAGAGCAGTTTGGGAAATGGTGATTTTAAAGTTTACTATCAGCCAATTGTAGATGCAAAGACAGGGGAGATTGTGTCGGCGGAAGCCTTGGTTCGTTGGATTCATCCGGAAATGGGCTTTATTTCGCCAGCTCTTTTTATACCGGTGTTGGAGGAAAAAGGGCATATTTCTGATGTGGATAGCTTTGTGACAAAGCATGTCAGTGAATTTCTACGACAGAGGAAAGAGCGAGGCGCAAAAGACGTTCCTGTATCTGTGAATTATTCCAGAATGGATTTCTACAATCGTAAACTTATGGAGTGGACCCTTCAGGATATAGAAGAAAGGAAGAAGCTGGATATTTCTTGTAGAATAGAAATTACAGAGACATCTGTTGCGGCTATCGGTCAGGATCAAAGTAATCTTCTGAAAAAAATGAAAGATTGCGGAGCTACTATGCTTATCGATGATTTTGGAAGCGGTTATTCTTCTTTCAATATGCTGCAGGATTATGATTTTGATATTTTAAAAATCGACCGGGAATTTATCCGCAATTTGGAAAGTAATAAAAAGAGCCGGGGAATTGTGAGAGCGGTGATTAATATGGCACATGCGCTTGGAATGAAGGTTGTTGTGGAAGGTGTTGAGACTAAGGAACAGGTAGAGTTCTTAAGAGAGTGTGGATGTGATTATATTCAGGGATATTACTTCTACCGTCCTCTTCCGGAGGAAGAGTTTGTAAAGCTTCTTGATTAGGATATTCTCGATTAAGATACAGAAAATAATATAGAAATGATACAGAAAAAATAGTGAAAAAAAGATCTTCAGAGGTTCGGCGTCTGAAGATCTTTTTGCGTGCTATGGAGTTGTTGGTTAGTAGTTTGGAATCAAATTCGGCCGTTTGGATTTGTGGGTTTTATATCATATATTTGCTACAGATACCTTCCGGCACCGGGGTATCCGCCACAACAGAAACCACCGCCCCCGCAGCAGAGGTTGCATACCAGATTGGCGATACAAAGCTTTAGGCACATGTCGCCGCCCCCGCTGAAGGTAGTTGTATATGGGCTTTGCTGGGTGCGGTACCAGGAACCGCCACTTTCTAATTGACGAACCAGCATTTGGTATTGGTAATTGTTTGGCTCTTTATTTAAGGCTTCCTTGGCATGCTGCAAGGCGATTACATTATTTCCCAATCCGGAATTGGCCATGGCGCTATAGTAGTACCATTGGGCGTTGTGCTCGGAAATGGTGTTTAGTACGTTTAGGGCTTCTTTATAGAGGCCATTGTTGATGTAATTGGCAGCTGCTCTTAGATGCAGATCTTCCTCGGTTCCGGAGGACGTGGATTGCCGGTATTCCCCGTAGAATCCTCTAAAAGGCCCGTATCCGCCAAAGCTTCCAAAGCCACCGAATCCTCCAAAATCAAAATCATCAAAACCTCCCGTGCCGCCGGAGGACTGATAAGTGCCGGTTCCGCTGGTTCGGCTTCCGCCGGAAGAGCCATATTCTCGCTCCTGCATGATCTGTTGGTAGGCTTTTTGCACTTCTTTAAATTTGGCTTCTGCCTCATCTTTATTTGGATTATTGATATTGGCATCGGGATGGTACTTGCGGCTTAGCTTTCGATAAGCTTTTTTGATGTCATCATCAGAAGCATCTCTGGAAACTTCCAGGATGCGATATGGATCGTTCATAAATTAAATCCTTTCGTTAATCATAGGCAGCAGGCTGTGATATTAATTCGTTAAATCGTAGATAGTGGCCTATGATATTCTTTTGTTAGATCGTAGATAGTGGCCGTTGTATTCTTTTGTTAAATCGTAGATAGTGGCCGTTGTATTCGTTTGTTTAATCGTAGATAGTGAACTGGGATGTTAGTTCGATTGATCGTCTGCAGTCTCACTTCCCAGCCGTTTTTTTGTTACCTGCGTATATTTACTCCACACACCGGAATATAATACATTACGCAAAATATCTGCATGTAAGAGAATAGGCAGTTGCTCAAAAGAACGACTGCACTCGGCCATCATCATGGTAAGGATGGAACGACAATTTTCAGCAAATTTTTCCGGAGTCTGCTCTTTGTAAAGATTCTTCAGAGGATTATAGCAATCTTTCTTTAGATCTTCTTCAATGTCTTCGTAAGCGTCCATCAGGTAAATAAACTTCCCTAAAAAGAAGCCCATACGTCTGAGAGTACCTTCCCATTCATCGTGATGATAAATAAAACATTCCGCCATAATGTCCCCGAACAGTCCTGCCATAAGGTCGATATCCTGGCTGTTCTCATTTTCCAGAGTGGACAGTTCTTTGATCTTCGTGGAGATAAATTGAATCTTTTCAGGATACTTATTTTGGATTAAGTTTATCTTGGATTCTAATAGTTTGCAAGTAAGAAGAGATTTCTTCTTTTTCTCATCCTCCCAGTCGTCCTTGCATTTATAATAGGATAAAATAAGATTTACATCTGCGGCATAGGACGTATACTCGTTCCAAAAAGCCACGTGCTTTTCCAGGGGATGAGCCACACATCGCAAAGTAGCCTTGGTGTCTTCCGGCTCATAAAGCCCGGTAAGAAGCACCGCCAGAAAAGTCATGTCATAGGAGAGAGTCGCTTGTCCTCTGTGGCCGAATTGATCCTTTAGGCAGTGACACAGTCCGCAGTAATAGGCGTGATACACGTCGAAATCTTTATATTTCATTTCGCCTTTATTAATGGCAATATATCCAAACATAAGGCTCCTTTCTTAGTGTTAGCTTCGCTTGATAAAAGAGATCCTGCATTTTGGGCAGGTGATCTCGATTTTACCTTTGCCTCTTGGTACCCGAATTTTTTGCTTGCAGTTTGGGCACTTGTAAATATGGTGTGTTTTTCTCTGTTTTAGAGAATTCTTCTGTCGCAGAATAAAGTTACGGGCTTTGTAAGTCTTATTTAAGTACCAATTATTTTCGTCTCTACGCTTGGCAATGTTTCTTGAAAATATTCGATAATAGGTATAAAAAAGAAATCCCCAAAAAAGTAATTGGAAGAGGGAAACTCTGGTAATTGTAGATAGAACAAGGCAAATCAGAGATACTGTTAAAGTAAATCGACTAAAATAATCCACGCCGTATCTGCCTACCATAAAACGTCTTAATTTTTCTTTCATATGCAAAATCCTTTCTACTAAATTTACGTTCGAATCTATAACAACATGATAGCTTTAGCGGGGATAAAGTCAATTAAGATAGAATAAAATTTTCTAAAGATTGTCGCAAGGGTTCTTGGAATCATGCTATACTGATGTAGTAGTTACAAAATCGCAACTATTCAGAACCACATTCTCAGAACGCAGTTTTGCATGGCTCTGAGTAGTTACAATATCTATAGAATTGAGTGAGCACAAATCTATAATGAAAGATGAGGCTTTGTGAAATGGGACGAAGAAAGAAAAAAGATCGGGAAGAGTTTGAGGATAAGCAAACGTCGGAAAAGACAAAAAAAGGTGGTTTGGGACGCATAATTTCCAGCATTGTATTGATAATCGCTTTGGCTGTGATTTGCTATTCCGGCTATCAATTATTTACGATATTAAAAGGATATCACGATGGACGGTCAGAGTATGAAAAAATCCGAGAGATTGCAACGGATGAGGACGATACTGATGATGGAAATGATGCAGATGATTCGAAAAATGAAGATGCGGACGACGGATTTACAGTAGATTTCGAGGCCCTAAAGGCGATCAATTCCGATGTGATTGGATGGATCCGATTTTCTCCACAACCGGAGACTATTAATTATCCTATCGTGAAAGGAACGGACAACAGTGAGTATCTTCACCGGACTTTTTCTGCTAATGAGAATACTCTGGGAGCTATTTTTTTGAATTATGAAAATGCATCGGATTTCAGTGATCGAAATTCTATCATCTATGGACATCGGATGAACGATGGTTCGATGTTTGCTCATTTGCAGGATTATGATACCCAGAGCTTTTGGCAGTCAAATCCGTATTTCTATATTTATACGATAGACGGAAGAAAATTGACATACCATATTGTCATGGCCGGGGAAGTGCCGGATGATTCCAGTATGTATCAGTTCCAGTTCCCGGATGATGCGGCTTATTTAAATTTCTTAAATGCGGCAAAGAGTATGGCCTTTTATGACACGGGAATTCAGATGAATACAGGGCAGAAGGTTGTCACATTGTCCACCTGTACCAGGGCAGGAGATTCCAATCGTATCGTGGTAATGGGAGTTCTGGAGCAGGAGAAAGTTTTGCAGAAATAAAGAGAACCGGAAACGGATTTGGCGAAAGAAGAGTGATTCGCAGATAAGAAGCTCTTAATAAGAAGCTCTTAAAAAGAAAATAGAAAATTTTGGAGGGAATGAATGATAAAGAAAGATTATGTATATGAAGTGGGAGATGTTGTGACTATGAAAAAACCTCATCCTTGCGGAAGTAAAGAATGGGAAATATTGAGGGTAGGAGCAGACTTTCGCTTAAAGTGCATGGGGTGCAGTCACCAGATTATGATCGCAAGAAAATTAGTAGAAAAAAATACCAGAGATTTGAAGAAAAAAGCTTGAAACCAATTCTTGGATATGTTAGTATATGAAATTGTGATACATTGATTCACTGCGCATTCGGCGGAGTGATATCCTTGCTCCCACATAAGATGAGCGGGGGCCAATAGACCAGAAGGAGGTGCAAGACGACATGAATAAGTATGAATTAGCTGTTGTTGTTAGTGCAAGAATCGAAGACGACGAGAGAGCTGAAGTAATCGAAAAGGTGAAAGCTTTAGTAGAGCGTTTTGGCGGACAGATCTCTGACGTTGATGAATGGGGTAAGAAGAAGTTAGCTTACGAGATTCAGAAGATGAGAGAAGCATACTACTATTTCATCCACTTCGATGCTGAAGCTGATGTTCCAGGTGAGATTGAAGAAAGAATCCGCATCATGGACGGCGTAATCAGATTCTTATGTGTAAGACAGGACGCATAAGACAGCGGGAAGTAGAGAGGTAATTATATGAATAAAGTTATTTTGATGGGACGTTTAACCAGAGATCCTGAAGTGAGATATTCACAGGGAGAGAATCCATTAGCCATTGCAAGATATACATTGGCTGTTGACCGTATGAGAGGTCGCAGAGATGGAGAAGCTACTGCTGATTTCATTCAGTGTGTGGCATTTGGAAGAGCTGCAGAGCACGCAGAGAAGTACTATCATCAGGGAATCAAGATCGCTGTTAGCGGACGCATCCAGACAGGAAGCTATACCAACCGTGATGGCGTGAAGGTTTACACAACAGAGGTTGTAGTTGAGGATCAGGAATTCGCTGAGAGCAAAGCTGTAAGTGATTCACATTCTGGTGGATTTAGAGCGTCAGCATCACCGGCACCGGCTCCACAGGGAGATGCAGGGGACGGCTTTATGAATATTCCGGATGGAATTGAAGAGGAATTACCGTTTAACTAAACTGAAGCTTACTTTCAGTTTTACGAATTTTGCAAGGAGGAAACAATCATGGCTTACGATAAAGCAAATCGTCCAGAAGGCGGCTTCAAGAGAAGAGGCGGCGGACGCAGAAGAAAGAAAGTTTGTGTATTCTGTGGTAAAGAGAACAACGAGATCGATTACAAGGATACAGCAAAGTTAAGAAAGTATATCTCTGAGAGAGGAAAAATCCTTCCTAGAAGAATCACAGGAAACTGTGCAAAGCATCAGAGAGCTCTTACTGTAGCAATCAAGAGAGCACGTCACGTAGCTCTTATGCCATACGTTCAGGATTAATTATGAATTTGAAAGCATCTTATGGAAAAGAATTTTTCTGTAAGATGCTTTTTTTAAAGGGGTGTATAAGAATGCTTAAGGAACTTATTTTTGCAATACTAAAGCCGTTATCTTTTCTGCCGGCGCTTCTGATGATGTATGTTATCTTCTCTTTTTCCGCTCAGGATGGAACGGATTCGGGTAATCTTAGTCATAGTGTCAGTGTGAAGGTGGTAGAAGTTGGAAATGAAATGACCAATCGAGGTCTTGCGGACTGGGAGATTGATGAGATTGCTACTAAGATCGAATATCCGGTGCGAAAGGTCGCCCACATGACGGAGTATTTTGTTTTGGCTGTCGTAGTTTCCTTTCCTTTTTATGTATATGGTCTTCGAGGATTTCCCCTTATGTTGGTGGCAGGAATGATCTGCGTCGGCTTTGCCGGTGGAGACGAATATCACCAATCCTTTGTAAGTGGAAGAAGTCCTTCCGTAAGGGATGTGGGAATCGACAGTATCGGAGTATTTGCAGGGATTATTGTCGTGCGGATTTTCTGTTGGATCATGCTGGCACCTTCCAGAATGTTTGAGAGAGCCAGAAGGAGAAAGCAGGAGCGGGAAGAATACTTGGAGTATTTAAGATACAAGGAATGGAAAAAGCGAAAAAGAAGACAGCAAAGGAGAGAAGAAAGATAAGGAGTTGGATCGAGTCTTTGAGCGTCGAATAGTTATATTAATTTTATAGAAAAAGGATAGAGAAAGTCAGACAAAACTCGTATACTAGTAGTATCGAGAAAACTATAAAGGAGGCATTTTAGCATGAATATACCAGAAAGATTGGCTGCATTGCGTAAATGCATGGAAGAAAAAGGAATTGATATGTACGTCGTACCTACGGCAGATTTTCATCAGAGTGAGTACGTAGGTGAACATTTTAAGGCGAGAACCTATATCACCGGATTTACCGGATCAGCGGGAACGGCTGTAATTACCAAGGACGAGGCCAGACTCTGGACCGATGGACGTTACTTTATTCAAGCTGCCAATCAGCTTGCCGGAACTACAGTAGAACTTATGAAAATGGGTGAGCCGGGAGTTCCGAAGATGAATGATTACATTGAAGATACTTTGCAGGACGGTGAGACTATAGGATTTGATGGTCGTGTAGTTTCTGTAGGAGAAGGTCAGGGATATGCAGATATTGCTGAGAAAAAAGGTGCAAAAGTTCAGTATCAGGTGGATCTAATTGATGAGATTTGGGAAGATCGCCCGGCTCTTTCTGAGGAACCGGTGTTTGATCTGGACGTAAAGTATGCGGGAGAGACCGTGGAAAGTAAGCTTGCAAGAATCCGCAAGGAGATGAAGGAAGCAGGTGCAAATGTTCATGTTATCTCTACGATTGATGATATTTGCTGGATGTTAAATATCCGTGGAAATGACATTGATTTCTTCCCATTGGTTTTATCTTATGGAATTCTTACCATGGATAGTATGGAGCTTTACATCGATGAGAGAAAATTAGATGATGAGCTGAAGAGTAAATTGGCAGCAGACGGTGTGATACTTCATCCCTACAATGATATCTATGAGGATGTCAAGAAATTAGGCGCAGAGGATGCGTTACTGTTGGATCCCGGAAAGTTAAATTATGCATTGTTTAATAACATTCCGGAATCTGTAAAGACAATAGAGAAGCGTAATCCGGCTATTTTGATGAAGGCTGTCAAGAACGAAGTAGAGATTTCCAATATTCATCAGGCACAGCTTAAGGACAGCATCGCTCATATTCGCTTTATGAAGTGGTTGAAAGAAAACGTTGGTAAGACAAAGATTACAGAGATCAGTGCTTCGGATAAATTAGATGAATTTAGAGCTCAGATGGGAAACTTCATCCGCCCAAGTTTTGAGCCGATTTCTTCTTTTGGAGAGCATGGTGCCATCGTACATTACACTTCCACACCGGAAACAGATGTAGAACTTGAGGAAGGACAGCTTTTCCTGACAGATACAGGAGCTGGTTTCTATGAGGGATCGACAGATGTTACCAGAACCTACGCCTTTGGTGAGGTGCCTCAGATTATGAAGGATCATTTTACATTGGTAGCCATCAGCAACTTGCAGCTTGCCAATGCGAAATTCCTGGAAGGATCTACAGGACTTACTCTGGATATCTTGGCTCGTAAGCCTTTCTGGGATCGTGACTTAAACTACAATCACGGAACCGGTCATGGAGTTGGATATCTTTTAAACATTCACGAGGGACCGGCAGGTTTCCGTTGGACGTTCCGTGCAGGGGAGACAGAAGTTTTACAGGAGGGTATGATCATTACTGATGAGCCTGGTATTTATATCGAGGGATCTCACGGAATTCGTTTGGAAAATGAGCTTCTTACAAGAAAAGGAACCAAGAACGAGTATGGTCAGTTTATGTACTTTGAGACGATTACCTTGATCCCGTTTGACTTGGATGCTATAAATCCAGATATCATGACAGCAGAGGATAAGAAACTTCTGAATGATTATCATAAGAAAGTATATGAGAAAATCTCTCCATACCTTGAGGAAGATGAAAAGCAGTGGCTGGCAACATATACCAGAGCGATCTAAAACTATTGAACAATTCTTTCCCTATTATAATGCAATTATTTTGCAGAAGATAAAAAGCCCCCGACTGACATCGATAAAAGATGTCGGCTGGGGGCTTTTTGAATTTGTTTTGCAATTTTGAAAAAGGAGTCGACACGTATCGACTGCTTTTTGTTATAGTAGTGATTGAAAAGCTTCCTTATTATAAAGGAACAGTTGGTGTATGAGTTAACGTTCCATATCCATGTTCTTGGGTAAGATCAGGTTTAAAATAATGGAAGTTAAAAATACAACGGCAACGCAGTTTTCCGCAAATACAGATTGTACTAAGCTTGGGAAAATTGCGAAGAGGTCCGGAAGCTGTGTGAATCCAAGACCGATACTTAAGGATAAAGCGGCAATAGTAATATTTCTCTGGGTATAACCGCATTTTCCCATCATCTGAAGTCCGCTGATGACAATGGTACCAAACATCATAATGGTGCATCCGCCGAGAACCGCACTTGGTAAGGTGGCAAGGAATGCTCCTACAATTGGGAAGATTCCGGCGATGATCATAATGATGGCTCCGGTAGCAATAGCGTAACGGTTTACAACCTTTGTCATGGCTACTAATCCTACGTTCTGGCTAAAGGATGTAATAGGCATACATCCAAAGATGGAAGATAATGCACTGACGAAACCGTCGCAGGCAATGGAGCCGGAAGTTTCTTTTTCGGTAACATCACGATTTAATCCGGAGGAAGCAAGAGCGGAAGTATCTCCGATGGTTTCTGTAGCAGATACCAGGAAGATCAATACAAAGGCTACGATTGCATTTAAGTGGAACTCCATTTTAAAAGGCATCAAGTGTGGCAGGGCGATGATCCCGCTTCCGAGAATATCGGAAAAGTCTACCACACCCATAATGATGGCTAAAATATAACCAACTACAAGACCGAATAATACGGACAACTGTTTGTAGTAGGATTTTGCCAAAATATTAAATACGATACAACATACTAAGGTGACGGTTCCCAAAATCCAGTTGGTTACAGAACCGAAATCCGCACTGCTGCTTCCGCCGCCAAAGGAGTCAGCTCCCACAGAAAGAAGGGAGAATCCGATGGAAGTTACAACGGTAGCTGCTACAATAGGAGTAATGAGCTTCATCCAGTATTTGGCAAAAAGCCCAAGGATACCTTCTACAATGCCGCCAACTAAAACGGCTCCCATGATACCGCCGTAGCCATATTGGCCGCCGATTACGCAGGCGATAGAAACAAAGGTAAAGGAAATCCCCATTACAATAGGAAGTCCGGAACCAATTCTCCATACAGGAAACAGCTGAATCAAAGTTCCGATGCCGGCAATCAACATAGCACTTTGGATTACCATAGCGGTATCCTTCGTTCCAAGCCCACAAGCTCCGGCTACGATAATGATAGGTGCAATGTTGGAAACAAACATGGCCAGGATATGCTGAAGGCCAAAGGGAATGGCTTTAAGCATTGGAACTTTACCATCTAAAGTATAGATATTGTCAATGGATGCAGTCTGATTATTACTATTGCTCACGGAAGTGCACCTCCCCTGTGGTAGGATCCATACTATCAACGATGGCGAGGGACTCTAGCTGATAACCCATATTACGGATAATGTTTCCACCGATTTGGAATCCTTTTTCGATGGCAATTCCAATACCTTCCACAGTTCCTCCCGCTTGATTGACAATGGAAATCAGTCCCTGGAGTGCGCATCCGTTGGCAAGAAAATCATCGATAATCAAGACGTGATCTTCAGGAGATAAAAACTTCTTGGATACGATTACCTGGTTGGTATTTTTGTGGGTAAATGAAACTACATCCGCTACATACATTTCTCCGTCGATGTTGATACTCTTTGCTTTTTTTGCAAATACAACGGGAACGTGGAAATAGCGAGCTACGATACATGCGATTCCGATTCCGGAAGCCTCGATGGTGACGATTTTGTTAATATTCTTTCCTTCAAAACGCTTCTTAAATTCTTCGCCCATTTGTTCAAATAGATCGATGTCCATCTGATGGTTTAAGAAGCTGTCAACTTTTAAGACATTGCCTTCTTTGACAAGGCCGTCTTTTTGAATTCTTTCTTCTAAGAAATTCATGATATTCTCCTTCCTGCAACTGTTTAGACAACTTGTGTTTAAACAACAATATAACGTTTTTTATTATACTACAGGTGTAAACAAGTGTCAGTAAAAAGATAATTTAATAATCCGGTGTTCACATTGAAGGATGTGGAACAATATTATAATAATGAAAAATACAAAATGGTATTGAAAAACGTCGCAATTTGTGGCATTTTTTAGTGATAGAAAAAGAAAGGTTCCGAGAAAGGTAACATGGGAAGAAAAATTGAAAGCAGAAATATTGATATAACCAAAACCAGAGGTGAACTAGAAGAAGATCTCCTGGAATTCGTCTACCGCACCTGGAGATTAGGCAGACAGATCACTTCCAAGGAGTATGCCAGAGAAGTTGGCATTACCGGACATGAGTCGGCGGGGCTTGTGCGTAGTCTGGTTACAAAGGGCTTTCTTCAAGAGCCGGAGAATGGATATCTCAAGTTGACAGAAAAAGGACAGTTAGAAGGCATGGACTGCCTTGCAAGACATGAGAAACTGACGCAGTTTTTTCAGATGATCAGTGGAATGGAGCGAGAGGAAGCGGAGGAGGATGCCTGCCGTATCGAACATTATATAAGCAGGAAAGGGTTAGAGGGAATTGGAAATTTCCTACAATATGGGGATGTGTATGACAGGACCTATGAAGATATGGATTTAAATTCTTTCTATGATGAGGGAGAATATTCCATGGCTTTTGGATTGTATGAACCGGAAAGACGAGATCCCAGATTCTTGGTAGCAGAATATGAAAGTATGGAACCTATGGTGATTTTGAATATTCATAAAAACGGGAATCACTTCCTCCTCAGAAAGAAGGAAGGAAAAACTATAGGCTATCTCTGGTATCAGTTGGATAATGAGTGGATTATGGCGAAGGAACAAGAGGATGCATATGAACTTCCAACCCATATCTTTTCTTATACGACCAATGCGGGAATTCCGATTACGGAAGCAGTGGCTATTGTTGCCATTACTCGCTTTGAACAAAAACCGTTGCCTATGGATTATCGAGAATTGAATATTCATATATGGTAAGAAAATGAGGAGACGAATATGGAAAAAGGGGAACATTTAAAGAGACAGAACAGACCTACGATGCTGCAACTGCAATATTTACAAGGTCTGTCAAGAGTAGAAAAGAAACGTGGAGCTCAGGGAAGTATCGCAGAATCTTACGGCGTGAATCGATCAACGGTAAACCGTTATTTTAAAAATTGTATCGAAAGAGGGATTCTGACAGAAGGCCTGGAATTTACAGCAACAGGAGCAGAGTGGTTAGAGAGATACACGAAGCTGTATGAAAACCTGCAGAATTATCTGAAGGAAATCGGAGCGAGGCCGGACGAGGTCGATGAGACATTGGATGTCATGGTTGAGAATATTGACATTCATATGTTGGAAATGATGATTAATGCTCAGACAGAGAAAAAATCCATATACAAGAAAAAAGAGAATGAACTGGATCGAGAGATACAAAACAATCTGCAGAAAGTCGAGAGACATCCGGTAGTGTTCCGACTTTATCGAATGAATAAAAAGCTGGGGCAGGACAGAGGCTCTATGGCGATGAGAGGATTTGAAGATATAGCCGAAATCGTTCAGGAGAATGGAGAAAGCTATCTGGAATTAAAGCTGAAAGAGATGGCTGCACACTCCAGAGTGAGCGGTGAAATGATGGCCGGAAAACTGAAAACATTAAAGTATCAGCATAATGAAGTCCTTGAAGAAGCAAGAATAGAGAATAATATTGTAAAAATTCCGATGGAAGCGTGCAGAATCCATAGATGGACGGGAATCGGTACAATGGGAATAGTACCGGTTACTGTTACCTGCAGCGTTGGGCAAGTTCACATGCCGGAAAGTACAGCACTATTATATTTTTGGGTATAGAACGGAAAGATGAATGAGAAAAAATATCATTAAGGTATAAAGTGCAACAAAATTAAAAAGAATATAATGAAACGCCGTTATTGAGAAAAAATGATCAATAGCGGCGTTTTTACGTGTGCTGTTGTCTGAATAACAACAAACACAAAAAGAAAAATGGCAAGTTTGTTGCAATTCAAGCAACAAACTTGTGCAAAAAATGCTGTTGACATTGAATAGCAAATCATGGTATCTTTAGATAAAGAGTTAGATGGGTGCAACCGGAAGTATTCTCGTATAACTCTGAACATCATAACTAAAGACGTATTAGCAAAAAACTAATACCAAGACAAGAAAAGGAGGATTACAGTTATGAGAAAGATCAAGAAATTAGTTGCTGCACTGTTAGCAGCAACAATGGTAATGGCAATGGGAGTTACAGCATTTGCGGCAGATTCATTGGCTGCTGGTAAGTACACAGCAAAGCAGAATCTTTATAAGAACGCAGCTTGCACAACAACATCTATGGGAGATGCAGCACTCAATGATATGCGTGCAGACATCACAATTGCAGATGATGATACAGCAACACTTGTTGTTCATACTCATGAGATTACATATTTAGGTTTGACTGGACATTTAGGAAAAATGGTAGTTGACGGAACAACAGTTACCCCAAAGACACAAACTACAGCTGATGGAGTGACAGATTATTATTTCACTTTTACAGATTTAGATGCATCTGACCTTTACGAAGGTTGCGTAATTACTGGCAAATTTACAACATACGTTGGAAGCATGCCAATGAATGCAACTGGATATTTGAAACTTACAGATATCACAGCAAAATAAAATAAGAAATATCTATGTAAAGCAAGCTGCTGTACACCAAAGTGCAGCAGCTTGTTTTACTTAATACGGAGGAAAAATGAAAAAAATAAAAAAGATATTAGCCTTTGTATTGAGTACAAGTATGTTGCTTGGAAGTATGAATATACAGGCTTTTGCTAGTGAACAGAAGGAAACGAAAGCATCAAATGTAGAACTGGATAATCAAAACGAATATGCGGTTCCTTTAACCTTTTATGGACCAACTGGTAAATTGCTTACTGATGAAGCATATTCGGGTACGGTTCAAGATTATATGGACAATATTGCACTGGTGAAACAAAATGATGATGGAACATATCATGTAACTTTGCAAATTGAAAATTATGAAAAAATTGATATTTTACAGTTTTCAAAACCGGGTGCAATTGATGATGAAATAACACCCTTAAATGCTCCTATGGGAACCTTTAATCTTCCAGAAAAGTATATTTCTAATAACGAGGACAATCCGACAGAGGCAACAGAATATTTAAAGAAACAGGGACAAATCAATGAGGAATGGAATGACAAGTACATTCAGAAATATTCAGTTGAAAATGCAACAACAGGTGTGTCATGGTATTCTTTTGATATAGATACGCTGGAAGGAACAATGTATACTAAAGCTTTCTATAGTTATGGAAGAACAGATGATGATTTGGAAAGCTATATGTACGGAATTGTAAATGGTAAATTTACATTTGATGTGAATAATGCAGTGATTGCAAAAGATATTAATGAAGAAAATTATAAAAATGTTGGACTGGAAATTTCTAAGGTTGTGACTAAAGCTGGAAATTCACCGGATTTTACAGGATTTGTGGCAGAAGAAAAAAAGGCAAATGATTTATTTGGTGATACTTATGAAGCAAAAGTAGAAGATGGAAAAGTAACTATTGCTGCAGAAATGCCAGACGCAAGCAATGTTAATTCAATAAGAGTGCTTGAAAGAATTGAAGATTTAGGAGAATGCCCTTATCCATCCCATGCTTCATATCGCCAATATATGTATGCGTATTCCAAAGAAGTACAAAGTAGAAAAACAATTTCCGTTTATTCGGAGAATATTTTACAGGATGGAAAATTTTCTATTGAGTATAATAATTTAGAAGAAGCAATATTTGGAAAACAGGTTGAGATAAAAACAGAAGATGCTACTTATTATGGAGAATTGCGGGTAAAAACAACACCGAAAGAAAAACTCGAACTGACAGATGGCGATGTTACACTTGTAACAGATAACTATACTGTTAATAGTAAAGCGAAATTTGGAGCAGAACTTTTACAGGAAACTTCAGATGAAGATAGTGAATATAACAAATATTATTCTTTGTTAGCAGGAAATGCTTCAAAAGCATTAATCTATAACTTGTCATTAAAAATGAATGACTCGCAGGTTATTCCATCGAGAGCGGTAGAATTAAGAGTAAAGATTCCGAAAGATTGGGATACGAGCAAAATAGAAGTTCAATGGTATTATCCGGTAAATGAAATGTTTAATCCGATAGAGTATTTTGATTCATCTTCCTATAAAAATGATGATGGAAGTATTCACATGGAGGGCGATGAACTGGTTATAACAGGTACAACTCGTGTTTATAGTACAATTGCCATTACACAAAAAGCGGATAAAGTAGATATTTCAGAAATTCAGGACGGAACATATAATGTTAATGTTACTATGTGGCAGCAGGATCAGCCAGACAGATTGTCTATGAGCAATTCGGCGGTTGTAAATGATTCAGCTCGTTTGGTAGTAGAGAATGGAAAGAAACATATCTATTTTGATACACAAGGAATTGTGATTACGGGCAGATATGGTTATACAAATGGAATTTTCTGGGCAAATAATGAACGGACAGAAGAAAACGGACTTCCAATATTAAGTAAATATACACCACTTGATTATTACAGTTACTATCTGAATGATTCGGGTAGTACAGATATGGATTCTTATGCAGAACAGTATGATCTGTATTATCCAAAGACAGTTGGATTTGAGTTCCCAGAATCAGCAGACAGAGATGACGGGGTATATCTGAACTTCTTTGTCCCTATTATGGATGAACTTCAGAATAAAGTACCTGGATCCGGTGAAGGATGCAGAACGGCATTTATGACTTTATCTGGTTTAACACCTGTAGCGGAAATTAACGAGCCAACCCATGATAAATCTGTTTTAGTTGTAGCGGTTGACAAAGCATCTAAATATGCAGCCGACAATTATACAGAGGAATCTTACAAAGTATTATCTGATGCAGTAGCAAAAGCTCAGAAAGTAATCGACGGAACAACATCTGCAAACGATTCTGAAATCGTAGCATTAGATAAAGAAATCTCTGATGCAATCAGCGGATTAAAAGAGGCAACTGGACTTGACAAATACAATAAAGTCCTGAAAAATGCCAAAGCATTAAATGAAACAGATTATACAGCAGAAAGTTGGGCAGACCTTCAGACAGTGAT
Source organism: bacterium (assembly GCA_963658085.1). GTDB lineage: Bacteria > Bacillota > Clostridia > Lachnospirales > Lachnospiraceae > CAKRJP01. The sequence continues at coordinate 22,100 of CAVKOU010000011.1, forward strand.
TGCTGCTCAGGAAGGAAATGTGATAGAAGAAAATGCAGATCAGGCATCTGCAGACCTTCAGTCAGCAGTGGATGCACTTGTACCGATGTCAACAGCCGTTTCAATGGAAAAAGGCGTTTATGAAGTACAGGCAACACTTACCAATCAGGACGGAACAGCAAGTGATTTAAATGCAGGATTAAAATCTGCTCGTTTATATACAGATAAAGACGGAAATGTAACTGCTTATCTGTATGTGGACGGAATTACCGGTATGCAGTATCGCAGAGGTGCTGGATATGCAGATGCAGAGACAGATGCAGGCAGACTTGTAGTTGCACTTCCTGCAAATGTAGAAAATCATAAAGTAAAACTAACAATAGAAAGTGGAGAAGCAGAACTCCTGTTAAATCTTGATTTAAAATCTGCAGTAAAACAGGAAATTAAAAAATCTGATCTGGAATCAAAATTGAATGATGCAAAAGCATTAGAAGAGAAAAATTACACAAGCGATTCTTTTGCAGCATTAACAGATGCCATTGCTATAGCAGAAAGTGTTCAGGCAGATAAGGTGGCATTCCAGTCAGAAATTACAGCAGCAGAAACAGCGCTGGATACAGCAACAGCTGGTCTTGTAATGAAAGAAGAAGTAAAAGCAAGAGCAGAACTGGATCAGGCAGTTTCCGATGCAAAAAATAATTATGCAGAAGCAAATTATACAAAAGACAGTTATGAGAATCTGAAGTCTGCAATCAAGGAAGCTGAAGAAGTATTAGCAAAATCTGATGCGACAGCAGATGAAATGAATAAACAGGTTGACAATCTGGATAAAGCAGTGAAATCACTTGTTCGTCTGGATGATGCAGTAGATAAGTCAGAATTAAATGGCTATATCGAAAATGCACTGACCAAGACAAATGACGGCACTTATACAGACAACAGTTGGAACAGTTTCCAGGCAGCAATCAAATCTGCTCAGAAAGTATCCGCTGATGTCAATGCAACAAAAGCAGAAGTAGAAAAGCAGACAAAACTGCTGACCTCTTCTTATGAAGCACTTGTTGTTAAGAACAAACAGAGTGATCTTTTTGAAAAATATCCGCAGATTTTTGAAGGTACATATTCCGTACCGATCAAACTGCTAAACGCAACATCCGATGAAGATTCTATGGGAAATGCTTCCATGGTTCAGACCGGAATTGTAAGAGTTACGAATAAGGGTGAAGTAACACTGGAGATGAACTTCCAGTCCATGAAATTTGCCGGAATGACAGGTTATCTGTACAAACTGAAAAAAGTAGATATGGATACTGTTGAATACAACAAATATAATTACCCGGTAAAATATGAGGCTTCTGACGCAACAGTTCTTGAAGAGTACACAGATGTTTATGATTTATTTAATGATAAAAACTCTGAGTATTACGACAAGAATACAGAAGGAAACTGGTATCCAAAGAAATTATCTATTCCAGTTAATTTGGATGACAATCTCTTTTATGTAGAGGTATATGTTCCGGTTATGGAAAGCATCTCTGAGGGACAGGGTACAAAGGTTGCCAGAGTTTCTATCGACTGGGCAAACATCAAACAGGAGACAGGAGTAGAGAGAGACAACAGCGTAATCGAAGCACTTCTGAATCAGGTATCCGGTATGCAGCAGGGTGATGTTGCTGACGAATACTGGAACGCTTTAAATGCGGCTTACATGACAGCTCAGGATGTTTACAATGATATGAATTCTACACAGAAAGAAATTGATCTGCAGGTGACAGCTTTACAGGCAGCCGTAGATGCAGTAGAAACTCAGATCGTAGACAAGACAGAACTGAATGCTTTAATCGAAAAAGCAACAGCAGAAGCAAACCGTACCGATGTTGTTTATACTTCTGCAACATTAGAAGCATTAAAGACAGCAATCACAAATGCACAGGCAGTAGCAGCAAAAGAAGATGCTACCAAGGCAGAAGTTCAGGCACAGGTTACAGCACTTCAGACAGCACTTGACAGTTTAAGAGTTGTTGACAAGACAAACTTAAATGCCCTGATTGAAAAAGCAAAAGCTGAGGCAGCAAAAACAGATGTTTATGAAAGCAGCAGTTTGACAGTCCTGAATACAGCAATCACATTGGCAGAAAATGTTGATTCAAATTCAAAGGCAACAGAGTCAGAAGTTGCAGCAGCAGAGAATGCATTGACAACGGCGATGAATGGTCTTGTGAAAAAGACACTTGTAGACAAGAGCGGACTGGAAAGCAAGATTGCAGAGGCAAAGACCTATTTAAGCCAGACAGATGTTTATACAGAGAGCTCTCTTGCGACATTACAGAGCGCAATTAACCGTGCACAGAATGTACTGGACAACGATTCTGCATCACAGAGTCTTGTAGATGAGCAGATCACAAAACTGACAGAAGCAATCGGACAGTTGGCAAAAAAGAGTGAAGAACAACTGGATATCAAGAATCTTAAAGATGGCGTTTATTCTGTTTATGGCACAATGGTAAAAGTAGACAAGAGTACCTATTCTATGTCAAATGATGCAATCAATCATACCATCAAACTGACAGTGAAGGATGGAAAATACTACATCACCATGAACTTTAATGGCTTAACAGTAGGACAGAAACTTGGATATTTAAGCCAGCTCAAATACTTCACTACAGGTTATACACTTGATAAGTATGGTAATCCGCAGGGAACACTTGCTGATGTTACAGTTGACAGCTATCAGAAGAACAGTGATGACTCACTAGTTTCAGATATTTATGGAACTAATTATCCCGATGAAGTAACATTCGAGCTTATTCCGGAAGCTCTGGATGACGGATATGTTCCGTTACAGGTATTCGTACCGATTATGGATGCAATCAGCTCTGGTACAGGTACACAGCCGGTATTCTTGAAGCTAGATTGGAGTTCATTAAAATCAACAACATCCGATGATCCAAGTTTTGATAACGACGATAATAAAAATGGGGGATCTGAAGATGGCAATAATTCCGGTGGTGATTCTGATGGAAACAACAGCAATGGAGCGACTATTGGAAATAATACTCTCGGAAACAATACCCTCGGAAGCAAAACTTCTAGCCTTGGAAGCACCTCTTCATTGAAGAGCGGAACATCTAGCCTGGGAAGTGGAACAAGCTCTAGCTTGAAATCAGCATCTACTGTTAAAACGGGTGATGTGGCAGGACAGTACACTTGGTGGTCAGCAATGCTTCTTCTTGCAGGAATCGCTTTACTGACAGGACTTATGGAGTACAACAGAAAAAAAGTAAACGAAAAATAATAATTGTTAATTAGGCAGACAACCCTCCCATTCCTTCGGGGATGGGAGTCTGCCGATTTTGTTTAAGGAGATAAGGAATGAAATTAGCAAAGACAAGAAAATCAATATTGTCTGCAATTATGACTTGTGCGCTTGCCATTACTTTGATGGCAGGCTTTCCTGCTATTAAGGCTTATGCTGCAAGCGGGACGGTATATAGTTGTGTGATCAACAGATGCTACGCCCACCCGGTTACCGGAGTAATCGAAGATTCCGGCGGGGAGAGCTCTTATGCAACAGGTCAGGGAATGGTTGAAGGATGTGTGTACAATACGGGTATTCTGGAAGTAACAGACGATGGAGCGTATTATCTTACCATTCGTATGAGTCTGATGGATTATACCAGTGGACATAGCTTTCAAGTTCAGAATGTAGGAGATTCCGGATGGTCAACTCCATCGGAAATTGGTGTTACAGGAAATGGTTCTGATAGCAATGGTACAACTTCTGATATTTGCATACGTGTTCCAAGTGAGAACTGTGTGGTAAGAGGAGAAATGTATGTAGAGCCTATGGGAAGAACCGTTATATTCTATCTCTATCCTAGTGATTACAGCGAGGGGAATAGTACAGATATGAATGCTACTATGGTGACAGAGGCTTCCTCTGCAACCTCAAGTTCTAGTGATAGTTCTACATCCACAGAGAGTTCGGGAAGTACTTCTTCTACAGAATCTTCAGGAAGTACTTCTTCTACAGGGAATAGTAGTTTGAGTTCCGGAACCTCCTCTACAGGAAATAGCAGTTTGAGTTCCGGATCGTCTACAAGCGGCAATTCATCCACTTCTTCCAGTTCTACAAAGAAATTGGAGAGCACTATTAAGGAAACGGCAAAACCAAGCAGCGACTCTGCTTCTTTGGATACAGAGAGTGAAGTGGATTCTGCAGAGGGATTAAGCCTTTCTACAGCAAAGTCAGGAACAAGTGACAATGATTCCGATAGCGAGACGGCTTCTTCGGGAAATAAAATTTTTCAGATTGCCCTGGCAGTTGTGGTATCTGGTTTGATCTTGCTTGGAGCAGTGGCAGGAGTGGTTTATTTCTTCCGTACCAATTGGAAACGTTGGGGAGGTGCCCAGGACGATGATGAATAAACATTTAAAAAAGGCATCGGTTGTTCTTCTTGCCATGACTATGATTTTTTCTCTGGCAGGTTGTGTAAATCAGAGTCAGGGAAAGAAAAGTGATGACTCTGACTCACAGACGGAGAGTAGTGTAGACAGTTCAGATAGTAATGATACAGAAGATGCCGAATCTCTTTTGGAGATCAGTGATCCGGAAGAGAAGGCGGCTGTGGAAGCGGCGAAGAAAAAAGTGCAGTCTATGGATGAGGAGCCAAGAATTGTTGCAACTTCTCCTGCAACTGCAGATATCTGTGACAAGCTGGAATTGGATTTGGTGGGAGTGTGCAGTAGTACCGTATCCACAATTCCGGACAGATACAAAGATGTAGAGACGGTCGGAACGGCTATGAGTCCGGACATGGAGATTGTATCTTCCTTGAATCCGGATTGGATCTTAAGTCCGGTGTCATTGCAAAGTGATCTGCAGCCCAAGTACGAAGCCATTGATACAGACTGGGCCTTCTTGAATCTAAGAAGTGTGCCGGGAATGTACCGTTCCATTCAGGAGCTAGGTGAGATCTTCGACAGAGAAGAGCAGGCGCAGGAACTTGTAGATGAATTTACAGAATTTTATGATGAGTACAAGAAAAAGAATGAAGGAAAAGACCATCCGAAGGTTATGATTCTGATGGGACTTCCGGGTTCTTATATTATCGCAACACCGAATTCCTATGTAGGAAGTCTGGTGGAACTGGCAGGTGGAGAGAATGTATACTCTGACACGGATCAGGAGTTTTTGACAGTCAATACCGAGGATATGAAGACCAAGGAGCCGGACATTATCCTTCGTGCAGCCCATGCACTTCCGGATCAGGTAGTGGAGATGTTTAATAAGGACTTTGCTGAAAACGATATCTGGCAGCATTTCGATGCAGTGAAGAACGGCAGAGTCTATGATCTGACTTATGAGTACTTTGGTATGAGCGCCACCTTTAAATATCCGGAGGCATTAGAGGAGTTACAGCCAATTCTTTATCCGGAGAGTGATGAGGATACTAAGAAGGCAAAAGAAACCAGCGAGAATGCCCAGAAGAAGGCAAAGGATTCTGATGCGACTGAGAAATACAATGAACAGCAGAGCAATTAGAAAGGAGAGGACAGATGAAAGAGACAAAGTTACAGAATGGATCTGATGGATTGACAGCAGAAGATCAAAACCTCTCCAGACAGGATAAAGAGAGAAAACAGCGAAAGACCGCAAAGGCGGCACTTTCATTTGTAGTGATGATTCTGCTTCTGGTTGCATTGTTCTTTGCGGCAGTGAATATCGGAAGTTTGAAGGTCAGCTTTCCGGAATTATTAAAGGGACTCTTTGTTGAGTATAACGAAGATGTAGCAACCATTTATGATCTGCGATTTCCCCGTATTGTAATTTCTATGTTGGCTGGGGCGGCTATTGCTGTATCGGGTGTATTGTTTCAGGCGGTACTTAAGAATCCTCTGGCAGATCCTGGAATCATTGGTATTTCCAGTGGAGCAAGTTTTGCGGCAGTATTGATTACTGCATTTGCACCTACATTATTTTTCTTTACGCCATTATTTGCTTTTCTTGGAGGAGTGATCGCATTTATTTTAGTATATAGTTTATCCTGGAAGGGCGGACTTAGTCCGCTGAGAATCATTCTTGTAGGTGTGGCTGTGGATGCAATGTTTACGGGATTATCCAGTGCCCTCAACTCCATGAACGGGGGAAATATGTCAGGAGTGGCAGCCATCGTAAATGGAAATATTACGATGAAAACATGGGATGATGTGAAAACTTTAGTGCCATACGTGATCGTGGGATTGGTGTTGGCGTTAATTATGACAAAGATGTGCAATCTTCTGGCATTAGAAGATAAGACGGCCAGAAGCCTTGGAATCAATGTCAATACCATGCGAATTATCATTTCCTTGATTGCTGTGTTGTTAGCTAGTATCTCCACAGCGGTGGCTGGAGTAATCAGCTTCCTGGGACTCATTGTTCCGCACATCGGAAGAATCCTGGTAGGAAGTGACCATAAGGCGTTGGTGCCGTTCAGTGCGTTGTTCGGAGCATTTACATTTTTGTTGGCAGATACCATTGGACGAACCATTGCTTCTCCATATGAAGTGTCTGCATCTATAATCATGAGCGTGGTAGGTGGCCCGTTCTTCGTAATTCTGTTAAGGAGGTCTAAGAAATATGCAAAATAATGAAATGAATATGGATGTGACTTCTACAGAAAAGGTTGCAAAAAAGGATAAGTGGGCGGATAAGCCGGCCATGGAAGTTCGTGATCTGCATTTTGCCTACGGGAAAAATAAAGTCTTAAAGGGTGTATCCTTGAAGATTGAAGAAGGCAAGATTACAACGATTATGGGAGCAAACGGATGCGGTAAATCTACACTGTTCTCCCTGATGACTAAGAATCTTTATCCGAGAAAAGGAAACATTTTCTTAAAGGGAAAGAATATTCAGAATTTGAACTTAAAGGAATTTGCCAGAAAGGTTGCGATTGTTCAGCAGTATAACAGTGCATCAGACGATATCACTGTGGAGAGCCTGGTGGCTTTTGGAAGAACCCCGCATAAGAAGATGATGCAGGGGGACTCTGCTGAAGATGAGCAGATGATCAAGTGGGCATTGGAAGTGACCAATCTGACGGAGTACAGAGACAGAGAGGTGGCAAGACTTTCCGGAGGACAGAGACAACGTGTATGGATTGCCATGGCACTGTGCCAGGGAACAAAGACACTGTTCCTTGATGAGCCAACCACGTATCTCGATATCCGATATCAGATCGAGATTTTGCAGCTGGTAAAGAAGCTTAACCGGGAATTTGGAATCACCATTATCATGGTGCTTCACGATATCAATCAGGCCATCGCATATTCGGATAATGTAATCGGAATGAAAGACGGCGTGGTACTGGTGGAAGGAAATCCGGAGGATGTAATTACGGAGGAGAGTATTCGAAAACTGTACGGAATCGAACTTGGAGTCACAAGAGTCGGCGGACGGAAGTTCGTGTTGGAGGTGTGAGGTTAGCGATGAAAAATCCTTTGAGAATATTTTGGATCGTGCTTGGATTTCTTTGTTTAGGACTTGGGACTATAGGAGTCGTACTTCCGATTTTACCAACGGTTCCGTTTTATATGGCAACATTATTTTGCTTTGCCAAGAGCTCAAAGAAACTGCACGATTGGTTTGTAGGAACCAATTTATATAAGAAACATTTGGACAGTTTTGTTCAGAAAAGATCTATGACAATGGGAACAAAATGCAAGATCATCGGAATGGTGACGGTTGTGATGGCCATCGGTTTTATCTGCATGAAGAACGTACCGATCGGAAGAATTTGCATCGCAGTGGTTTGGGTATGTCACCTGTTATATTTCTTCTTCCGAGTTAAGACGGAGCAGCCGGAAGAGAGACTGCCGGAAAATGGAGAATTAGATGGATAAAGTAGAAAAGAAACGACAGAAAGAACAGTATGTTGTAGAAGAAATGATCCGATTATACTGCAGAAAAAACCATTCTGAAGAATATAGGCAGGCAGGACAGATGTGTCCTGTCTGTCAAACGTTATCGGACTATGCGAGATTTCGTAGTGAAAAGTGTCCTTTCATGAAAGAGAAGACATTTTGCGCCAACTGTAAGGTGCATTGCTACAAGCCGGATATGAGGGAGCAGATCCGGCAAGTGATGCGTTTTTCGGGACCGCGGATGCTTTTTTATCATCCGATATTGGCGATTTGGCATTTGGTGTGTAGTATAAGAGAGAAAAGAAATCAAAAAGAGTCTAAATAAGGAGAACTTATGATTAAAACAAGACTGGTGGGGCTTTTATCCCACGCAAAAAAGTACATCGTTTATACGATATTGTGGCAGTGGGCGGCTCTTCTGTCGCAAGTGGTTGCGGTCTTTTCAATTGCGAATCTGCTGGAGCACGTGGTATACCGCGCTGTAACGGTGACGATGATCAAGCAGACGATTCTGACTTTAGTGTTGGTTGTGATCATTCGTTTTATGTGCGAGCGCATGGGAGCAAAATCTTCCTATCTGGCATGTGTGGATGTAAAACGGATTTTGCGTGAAAAGATTTATGAGAAAATGTTAAAACTTGGGGCTTCCTACAGTGAGCAGGTATCCTCTTCCGAAGTGGTACAGGTTTCCACGGAAGGAGTGGAGCAGTTAGAGACTTACTTTGGAAAATACCTTCCTCAGTTATTTTACAGTCTACTGGCGCCGTTGACATTATTTGTTATTCTTTGCAGAGTAAGTGTAAAAGCCAGTGGGATTTTGTTGATCTGTGTGCCACTCATTCCTATTTCTATCGTGGTGGTACAGAAGATCGCTAAGAAATTGCTGAATAAATATTGGAGTATTTATACGGGGTTGGGAGATTCTTTCCTCGAAAATCTCCAAGGACTGACCACTCTGAAAATTTATCAGGCAGATCAGCAGAAGGCAGATGAGATGGATGTGGAGTCCCAGAACTTCCGCAGAATCACTATGAAGGTGTTGACCATGCAGCTGAATTCCACCAGTGTGATGGACATTGTTGCATATGGAGGAGCGGCCATCGGTATGGCAGTGGCTGTGTCAGAATTCTTAAAAGGAAATATCAGTGTGGCAGGAACCTTGTGCATCGTTCTCCTGGCCAGCGAATTTTTCTTGCCTTTGCGGTTGCTTGGATCATTTTTCCATATCGCAATGAATGGAATGGCAGCCAGCGATAAGATTTTCAAAATTCTGGATCTGCCGGAGCCAGAGGAAGGGGAGAAAGTCTTGCCAGAGGGATCTTTAGATGTGATATTAAAAGATGTACATTTTTCTTATGAAGAAGACAGAGAGATTTTAAAAGGAATCGATTTAGAACTTCCGGCTGGAAGCTTTGTGTCCCTGGTTGGAGAATCGGGATGTGGTAAGAGTACCATCGCGGGAATTCTGGCGGCGAAGAATCGTGGCTACAGTGGAGAAATCACCATCGGCGGTGTGCCGTTACGAGAGGTGAATGAGACCGATTTGATGAAACACGTAGTGCTAGTACGCCATAACAGCTATCTGTTCAAAGGAACCGTAGAAGAGAATCTGAAGATGGCAAATCCGGAGGCTACCAAAGAAGAGATGGAAGCAGTGCTTCAGAAAGTAAATCTTTTAGGATTCTTACAGACCCAGGAAGGTTTGCAGACTCAGCTGTTAGAAAAAGCAAGCAACCTGTCCGGTGGACAGTGCCAGAGATTGGTGATTGCAAGAGCATTGCTTAAGACGGACAGTGCAGTATACATCTTTGATGAAGCTGCATCTAATATAGACGTGGAGAGCGAAGAGTTGATTATGGAAGTGATCCACGAATTGGCAAAAACAAAGACTGTGCTGCTGATATCCCACAGACTGGCAAATGTAGTGGAGTCAGATGTGATCTATTTCCTGAAAAACGGAGAGATCGCAGAATGTGGAAAACACGAAGAACTAATGAGTCAGAATGGGGAATATAAACGACTGTATGAAAGCCAGATGGCGTTAGAAAATTATGGGAAGGAGGGTCGCGAATAATGAAAGTTAATAAAAATTCAAACGAAAATGTTAATGAAAATTTAATGGTGCCTGACACCACCAACACCACCAAGCGCACCACCAAGCGAAGAAGTGCCTTCCGGATTATGGGAAGTCTTATAGGCCTGGTAAAACCTCTGCTTCATATTATGTTGGCGGCCATCATCCTTGGTACCCTGGGCTATCTGTGTGCTATCTTCCTAACGATTCTTGCAGCTCAGGTTATGGTTCATGGTCTGCTTACAGGTGTAACCGGTTTGATTGTTCCGGTAAATAATATGTGGCTTGTATTTACTCCGGTGAAAACTATTATTACGGTGATGATCCTTATCGCTGTGCTTCGAGGGATTCTTCACTATGCGGAGCAGTATTGCAATCATTTTATTGCATTTAAATTATTGGCAATTATCCGTCATAAGGTCTTTGCGGCGCTGCGTAAGCTTTGTCCGGCAAAACTGGAGGGACGGGATAAAGGAAATCTGATCTCTATTATCACGACGGACATTGAGCTTTTGGAAGTATTCTATGCTCATACCATTTCTCCGATTGCCATCGCTACCCTGACTTCTGTGATCATGGTGATTTTCATCGGAAGATATCACTGGCTTGCAGGTCTCCTTGCGTTGGCGGCTTATCTGATTGTTGGTGTTGTGATTCCTATGTGGAATGGTAAACGTGGCAGTCAGAAAGGAATGGAATTTCGGACAAACTTCGGAGAGCTGAACAGCTTTGTGCTGGATTCTCTGCGTGGACTGGACGAGACAATCCAGTACGGGCAGGGAGAAAAGAGAAAAGAGCAGATGAGCGAGCGGTCTAAAAATCTTGCAGGCATGCAGGAGGATCTAAGTAAGATGGAAGGCTCCCAACGTTCCTTTACAAATATGGTGATTCTTCTTGCATCTTTTGGAATGCTTGCTCTTACGATCAGCTTATATGGAAATGGTGAGATGGGATTCGAGGGAATCTTAACCTGTACCATCGCTATGATGGGTTCCTTTGGACCGGTGGTGGCGCTGTCTAGTCTTTCCAATAATCTGAATCAGACATTGGCCAGCGGTGAGCGTGTGCTTTCTCTTTTAGAAGAGCCTCCACTTGTGGAAGAGATTCCGGGGGATGTGGAAAACTCTGATCAAGACAAGAAGAAATGTGGATTTTCGGGAGCTGAGGCAAAGGATGTGACATTTGCTTACAAGGTGAATGGCTCCGAAGGAGACAGAGAGGGTGGCCTGGGCCATGATAATGAGATTATTTTAGATAACTATTCGCTGAAACTTGAACCGGGAAAAATCACCGGCATTCACGGTGCCAGCGGTTCCGGAAAATCGACACTCTTAAAATTGTTGATGCGATTCTGGGACGTCCGGAACGGAAAGGTATCGGTGGATGGTGCCGATGTTCGTGAGATTCCTACCAAGCACCTAAGAGACATGGAAAGCTATGTCACACAAGAAACCCATCTGTTCCATGATTCTATTGCAAATAATATTGGAATTGCAAAACCGGGAGCTTCTAGAGAAGAGATTATGGAGGCTGCAAAGAAGGCGTCTATCCACGATTTCATTATGACACTTCCAAAGGACTACGATACAGAAGTGGGAGAGCTGGGAGATACTTTATCCGGTGGTGAGAAACAGAGAATCGGAATTGCAAGAGCGTTCCTACATGATGCGGATATGATCCTTCTGGATGAACCAACCAGTAATCTGGATTCCTTAAATGAGGGAATCATTTTAAAATCCCTAAAGGAATCTGCGAAAAAGAAAACCGTTGTCCTGGTTTCCCACAGAGTATCCACAATGAATGTGGCAGATGTGGTTTATGAAATGGAAAATGGAAGAATTTCTTAGCAAATAAGTAAATAAGTATTAAAAAAGCTGTTGTACCAATTTGAGTTGGTACAGCAGCTTTTTTGTAAAACATTTTGCGAAAAGCAAGGGACGCAAGGTTTTTAATGAAGGCCTCTCTTGCGGGTGAGGAGAAATGCCATTATTGCTGATGCAACGGGAATGGTTAATACGATTCCGAATGTTCCGCAGAGTCCCTGGGCGATTTCGATGCTCAGATAATTAGAATTGACCAGCTGGTTAAATTGTACCTGATAGGAAATAAATATCAGTAATGTGATAAATGAACTTCCTGTAAAGGCCAGGATCAGAGTATTGGTCATGGTACCGATCATATCTTTTCCGATTTCCAGTCCGGAATGGAAAATTTCCCGGGCAGTCAAGGTATTGTTGTGTAAATGTACTTCGTAAAGGGCAGAAACAATAGACATCCCTACGTCCATAATGGCGCCAAGAGAAGAGATTAAAACTCCGGCGAATAAAACATCCCGAATCTGTAAACCGGTACCTGCGTTAATGAGAACCAGTCCTTCTGCCTCAGAGCTACTAAATCCGTCTATGTGGATCAGAGCGGACATGATCATGAAAAAGATCAGTGAAAAAAGCACACCTGCCATGGTGGCAAGAATGGCAGCAGCGGTCTTTGCACTTTGTCCGTTTAATAATAGTAAAGTGACTGCCGTTGAAAGGATGGCAGTTAAAATGCTAGTCAGGATAGGAGACCATCCGGAAAAAACTGCAGGGAGCAGGAAGCCGATAATGATAAACATGGAATATAGAAGCCCCAACAGAGACTTTACTCCTTTGCTACCTCCGATACAGATGATAGCAGCAATCAGCATTACGATACAGGCCAGGATAGAAAAACGACGGTCATAATTAAAGACCGTATAATAAGGCTCGATATCATCCGGATTATCAACGTTAATGATCAAAGGCATATTTACTTTTGCCAAAACATTGTGTGTCTGGGTCAGATAATTGGTTACGTTTATGGTAGAACCTTTACTCACTCCGTCTATCATTTTTACTTTCAAATCTTGGGTTCCTAGATAGATTTTTAAATCTTTATCATATTCAATCTGGGAATCAGAAATCTCCACTACGATTCCCTGATCGTAGTGGAGTGTGTCTGATTCATATCGTGCATATGATTTATAACCGAATTTTAGGAAGAGTAATACCAAGATGATAGAAAGAAAAATGATTGTAAGAACAATACTATTTTCTTTGATTTTTTTCATGGTGTTTATTCAGACTTCTTTCTCTTTTTTAAACATACAGTAAGGGTACCTCCGGCGGCAATCATCATTAATCCAGCGGCTACAGCATTGCTTGTATCGCCGGTTTGAACAGATGCTGTCTTTGCGGTGGTAGTTGTGTTGTTGACAGTATTTCCGGTGTTCGTATTATTACCGGAGCTGTTATTACCGGAATTTGTGTTATTGCCAGAGTTGTTGTTGCCGGAGTTTGTGTTACTACCAGAGTTGTCATTGTTGTTCTTATCGTCGGTCTTGTTGTCTGTTTTATCGTCGGTGTTGTTATCGGTCTTATCGTCAGTTTTGTCGTCGGTCTTATCGCCCGTTTTGTCATCCGTTTTATCGTCGGTCTTGTCGTTTGTTTTATCGTCGGTGTTGTTATCCGACTTATCGTCGGTGTTGTTATCGGTCTTATCGCCCGTTTTGTCGTCGGTCTTATCGTCGGTTTTGTCGTCGGTCTTGTTATCCGTCTTATCGTCAGTTTTGTCATCCGTCTTGTCGTCGGTTTTATCGTCCGTGTTATCATCCGCTTCTGGTGCTTTTAATCCGGCAACGGCATTTGAAAGATTTTCGTAAGCGGTATCAATATCAGACTGAGAAGCCTCGGTATTTGCAAGAACGGCTTTAGCATTCGCTAATGCAGTCTGGAATGCACTCCAACTTTCTTCTGTGTAGGAATCAGCACTTAAATTTTTGGCATCGGTCTCATCTACCAGTGTTTGAAGGGCGGTGTTGTCCGTTTTATTAATGGTAAACTGATCTAACAATTCCATATTATCTGCGTAATAAGTTGTCATGGTGTAAGAAGTATCCGTTACATCAATATCGGTAACGGTTCTGCGTTTGGACTGATCCATCTTTGCGGCGTATTCTGCGTTTGGAGCTTGGATATCATAGTACTTACTACCACTGGCAGAGTTGGCTGTGAGATACAGGATGCCGGTAGGATTGGTGACGCTGCTTTGTACACCCTGGGAGGTATCCGGAGTATAGCCATTCATCATGTAAGTTCTTGTATAAACGTGATCGTGTCCCATCAAGACAACATCGATATCCAGGTCTGTAAACATTTGTGGAAGCTCATTTCTTCTTTCGATGATATCACCATCATTGTAATGACTAGCGGTTGAATAAATGGAGTGGTGGAATACCACAGTTTTCCACTTGACGTTTGGATTGGCATCGATTGCTTCCTGGATAAATGCTTTATGCTCGGCATTGGAAAGGTTGTTAGAGTTAATGTCGATAAATAAAGTATTTTCATATACAAACCAGTAATCAGATCCGGCCTCTGTAATACCCTTGTCAGAACTCTCGTTTGGAAGATTGAAATGCTGGTTGTATGCGGCGGATTTGGTATCATGATTTCCAATGGTAGTTGCACTTGGAAGTGAGGTAAATACGTCGTTTAAATAGGTTGTATACTGTGTTTCGTTATCAGCTGTATTTACCTGATCTCCGGCAGATAATAGGAAATCCGGGTTAAATTGTGAAGTGATGACATTTAATGTCTCGCTCCATCCTTCACCATCGGCCTCGTTATTATGGCTGGCACCAATCTGTGGATCTCCCACGAAAGCAAAACTGAAGGAACCATCGTTGTTACCTGTATGAAAGCTGTAAGTATCGCTGATCGTAGTTCCGTTTACAACTCGGTATACATATTCACATCCAGGCTGAAGATTCGATAAGGTTGCCTGATTAGAGTAAAATCCCGCATCATTTGCTTCAGTAGATGTTGCCTGTACGGTTTCGTAATTTTCCGGGAAAGTATCACCGTTCTTCAATGCATATTGAACCTCGCCGGCATCGGCAGTATCTGCATACCAGGTGACACCCTGGCTGGTAGTATCGCTGCCTACAGTCAGAAGTACTGATTTCTGGGTGATGGTAGAGGCATCCGGAGTAGTGTCCCCGCCATCTGGAGTAGTGTCCCCACTATCGGTGTTTTCGTCAATTACGGTAGTAGAAGATGGGGAAACCTGATCTTCGGCATGCACGATGACAGGACCTGCAAATGGCGGAACCGTGGCAACTGTGCATCCGGCACTAAGTAAAGCAGCCAGAGCAGTAACGCTAATTTTCGTTGTAAGATTTTTCTTTTTCATGTTAAGCCTCCTGATGTTTGCATACATCTGTTGATTTTCCGATTAAAGCGCTTTCAAAAACGATTAAAAAAATGCTTTCAAAAACGGTTTGAATATAGCACCCTTTTGGAGGCTAAACAATAAACCTTACAGTCATTTAAAAATGTTTAAACTGGATTTTACATATTAAGTTATAAAAGCTTTACAGAGGGACTTCTTGTGATATATTAAATTTTTGAATCAATTAGAGAAGAAGTCGAATTGATTTTGCACCCAAAAATCATTAAAATGGGAATGAAGAGTAGGAGTAATGATTTGAAGAAAGAATGATAATAGGAGGATATTATATGGCAGGAAAAGTCATAGATCTTAGAAGTGCATTAAAGCTGTTAGAAGATATGCCGGGACAGCTAGTGGAAACCGATGTGGAAGTAGAACCGATGGCAGAGCTTTCCGGGGTATATCGTCACATAGGAGCAGGCGGAACCGTTATGCGTCCAACCAAAGAAGGGCCGGCAATGATATTTAACAATGTAAAGGGTCATCCGGGAGCAAGAGTTGCCATTGGTGTGCTTGCAAACAGAACAAGAGTTGGGGCTTTATTGGAATGTGATCCGAAGGATCTTGGAAAAAAATTATATCACAGCGTGGACAACCCGATTCCACCGGTGCTGACAGAAGAAGCAGCCCCTTGCCAGGAAGTTGTACATAAAGCTACCGATCCGGATTTTGATCTATATAAATTAGTACCGGCACCGACAAATACACCGGTAGATGCGGGACCATATATTACCCTTGGAATGTGCTATGCATCTCATCCGGATACCGGAGTAAGTGATGTGACAATCCACAGACTCTGTATCCAGAGAAAAGATGAATTATCAATCTTCTTTACACCGGGAGCACGTCACATCGGAGCAATGGCAGAAAGAGCAGAAGAACTTGGACAGCGCTTGCCGATTTCAATAAGTATCGGCGTAGATCCTGCGATTGAGATCGGATCTTGCTTTGAGCCGCCGACAACACCTATGGGATACGATGAGCTTGCAGTTGCAGGAGCCCTCAGAGGAGAACCGGTGAAGCTTTGCAAATGTCTGACAGTAAATGAACGTGCCATCGCCAATGCTGAGTATGTGATCGAAGGGGAAGTTGTTCCGAATGTAAGAGTACAGGAAGATCAGAACAGTCATACCGGATATGCAATGCCGGAATTTCCGGGATATACAGGACCGGCAAGTGACCAGTGCTGGTTGATCAAGGTAACTGCAGTGACACACAGAAAGAATCCGATTATGCAGACCTGTATAGGACCTAGTGAGGAACATGTATCTATGGCCGGAATCCCGACGGAAGCAAGTATTTATGGAATGGTGGAAAAGGCAATGCCCGGAAGACTTCAGAACGTATATTGTGCTTCGCCGGGAGGCGGAAAATATATGGCAGTGCTTCAGTTTAAGAAGCTGACGGCTAGCGATGAAGGCAGACAAAGGCAGGCAGCACTTCTTGCATTTTCTGCATTTAGTGAGCTGAAACATGTATTTTTAGTGGATGAAGATGTAGATTGTTTTGATATGAATGATGTATTGTGGGCAATGAATACAAGATTTCAAGGAGATGCGGATATCATTACGATTCCGGGAGTCAGATGTCATCCGCTGGATCCGTCTAACGATCCAAGTTGTTCCGGCAGTATTCGTGATCATGGAATCGCATGTAAGACCATCTTTGACTGTACTGTTCCGTATGATCAAAAAGACAGATTTAAGAGAGCACAGTTCATGGATGTAGATCCAACTCATTGGGTAAAATAAGATGCACAGGCAGAATAGAGAAGATAACGAAAGTAAAAAGGACAAAAAACGCATTGTCGTGGCGGCAACCGGAGCCAGCGGTCTTCCGATTCTGAAAATGTGTTTGCAGATCATCCGAGAGGATTCTGACTATGAATCCATCCTGATCTTAAGTGACAGTGCGAAGATTACATTGCAGCAGGAAACAAAAGATACTGTGGAAGAGATTGAGGCACTTACAGATCAAACCTGTGATGCAAAAGATATCGGAGCCGCACCGGCAAGTGGTTCCTTCCATACGGAAGGCATGCTGATTGTGCCATGCAGTATGAAGACGGTGGCCGGAATCCACAGTGGCTACGCAGACAATCTAATCTTGCGTGCGGCAGATGTGACCATCAAAGAACAGAGGACGCTGGTTCTTGCAGCAAGAGAGACCCCATTAAGTGCCATTCATCTTCGTAACCTTTCCGAACTTGCAATGATTCCGGGGGTACGGATCATTCCACCGATGATGACGTTCTACCATCAGCCGGAGAATATCGAAGAGATGACCTATCATATTGCGGCAAAGCTTGTGGAGCCCTTCGGGATAGAGGCGAAGGCATATCGCCGCTGGACTGGTCTTAGGTAGAGAAGGGAGCGTCAAAGTATGGATACCGAGAATTTCTTGGAAATAAAGAAAAATCTCACATTTACAGATATTTGTGTAGAGGTCAAAAGACTAGGCAGTGATTATCATATATTGGTAAGCGGTGGGGAATGCCCACATGTAGGATGTACTGTTCTTGCGATCCCAAGACCGTCCCTTCTGGATAGTGGAAAGGTGAGCAGTACGGCATCGGTGCTGAATGTGACAGGACATAAGGACGAGGAACTGTGTCGGTATCTTGCTGAGAAAGTATCGGCAGGGAAAAATGCCGTCGTGGTATGCACCGGAGGTGTTCACATGGATAAAATTACAAAAGAACAGATTGCAGAAATTGTGGAGACTATGGAAAGTATAGCTGCACAGATCATAAATCAATAAGGAAAAGGAAAAAGTCAGGCGTGGGATATTAATCCCATTGCCTGGCTTTCTTTGTTTCTTACATTTTTTCCATTTGGTAAAAGGCACCTTTTTTTGCCATTAATTCCTCATAAGATCCGCATTCCAATACATTTCCCTTTCCTATTACAGCAATCCGGTCTGCATTGCGGATGGTGGATAGACGATGGGCAACAATCAGCGTGGTTCGGCCTTTTACCAGTTTCTGGATGGAATCCTGGATCTTCTTTTCAGAGACACTGTCCAGGGCAGATGTGGCTTCGTCCAGGATTAGTATTTTTGGATTCCGTAAAAATGCACGAGCAATGGAGATGCGTTGGCGTTGGCCGCCGGAAAGATTTTCTCCATGTTCTGTGATCATTGTATCCAGGCCATTTGGGAGCTTCTGAACAACTTCTTCAAGGTTGGCCGCTCGGATGACTTTCCACAACTGCTCCTCGGAGATGGACGCAGAACCATAGGTGATATTTTCACGCAAAGTTCCAGTAAAGAGAATGGATTGCTGTGGAACCACGGCAATTTGCTCCCGATAACTGTGCAGATCCAACTCCATTAAATCATTTTCGTCCACCAATACCTGTCCCTTATCGGCTTTTAGAAAACCGATGGCGAGATTCAAAATGGTGGTCTTTCCGGATCCGGAGCCTCCGGCGAAGGCCACTGTTTCTCCCGGTTGAATCTTAAAATTCAAGTGACTTAATACCGGCTTTTCATCTCCGTTATACGTGAAAGTAACATCACGGAATGTGATTTCTCCTTTCAGATTCGGTACCTTTTTCTTTTTATGATTATCTTCAATGTCATTTGCACACAGCACATCACCGATAGATTCGACGGATTCCAGACCTTTGGAAATGATTGGAAGCAAGGTGACGATACTTGCAATCTGAGCGACAATACTTGAAAAATAGGTTTGGTATAAGGTGATGTCTCCCACACCGATCATCCCTTTCCATGCAATATAGGCTGTAAATGCAAGACAGAATACCTGAAAGATCTGAAATGCAACCCAGCTAATAGAAGAAAAATAGGTCTGAATCATGTCAAGCTGAAGACCTTTTTCGGCAACTTTGCGGAGCTGCTCACTCATTTTGCGAGCTTCCTGGTCTTCTAGAGCATGAGCTTTTGTTACCGGAATCATTTCAACCATTTCCATTACTTTGGCAGAGGTTTCCTCCATTTCTTTACGAAATGCTCGATTGTGGTTCTTAATCTTTCCCTTAAACCCTACAATGATCAAAACAGAAACTGGTATGGTGCAGAGAAAGAAAAGAAATACCACTCGACTTTTAAAAATAACCACACCGAAGGAAACGGCGATATTCAGGATAATAGTCAAAAGTGAGATGAAAATCTGAGATGCAAGATTTTGGATCTGTTCTACATCTCTCATAATCTTTGACTGAAGTCTTCCGGATTGCATTTCCTTGTGATAGGTGATGGATAATTGCTGGAGCTTGCAAACCAGGGCTTCTCGAAGTTCTTTCTCCACGGTTCGTACGGTTTTGGCATAGAGCCAGGTGTGGATGTAGTTGGTGGGGATGTTCTGCACAAGAAATACAATCATAAGGGTAGTGTTCAGCACCAAAATTTTTGCAATATTCCCGCTATGGTCGGTTACTGCGTTAATAATGTTAGCCGTAACAATTGGTAAAACCCAGGTGGGGGAGTGCTTGATGATAAAAAAGAAAATAGAACCGGCCAGTGCACCATAGTGTCCTTTGAAAAGAGAAAGGAGAGTGCGCAGATTGCTTTTTCTATTTTGACGGAAGATGTGCATCAGGGCGGCTTCTTCCAGCCAAAGGTCCTGCTCAGATCCCAGGGGTTTCTGTGGGTTAATAATTTTGTGTGTTTCTTTCATAAAGATTCTTCATAACCTCCAAAAATAGTATTTCAGTGAAGATGGATGTTTTTGGGTGAAAGTATATCATGTAAAAAAAAGAGATGATATAATAAACCTAATGAAAAAATTGTAAAAATCTATGATAGAGAAACGTAATGAAACCTTATTTTGAATATAACGATACATTAAATAAACCATATGAAGCCTTTTTGTTCGACGCACAAACCTCTGACGTATTTCCGATTCTTCCACACTGGCATTATTTTGTGGAAATCCTTTATATGGTGGAGGGAAAGGCAAATGTAAAGGCGGGGGAAGAAAATTATGTATTGAAACCGGGAGATATGATCGTATTTTATCCCCAGATGCCTCATGCGATCTTTTCCACGGGAGAATTTCCGATCCGTTATTATGTTGTAAAATTCGATCCTGCACATTTGAATATGTCCGGTTCGGTTCTTCCGTCTATATCCAGCTTGATTTCTATGGCATCAGAGAAAAAGGAAGTATCTGTTTATATAAAAAAAGAGAAGTTGGATCAGAGAAAAGTGAAGGGGCTTATTCAAGGATCAATCAAAGTATTAGAGGAAAAACCATTTGGTTATGATATCGTATTGCACTCCAATTATTGTCTTCTTATGGCAGAGATCCTTCAGGTGTGGGAGAGAGATGGCTTTCAGATAAAAAAGAGAAAAAAAGAAGTGACATTAAATGAAAAAATGGCTGAAGTGTCAGAATATATCTCACAACACTACCAGGAGGAAATCTTGGTGGAGGAATTGGCAGAGAAATTTCGTATGAGTTATTCCTATTTTGCTGCAAAATTTAAGGAATATTACGGCCAGACCTGTAAGGAGATGATACTTACTGTAAGGCTGCAAAAGGCAGAAGATTTGTTGCGGTTTACGGATTTTGATCTGACATATATCAGTCAGGAGACAGGATTTTGTGACTGCAGTCACTTTATTAAGGCTTTCAAACGAAAGTATGGAGTGACACCACGAAAATATAGGAAATTTTTTTAAAAAACTGGATATAGATTTTCAAGTTACTTATCTTTATTGGTATGTTATACTGAGACTAAATAAATGCGGAGGATTGAAATTATGGGAAGCTATTTAAATAGTATAACCGCATATACTTTGTACAAAAGCGAAACAGTCAAACCATACTTTATAGATAAAACATTGCTGTTATCACAATTATTTCCTCTGGTAAATGCAGGAAATAGTTACATCTGTGTTACAAGACCAAGAAGATTTGGAAAAACCGTTATGGCAAACATGATTGCTGCTTTTTTTTCAAAAGCAAAGGCGTCTGAGGACATATTTGATACATGCAAAATCGCAGAATCTTTAGAGTATGACAAATATAGAAATCAATATTCTGTTATTCATATATCATTTAATGATTTGCCAAAACGGTGTAATTCTTACGAGGAATACATTGAAAGAATTGAAAAAAGATTGGTAAAGGATATTCGACGAGAATATCCTGGTGCAGAGATTTCGGAAGAAGATGCTGTGTGGGATATTTTGAATGAAATATACGAACAGGATGTGAATGCAAGATTTGTATTTGTGTTTGATGAGTGGGATTTTATTTTTCATCAGGAGTTTGTTACGGAACAGAATAAAAGAGAGTACCTGCTTTTTCTTCGAAATTTGTTAAAGGATCGGCCGTACGTATTGCTTGCATATATAACAGGAATTCTTCCGATTGCAAAATATTCCAGCGGATCAGAGCTGAATATGTTCATGGAGTATACGATGATTTCAGAAGAAAAATTCAGTGATTCTTTTGGATTTACAGATTCAGAAGTGGATCAGTTATATGAACGGTATCGGACTGACACGGAGAATGCAAAGGTCAGCCGAGAAGGATTGCGAATATGGTATAACGGATATCATACATTTTCAGGGGAGAGCGTTTATAATCCCCGCTCGGTTGTGTTTGCATTAACCAATAATAATTTGGCCTCTTATTGGACAAGTTCCGGACCCTATGACGAGATTTATTATTATATTGAGCATAATATTGCGGATGTAAGAAATGATCTGGCACTTATGGTTGCAGGGGAGTCCGTGCCGGCAAAGATACAGGAATATGCGGCTACATCTATGAAGCTTACCACGAGAGACGAGATATTTTCTGCGATGGTGGTATATGGATTTTTGAATTATGAGAACGGAAAGGTGAGTATTCCGAACAAGGAGCTGATGGATAAATTTGAGATGATGCTACGAAAGGAAGCATCGTTGGGATACGTATATCGTCTTGCTCACGAATCAGAGAGGATGCTCTATGCTACGCTGCATGGAGATACAGAAACCATGAATGAGATTCTGGAGTACGTTCATAATACGGAAGTACCGCTGTTGTCTTATAATCATGAAACGGAATTATCGGCTATCGTAAATTTGATTTATCTTGCGGCAAGAGATTTTTACCGTGTAGAACGAGAAGAAAAAGCGGGAATAGGATATGTTGATTTTATATTTTATCCGTATGATAAGACTGCCGATTGTATAATTCTTGAACTGAAAGTGGATCATACACCGGAAGAGGCTATCGAGCAGATCGTAGAAAAGAAATATGCGATGCGATTTGAGGGAAAGCTTGGAGAGACAAGCAGATATACAGGAAGAATTCTGGCAGTAGGTATTGGATATAGCAAAGAGACGAAAATGCACGATTGTAAGGTACAGATCATAGAGAGATAAAAAAGAAAAAAGCTATCGCACCAACCGGAGTTGGTACGGTAGCTTTTTTGATGTTTATAGAAATTTATAGGCTTCTATAGATTTCTATGGATTTCTATGGATTTCTATAGATTTATTCTTCACCGTAGAAAGCAACAAGCTTCTTAAGATGCTCGTAACGATCGCCTGCTTCTTTCTCAGATTCAGCAAATAATCTCTCAGCCTTCTCAGGATCCACTTTGCGGAGAGAGTTGTAACGAACTTCTCCGTCAAGGAAGGTCTTGTAATCCTCTGTTGGAGCCTTAGAGTCAAGTGAGAATGCAGATTTTCCTGATCCTACAAGCTCTGGGTTGTAGCGGTATGTATGCCAGTAACCAGACTTAACAGCTAATTCTTCCTCTGTCATTGCCTTAGACATACCCTTCTTGATACCGTGGTTGATACATGGAGCGTATGCAATGATGATAGAAGGTCCTTCGTAAGCTTCAGCCTCAACCATAGCCTTAACGCACTGGTTGTAATCAGCACCCATAGAGATGGAAGCTACATAAACGTAACCATAGCTCATTGCGATACCTGCAAGGTCTTTCTTCTTAGTTCCTTTACCACCGGCAGCGAACTGTGCAACAGCACCTGTAGGTGTAGACTTAGAAGACTGTCCACCTGTATTAGAATATACCTCTGTATCGAATACCATGATGTTAATATCTTCGCCAGAAGCAAGTACGTGATCAAGACCACCGAAACCGATATCGTAAGCCCATCCGTCACCACCGAAGATCCACTGAGATTTCTTAGAAAGGAAATCTTTCTGATCTAAGATAGCCTTAGCAGCATCAGATCCATCAGCTTCCAAAGCAGCAACAAGAGCGTCTGTTGCTTTTCCGTTGGTAGCTCCTGATGTGAAGGTATCTAAGTAGTTCTGTCCAGCTTCCTTCAGGCTATCATTGGAATCCATAATAGCTTCTACTTTGTGTCTTAACTCTTTTCTGATAGCTTTCTGTCCAAGATACATACCATATCCAAACTCAGCTGCATCCTCGAAGAGGGAGTTAGACCATGCAGGTCCCTTACCAGCTTTGTTTACGGTGTAAGGTGTAGAAGGAGATGAGTTACCCCAAATACTTGAACATCCGGTAGCATTACCGATGTACATTCTATCACCAAAGAGCTGTGTCAAAAGTTTTGCGTAAGGTGTCTCACCACAACCGGCACATGCGCCTGAGAACTCAAGGAGTGGCTGACGGAACTGACTTCCCTTAACGCTTCCAAGTTTGAACTTCTCAATAACGTCTTCTTTATCGTTAAGAGTTACTGCATAATCGAAGTACTTCTGAGCTTCCTGATGCTCTTCGTCAAATGTTTCCATCTTAAGAGCTTTTTCCTTAGCAGGACAAACATTTGCACATGATCCACATCCGGTACAGTCAAATACAGATACAGCCATGCTGTACTTGTAATCTGGCATACCTGTCATATTTGCACATGACATTCCTTCCGGTGCAGCTGCAACTTCCTCTTCGGTAAGTGCTACCGGACGAATTGCTGCATGTGGGCAAACATAAGAACAACGGTTACACTGGATACATTTTGATGAATCCCAAACCGGAACATCTGTAGCGATACCACGTTTCTCAAATGCAGAAGTACCGGATGGTGTATAACCATTCTGATATTTAACAAGGTCAGAAACTGCAAGTTTGTTACCCTGCTGTCCGTTGATCTTTGACTGAATGTTGTTTGCAAAATCAACAGCATCTTTATTAGGACCAGTTACCTTGTGTGCTGCAGAAGCATCTTCCTCTACAGAACCCCAGGAAGCCGGAACGTCAACCTTAACGATTCTCTGAGCACCTGCTTCGATTGCATCGTAGTTCATCTTAACGACATCATCACCCTTCTTGCCGTAAGACTTCTTAGCAGCTGCCTTCATAAGCTCGATTGCAGTCTCCTCAGGGATGATGTTTGCAAGTTTAAAGAATGCTGACTGAAGGACTGTATTGATACGTCCGCCAAGTCCGATTTCTTTACCAATAGCGATACCATTGATGATGTAGAACTGGATGTTGTGATCAGCGATGAAACGTTTTGTCTTTGCTGGAATCTCATCCTCTAACTGTTCTACAGTCCATGGGCAGTTCAATAAGAAGATACCGCCATCAACAAGATCCTGAGCGATGTCATACTTCTTGATATAGGAAGGATTGTGACAGGCAATAAAGTTACCCTGCTCAATCAAATATGTAGAACGGATTGGTTTCTTTCCGAAACGAAGGTGAGATACAGTAACACCACCAGACTTCTTGGAATCATAATCAAAGTAAGCCTGAGCGTACATGTCTGTGTTATCACCAATGATCTTGATAGAGTTCTTGTTAGCACCTACAGTACCGTCAGAACCAAGTCCCCAGAACTTACAGCTGATTGTTCCTTCAGGAGTAGTTACCGGATTCTCTTTTACTTCAAGAGAAAGATTTGTTACATCATCTACGATACCGATGGTGAACTCTTTCTTCTCTGTATTGTTAAATACGGAAATGATCTGTCCAGGAGTTGTGTTCTTAGAACCAAGTCCGTAACGTCCACCATTTACAGGAACATTTTCGAATTTAGATCCCTTTAATGCTGCAACAACATCAAGGTAAAGTGGCTCTCCAAGAGCTCCCGGCTCTTTTGTACGGTCTAATACGTTAATGTACTTAACTGTATCTGGAATTACATCGATCAAAGCCTTTGCGTAGAATGGACGATAGAGACGAACCTTTACAACACCGACTTTCTCGCCGCGAGCAAGAAGGTAATCGATTGTCTCATCGATTGTCTCGCAAACAGATCCCATAGCTATGATAACGCTCTCAGCGTCCTCAGCACCATAGTAGTTGAATAACTTGTAGTCTGTACCAAGCTTTGCATTGATCTTGTCCATCTGCTTCTGAACGATAGCCGGAAGGGCATCATATGCACCGTTGATAGACTCTCTAGCCTGGAAGAAGATATCTGGGTTCTGAGCAGATCCCATCTGGTAAGGATTCTCTGGGCTAAATACATCATCTTTGTATTTCTTAACCGCATCCATATCCAGCATGTCCTTAAGATCTTCATAATCCCATGTCTCGATCTTCTGGATCTCATGAGAAGTACGGAATCCGTCGAAGAAGTTGATAAATGGAAGACGTCCCTCGATAGCTGCAAGGTGAGCAACCGGAGCAAGGTCCATAACTTCCTGAACACTGGACTCGCAAAGCATTGCGACACCAGTCTGACGACAGGCGTAAACATCGGAGTGATCACCAAAGATGTTCAAAGCGTGGCTGGATACAGCACGAGCTGAAACATGGAAAACTCCTGGAAGTCTCTCACCAGCGATCTTGTAAAGGTTCGGGATCATAAGAAGAAGTCCCTGAGAAGCTGTGTAAGTAGTAGTTAAAGCACCTGATGCAAGAGAACCGTGAACAGTACCTGCTGCTCCAGCCTCAGACTGCATCTCTGTGATCTGAACTGGCTCACCGAAGACATTCTTTCTTCCGGCAACAGCCCATTCATCACTGACTTCTGCCATAACAGAAGAAGGGGTGATAGGATAGATAGCGGCAACTTCAGTATACGCATAAGATACGTGTGCAGCTGCATTGTTTCCGTCCATTGTTTTCATCTGACGTTTCATGAAATAACCTCCTGTAAAGTTTTTGTAAAATATTTTTTTAACGATTCAAATATGTGGGGTGAATCGTTTGTTAATTATCTGACAATTCATTGATTTTACCAATAAACATCAGTTTTATCAATAGTAGCATTAATAATTGTATGCGTCAAATGGTGTACCAAAAATAAAACAAAAAATTTGAATTTTAATGAGATGCTTTGTGGATTCTGCTACAATAGATGTAGTTGGTATGAATGAAAGGATAATTAAAAAAAGAAAAAGACTTCCAAGCCGACTCTATCCGGCAGACTGGGCTTGCAAAGCTTACCGTTTACAAGTGGTGAAAATAAAAAGCAAATGTATATAAAAATGCTTGCATAAATATATACATTTGCTGTAAAATAAAGAAAAGAAAGGAGCGATATTTATGGCACAGATTAGTTTACGTGTAGATGATAATTTAAAAAGCAGTGCGGAAAGGACTTTTAATGACATCGGTTTGAGCATGTCTACCGCAATCAACATTTTTCTGAAAACAGTTGTAAGGGAAAACCGTATTCCGTTTGAACTGTCAGCAGACCCTTTTTACAGCAAGGAGAATATCGAAGAGCTGGAAAGACGTGTAGCGGATATACGTTCCGGCAAGAGCACTCTGAAAGAGCATGAGCTGACAGAGGTGGACTGATGAGAAAACTATGGCTGGATGAAGCGTGGGAAGAATATCTCTACTGGCAGACGCAGGATAAGAAAACCCTGAAGAAAATCAACAGGCTTTTGATCGATATCGACCGGAACGGATATAAATGCACAGGGAAGCCAGAACCGCTCAGCGGAAACCTTGCAGGATATTGGAGCGTCCACATTGATGAGAAAAACAGGATTGTGTTTAAGATAGACGGAGACAGCATGGAAATCATACAATGTGGAACGCATTACAGGGATAAATAAAGTGGCAGAGATGCCACAATAAGCCATTTTCCCTTGGGTGTGTTTGAGAGCAGTACAAATTTGTAGGGGAACCAAACGAAGCATATGAAGTTTAACAGCAGATACTATTTGAGAACAGTTCATGCCCTGGCTGTCAATAGTGGCGATACGCCGCCATTGACAGCCAGGGCATGAACTGTTCTCAAGATTTAATTTTTTTTGATTGATATTTTGGGATGAATCGACAAGAAAAATCGAGCGAGCTTTGCCCCCCCCAAAAAAAAAATGCTATACTAGGAATTTGTGTCTAGTAACTAAAAAAGGGATGTATGAGAGGAAAATTATGGATCAGACTTATATGAAAGAACAACCTGTATTGAAATTAATTCTATCCATGGCGCTGCCTATGGTTATTTCTATGACGGTTAGTTCACTTTACAATATCGTAGACAGTTTTTTTGTTGCTAAGATTAGTGAAGATGCTATGACGGCTCTTTCCCTGGTGTATCCGGTACAAAATCTTATCAGTGCCGTGATGATTGGTTTTGGCATTGGAATCAATGCGGTGATTTCTTTTTATCTGGGAGCTCAAGATCATGAGACTGCAGACAGAGCGGCGACGCAGGGAATGTTTCTTGGTACCATTCATGGAATTGGTTTTATGATTTTGGGTATTGGAATTATGAGACCCTTTTTACAATTATTTACGGAGAATGCCGAGATCATAGATTGCGGTGTGCGCTATTCGAGAATCGCATTCTTATTTTCCACAGCCTTGTCATGGCAATTAGTATTTGAGAAGACCTTTCAATCGGTGGGACGTATGGTGGAGTCTATGACCTGCATGATGACCGGTGCTGTTATTAACATTATCCTGGATCCGGTTATGATTTTTGGAATGGGACCATTTCCGAAAATGGGAATTGAGGGAGCGGCCCTTGCAACAGGAATTGGACAGGCAGCAGGGGCCTTGTTGTATCTGTTCTTTTATATTGTGCATCCGATTCCTGTGAAATACAGAAAGAAATATCTAAAAGTGGATTTGGAGTTGTGGAAGAAATTGTATGTTATCGGAATTCCTGCAAGCTTGAATCTGGCACTCCCATCTCTATTGATTTCTGTACTGAATGTTATTCTGACAAGTTATGGCGAGATTTATGTACTCATCTTAGGTGTTTATTATAAGCTTCAGACATTCCTTTATCTTCCGGCAAATGGAATCGTTCAGGGAATGCGGCCTCTTTTGGGATATAACTACGGGGCTGGAGAGCATGGACGGGTACATAAGATTTTTCAAAATGGGTTGATTCTTGTGCTTTTGATGATGGCTGTAGGCACAGGAATCTGCCTAACCATTCCGGGAACTTTAATGGGATTATTTACTACTAATGGCGTGACCACAGCGGAGGGAAGTAAGGCCCTTCGTATCATCAGTCTTGGATTTATTGCTTCCTCGGTGTCTGTAATCTGTAGTGGATCTTTAGAAGGTTTGGGAAAAGGGGTTCAGTCCTTGGTCATTTGCCTGTGCAGATACGTGGTGATCATTCTTCCGGTGGCATTCCTGGCAAGTCGTATGATGGGGGCTGTTGGAGTGTGGCATGGCTTTTGGATTACAGAGGTTGTCACAGCGGTGATTTCCTATATGGTGTGGAGAAAAGATTTGGCAAGAAAAGATAAATAGAATATTCGTCGTAATACACAAAAACAAGAAACTATTTTTGTAAAAGTAGTTTCTTGTTTTTTTATTTGTACAATGCTACGATTGAGGAAACTAGAAAAATAAAAACAGTTTCCGTATAGGGGGATATTTTTAGAAAGGAGCCACCATGGAACATGCTCAGCTTAGAGAGAGAATTCTGAATGCTACCCTTCAGGTTTTTAATGATAAAGGCTTGAAATTTACAATGGATGACATTACAGGGATTCTTGGTATTAGTAAGAAAACCATTTATACCGTATTTGAGGATAAGAATTCACTAATCACCGAGATGGTGGATTATTGCTTTGACTCCATTAAGGAAAGCGAGGAGAGAGTCTTAAAGGATGACTCTTTGGATATTGTGGAGAAGATTCAGGCCATTCTTGGAGTGTTGCCGGAAGGTTACAGGGAACTGAACCTGGAGCAGTTATATCAACTAAAGGAGAAGTACCCCAAGGTTTATATGAAAGTTCAGGAGCATCTGGAGAATGGATGGGAAAATACGATTTCCCTGATTGAAGAGGGAATGGAACAGAACCGCATCCGAAGGATCAGCATTCCTATATTGAAGACCATGATGGAAGCAACGCTGGAACAGTTCTTCCAACGGGATGTGTTGGTGCGCAATGAGATTTCCTACCAGGAGGCCCTCGATGAGGTGGTTACGATTCTGGTGCAGGGAATTATATTGAAATAATTTATAAGGAAGTTCGTAAGACGGTTTGCAAGGAAGTTTGTAAGAATGTTTGTAAGAAAGTTTATAAGGAAATTTACAAAGTAGTTTATTTAAGAAAGTTCATTCATAAGAAAGTTTGCAAAGAAGTTCATAGGGAGGAAGGATAAAATGCAGGATCTATCAAAGGTGATTTTTGGAAATGAGGTATCGAAGAAAGCCTATCGAAAGGCTATTCAGTCAAAGAAAAAATTTCAAAAGAAATTTGGAGATGATTCACAAAAAGATTATAAGGTACATATCGCGGAAAATCCCTATATTGGGGATAGCCTAGGGGTAAAAAATATCATGGTGGGAGATCTTGACTCCAATGCTCACTACGAACCGAATCATGCGGAATTTGAAGATTCTTTTGATAAAGAAAAGGGAATTATCGTAGCCAACATCCGTATGGGCTTTGGTCATTACCGGATTTCTATGGCGATGGCTTCCGCGGCCAGGGCTATGGGATATACCCCGTATTGGATGGATCTTAATTCCTATGGAGAGACTACATGCACAAAGGTGATCGGGGCGCAAAATGAGTTGTATTCTTTAGGCTCCAGACTTTCTAAGAATCCGGTATTTAACAAGCTGGTGTGGGAACCTATGAATTATGAAGGTTTCAGAGCTCTGTCCTACAATGCTGCTGATCAGAAGAATGCAGAGCTGATGGCACCGGTTTTTGCAAATATTCCAAAAGAGATCCCGGTGGTTGGAACTCACGTGTGGCCATCCCAGGCGGCCATCCATGGAGGAATGGAGCATGTAGTAAATGCGATCCCTGATAACTGGCCCATGGCTCTTCATTTGTCAGAGGGAAGTATTCATACGATTCAATGTCATAACTCCTATATGGGATACCGTATTTTAAATGGCATGAATAAACAAAAGGTCAATCAGCCAATGCCGGCAGATAGCCTTGTATATACCGGACATTATATCGATCATGAGTTGGTAAGTAATATCGAAAAAGACTGCGATGCAAGAATCCAGAGGAGAGAAAATAATGAACCGATACGGTTCCTTCTTACTATCGGAGGAGCAGGAGCCCAGAAGGAAATCTTTGCCGCTATTATCAAACATCTGCTTCCGGCTATTCGTCAGAAAAAAGTAGTGCTCTATGTCAATGTGGGAGATTATAAAAATGTATGGGAAGATCTGCTAAGGGAGATACCGCAGTTGAAGAAGGTATCGAAAGAGCATTTTGAGGACTGGAAAGAGACGGAAAATTTTGCAGAAAAGGTATTGGATCCGGAGACAAAACTGATAGGAGTACACAGCTTTTATCACAAAAATATTTTCGAAGCCGTATACTGCACCAACCTTCTGATGCGAAGCTGCGACGTGCTAGTTACCAAGCCAAGTGAGCTTTCTTTCTATCCGGTACCGAAATTATTTATTCGAAGAGTCGGAAAGCATGAGATGTGGGGCGCTATTCATTCTGCAGAGGTGGGAGACGGAACGCTGGAATGTCGAGATATTCCACATACCATCCAGATGCTGGATTTATTTATGGAGGATAAAGATTTCCTGATTTCTATGTGTGAGAACATTAAGAAAAATAAGACGCAGGGTCTGTATGACGGAGCCTATAAAGTCATTGAGTTAGCCATGAACCAGAAAAACTAAAGAAGGAGAATCGTTATGGAAGAAAAAGTAAGATTAGGGGGAAGAGAAAAATTTGCATATGGCATCGGTGCGGCAGGAAAAGACATGGTATACATGCTTTCGGCTTCCTATGTGCTTTATTATTATCAGGATATTATGGGCGTCAGTGCCGTTGCTATGGGAATTATCCTGTTTATTGCAAGAATCTTCGATGCATTTAACGATCCTATTATGGGGATTATTGTTGCAAAGACCAAGACTAAATGGGGAAAATTCAGGCCTTGGCTCTTTGTGGGAACATTGACCAATGCTATTATTTTATATCTGATGTTTGCGGCACCGCCGACCTTAAATGGTGGTGGCCTTGTGGCTTACGCTGCAGTAACTTACATCTTGTGGGGCGTAACCTATACGATGATGGATATTCCTTACTGGTCTATGATCCCTGCCTTTACAAAAAGTGGAAAGGAAAGAGAGAATCTTTCGGCATTAGCTCGTTCTTGTGCAGGTGTGGGTTCTGCCATCATCAGCATCATTACGGTTCTCAGCGTATCTGCTCTTGGAAAGTTGGCCGGAGGAAGCACTGCTGCGGAGATCGAGCGGCTGGGATATAAATATTTTGCCCTAATTATTGGAGTTTTATTTGTTGTTTTCATTACCATTACCTGCCTGAATATCAAGGAAAAGTCTTCCGTAAATATGGAAACTGCTACGGTAAAAGAAATGTTCAAGGCCCTGGTTCAAAACGATCAGGCAATGACTATGGTAGTGGCTATTGTTATGATTAACACGGCTCTGTATATTACTTCCAATCTGGTGATTTATTTCTTTAAATACGATTTCAGTCCGGAGGCATGGCAGAGCAATTATACTTTGTTTAATACCTTCGGAGGCGGTTTTCAGATTCTTGCCATGATGATTTTGTTCCCGGTGCTTCGGAAATTTATGAACACTATGAAGATCTTTTATGTAAGCTTTGGCATGGCATTTGCAGGCTATATCATTCTTCTTGGAATTACATTTACTGGAATCGACAACGTATATTTCCTGCTGGTTCCGGCATACCTGATTATGTCAGCCATCGGAATGATGAACGTCATTGTCACTATTTTCCTTGCAAATACCGTGGACTATGGTGAGTGGAAGAATAAGCGAAGAGATGAATCTGTCATCTTTTCTATGCAGACTTTTGTAGTAAAACTGGCATCCGGTATTTCTGCTTTGGCGGCATCGGTGGTAATTGCTGTATTTCATATTAATAAGGACGAGACAGCCCAGGCCCTGACTACTATTTCCACTTCCGGCAGAATGGGACTTCGCATGTGTATGACACTGATTCCGATTGCAGTGCTTTTTGTGGGACTCATTGTCTTTAAAAAGAAGTATATTTTGACAGAAGAAAAGACCAGAGAAATTGAAAAGCAGCTGCAGATGCGATAAGATGATGCAGTAAGATTAATCAGAATAAATTAATCAGAATAAAGTAATCAGAACAATCAGATAATCAGAATAATAAGATCAATAGGAAACGAGGAAATAAATTTATGATTCAGACTACAGATGGTATTTTTGTATTAAATACTGCTCATACCACCTATGCATTTGCATTACTTCCTACCGGACAGTTAGAACACCTGTATTACGGAAGAAAGATCAGACTGGAGGAACCTTTAGAGGAGGCCATTCGCCCGTTAAGAGAACAGCATACCTTTCAGCCGGGTAACAGCGTAGTATATGATAAAGATCACGAAAGTTATACCTTAGAAGATATGTGCCTGGAAATGTCTTCCTATGGAAAGGGAGATATCAGGGAGCCTTTTGTTCAGATCCTTTATGGAGATGGCAGTGTCTCTTCGGATTTTGTCTATGATTCCTATGAAATTCTAGAGAAAAAAGAATTATGGAATAGTCTGCCAAATGCGGTGGATGACGGAAAGGGCGAGCATCTGAAAATACGTTTGAAAGATAAAAATAGTTCCCTTGTGTTGGAGCTGTTCTATGATATTTATGCAGATTGCGATGTCATTACAAGAAGAAGCAGGCTCATTCAGGAAGGAGACGAGACAGTACAAATCCAAAGACTTATGAGCTGTCAAATAGATTTTCCGGAGTCTGAATATCTATTTACCACCTTCCACGGGGCCTGGGCGAGAGAGATGCGAAAATATCAGACCAAGATGCAGGCAGGACGTCTGGTAAATGATTCCTATACAGGAACTACATCCAACCGTTCCAATTCCTTTGTGATGCTCAGTAAAGATTGTACCAGTGAAGATCTGGGAGACTGTTACGGTTTCCATTTGCTGTATAGCGGAAATCACTACGAGGCCCTTGAGGTAAATGGTTATGGAAAAACAAGACTGGTCACAGGGATTAATCCTCGCAGTTTTAGCTGGGAATTAAAAGCGGGGGAAGCCTTTGAAGCACCGGAGGCAGTGCTTGCCTACTCCCCTCAGGGATACAATGGCATGAGTCAGTGCATGCATCGGTTCATCCGGGAATATATTGTACGCGGAGTATGGCAGAAAAAAGAGCGGCCCATACTTCTTAATAGCTGGGAAGCTTGTTACTTTGATATCAATGAAAAGAAATTATTGAACCTGGCCAAGGCGGGAAAAGAAGCGGGAATCGAACTTTTCGTCATGGATGACGGATGGTTTGGACAGCGAAATGATGACAAAACTTCACTGGGAGACTGGGATGCCAATCCGAAAAAGCTTCCGGAAGGGGTGGAAGGCATTTGTAAGAAGATCAATGACCTGGGTATGGATTTTGGAATCTGGGTAGAGCCGGAAATGATTAGCGCAGACAGTGAGCTTTTTAGAATGCATCCGGACTGGGCTATGGAAATTCCGGGGAAAAATCATTCGGAGGGAAGAAATCAGAGACTTCTAGATTTATCCAGAAAAGAAATCCAGGATTATGTGATCGATAAGATGAGTCAGTTGTTTTCTTCGGCACCTATCCGTTATGTGAAATGGGATATGAACCGAATCGTAAGCGATTATTATTCCCAGGCACTTCCTGCAGAAAAACAGGGAGAAGTGGCGCACCGTTATGTGCTGGGATTATATCGCTGCATGAAGGAATTGACAGAACAATTTCCGGAGATCTTATTTGAAGGATGCGCAGCGGGAGGCAATCGCTTTGATCCGGGAATTCTATGTTATTTCCCTCAGATCTGGTCCAGTGATGATACGGATGCTCTCTGCAGAGGAGAGATACAGACCGGCTATAGCTACGGGTATCCGCCGTCAGTTTTAAGCAATCATGTATCTTCTTGCCCGAATCATCAGACGCTTAGAGTGACGCCGTTGGATACGCGTTTTCAGGTGGCGGCATTCGGAGTTTTGGGTTACGAATGCAATTTAAGAGAAATCAAAAAAGAAGATTTAGAAGCCATCAAAGAGCAGATTGTGCTTTATAAAAAATGGAGAAAACTCCTGCAGTTTGGCAATTTCTATCGAGGAAGAAGCTTTACGGATGAGGCGAGTTCCGGAAGTGTATTAGCGGGAAGCGAGGGAAATCTGACCGAGTGGACTATGGTGTCAGAAGATCAAAAACAGGCAGCAGGCTTGTATATGCAAAAGCTGGTACAGCCCAATACCCAGTACGGAGCCTATTACCCGAAAGGCTTACAAGAAGAGCAGAAATATCATTTCTATAATAGGCAATTAAAACACAATATCAAAGAATTCGGAGATTTGATAAACAGTATAGCACCGGTGCATGTTCGTCAGGATTCGCCAATGCATCAGATCGTGGCAAAATTTGTGAAATTGGATGGAGAAATCGAGGATTTTACAGCTTACGGAGATACCCTGATGTATGGTGGAGTAAAACTAAAACCAGGGTTCGGAGGAACCGGATTCAATGATCAGGTGAGACATTTCCCGGATTTTGCATCGAGGATGTATTTTATGGAAAGCTAGTATTGAAGAAGACATAATTGCATCTAAATGATAAATGAGGAGGCGGAACACATGCAGCAGAACATGTTGCAGATGAAATTATAAAAAAGAATCCACTTAAAATTAATCGAAAAATCAATCGTAAATATTTGCGATTGATTTTTTCGCATTTATAAATGCATCTTCATTTTTTAGACGGATAAACTTTTTTTAAAAATTAAGCGTTATAATGTAAATGTTCAATTGATTAAACAGATAGGGAGATGAATATATGATTTTATATTTCTCAGCTACGGGTAACAGTAAATATGTGGCTTCTCGTATAGCAGGAGCTATCCATGATGAAATAGTAGCGATTACGGACTGCATAGCAGAAAACAGTTTTATATTTAAAGAAGAACGGATTGGGATAGTAACTCCGACATATTTCTGGGGGTTGCCGAGTATTGTAAATGATTTTTTGAAGAAAGCGGAGTTTCATACAGATTATCTGTATTTTGTGGCAACGTATGGCACCACACCTGGAGCAATTGGAGATTTGGCCAAAGAAGCGATAAACGACCGCGAGGTAGATGCAATGTATTCTGTTCGTATGGTAGATACCTACACACCGATCTTTGATATTTCAACTCTGGAGAAACAGAATGTTTTTACGAAAAATACAGAGACAGAAATAAAAACCATCATTCGATCAATCAATGAAAAACGCTGTAACAAGCGAATCATGAATTCTACGCCAACTTTTGTGGTAAAAGCAATCGCACAGCCAATTTATAACCGGAGAGCAAGACTTACAAGCAGGCTCTCTGTGGATGAAAATTGTATTGGGTGTGGATTGTGCGCCAAAAAGTGTCCGGTACAAGCCATTCAAATGCAGGAAGGAAAGCCGGTTTGGGTGAAGAAAAAGTGTGTGATGTGCCTGGGGTGCCTGCATCGATGTCCGAAATTTTCTATACAGTGTGGGAATAAGACAAGAAAACATGGACAGTATATAAATCCGAATGTAAAAATTTGAAAGTAGGTGATAAGAAAATGAAAGAAATCCGCTCATACGAGCATGACGGCATAATCTCAAAGAACAATGGAAAGTTGAACAACCTATAATAATCTAAAAGGAGTTTAACACAATGGCAAAAAATCAAAGATCTTATACACCTGATTTTACCCCTTTTGCTGACAATATTATGCGAAAATAAACTAACTTATAGCCGATAATGATGAAATTGTAGGACTTGAGAATCCGAATAGTGATGCTGAGAAAATCAGTGAAATCATTAAGAAAAGGATGGATCCAATTCCAGAATTTCGTCTTCGATTTGAACAGGTCGAAGATGGAAAAGTATTAATTATACTGGATATTTTCAAAGGTGAAGAAACACCGTATTATTATTCAGGGGATGGTGCGCTGGAAGCATATGATCGTATGAAAATTTATTCGCCGGGAGGCATGCCGGACGGTTCTATTATTCAGGACAGAGATCCACTTACAGTTCCATCAACGAGAAGAAATCCGGTTTTGGCAGATATATTTAATCGGCTGGGATATATGGAACGTAAAGGTAGTGGATTCGGAAAAATCATCGGCGGCTATGAATTTCAGATCAACTATGATGAAAGTAAAAAGCCCTCTTTTAGATCGGATCGGTACCAGTTTACAGTTGTGATGCCAAATTTGAATTACAATGTCCCTCAGGATGTCCCTCAGGATGTCCCTCGGAATGTCCCTCAGAAAAAAGAGAGTAATCCGCTGGAAATTCAAATATTGAATATGATAAAAAAGGATAATAAAATCAGTACAGAAAAAATGGCAATGACGTTAGGAATAAGTTCCAAGACTGTAAAACGTCACATCAAAGATATAGGTATTATACGATTTGTTGGTCGTGGTTCCAATGGACATTGGGAAATAATTGATGATTAGAAATACCAAGAAAAACTAAAAATGCGAGGCAATATAACCATGATAAAAATCCTATTCATCTGCCATGGGAGTGTTTAAGGAACGGAGCAAAAACCTTGATTTTATTGGGATTCTTGGATGGAAACGCAGAATTTACACCTTATTTACA
>CAVKOU010000012.1:0-56935 GCA_963658085.1 bacterium
TTAGATGCCGGATATATTAAAGGAATAACAGATTTGATTTCGTAGCATACCACTACAGAGAGGACTTCCGTTTGAAGTAAAAATACCATCTGCCAGACCTGTTGACATCAGCACATTATCAGAAGCAGAGTTCAATGAAGAATTGGAGAAAGGATATGTGGAAATGCAGACTGGACGGACAAAAAATGCGAAGAAAGCCTTTGCTGACATTCGCAAGGATTATGGCTTATGATATATGAAGTAGAAGTATCCGAACAGGCTGACAGTGATTTGAGAGGAATTTTTGAATATATTGCTTTTGAATTACAATCGCCGGAAAATGCAAGCGGACAACTTGACCGTCTGGAAGAACAGATATTAAGTCTGGATACGATGCCAGAGCGTTATCGAAAATATGAAAAAGAACCGTGGAAAAGTCGTGGACTTCGTGTATTACCAGTAGACAATTGATTTAAAGCAGTCTTTCATTTATGATCGACTGCTTTTTTCATACTCAAAATTAAAAAGAAAGGACTGAATTGTTACCAAAGGTATCTGCTCACATTATGCGACATACGGCTTGTACCAGAATGGCAGAAAAGAGAATAGACGTAAAAGTTCTTCAATATACTATGGGACACGCCCACAAATCAAGAAAAAGTTTTGCAAACCCCGTAAAATCAAGGTTTGCAAAAAAAATCTCAAAAAATTAGCACTCAACAGTTGACAGTGCTAATAATGCGTGTTATATTACATGTAGAACAAAAAAGAAAGGAGACATGACTTATGATGATGCCTAGTATTTTTGGAGAAAGTTTATTTGATGATTTTGGATTCCCTACATTCTCGAATGTAAGCAAGGAATTATATGGAAAGAATGCGAAGAACCTGATGATGACCGATGTGAAAGAGGTGGAGAAAGGTTACGAAGTAGATATTGAGCTGCCGGGATTTGACAAGCAGGATATCAAGATGCAGTTGAAGGACGGTATGCTTACCGTATATGCAACCAAGGGAACCGACAAGAAGGAAGAAGAGAAGGATAAGAAATTTATCCGAAGAGAGCGTTTCTCAGGAAGCGTCAGCAGAAGCTTCAATGTTGGAGATCACGTTACAGAGCAGGATATCCATCCGAAGTATGAGAACGGAATTTTGTCCTTTGTAATTCCAAAAGAGGAAGCGAAGCCTGTAGAAGAGAAGAATCATTATATAACCATTGAAGGTTAACCTTAAATACATTTCACAAAATTCCCCGCAGGCTGTGAGTCTGCGGGGAATCTTGATTGAGGGAATGATAAGGAATATTGTAAAGGAGGGATTGGATGGCAACCAAAAGAGACTATTATGAAATTCTTGGAGTAGACAAACATGCAGACAGTCAAGCTATAAAAAAAGCTTATCGAAAATTAGCAAAACAATTCCATCCGGATACCAATCGGGATAACCCTCAGGCAGAAGAGAAATTTAAAGAAGCCACAGAAGCCTATAATATTTTAAGTGATCCAGAAAAGAGAAAATTATATGACCGGTATGGTCATAATGCACCTTTTGAATCAAATGGTGGAGGTACTTATGGAGGACCGCAGGGAGGAACCTATACTTACAGCGATCCTAATGGTAATTTTCATCAATACTATTATGAAGGAGACATGGGAGACTTTGATGACATTCTAAAGAATATCTTCCAGGGATTCAGTAGCGGAAGCGACTTTGGAAGTGGAAGTGGTTTCGGTGGCAGAAGCGGCTTTGGAAGTGGAAGCAGTTTTGGTGGCGGAAGCAGGAATCGAAGTGGATTTAGAGGCGATAGCCGTGGATTTTCCGGTTCCGGAGGTTTTTCAAGAGACGGAGCAGATATTCGGGCAGACCTTCATGTAACCTTCGACGAAGCAGCTTTTGGGGGAGATAAGACGGTAAGGCTTTCAGATCCGGAGACAGGAGGAACCAAAACTTATCAGGTGCACATTCCGGCAGGAATTGATACAGGAAAGAGTATCCGCTTAAAAGGAAAGGGAATGTCTGGCAGTGGCGGCGGCAAAGATGGAGATCTTCTTTTGAAGGTTCAGGTAGCAGAAAAACCAGGATTTGAAAGAAAGGACATGGATGTCTATACTACGGTGCAGATTCCTTATACTACCGCGGTGTTGGGAGGAGAAACTGTTGTAAAAACTCTTACAGGAAATGTACTTTGCAAAATTAAACCAGGCACCCAGTCCGGCACAAAGATCCGACTGCGGGGAAAAGGAATCGTATCGATGAAAAATTCTTCTGTAAAGGGAGATCAGTATGTGACAGTACAGATTCAGGTTCCTACGGATCTTTCAGAGGAAGCGAAGAGAAAACTTCGGGAATTTGATGATGCAGTAAAGAAAAGTGGAAGAGGAGTTGCATAAATTTATAAGGGTAAATGGAAGGTTTTAATATAGAATTAAATAAAGACAAATGTATTAGCACTCGACTCTTGACGTGGCTAATAACTGGTAGTACAATACGAAAATGTAAAGAGAAAAATGAATACCCTTGTGAAAGGAGGCGTGTTTATGAACATTAATAAATTTACTCAAAAGTCACTACAAGCAGTGCAGGATTGTGAGAAAGTTGCACTGGATAATGGAAATCAGGAGATTACTCAGGAGCATTTGCTATATGCTCTTTTGACCCAGGATGACAGTCTGATCGCAAAACTTATGGAGAAGATGGGATTAAATTCCAATGCTATTATTTCCCAGGTAGAGCAGATGATCGGAAAACGTCCAAAGGTACAGGGAGGAAAACAGTATGTAGGACAAGATCTTAATAATGCTTTGATTTATGCGGAGGATGAGGCCAAACAGATGGGAGATGAATACGTCTCTGTAGAGCATCTTTTCCTCGCTATGATGAAATATGCAAGTAAAGAGATCAAGGCATTTCTTAGAGAAAATGGAATTAGTCGAGAGGGATTTTTGCAGGCGCTCTCCACTGTCCGTGGAAATCAGAGAGTGACCAGTGATAATCCGGAAGCTACCTATGATACCTTGAATAAATATGGTATCGATCTGGTGGAGCGAGCGAGAGATCAGAAACTGGATCCTGTCATCGGTCGTGATACAGAGATACGAAATGTGGTTCGAATCTTATCAAGAAAGACTAAAAATAATCCGGTTTTAATTGGTGAACCCGGCGTTGGTAAGACGGCGGTTGTAGAGGGGTTAGCCCAGCGTATTGTAAGCGGCGATGTGCCGGAGGGATTGAAAGACAAGACGATTTTCTCCCTGGATATGGGTGCTTTGGTAGCCGGAGCGAAGTATCGTGGAGAATTTGAGGAACGTTTAAAGGCTGTCTTGGAAGAAGTAAAAAACAGCGAAGGTAAGATTATTCTGTTCATCGATGAGCTTCATACCATTGTAGGTGCCGGCAAGTCCGACGGAGCGATGGATGCAGGAAATATGTTAAAGCCTATGTTAGCGAGAGGAGAGCTTCACTGTATCGGTGCTACTACCTTGGATGAATATCGTCAGTATATTGAAAAGGATGCGGCTCTGGAGCGTCGTTTCCAGCCGGTAATGGTGGATGAGCCTACGGTGGAAGATGCTATTTCCATTCTTCGTGGTTTGAAAGAGAGATACGAAGTATTCCACGGCGTAAAGATTACAGACAGCGCCTTGGTGGCAGCGGCAACTTTATCAGATCGTTATATTTCCGATCGTTTCCTTCCGGATAAGGCCATTGACCTGGTGGATGAGGCCTGTGCCCTGATTAAGACAGAGTTAGATTCTATGCCTACAGAACTGGATGAGTTAAATCGAAAGATCATGCAGTTAGAGATCGAGGAGGCTGCTCTTAAGAAAGAAGAAGACAGACTTAGCAAGGAACGTCTGGAAAATCTCCAGAAAGAGCTGGCAGAACTTAAGGATGAATTTGCCGGAAAGAAAGCGCAGTGGGACAATGAGAAGGTAGAAGTGGAACGGGTTCAGAAAATCCGGGAAGAAATTGAGCAGGTCAACAAACAGATTGAGAAGGCAACCCAGTCCTATAATTTGGAAGAGGCAGGTAGTCTTAAGTTTGGAAAGCTTCCTGAACTGCAGAAGAAATTAGAGGAAGCTGAGGAAAAAGCCAAAGAACGAGAGTCTGGAAATTCCCTGGTACATGAAAGTGTAACGGAGGATGAGATTGCAAGAATCGTTTCCAGATGGACAGGAATTCCTGTGGCGAAGCTAAACGAAAGCGAGAGAAATAAAACCTTGCATCTTGCGGATGAACTTCACAAGCGAGTGGTTGGTCAGGATGAAGGCGTGGAGCTCGTAACAGAAGCGATTATCAGATCCAAGGCCGGAATTAAGGATCCTTCAAAGCCAATTGGCTCATTCTTATTCTTAGGACCTACCGGAGTAGGTAAGACAGAGCTTGCAAAAGCCCTGGCAGAGAGCTTGTTTGACGATGAGAATAACATGGTTCGAATCGATATGAGTGAGTATATGGAGAAATATTCCGTGTCCAGACTGATCGGAGCGCCTCCGGGATATGTAGGATACGACGAAGGCGGACAGCTGACAGAGGCCGTTCGAAGAAAACCTTATTCCGTCGTACTCTTCGACGAGGTGGAAAAAGCCCATCCCGATGTCTTTAACGTACTGTTACAGGTATTAGATGATGGACGAATCACAGATTCTCAGGGAAGAACCGTAGACTTTAAAAATACCATCCTTATTATGACTTCCAACATCGGTTCTCAGTATCTGTTGGATGGAATTAATGATCAGGGAGAAATAAATGAAGAGTCCAAAGAGGCGGTTATGAACGATCTGCGGGCACACTTCAGGCCAGAATTCTTAAACCGATTGGATGAGACCATTATGTTCAAGCCGTTGACCAAGGATAATATTTATCATATCATTGATCTGATGGTGGCAGATGTAAACAAGAGATTGCAGGATCGTGAAGTGCAAATTTCCCTTACAGAAAATGCGAAAAATTACATAGCTACCTATGGATATGAGCCGAGCTACGGCGCAAGACCATTAAAGAGATATCTCCAGAAACATGTGGAGACTCAGGCTGCAAAACTGATGCTGGAGGGCAATGTAGGAGCGGGAGATACCATTCAATTAGATGTGGTAGATGATAAACTTGCCGCTACAGCAGTCAGGTAC
Source organism: bacterium (assembly GCA_963658085.1). Lineage (GTDB taxonomy): Bacteria > Bacillota > Clostridia > Lachnospirales > Lachnospiraceae > CAKRJP01. The sequence goes on from CAVKOU010000012.1 coordinate 5,109, forward strand.
GAGGATTAAAAATAATAAAAACTACGGTCTCTAGTTGACAATTCCCAGACAAAAAGAATATCATGAATAGTATAAGAGCAGGTGCGAATTATATGTAACATATGGTTTGCGTTTGCTCTTTTTTTCATGTTTTGTGTAAGGAGGAAATTTATGAATATCAATTGGAAAGAACTGGCTGTTGATATCTTAGTAGACATTGTGGCGGGAATGATTCTGGCCATTGCCTTATATAATTTTGCCCTGAATGCCAATTTCCCGGTGGCAGGATTCTCCGGAATGGCGATCATTCTTTATCATTTATTTAAGATTCCGGTAGGAGCAGGAACATTGCTATTAAATGTTCCGGTGGCGATTTTGTGTTATAAATTTTTGGGAAGGACCTTCTTTTTTAAGTCTGTAAAGTCCATGGTGATCGGATCCATTCTTATGGATTACGTAGCACCTCTTTTTCCGGTATACGATGGAAGCAGATTCCTGGCGGCGCTGTGCATGGGAGTTTTAAGTGGTGTGGGATATGCCTTGATTTTTATGAGAGGATCCTCCACAGGAGGACAGGATTTCATATCCATGTCCATCAAAAAAGTAAAACCCCATATCACGTTGGGAATTATTACCTTTGTGCTAGACATCTGCACCATTATATTGGGAACCGTATTGGTATTTGAAGATGTAGATGGATTGATTTACGGTATCATCGTAACTTATCTCATGGCATGGGTAATGGATCGTATCATGTATGGAATCGATGAGGGAAAGATGACCTTGATCGTTACAGAAAAAGGGCGCGGACAGGAGATTGCAGATCGCATCGACGAATATTCCGGCCGAGGATCCACTATCATCAAGGGAATCGGAAGTTATACCCAGCAGGATAAAGATATTATCATGTGCGCATGCAATAATAAGCAGATGTATACGATAAAAAAGATGGTGCATGAAATAGATCCGAGGGCCTTTACTATAATTGTAGAATCCAATGAAGTGGTTGGAGAAGGTTTCAAAGAAGAACTGGGGGATCTCTAGAAAACTTTCAGAAACCTATGGAAAACTCAGAAAAACTGCCGAGAAAACAGTTGACAAACCGAAAATAGACGCATATACTAAAGAAAATTTAACACGTTAGTACATTAAATCGAAGATCAAGAGAAGTAGACTAGAGAATCTGTTCAAAGAGAGTTACCGGTGGTGAGAAGGTAATAACAAGAGTCCTGGTTGAATGGACTTGAGAGAGTGGCTTGAAATCTAATCAGTATAGATCTAACAGACATAGAGATATGAAATAGAGAGTAGATGTCAACGGGAGCCCTATCCGTTATCAACCGGGTATGCATGATAGTGCATAACAGAGAGGTCTATGATTAGACAATTTGGGTGGTACCGCAGAAGAATCAAAAGCTTTTGTCCCTTTATATGGGGATGAAGGCTTTTTTTATTAAAAAAAATCTAAAAGTATGCCGGACTGTACAATCCATAAACTTACTTACGTTTCAATAATATCTAAAAACTATGTACACAAGGAGGACGCACCATGTATCCAGAATGCGACGAAATCTTAGAACTGGCCAAATCTTACGACATTGTACCGGTTTGCAAAGAGATTTATGCAGATGTTATAACACCGATTACCCTGCTAAGAAAGATTGCAGGTTTAAGCAAACGATACTATTTGCTGGAAAGTATTGAAGGCGGAGAAAAATGGGGACGCTATTCCTTCTTGGGATTTGATCCCATTATGAGAGTTTACTGTGAAAATGATACGGTGACGATAGAGCAGGATGGTAAAGAGCAGAAGATTTCTACCAAAAAACCTTTGGAGGTTTTAAGGGAGATCATGAAAGATTATAAGGCGCCAAGACTTAGTAATCTTCCACCTTTTGCCGGAGGTTTGGTAGGTTATTTTGCCTATGCCATGATGGGTTATGCAGAGCCGGTATTAAAGATCAAGAAGGGAACCTTTCATGATTATGACCTTATGATGTTTGACAAGGTCATTGCCTATGATCATTTAAAACAAAAGATTTGCATCATCGTAAATATGAAGACCGATAAGGTCATGGAAAATTATGGAAAAGCAACGGCTGATATTCAGAGTATCATTCATATGATCCGCCAGGCGGAGGTAAAAGAGATTCCTATCTCTGACAGCAAGATTGATTTTACCTGTAATGTTAGCAAAGAAGAATATTGCAAGATCATTGAAAAAACCAAGGAGTATATCGTGGACGGGGATATTTTCCAGGCGGTGATCGCAAGACAGTTTAGCAGCCCTTATGAGGGAAGTCTCATCAATCCCTACCGGGTGCTTCGAACCACCAACCCGTCGCCTTATATGGTATTTATGAAAATCGATGACGATGAACTGATGAGCAGTTCCCCGGAAACCTTGGTGCGACTGCAAAATGGGCGACTTACCACTTTCCCGGTGGCAGGGTCAAGACCCAGAGGAAAGACAGAGGAAGAAGATCAGGCTTTGGTGGAAGATCTTCTTGGAGATGAAAAAGAACTTTCCGAACACAACATGCTGGTGGATCTTGGAAGAAATGATCTGGGACGAATTTCCAAATTTGATTCCGTGGAAGTTACGGAGTATATGATGATTCACAAATATTCCAAGATCATGCATATTTGCTCCCAGGTAGAAAGTAATATCAGGGAGGATTTAGACGGATTGGATGCCATTGAATCGGTACTTCCTGCAGGCACTCTTTCCGGGGCTCCGAAGATCAGAGCTTGTCAGATCATTGAGGAAATGGAAAGTGAAGAGCGAGGTGTCTACGGCGGTGCTTTAGGATATTTAGACTTTACAGGAAATCTTGACACCTGTATCGCCATTCGCATGGCAGTAAAGAAAAATGGCAGAGTTTACGTGGAAGCCGGCGGTGGAATTGTGGCTGACAGTATTCCGGAAAATGAATATCAGGAATCTGCAAATAAAGCAGCGGCAGTCATGAATGCAATCAAAAATGCGAAGGAGGTGCTGGACTAATGGTACTTTTAATTGATAATTACGACAGTTTTTCTTATAACCTGGTACAGCTGGCCGGTAGCATTGAACCGGATATACAGGTGGTGCGAAACGACGCTATGACAGTAGAAGAAATCAAAGCCCTGGCACCGGATCATATTATTTTATCTCCCGGTCCGGGATATCCTAAGGATGCAGGGGTTTGCGAGGAAGTCGTTCAAAAACTAAAAGGAGAGATTCCTATTTTAGGTGTTTGCTTGGGACATCAGGCGATCTGTGAGGCCTTTGGAGCCACCATAGCAAGAGCTCCAAAGCTGATGCATGGAAAGAAGTGTTCCATGGATATTAATCCGGAAAGCCTATTGTTTCAGGGCTTAGGAAAAGAGATGGAGGGAGCCAGATATCACTCCCTGGTAGCAGTTCGTGAGACCCTTCCGGAGGAACTGGAAGTCATTGCGACAGCCCCGGAGGGGGAGATTATGGCGGTACAGCATAAGGAATATCCGGTATATGGATTGCAGTTTCATCCGGAATCTATTCTTACCCCTAAGGGACGGATCTTGATGGAGAATTTTTTGAACTTATAGATGGAATGGATTGTAGATATTTTTATAAACATCTACTTCAATGATAGATGAAAGGAGACTATCATGATTAAGGAAGCAATATATAAGGTAGTGAATAAGGAAAATTTAACCGCAGCGGAGGCGGAGGCTGTGATGGAAGAGATTATGTCTGGGAATGCAACCCAGGCGCAGATGTCTGCGTTCCTTACGGGACTTCGTATGAAGGGAGAAACGATAGAAGAGATTACAGCTCTGGCAAAGGGCATGAGAGCCAAGGGCATGAAGGTAAATACTACAGGTGATGTGCTGGAAATCGTAGGAACCGGCGGAGATGAGGTTGGAACCTTTAATATTTCTACTACTTCAGCTTTTGTCATTGCCTCTGCAGGAGTGACGGTGGCAAAGCATGGAAATCGAAGTGTTTCCAGCAAAAGTGGAGCGGCAGATGTGCTGGAGCACTTGGGTGTTAATCTGAATCTGAATGCCGAGCAAAATGAGAAAGTCTTAAAGAAGGTTGGTATTTGCTTCCTATTTGCTCAGATTTATCACTCTTCTATGAAATATGTTGGACCGGTACGTAAGGAGATTGGAATTCGAACCGTCTTTAATATTTTAGGACCGCTCACCAATCCGGCGGCAGCAAATTTACAGCTCTTAGGAGTCTATGATGAGAAGCTGGCAGAGCCACTGGCAAAGGTTCTCTCTAACTTAGGCGTGGTCAGAGGAGCATCTGTCTATGGAAATGGATTGGATGAGATCACTCTGGCAGGTCCTACCAAGGTATATGAGATCAATCATGGAGATCTTAAAGAATATGAGATCACACCGGAGCAGTTTGGATTTAAGACCTGTGAGCTAAAAGAGCTGATCGGCGGCACACCGGAGGAAAATGCAAAGATCACAAGAGATATTTTATCGGGAACAGAGAAGGGTCCAAAACGCCAGGTAGTACAGATGAATGCAGGCATGAGCTTGTATTTGGCTGGAAAAGCAGATACTTTGGAAGAAGGTGTGAAATTAGCGGGAGACTTGATTGATTCCGGAAAAGCCCTGGAGAAGTTGGAGGCATTTAAAGAAGCGACACAGAGTGTATAGGATGGAGGAGCTATGATTTTAGACGAACTGGCAGCTTATGCCAAAACAAGGGTACAAAAAGCGCAGCACAAAGTGCCTTTTTCAGAAATTCGAAAGCAGGCTCTTGGCATGAATCCGGACACGGGATTCCCGGTGGAGAAAGCATTGAAAGAAAAAGGAATTCATTATATCTGCGAGGTGAAAAAAGCTTCTCCTTCTAAGGGAGTCATCGCAAAAGAATTTCCTTATCTGCAGATCGCAAAGGAATATGAGGCGGCGGGAGCAACCATGATTTCCTGCCTGACAGAGCCTAAGTGGTTTAAGGGACAGGATGAATATTTGCAGGAAATCGCAAGAAATGTGAAGATCCCGGTACTTCGGAAGGACTTTACCGTAGATGAGTATCAGATTTACGAGGCAAAGATTCTCGGAGCCTCCTGTGTACTTTTAATCTGTGCTATCTTAGATACGGAGACTATCAGGCGTTATTTGAAAATCTGTGATAAACTGGGGCTTTCCGCCATTGTTGAAGTGCATGATGAAGAGGAAATGACCTCTGCCATACAGGCGGGAGCCAGAATTATCGGGGTAAATAATCGGAATTTGAAGGACTTTACCGTAGATATAACAAACAGCACGAGACTTCGAAACCTGGCACCAAAGGAGATTTTATTTATCGCAGAGAGCGGAATCAAAACTCCTGAGGATATAAACGTGCTAAAAGAAGCCAGGGTAAACGGTGTCCTCATCGGAGAGACCTTAATGCGAAGTCCGGATAAAAAGGAGATGCTTAAGGAATTAAACGGAGGCCCCTTAACGGAGTCATCCTATGAATAATTCCGTAGATGGAGCAAAGCTATGAGCAAAATAAAAATCTGCGGGTTAAAGCGCCCGGAAGATATAAAAATGGTAAACGACTATGAGCCGGACTACGGTGGATTCGTATTTGCAGGGACCAAGAGAAGAATTGATTTTGATACCGCAAAGGAATTAAGAAGTCTTATGGATCCAAATATCCAGGCGGTAGGAGTTTTTGTAAATGAAAAAATAGATTTTATTGAATCTTTGTGTCAGGAGAATATTATCCAGCTGGTGCAGCTTCATGGGGATGAAGGAGAAGATTATATTCAGGAATTAAAGAAACGAGTATCGGCTCCTCTGATCAAGGCCATTCGGGTAAAGAGTGCAGGGCAGGTGTTGGAAGCAGAAAAGCTTCCTGTAGATTTTCTGTTGCTTGATGCCTATGTGGAAGGAGCCTACGGAGGAAGTGGAGTAACTTTCGATAAAACCCTGATTCCAGAACTTGAAAAGCCGTATTTTTTAGCCGGTGGATTAACGGCAGAAAATGTATTAGAGAGAATGGAAGGACTAAGTCCCTATGGAGTGGATGTCAGCAGTGGCGTGGAAAGCATGGGATTTAAGGATGAAGAAAAAATCCGAGCATTTACCTATAAGATTCAGGGGCCCGAAAGTGATGAGAGGCTTATTATTTTGTGATACAAAGATAGTTTCGTAGAATTTGAGAAAGGATCAGTGAAATGAGTAAAGGAAGATATGGACAATATGGTGGACAGTATGTCCCGGAGACATTAATGAATGCGGTGGGAGAGTTGGAGGAAGCTTATGAAAAATATAAAAACGACCCTGCATTTGTGGCAGAATTAGACGATCTTTATAAGAATTATGCAGGCCGTCCTTCGTTATTGTATGAAGCAAAGAAGATGACAAAGGATCTTGGAGGAGCCAAAATTTATCTAAAACGTGAGGATTTAAATCATACAGGAGCTCACAAGATCAACAATGTATTAGGCCAGGTGCTTCTTGCGAAGAAAATGGGAAAGACCAGAGTTATCGCAGAAACCGGAGCAGGACAGCATGGAGTTGCAACAGCCACGGCAGCGGCTCTTATGGACATGGAATGTGAAATCTATATGGGAAAGGAAGATACGGTACGCCAGGCCTTGAATGTATATCGTATGGAACTTTTGGGAGCAAAAGTTCATGCAGTGACTAGCGGAACGCAAACCTTAAAGGATGCGGTAAACGAAGCTATGAGAGAGTGGGCCAACCGCATGGACGATACCCTGTATGTATTAGGGTCCGTTATGGGTCCTCATCCATTTCCAATGATTGTCCGAGATTTTCAGAAAATCATCGGAGAGGAAATCAAGGAGCAGATTCTTGAAAAAGAGGGAAGACTTCCGGATGCAGTTATCGCCTGCGTAGGTGGTGGAAGCAATGCAATAGGAGCTTTCTATGAATTTATCCCGGATAAGGACGTTCGACTGATTGGCTGTGAGGCGGCAGGACTTGGGGTAGATACCGAGAAACATGCAGCAACTATTGCCAGAGGTTCCCAGGGAATTTTCCATGGAATGAAATCTTTATTCTGCCAAAATGAGTACGGACAGATTGCTCCGGTATATTCTATTTCCGCAGGTCTTGATTACCCGGGAATTGGACCGGAACATGCAAATCTGGCAGAGACCGGACGGGCAGAATATGTGGCGATTACCGATGATGAGGCAGTAGATGCCTTTGAATATTTATCAAAAACCGAGGGAATCATTCCTGCCATCGAGAGTGCTCACGCCATTGCCTATGCAAAGAAGTTAGCACCTACTATGGATAAGGATCAGATTATTGTAGTAAATGTTTCCGGACGAGGAGATAAAGACGTAGCGGCAATTGCAAGATACAGAGGGGTGGATATCTATGAGTAAAATAAGTGAAGCATTTAAAAATAAAAAAGCATTTATTCCATTTGTAACAGGAGGAGATCCTTCTTTGGAGATGACAAAGGAGCTTATCATTGCAATGGAAAAAGCAGGAGCAACTCTGATAGAGATCGGAATTCCGTTTTCCGATCCTATCGCAGAGGGAGTTGTGATCCAGGAGGCAGATGAGAGATCATTAGCAGCAGGAACTACTACAGACAAACTCTTTGATATGGTAAAAGAAGTTCGCGAGACGGTAAAGATTCCATTGGTATTTATGACCTATGCAAATCCAGTATTTACCTATGGGAAAGATAAATTTATGGCAAAATGTGCAGAGTGCGGCATTGACGGCGTAATCGTACCGGATATACCTTTCGAGGAGCGTATGGAGCTTTTGCCAAGTTGTGAAAAATACGGAATTGATTTGATTTCTATGATTGCACCTACCTCAGATGACAGAATCCTTGCTATAGCAAAAGAAGCGAAGGGATTCATTTATTGTGTTTCTTCTCTTGGAGTTACCGGTGTAAGAAAAGAAATCAATACAGATATTGCTACCATGGTACAGAAGGTAAAAGAAGTGACCGAAGTCCCGGTAGCGGTAGGATTTGGAATTTCTACTCCGGATCAGGCAAAGAAAATGGCGGGGCTTTCCGACGGTGCCATTGTCGGATCTGCCATCGTACGAATTGTGGCTGAACATGGAGAAGCGTCAGTGCCTTATGTGACAGAGTATGTAAAAAGCATGGTAGCTGCAGTAGAAGAATCCTAAAAAATTCAAAAAAATACTAAATATTGAAAAATTGATAACCCGAAGGGGACTCTCTGTCGTATTATAGAATAGATGTAACCACAGCCGGCATTTGTTGACGGTATTTAGGGTTTGGGTTATTATGAACTCAACTGGTTAGAACTAAAAATAGGATAGGAGGAATTATTCCATGAAAATTTGTAAGAATTGTGGCGCGTCCATTGATGACGAAGCAATGTTTTGCACCCAGTGCGGGGTAAAGACTGAGGCACTTGACGAGCCAGTGCAGGAGGATATACAGAACGTTGAGACTGTAAAGGCAGAGGACACAGTAGAAAATCAGAAAGAACCAGAGATAGAGGAGTCTAAGAGCCAGGAAGCAGATGCCGAGGGAAATGCATTTATCTATGGTCAGCAGCCAAACATGAATCAGGAGAATTATAATCAGCAAAATTACAATCAGCAAAACTATAATCAGCAAAATTATAACCAGGGAAACTACAACCAGGGAGCCTACGGTGGATATCAGCAGTATTATACACAGCCAAGCCCTTATGATCATACCGCTGAATTTTCTGCAAAGGATGTATCCGACAATAAGGTGATTGCGATGATGTTATATCTGACCAGCTTTTTAGGCGTTTTCGTTGCATTGTTAGCAAGTCCGGATTCTCCATACTTAAAGTTCCATGTCAGACAGGCGATTAAGTTTATCGTAGTGGATACTTTGGCAGGTCTGATCGGTGTGGTACTTTGCTTTACATTTATCGTACCTGTTTTGGCAGGAATCTTTGTATTTGTAATGTGGATCTGTAAGATTATCACATTCTTCTCCATTTGCAGTGGTAAATCAGTAGAACCAGTGATTATCCGTAACATGGGATTTTTAAAATAATTTGGATGATTTTAAATGATTACATTAAATGATTATTTATATTCCGGAGATACGGTGCTAAAGATTTTGCAGCGTTATTATAAGGATTTAAGCAAGGAAGCAAAAAAGAATCGTAATGAGATTGACCGAATTCATTGCAATTTTCTTCTGCAGATTCAGGAGTTATTGCAGCACAATGATTTCCTGACGGCCCAGTCCCAAAAAATGAGGGAGTTTTATAAATACATGGCAAAAGAATATCCATTCTTAGCCTTCACCTTCAAAGGAAGGATCAAATCCCTGATACGGGCCGAGGCCAAGTTTAACGGCTATATTGTAGAATATATCTATAGCTACTATAAGGAGCATGGAAGATATCCTACGGTGGCAGAACTGAAACAGCGCCTTAGTTGCTTTAGAGATCTGGTGGCATACCGAATCGTGGTAGCAATGCCAAAATGCCATTTAAAGCCGGGGGAAGACCTTCGGGAAGAGGAAATGAAATATCTCTATAAGATTGCCAATGACCTTCCAGCTTTTTTGGAGGAGCATGGATTTACTGCAGAGCTTGCCAATGGCGTCTGTGAGAGTGGATCGCCCCTTATGGACGAAGCTGTAAGACCTTATTACAGAGACTATATATGGAACAATGATAAAGGAGATTATCAATCTCTTCATGTGACTTTTTATGACAATAGTTCCCGCTGCTTTACAGAAGTACAGCTTCGAACCAAAGCCATGGATGATATTGCGGAAATCGGAGCAGCCAATCACTTGGGTTATGAGAGAGCCCAGGAAAAGGAACGGGCCAGAAGAGATGCCATCCCGGTAGGAGATAGTATCTATTTTGATGAAGCTTACGAGCGGGGAAGAATGATTGCCGGCTTAGATTTATCAAAACTTGATGTCAATATGTTTGGTGCGGTCAATAACAGTCTGATCAACGATGGATGCGGACTGTATCGTGGGCGTCAGATTTTGCCGTACGAGCACTTGTCAAGCTTCCAGAACGATCTCATCGATTAAAAAATAAAAGATAAGAAAAATCCAACAGGATCGCACCTGTTGGATTTTTTATATCATTTCTTAGTCGAAACTATAATCCAAAACATCATATTTTTCAATTTTATTGCGAAGCTTTAACATCCTGGCATCCAGCTTTGCAATATCCTCTGCCGCCTTTGCCAGTTCCTCGGCAATCTTCTCACAGTCGTCAACATCCCGTTTGTAGAAAAGCTGATAATCCAGAATGGACCAGTAGTCCATAGCAGTGGTACGAAATTGAATTTCCACCCGTTCCTTTTGATAAGATTTTCCAAAATAAATGGGGATATCAATGATCAAATGCAGACTCTTATATCCATTTTTCTTAGGATGCTTCATGTAATCCTTCTCTTTGATTACCTCAATATCACCCTGAGCCTTCAGCCGATTGGCCACCTCATATACTTCATCTTCAAAAGGACATACCACTCGGACGCCGATCAGATCATTGAGATTCTTCTTAGCAGTCTCAAAATCTGTAGGCAAATTCTTTCGAAGCAATTTGTTGTAAATACTTTCCGGAGTCTTGATCCTGCTGCTTAATTGATTGACCACCGTACGACCCTTCTCCTTAGATAGTTCAGCATTGATCATAGCAAGCTTGGCTAATAGAATATCAATGGCACATTGGCTTTTTAATTTATAACTGGAATCAGATACATGTTTACCGATCTTGTTAATGGCTTTTTGAGAACTAACAAAATGTTTATAGCGACGTTTGAATTTCGACTTCTTCTTGGGAGCTTCCGTATCCTCAGGAAGCTCGGCATGTTTCTTCGTCATAGAAACACCTCCCCTACAAATAATACATACCATTATTATACGTCTCATGCACTAGACATTGCCAGTAAAATTGTGGTAAATTCTTCTTGAATTAACTATGGGGAATTGCGAAACTATTTAAGGTCCGAACGGATTATACACAATTCGGCCTGATTTTCATGGGTTTCGCACGCCATATATTAACTTGGTGGTGAGAATAAGGAGGTAAGAAGAGTGGCAGTTATACATTTAACACAGGAAAATTTTAAAGAAGAGGTTTTGGATTCTAAGGTTCCGGTTTTGGTTGATTTTTGGGCTACCTGGTGTGGGCCTTGCCAGATGGTAGCGCCTATCGTTGAGGAACTTTCCGAAGAACTTTCTGATGTGAAGATTTGCAAGGTTGATGTAGATGATCAGCCGGAACTTGCGAGACAGTATCGTGTAATGTCCATTCCAATGTTTTACGTATTTAAAGATGGGGAAGTGGCAAGCAGAGCGGTGGGAGCTCAGGAGAAGGACGAGCTTGTTGCAATGCTTAAATAGAAAAGCTTTCACGGGTTTTCTTTCTTAAGTAGAATTGACAAAAAGGTCTGATTGACACATAATGTTGAGATAGATTAAAAAATTAAATTATGGTTTTTAAATTCAATAAAGCATAATTTTTTGAAGCAGAAAGGCGGAGATCATAAGATGAAAAAGAGAGTGGTAGTTGCGTTGGGACATAAGGCATTGGGAGTGACTATGCCGGAACAGTTGGAGGCAGTAAAAAAGTCTGCCAAGGTCATTGCAGATTTAGTAGAAGCCGGCGATCAGGTAGTTATTACCCACAGTAATGCACCTCAGGTTGGTATGATTCATACAGCCATGAATGAATTTGCAAAGGAGCATGCAGATTATACGGCAGCACCAATGTCCGTATGCTCAGCAATGAGTCAGGGATATATTGGATATGATCTTCAGAATGCTATCAGAGAAGAGCTGATTGGAAGAGGCATTTACCGCACTGTGAGCACTATCCTGACTCAGGTGGTAGTAGATCCTTATGATGAGGCATTCTATACACCAACCAAGGTTTTGGGTCGTTACATGAACGCAGAAGAGGCGGCTATGGAGCGCAAGAAAGGAAACTACGTAGTGGAGGAGCCTGGAAAAGGCTTCCGCCGTATCGTATCCGCTCCAAATCCGGTTCGTATCGTAGAGATCGACGCTGTGAAAGCATTATTGGATGCTGACCAGATCGTAATCGCCTGCGGTGGTGGAGGAATCCCGGTGCTGGAGCAGGATAATCGCTTAAAGGGTGCCAGCGCTGTAATAGAAAAGGATTTGACAGCAGGAAAATTGGCTGAAGAAGTGGACGCAGATGAACTGATCATGCTTACCAGTGTAGAAAAAGTAAAAATCAACATGGACCGCCCGGAAGAGGAAGATCTGGGAGAAATCACTTTAGATGAGGCAAAGAAATACATGGAAGAAGGACATTTCGGAATCTATAATATGCTTCCAAAATTCAGCGCCTCCGTATCCTTCGTAGAGAAGAGAGAAGGAAGAAGTGCCCTGATCACATCCTTTGAATGTTTGAAAGATGCAAGAAAAGGAAAAACGGGAACATGGATTCGGACAGAAAAAGATGACAAGGAATAAAAGAGAAAAAATTACAGAGCACATAGTTAAATTAGAAATACATAAAAAGTATTATTCATCGTATTGAAAAGGGGGATAATATGCCGGTGGGAACAGGTTGCGTTTCCCATCGGCATATCATCCCCCTTTTTGTTTTTTTCGTCCAAGAGCATGTACACCGCACACCAAAATGATTCGTGAAATGCGATAAATCACTCAAAGAAAAAGCCGAAAGAAAGCAGCCACAAAAAACACAAGACAAACTGTGTCTTTTTTGTGTTCTTTATTCGTGGAAATTGACTTCTTCCCCCGCAAAAGATATACTATTTATGTTATAGACAAAAATTTTCGAAAGGATACCATCAGATGAAGTGCCCGTATTGTAGTCATCCAGATACCAGAGTGATCGATTCCCGCCCGAACGATGAGGGAACCGCTATTCGAAGACGCAGATCTTGCGATTTTTGTGGGAAGCGTTTTACCACTTATGAGAAGGTTGAAACCATTCCTTTGTCTATTATCAAGAAAGACAACACAAGAGAGAAATATAACAGAAGTAAGATTGAGAATGGTATCTTAAGGGCATGCTATAAGAGACCGGTATCCACCGATGCGGTGAAGGAAGCTATCGACCGCATTGAGACGTGTATATATAGTCAGGAAGAAAAGGAAGTTTCAAGCAGTCTCGTGGGAGAGATTGTCATGGAGGAACTGAAGAATTTAGATGAGGTAGCCTATGTGCGATTTGCCTCTATTTACCGTGAATTCAAAGATGTGAATACATTTATGGATGAACTTAAGAAAATTTTAGAGTAGATATATATTTGATATTTCATATTGATTTTGAATATAAGGATTGATGTTGGATGAGAACATATAAATTAACCATTTCCTATGATGGTAGCAGATACCAGGGATGGCAGCGTCAGGCTACCACTGACAACACCATCCAGTTTATCTTAGAGTGGAGCATTAGTAAACTTGTAGGTTATAAGGTTCAGGTAGATGGTTCCGGACGGACAGATGCAGGAGTTCATGCCAGAGGACAGGTGGCCAGTGTTCGCCTTTCCAGATTGTATGATGTGAGAGAATTAAGAGATTCCCTAAACCGTTATTTGCCGGAGGATATTCGGATTCTGAAAGTAGAACTTGTGCGCAATGGGTTCCATGCCAGAAAGAGTGCCAAGGGAAAGAAGTACGAGTATTATATAGATTGCAGAGAGAAACCGGATGTATTTTCAAGAAGATATTGTTATCATTATCCGGAGAAGTTAGATATAGAAGCCATGAGAAATGCAGTGCCTTATCTCATTGGACCAAAGAATTTTACCAGCTTTACAGATGATAAGGATTGTAAGGATCCGGTTCGAAAGATTACCAATATTAAGATCGTAAGTAGCGGTGAGAAGGTTCGTATTACTTACTATGGTACCGGATTTTTATATCATATGGTGCGAATCTTAACAGGAACGCTCTTAGAGATTGGAACCGGAAAGAGAGATGCGGCCATGCTGCCGGTAGTGATCGCGGCGGAGGATCGAAGCCTTGCAGGATTTTTAGCACCTGCCAGAGGATTATTTTTAAGAAAAGTATATTACTAAAGTAGGAGAGGATATCCCGATTATGAAATTTATTTCTTGGAATGTAAACGGACTGAGAGCCTGTGTGAAGAAGGGCTTTGAGGAAGTATTTAAGGAGCAGGATGCGGATATTTTCTGTATTCAGGAATCGAAGATGCAGGAAGGTCAGCTTGATCTTGAAACACCGGGATACTATCAGTATTGGAATTATGCCAGGAAAAAGGGATATTCCGGAACGGGTATTTTTACAAAGAAAGAGCCATTGTCAGTAAGTTATGGAATAGGGATCGAAGAGCACGACCAGGAAGGACGTGTTATTACCCTGGAATTTGAAGAGTATTATTTTATTACCGTATATACTCCTAATTCCCAAACAGAGCTTGCCAGGCTTTCTTACAGAATGCAGTGGGAGGATGATTTTTTGGCCTACATTAAGAAGCTGGAGGAGAAAAAGCCGGTAATCTTCTGTGGGGATCTCAATGTGGCCCACAAGGAGATTGATCTTAAAAATCCCAAGACCAATCGAAAGAATGCGGGCTTTACTGACGAAGAGAGAGGAAAGTTTTCTGCACTTTTAGAGGCAGGATTTATTGATACCTTCCGCTATTTCTATCCGAATATGGAGCAGATTTACTCTTGGTGGTCCTATCGGTTTAAAGCCAGAGAGAAGAATGCGGGATGGAGAATTGACTATTTTATCGTTTCAGAAGCCTTGAAGGATCGACTGGAAGATGCAAAGATTTTGACAGATATATATGGATCAGATCACTGTCCGGTGGTACTTGAAATGAAGTAAAGAGGCTTCGATGATGGGTATTAGATATACCCGCCATCGAAGCCAATTATTTGCCCTGTCATATAAAAAGGAGTATTTACCGTATCCCAAACCATTTGGGCAGCTTCCGAAGGTGTGGCAAAGCGACCAATGGGGATTTCATAGGCGAGACTTTCCCGGTCTTCCTCAGAGAGCATCTGATTCATATCGGTATCAATGACTCCAAAAGCAATGGCATTAACCTGAATGTTGTTTGGAGCAAGCTCCTTGGCCAAAGCCTGAGTGAGACCATTGACGCCGGCTTTTGTGGCGGAGTAAGCCACTTCATAGGAGGCGCCAACTCTGCCCCACATGGAGGATACATTTAAGATCACGCCACCACCGACTTTTAGCATTTGGGGGATAGCTTTTCTGCAGCAGTAAAAGACAGAGGAGAGATTGGTCTGTAGGATTCTATTCCATTCCTCGTCGGTCATATCATGAAGCAGTCCCATATGGGAGATGCCTGCGTTGTTAATGAGAACATCAATGTGGCGTCCTTCATTTTCAATCTGAGAAAACATAGATGCTACATCGTGGGAAGATCCCACATCCCCCTGCAGAATAGAATATTGAGCATCTGGAATCTCAGCAAGAGCTCTAGCTACTTCCTGCATTTGCCCCGTGGAGTTTCTGTAATTAAGATAAACGAAATAGCCTTCTTTGGCGAATTTTAAGGCGCAAGCCCGACCGATTCCCCGGGAAGCACCTGTAATTAACACACATTTTTTCATAATAAAATCCTTTCAATTTAGAAAAAGATAACTGGATATGAAAATCATTATACAGGTGAATGATTGATATTTAAAGAACGCAATGATAAAATAAAACTGTTCAAAGTCAGAGATTTTGGAGAAAAGGAGAACCCCAATGATTGATGAAGCAAAAGAATTTGCAACAAAGGCGCATGAGGGTCAGGTACGAAAAGGGACACACAGACCATACATTGTACATCCAATTGAAGTGGCAGAGATTGTATCCTCTATAACGAAGGACAAAGAGGTGATTAGTGCAGCACTTTTGCATGATACCATTGAAGATTGCAAAGGTGTTACCAAAGAGCTTTTGGCTAATCGCTTTTCAAAGAGAGTGGCAGATTTAGTGGGCCAGGAAAGTGAGGATAAGACCAAGTCCTGGCATGAGAGAAAAGCAGCAACCATAGAACATTTAAAGACTGCTCCCAGAGATGTTCGCATTATCGCGCTGGCAGATAAGCTGTCCAATATGCGGGATATTAACAGAGATTATCCGGTGGTGGGAGAGGATTTATGGAATCGCTTTCGCATGAAAGACAAGGATATTATTGGTTGGTATTACAAGGGTGTCAGGGATGTTCTTCGGAAGGATTTTGAGGATATTCCTGAATTTAAGGAATATTGTATGCTTATAAAGAAATATTTTGGTGAGTAAAATTTTGTCTTTTTTGTAAATAAATTTTGATGAGTAAATTTTGTCAATTTTTGTGAATAAATTTTTACGAGTAAATAGTTTGGAGTAGTTAGATGGCGCGTGGAAGAGGAAAGAAAAATGCCAAGCAGAAAATTGTAGCAGCTGCTTGGCAATTGTTTTATGAAAAGGGATTTAGTGGAACTACTGTGGATGATATCATCGAGTTATCCGATACATCCAAGGGCTCCTTTTATTATTATTTTAATACCAAAGATGAGCTTTTAAATACTTTATCTATCATGTTGGATGAACAATATGAGATTTTAGAGTCTCAGATGGATCCCGAGATGAATAGCTATGAGAAGCTATTATATTTAAATCAGGAGATTCACAAGTGGATGGAAGAAAATGTGCATATTGAACTTCTTACTTCCCTTTATTCCACCCAACTGGCGGCCAGCGGAAAAAGTTGCCTGTTAAATCACAACCGGGTATATTTCCGTTTGATTACAAAGATTGTAGATGAGGGACAGCTTCGGGGACAGATCAGACAGGATGTATCGGTGATGGAGATTGTGAAATATTATGCTATGTGCGAGAGAGCCTTGGTATCTGACTGGTGCTTGAGCCGAGGAGAGTTTTCCTTAGTAGAATCCAATACCAAATATATGGCCTATATGATGGAACATTATAGAGCTTAAGTAACTACTCAGAGACTCACAGAGGTGATTTGGCGAATGAGATTCTGAACAGTTACGAGATCAAATCTTGAATTAAGAAACAGGAGTAAAAATATGTATGACATTGGGATTGTAGGAGGTGGAATCGCCGGTATGACCGCGGCTATCTATGGACTGCGGGCAGGAAAGCGAGTGTTGCTTTTAGAAGGTACCGGCTTTGGGGGACAGATGACCCTAACCTCCCATATAGAAAATTATCCCGGAATTAAAAATGTTACAGGAAATGAGCTGGCTCAGAGTCTGAAAGCCCAGGTGGAAGACCTGGGAGCAGAAATCAAAAAGGTAACAGTAAAAGAGATCCTGGAAGGGGAGGAAGGAAAAGTCCTTGTGACAGAAAAGGAGGAATTCCTTTGTAAGACTGTGATCCTTGCCACAGGACAGAGCCACAGAAAATTACAGGTTCCGGGAGAAGAAAAGTATGCAGGCATGGGAGTTTCCTACTGTGCAGTCTGCGACGGAGCCTTTTTTAAGGGGATGGATGTAGCAGTAGTAGGAGGGGGAAGTACCGCCTTAGAAGATGCGGCTTACTTAGCAAATCATTGCAAGAAAGTATACTTGATCCACAGAAGAGATGCATTTCGTGGAGAAGATTACCTGGTGCAGAGATTGAGAGAAAAAGAAAACGTAGAGTTTATTTTAAACAGTACCGTGGAAGAAATCGGAGGAAGCTTTGCTGTAGAAGAAATAAAACTGCGAAATGTCCTGACAAAAGAAGAATCGAAACTTTCCGTAGAAGGAATCTTCATAGCTATCGGTCAGATTCCCGGAAACGAAAAATATAGCAAATTAGTAAAACTAGATGAGCAGGGATATATCGTTGCAGGAGAAGACTGCAAAACTACCAGAGAAGGAATCTTTGCAGCAGGAGACTGCAGAACAAAGAATATAAGACAACTGATTACCGCAGCAGCCGACGGAGCCATCGCAGCTCTGGGAGCTGTAGAAGCGTGCGTTGATTAGCAGGGGTTAGACTCTGCTTTTCAGCGCACTATCTTTTCCGGTACCGAAATGATCCTTGCGGAGAATCTCGTATGCATCTTCATACTTTCCTTCCCGCATAAGTTTCACCATTTTCTTGGCATTATCATTGGTTCTCTTAATTTCCATACCATTACGAACAGAATACTGACCAATGCGGATGAGTTCCGATAAATTATTCTCATAGATCTTATTGATCCGCTGATTATCTAAGATGCTAATAATCTCCATATGCATGTCGGTATCAGCTAACTCCCAGTCATAGTTGTTATCGGAACAGGCGCACATTCGAACAACCTTTCCTTCGATGCGGTAGGAATATTCCTCATTGCGCTCAGAAGTGAAAATCTGCTTAAAGGCCGCTCCTTCGATCAGCTCTCGTAACTGATAGAGTTCATAAATATCCCGATCTGTAATCTCCTTTACTGTCAAAGATTTGTAATAATCGGTAACGATCAAACCATCATCCTGCAATCTATGGATGGCTGTGCGGACAGGGCTTCGACTCATGCCCAATTCTTCCGTCAGCATGGCCTCTGTCAAAGTCATTCCCGGCGGGTAAGTTAGGTGTAAGATATTTTCTTTGATTTTTTCATAAGCCTGATCAGCCAGGGAAGTGGTTTTTCCAGCCATAATACAACTCCAATCTTAAAGATATTTGACAAATTTCAAACATCGCATGAATGTATACAATTATACTATAACTAAATGTCGAATACAACAAAAAAGCGTTGTTAAAATATTGACATCTAGGGACTTCGGTGTTAGCATGAGCCTATAAGGAAGTTGTATACAAATTTTTTAGTTGTATACAAATCTGGATACTTGTATACAATTATTCAGAGCCTATCTACAAAGAAATAAATTTAAAAAGTATACATTTAAATTGTCAAAAAAAGGGAGGTAATTTTTATGAAATTAGGGTTTATCGGAACAGGAAATATGGCTTCAGCAATGATGGGTGGAATTATTAAGAAAGGTATCGTAAAAGCAGACGAGATCATCGGAGCAGACGTATATGAAGCCGGAAGAGAGAAAGTAAAAGAACAGTTTGGAATTCATGTAACAGCAGACAACAATGAAGTAGTGGAAAAGGCAGAAGTAATCGTGCTTTCTGTAAAACCACAGTTCTATGCAGATGTAATCGCAGGAATTAAGGATAAGGTAAGACCTGATCAGATCATCATTACTATTGCACCGGGTAAGACCCTTGCATGGCTTGCAGAGCAGTTCGGTGAGGATGTAAAGATCGTACGTACCATGCCAAATACACCGGCTATGGTAGGAGCAGGAATGACAGCAGCTTGCCCAAATAAGAACATGACAAAAGAAGAGACAGAATATGTAAAGAGAATCCTTGGAAGCTTCGGAGAAGTAGAGATCGTGGCAGAAAGCCTTATGGATGTAGTCGTATCTGTAAGCTCCAGCTCACCGGCATACGTATTCATGTTTATCGAGGCTATGGCAGATGCAGCAGTAGAAGGCGGAATGCCAAGAGCACAGGCATACAAATTTGCATCACAGGCAGTTATGGGAAGTGCCAAGATGGTATTAGAGACAGGAAAGCATCCGGGAGAATTGAAAGATATGGTATGCTCACCGGCAGGAACGACTATTGAGGCTGTACGCGAACTGGAGGCACACGGATTTAGAAGTTCTATTATCGAAGCAATGGAGAAGTGTACTGCGGTTTCAAAATCCATGTAAAGAAAAAGTAAAAGCCTTACTTAACAAGTAAGACTAGGGATTATAGAAATGTTATTCTAAGTAATACGAATGTAATAAAAGAAGAAATGGTCTGTCCTAAGGGATGGGCCATTTTTTAATAGAAAACAATAGAACACACCCTTTACGTTCCCCTTGTTTTCCGTTAGAATATATCTATTATGAATAAAATTATAAGGCCATTGTGAAACCAACGATCACTGAACTGGATTGGATATAATAACCAAAACAAAAGAAGACCCTTAGGACCGCTGCGTGCGTGACGGAGCGAGAGCGAGTCTTCGTTGTTTTCGGTTATTGTGTTCAGTCCATGAATCACGTAGCGTTTCACATTGTCCTCAATTTAGAGAAAAGAGGTAAAAGAAAAATGGAAAACCCAATCGTAACTTTTGAAATGGAAAATGGTGATATCATTAAAGCAGAACTATATCCACAGATTGCTCCCAACACAGTAAATAACTTTATTTCCCTGATTAATGACAACTTCTACGATGGTCTTATTTTCCACCGTGTCATCAGTGGCTTCATGATCCAGGGCGGATGCCCGAACGGTAATGGAATGGGCGGCCCGGGATATAGCATCCAGGGAGAGTTCTCACACAATGGCATTGCCAATGATCTGGCACATACAGCAGGTGTATTATCTATGGCAAGAGCTATGAATCCGAATTCAGCAGGATCTCAGTTCTTTATCATGCATAAGGATGCACCACATCTTGATGGAGAGTATGCAGCATTTGGTAAGGTAATCGAAGGTATGGACGTGGTAAATAAGATTGCATCAACCATGACTGATTACAGCGACAGACCGATGGAGCCTCAGAAGATGGCTAAGGTAACCGTAGATACCAAGGGCGTTGATTATCCGGAACCAAAGAAGATGTAATGATCCTAAAAAAATACTGGAAAATATTGAGAGATAATGTTAACCTAGGTTTGCATTATAGTTTACAATATGTGCTGTCCCGTTAAGGAACAGCGCATATTGTGCGTTAATAGAGAAGGAGTCCAAAAGAGCATGGGTATGGTTCAGACAGACAAACTGATATATGAATATATGAAAAGAGATGAGGAAGGGCATGTCATTGGCGCTTCCAGAGCCATAGATCAGGTGGATATAGATGTGGTGGAAGGCCAATTTGTTGCTATCCTGGGACATAACGGTTCGGGGAAATCCACCTTGGCAAAGCATATAAATGCCATTCTAGTTCCATCGGAGGGAACCATGTGGGTGGATGGTCGTGATACCAAGAAACCGGAGGAGCTTTGGAATGTAAGACAGACCGCCGGAATGGTATTTCAAAATCCTGATAATCAGATTATCGGAACAGTGGTAGAAGAGGATGTGGGATTTGGACCGGAGAATCTGGGCGTTCCTACGGAAGAAATCTGGACCAGAGTGGAGGAGAGCCTAAAGGCTGTTGGCATGATTGAGTACCGACATCACTCTCCGAACAAGCTTTCTGGCGGACAAAAACAGCGAGTGGCCATTGCGGGAGTTGTGGCTATGGAACCCAAATGTATCGTTCTGGATGAGCCTACCGCCATGTTAGATCCCATGGGTCGAAAGGAAGTACTAAGAACCGTTCAGGAGCTTCGAAAAAAGAAGAATGTAACAGTAATTCTTATTACCCATTACATGGAAGAAGTAGTGGATGCGGATAAAGTTTACGTCATGGATCATGGCCATGTGGTGATGCAGGGAACTCCGAGGGAGATTTTCTCTCAGGTAGATACCTTAAAGAAGTATCGTTTGGATGTACCTCAGGCTACATTGCTGGCGGACGAACTGAGAAAACGAGGACTGGATATTCCTGCAGGAATTCTTACAAAGGAAGAGTTGGTGGAAGCAATATGTCGATTAAGTTAGAACATTTAAATTACATATACAGTCAGGGAACCGCCTATGAAAAGCATGCCCTTAAGGATGTTTGCCTGGAGATCCCCCATGGAGAATTCGTGGGAGTTATCGGCCATACAGGCTCCGGAAAGTCTACCCTGATCCAGCATCTCAATGGACTGGTGAAGGCCACAAGCGGCGCCCTCTACTATAATGGGGAAAATATATATTCCGACGGTTATGATCTAAAGGCGTTAAGAAATCAGGTGGGACTGGTATTTCAATATCCGGAGCATCAACTTTTTGAGATTGATGTTCTGGCAGACGTATGCTTTGGTCCGAAAAATCAAGGACTGTCTGAGGTAGAGTGTAAAGAGCGAGCGCTGGAAGCACTGCGGCTTGTAGGACTTCCCGAGGAGTATTACAAATCCTCTCCGTTTGAACTTTCCGGTGGACAAAAACGACGTGTGGCCATTGCCGGTGTTCTGGCTATGAGACCGAAGGTTTTGGTCCTTGATGAGCCTACGGCAGGCTTGGATCCTAAGGGACGGGATGAGATCCTTGATCAGATTGCTTATTTACATAAAGAAAGTGATCTTACGGTTATTTTGGTATCCCACAGCATGGAGGACATTGCCAAATATGCAGACCGCATCATTGTAATGAATCATGGACAAGTGATGTACAATGATATACCAAAGAAAGTATTTGCCCATTATAAAGAACTGGAGGAAGTTGGACTTGCAGCTCCTCAGGTGACTTATATTATGCATGATCTAAAGGAGCGGGGACTGGATGTGAACTACAAAGCTACATCCATAGAGGAAGCGGCAGATAGTATTATGAGTGTACTGGAGAAGAGAAAATGATACGAGATATAACTATCGGACAATATTATCCGGCAAACAGCCCGGTGCATCGTTTGGATCCAAGGGTCAAACTTGTGTCCACTTTGCTATACCTGATCTCTCTGTTTTTGTTTAAAAGTATTTCAGGATATATCATTGCAACGGTATTTTTGGTAACAGTGATCCATATTTCAAGGGTTCCATTTTCTTATATCGTCAAAGGATTAAAGCCAGTGGTAATGTTGCTTATGATTACCGTGCTGTTTAATTTATTTTTAAACCGGGAGGGAAATGTTCTTTTCCATGCATGGATCTTTACCATGACGGATGTGGGATTAGTAACAGCGGTATATATGGCCATTCGATTGATCTATTTGATTATCGGATCCTCTCTTATGACCTTTACCACCACACCGAATGAGTTAACAGATGGTATCGAAGCTCTCCTTGGACCATTAAATAAAGTACATGTGCCGGTGCATGAGATTGCTATGATGATGTCTATTGCTCTTCGATTTATCCCTATCTTATTAGAGGAAACAGATAAGATTATGAAGGCACAGATTGCCAGAGGTGCTGATCTGGAGAGTGGAAATCTGATTCAGAAAGCAAAGGCAATGATTCCTATTTTAGTGCCATTATTTGTATCAGCCTTTCGAAGAGCCAATGATCTGGCAATGGCAATGGAAGCCAGATGTTACCGCGGTGGCGAAGGACGTACCAAGATGAAGCCACTAAAATACAAAAGAAAAGATTATAGAGCCTATGGCATTATGATTTTTTATGTTGTAGTTTTGGTGGTGATTGGAAGAATGTTTCCTCTGCATGTTTGGATTTTTTGATAAAACAGGAAATTTAAAGTGGATAAAATTTCCTTGGGAGCAGAAAAATGTCGAAAAGAATAAAACTTACGGTTGCCTACGATGGCACGAATTATTGCGGTTGGCAGGTGCAGCCCAATGGTCTCACGGTGGAGGAAGTATTAAACCGAAGCTTAAGTGATCTGATAGGAGAGGAAATTCACATCATAGGAGCAAGCAGAACAGATTCCGGAGTTCATGCCCAGGGGAATGTAGCGGTATTTGATAGTGATACAAAAATACCTCCGGAGCGGATTTCCTATGCCTTAAATCAAAAGCTTCCGGAGGATATCGTGATTGTAAAATCAGAGGAAGTGGCATGTGACTGGCATCCAAGATACCAGCATCATATAGTAAAAACTTATGAATATCACATATGGAACAGTCCTGTAAAACATCCATTAAAACAAAGATATGCAACTCACGTTTCTTTTCCACTGGATGTGGAACAGATGAGAAAAGGGGCTTCGTATATCGTGGGAATCCACGATTTTGCAAGTTTCTGTAACGTGCGGACGAATACAGAGGATACGGTGCGGGAAGTATATTCTATAGACATACTGGAAAATAAAAATGCAGAATGCGGAGGAATCCCAGGGACCGAGATTATCATCCGGGTAACAGGCAACGGATTTTTGTACAACATGGTCCGGATCATAGCAGGAACCTTGATCCGGGTAGGAAGAGGATTTTATACACCGGAGAAAATCCGGGAGATCCTGGAAAGAAAAGAGAGGACGGCGGACGGAATCACAGCGCCGGCTGGCGGGCTGGTTCTTGTCGGCATCTCATATAAAAAAGGAGCTACCACTTAATCAGTGGCAGCTCCTTTTTAAATATCATGGAGACGTGGAGATGGACGCACCGCAGGGAACGAGATATGTCTGTCACAAACAAGCTACGTTCCCTACTCGTTGCACACGCTTAGTCGCTCGGGCTCCTGTGCAAACTCGCCACCCGAAAGACGGGGTGGCTCAGACAAGCAACCTCGCCCCCCTGTTATAAACAAATGACATCGGGGAGAAGTGTGTCGCAGCACTGTAGTTTTTGAGAAAACAGCACTGTTAAAGGCGGATAAGGTATGGTTCAAAATGGTAGCGAGGCTTCCGTAGGGAGCTGCACGCTAGCAGCGAGGGTGGACACTTGTCTGAGCCGCCCCGTCTTTCAGGGTGGCGAGTTGTGTAGGAACCCGAGCGTCTAAGCGCGTGCAGCGAGTAGGAAACGCAGCGTGTTTTGAACCATACCTTATCCGCCTTTGTCAGTGCGTCCTACTCTAAAATCTTAGGCTTGCGGATGCAACTCCCCAGTCAATTGCTTAATATCAGGAATTGCAATCAATACGGGATACAGCACCACCGCAAGAATCAATCCACTACTTCCCTGTATAATGCTGGCAGGTACATTAAGCAAAGAGGTAGCCGCTCCGTACAACACAGATTCAAAGAGGAAATATCCTCCTGCCACAAACAGGATATCCACAATCCCTCCAAGAATAACAGAAAGATAACGGCTCTTCTTATCTTTTGCAATCTTCAGATAAATCATTCCGGAGATGAAAGCAATCAGCCCTTTGATAATAAGGGTCGGTGCCACGAAGACGAAGTATCCGCCTAGAAGATCTGCCATTGCGGAGCCGATGCCTGCAGCTAAAAATCCGTAAACCGGTCCTAAGATGATTCCGGACAGAATAACAATGGAATCTCCGGGATGGATATATCCTCCGGTGGCTGGGGTTGGGATGCGGATGGACATTGTTGCTACGCAGGCTAGGGCGGCAAACAATGCAGTCATTACTAATTTCTTTAAATTTTTATTCATGATAATGTCCTTTCTTGTCGAAATTGATTCTTTGATTTTTTAACGTTAATAAACACCACTGATGTTGCAACCCACTTTATCCCTGGATTGGTTATTTGAAAATATCCAATTTTAAGAAAAATAATAAGACCAAAATCAAGGCGGTCATCTGGTTTATTAGTTGAAACTAAGGTGGAATATTCCCATAGCTTGTGTTAAAATGAGAAACGGACCTTTAGGTTTTTTGAAGAAGAAATAGAATCATTTAAGAATGTCTTAAATGCATAATTTTAGAAAGAAGGGAATATAAAAATGACAAAAGTAGACATCATCTCTGGTTTCCTTGGAGCCGGAAAGACTACATTTATCAAAGAATTGGTAAGCCGCGTATATGCGGGAGAGAAGCTTGTTCTCATCGAGAATGAGTTCGGCGAGATTGGTATTGACGGTGGATTTTTAAAGGATGCCGGAATCGAGATTACAGAAATGAATTCCGGTTGTATCTGCTGTACCCTGGTGGGAGATTTCAGTGAGGCACTTCAGAAAGTTTTGGATCAGTATCATCCGGACCGTGTTATCATTGAACCTTCCGGAGTTGGAAAATTGTCCGATATTGTGAAAGCTATTGAAGATGTAAAGAAGGATGCGGATATCGAGATTGACGGACGTATTACCGTAGTAGATGGAAAGAAGACAAAGATGTACTTGAAGAACTTTGGCGAATTTTTCGAAGATCAGGTACAGAATGCGTCTACTATTGTAGTAAGCCGTACACAGCTTATGGATGATGCAAAACTTGAGGAGACCATTGGACTTTTAAGAAGTCAGAATGAGAAGGCTGCTATTATATCTACACCATGGGATACTCTTAGCACAGAGGCTATTAAGAGAGCCCTGGCTCACAGAACGGGACAGGAAGATCTTTTCGAAGAGGAAGAGCATGACCATCATCATGAGCATGATCACGAGTGTGGATGCGGTCACCACCATGATGAACATGATCACGAGCATGAGCATCACCACGACCACGAGCATGAGTGCGGATGCGGTCACCACCACGATGAACATGATCACGAGCATGAGCATCACCACGATCACGACCACGAGTGCGGATGCGGTCACCACCATGATGAACATGATCACGAGCATGAGCATCACCACGATCACGAGCATGAGTGCGGATGTGGTCATGACCATCATCACCACGATCATGATCATGAATGCGGTTGCGGCCATGATCATCACCATCATCACGCAGATGAAGTCTTCACCAGCTGGGGTAAGGAGACGGCTCACAAATATACAGAAGAAGAGCTTGATTTCATCTTAAAGGCATTGTCAGAGACTACTTCCTACGGAACCATCCTGCGTTCTAAGGGAATCATTGCCATGACAGATGGAAGTTGGAAACAATTTGACCTGGTACCGGAGGAATACGAAGTTCGTGAGGGACAGCCGGATTATACCGGACGTATCTGCGTCATTGGTACCGACGTGAAGGAAGAGGAATTAGCAAAATTATTCCATGTATAAGAGGAGATAAAAACTATGGCAACACCAGTATTTATTTGTACAGGTTTTCTGGATAGTGGAAAGACAACCCTGGTGCAGGATACTCTTATGGAGCAGGAGTGGATGGAAGAAGGACTTACCCTTTTAATCAGCTGCGAGGAGGGGGAAGTAGAATATACCCCGGAGTATCTAAAAGAGAAGGATATGGCGATTTTGCAGGTGGAAGATTTTGAACAGCTGAATGCCGCTTTCTTCAAAAACTGTGAGAAGAATTACCATCCGGTGCAGATTGTTATTGAGTATAATGGCATGTGGAGCTTGGGAGATTTATTATCCATCAAATTCCCAAGAACCTGGGAGATCGCCGGTATTTATTCAACCATCAACGGTCAGACATTGGATATGTATATGAAAAATATGAGAAATATGCTCATGGAGCCTTTGACAGAATCCTCTCTGATCATTGTTAATCGCTGCTCGGAGGACATGAACCGTTCCGGATTCAGACGGGCCTTGAAAGTACAAAATCCAATGGCACAGCTTATTTTTGAGGATTTAAACGGAAATATCATTGAGCCTACAGAGGAGGATCTTCCTTTTGATATCAAGGGAGAAAAGGTAGTGATTGAAGATATCGATTTTGGAGCCTGGTATGTAGACGCTTATGACCATCCGGAACATTATCTCCACAAGGAAGTAGAATTCGTGGCGCAGGTATTTAAACCAAACGGTTTAGGACCGAACTACTTCGTGCCGGTTAGAAAGATTATGACCTGCTGTGAGGCAGATACCCGATTTTACGGATATCCATGCTTAGTGGAGAAGAAGATCAATCTTCGCAGACACCAGTGGGTGAAGGTGAGAGCTCGCTTCGAATATGAGCAGCTGCCTTCTAATCCTAAGAAGACTCCGGTATTACACCTGATCGACTTAGAACCGGCTATAAAACCTGACCCGGAAGTAGTATTTATGGGATAGATTTGTTGGCTGAAGACAACAGAGTTTTCCCACAATATAGAAAGAGAGAAAATCGCAGTGGTTCTTTGACGGCTCCACTGCGATTTGTGAAAAAAGAGGATTCTTGGAGCGGATGACAATTTGAGAGAATGCCTTACGAGTCGTCGTTTAAAAAGAGAGAGCTTGACAATGGTTAACATTGGTCAAGTGGAAAGGAATTTGAGAGTATGAGGAGATTTTCTAAAGTAATGGGAGGGGTATTTTTAGGAATCCTCTTTTTGGGGATAATTGGCATTCCGGTTTTTGCAGCAGATTCTGTAGAGTATGTGCCGGATATGTATGCCACTATTTGGTCCTTAGTACCTCCGGTGGTTGCCATTGTTTTGGCACTGATCACAAAGGAAGTATATAGTGCCCTATTTATTGGAATTTTGATTGGAGGATTTTTCTGGTCCGGATTTCAACCGGAAAATGCTATTTTGCATGTATTTCAGGATGGACTGGTAGGGGTATTGACAGATAGCTACAATATGGGAATTCTGATCTTCTTGGTGATTTTAGGAGTCATGGTTTGTATGATGAATAAGGCGGGAGGTTCTGCGGCCTTTGGTCGTTGGGCGAAGGTTCATATTAAGACCAGAATGGGTGCACAGCTTGCTACCATTGCCCTTGGTGTTCTGATCTTCATTGATGATTATTTTAATTGCCTTACAGTAGGAAGCGTTATGCGTCCCGTGACAGATGGCCACAAGGTTTCAAGAGCCAAGCTTTCCTACCTTATTGATGCCACAGCGGCACCGGTTTGTATTATCGCACCGATTTCTTCCTGGGCAGCAGCGGTTACAGGATTCGTAAAGGGAGAGGATGGATTTTCGATTTTTGTTCGAGCCATCCCTTACAACTATTATGCGATCCTCACCATTGTCATGATGCTTACATTGGTAATCTTGAATTTTGATTACGGTCCAATGAAGGAGCATGAGAAAAATGCGATGGAGGGAGATTTGTTTACTACAGAAGACAGGCCTTATACCAATGCCCAGTCAGAATTAGTTTCAAACAAAGGAAGTGTCATCGATTTGATTTTTCCTATTTTAGCTTTGATCATTTGCTGTGTTCTTGGAATGCTCTATAGTGGTGGATTCTTTGACGGCACTGGTTTTGTGGAGGCTTTCTCCGGAAGTGACGCTTCTGTGGGGCTTATGTTAGGAAGCTTCTTTGCCCTGGTGATTACCATTGTATTTTATGCAGCAAGAAAGGTGCTTCGATTTACAGATTCCATGGCATGCATCCCAGAGGGATTCAAGGCTATGGTACCGGCAATCCTGATTCTTTCTTTTGCCTGGACTTTAAAATCTATGACCGATAGCTTAGGAGCTGCACAGTATGTTGCGGGTGTTATGAACAATGCAGCAGGAAGTCTGATGCATCTTCTGCCGGCCATTATCTTTTTGGTAGGATGTTTTCTGGCCTTCGCAACCGGAACTTCCTGGGGGACTTTTGGAATTTTGATTCCTATCGTAGTGGCAGTATTCCAGGGAACCAACGAGACTATGATGATCATTTCCATTTCCGCATGTATGGCAGGAGCTGTATGCGGAGACCATTGTTCCCCGATTTCCGATACGACTATCATGGCATCGGCAGGAGGTCAGTGTAACCATGTAAACCATGTGTCCACTCAGCTTCCTTATGCTATTACCGTAGCCATCGTATCTGCAATCACATACATGATTGCAGGGGTAGTACAAAACGCAGCTATATGCTTGGTGATTGGAATTTTATTACAGATTGGTGTATTATTAGCTATCCGAAAAATTACAAATAAGAACTAGATGTTTATAGGAATTTATAGAAATTTATAGAAATATAAAGGAGATTTACATGAATATAAAAAATGTTCCGGCATATGAACTGATAAAAGAAGAAGACCTGCAGGGCGTACATTTAAAAGGTTATCTTCTCAGACACAAAAAAAGTGGAGCCAGAGTCCTTCTTATGGAGAATGATGACGATAATAAAGTATTTAATATCGGTTTTCGTACACCTCCTTCTAACAGTACCGGTGTGCCTCATATCTTAGAGCACAGCGTTCTGTGCGGATCCAAAAACTTTCCGGCAAAGGATCCTTTTGTGGAGCTTGTGAAGGGCTCTCTCAATACCTTTTTAAATGCTATGACCTATCCGGATAAGACAGTTTATCCGGTGGCCAGCTGCAACGATAAGGATTTTCAGAACCTGATGCATGTATATATGGATGCGGTATTTTATCCCAATATCTATGAGCACGAGGAGATCTTTCGTCAGGAAGGCTGGAGCTATAAGTTGGATTCTAAGGATGACAAACTGATTTTAAGTGGCGTGGTTTATAACGAGATGAAGGGTGCCTTCTCTTCCCCGGAGGGAGTGTTAGACCGGGTGGTTTTAAATACCCTGTATCCGGATACCTCTTATGCAAATGAGTCCGGTGGAGATCCGGAGGTGATCCCGGAGCTTACCTATCAGGAATTTTTGGATTTCCATAGCAAATATTATCACCCATCCAATAGCTATATTTATCTCTATGGAAATATGGACATGGAAGAAAAGCTTAACTGGATGGATCAGGAATACTTAAGTCATTTTGATAAGATTACGGTAGATTCTGAGATTAAGCTTCAGGCTCCTTTTGATGCCATGAAGGAAGTGAGCATTCCTTATTCCATTTCCAGTGAGGAGGATGAAGAAAATCAGACCTATCTTTCTTACAATAAGAGTGTGGGCACAAGCCTAGACAGAGAACTGTACCTTGCCTTCCAGGTCTTGGATTATGCTCTGCTTTCTGCTCCGGGAGCTCCGTTAAAGAAGGCTCTCACAGATGCTGGCATCGGTGATGATATTTTAGGGTCTTATGATAATGGTATTTATCAACCTATCTTTTCTGTGATAGCGAAGAATGCCAATGCAGATCAGAAGGGTGAATTTGTCAAGATTATCGAGGATGTTTTATCGGATATCGTAAAGAAGGGTGTGGACAAAAAAGCGATTCAGGCAGGAATTAATTATTTAGAATTCCGCTACAGAGAGGCAGATTTTGGGAATTATCCAAAGGGTCTTATGTATGGACTTCAGATTATGGACAGCTGGCTCTATGACGAGGAACAGCCATTTATTCACTTGGAGGCACTGGATACCTTTGAATTCTTGAAAAATATGGTAAACACCCCATACTATGAGAATCTTATTAAGAAATATATTTTAGAAAATACCCATGGTGCCATTGTTCTTGTGGAGCCGGAAAAGGGAAGAACCGCAAGAATGGATGCGGAGCTGGACGAAAAGCTTCAGGCTTACAAGGCTTCCTTAAGCGAGGAGCAGGTGGAAGAGCTGGTTCAAAGGACTAAGGCCTTAGAAGAGTATCAGACTGCACCGGAAGATCCGGAAGCCCTGGAGAAAATTCCGGTATTAAAAAGAGAAGATATTTCCAGGGACATCGCACCAATCCAGAACCGGGAAATTTCTGTATCCGGCATTCCGGTATTGCTTCACGAGGTGGAGACCAACGGCATCGGTTATGTTACTTTATTATTTGATTTTTCAAAGGTGGGAGAGGACCTTCTTCCTTATGTGGGAATCTTGCAGTCCGTTCTTGGAATTATCGATACGGAGCATTACGAGTACGGAGAACTCTTTAACGAGATCAATCTAAAGACCGGTGGAATCGGAACTTCTCTGGAGCTTTACAATGACGTTTCCGATGTGAGAAATAAAGCCTTTAAGACAACCTTTGAGGTAAAGGCGAAGGCATTGTTCTCCCAGCTTCCTACCGCCTTTCAGATGATGGGAGAGATTTTGACAGCATCAAAACTGCAGGACGAGAAACGTCTCTTAGAGATTCTTATGATGTTAAAGTCCAGACTCCTTATGAAATTTACCAGCGCAGGCCACAGCACAGCAGCCCTTAGAGCTATGTCCTATGCTTCCCCATCGGCCAGATTAAAGGATATGACAGGGGGCATCGAGTTCTACGAACTGATCAAAGATCTGACAGAGAATTTTGACCAGAAAAAAGAAGATTTAATCGAAAAATTACAGAGCCTTACAAAAATGCTATTCAGAGCAGAAAATTTAATGATCAGCTACACCGCTCCTACAGAGGCATCTGAGAAACTAGGAGAATATGTGGAAATTCTAAAAAAAGCTCTTTACAAGGAGCAGCCGGAAGAAAAGCCGTTGCATCTGATTTGCCGGAAGAAAAATGAAGGCTTCAAAACAGCTTCCAAGGTACAGTATGTGGCAAGGGTCGGAAACTTTATCGACAACGGAGCCCAGTACCATGGTGCTTTAAATATTTTAAAAGTAATCCTAAGCTATGATTACTTGTGGCAGAATGTCCGGGTAAAGGGAGGAGCCTACGGCTGCATGAGCAACTTTAGCCGCACAGGAGAAGGCTACTTTGTTTCCTACAGAGATCCGAATCTGAAACAGACCATGGAGATTTACGAGGGAGTGGTAGAATATTTAAAGAATTTCGATGTCAGCGACAGAGATATGACCAAATATATTATCGGAACCATCAGTAATATCGATCAGCCGATGACACCGTCTACAAAGGGAGACCGCTCTTTAAGTCTCTACATGAGTCGTGTCACCGAGGAGATGATAAAGACGGAGAGGGAGCAGATATTAAATGCAACGAAGGAGGATATCCGGGCGTTGTCGAAAGTAGCAGAGGCTATGCTTCAGGCAAGACAGATCTGTGTCATTGGTGGAGAAGATAAGATCGAAGAAAATGCAGACATGTTTATGAATGTGACCAAGTTCTAGAAAAGGAGAAACCATGAGAGAGGATTTTAAATCCGGATTTGTAACCCTGGTAGGAAGACCAAACGTAGGAAAATCTACCTTGATGAATTACTTAATTGGACAGAAGATTGCGATTACATCTAACAAGCCTCAGACTACCAGAAACCGCATCCAGACGGTTCTTACCACAGAGGAGGGACAGATTGTCTTTGTAGATACCCCGGGAATCCACAAGGCAAAAAATAAGCTGGGTCAGTATATGGTAAATGTGGCAGAGCGCACCTTAAACGAGGTGGATGTGGTGCTTTGGTTAGTGGAGCCAACTACCTTTATCGGAGCGGGCGAGCAGCATATTGCAAAGCAGCTGGGTCGTGTAAAGACTCCGGTGATTTTAGTCATTAATAAGACCGACAGCGTTCCTACAGAGAAGGTTTTGGAATCTATCAATGCCTATAAAGATATTTATGACTTTGCAGAAATCGTTCCTGTGTCGGCCAGAAGTGGAGCAAACACAGAGGAACTTCTGAAAACCGTAATGAAATATTTACCTTACGGTCCTCAGTTTTACGATGAGGATACTATCACAGACCAGCCGGAACGTCAGATTGTAGCAGAGATCATTCGGGAGAAGGCACTTCACAGTCTCAATGAGGAGATTCCTCACGGTATCGCAGTGGCCATCGATCAGATGAAAAAAAAGGGAAAGGTAACCCACATCGATGCTACGATCATATGTGAGAGGGACAGTCACAAGGGAATCATTATCGGAAAACAGGGCAACATGCTGAAGAAAATCGGCAGCACTGCCAGATACGAGATCGAGCAATTATTGGGAAATCAGGTAAATCTAAAGCTTTGGGTAAAAGTAAAAAAAGACTGGCGTGACAGCGAGTATCTTATGAAAAACTTTGGATATCGGGAAGATGATGAATTTTAAATAATTCTGAAGAATTTAAAATAATCCAAAGTAATTTTGAGAATGGGGTTCTGAATAGTTGCACGAATTTTTCAGAATGACAGGTGAAAAAAGGTGAGGAATCAAATCAGTGTCACCGGCATGGTGCTTCAGGCAGCACCGGCGGGAGAGTACGATAGACGAGTGGTGATTCTCACGAAGGAGCGGGGGAAAATCTCGGCTTTCGCAAGGGGAGCCAGAAGACAAAACAGTGCCCTTATGGGAGTTACCAGTCCATTTTCATTTGGAACATTTGTATTGTATGAGGGGCGGACATCATATACCTTGATGTCGGCCTCTATTTCCAATTATTTTGCAGAGCTTCGCACCGATGTGGAAGGAGCGTATTATGGTTTTTATTTCATGGATCTTGCAGGCTACTATGCCAGGGAGGCCTGTGATGAGAGCCAGATGCTAAAGCTTCTATATCAGACTCTAAGAGCTCTTGGAAATAAGCATATTCCAAACCGGTTGGTTCGAAGGATCTATGAGCTTCGCACCATTACTATTAACGGGGAAGGCCCCCAGGTATTTGAGTGCGTTTCCTGTGGGGTGAAGGAACAATCCATGGTCTTTAGTGTAAAGCGCGGAGGCCTTCTTTGTGAGAAGTGTCAGGGGAAGGTTTCCGATGGAAAAGTCCTTCTTTCCTCCACCCTTTATACCCTTCAGTATGTAGTCAGTGCCCAGATAGAGAAATTATATAATTTCATTGTGAAGGAAGAAGTGTTACAGGAATTGGAAGAAATCATGGATCAATATCTAGAGGAATATTTGCATAAGACCTTTAAAACCCTGGAAATCCTTCAGACAATTACGGATTAAGACTTGCAAAGAAAGAAGGCCTTTTGTATAATTATTCTCAGTTTTGGTTATACCATAAAGCAAAGCGAGGAAAGGAAGGACATAAGATGGTAGAGAAGACGATGGACAAGATCGTAGCCCTGGCAAAATCCAGAGGATTTGTATATCCGGGTTCAGAGATATATGGAGGATTAGCAAACACTTGGGATTATGGAAATTTAGGTGTTGAGCTTAAGAACAACGTTAAGAAAGCTTGGTGGCAGAAGTTCGTACAGGAGTCTCCCTACAACGTAGGAGTTGACTGTGCGATTCTTATGAATCCCCAGACATGGATCGCCAGCGGTCATTTGGGAGGATTCAGTGATCCTCTTATGGATTGTAAGGAATGTCACGAGAGATTCCGTGCAGACAAGATCATCGAGGACTACTGTGCAGAGCATGGCATGACGATTGAAGGTAGTGTAGATGCTTGGGATCACGAGAAGATGGAAGGATTCATTGAGGAGAACAATGTTCCTTGTCCTACCTGTGGTAAGCATAATTTCACAGATATCCGTGAGTTCAATCTGATGTTCAAGACCTTCCAGGGTGTTACAGAGGATGCAAAGAATACGGTATATTTAAGACCTGAAACCGCTCAGGGAATCTTTGTTAACTTTAAGAATGTTCAGCGTACTTCCAGAAAGAAGATCCCATTTGGAATCGCCCAGATCGGTAAATCTTTCAGAAATGAGATCACACCTGGTAACTTTACCTTCCGTACCAGAGAGTTTGAGCAGATGGAATTAGAGTTCTTCTGCGAGCCGGATACAGATTTAGAGTGGTTTGATTACTGGAAATCTTTCTGCTTAAATTGGCTTAGTACTTTAGGACTTAAGGAAGACGAAGTCCGTTACAGAGATCACGACAAGGAAGAGCTTTCTTTCTATAGTAAGGCAACTACCGACGTAGAGTTCTTATTCCCATTCGGATGGGGTGAGCTTTGGGGTATCGCAGATCGTACCAACTATGACTTGTCTCGTCATATGGAAGTTTCCAAGCAGGATCTTACTTACTTTGATGATGAGAAGAAGGAAAAATACATCCCATATGTAATCGAGCCATCTCTCGGTGCAGACCGTATGGTATTAGCCTTCCTTTGCAGTGCTTACGATGAGGAGAATATCGGAACCGAGGAGAAACCGGATATGAGAACTGTCCTTCATTTCCATCCGGCTCTCGCACCGGTGAAGATCGGGGTTCTTCCGCTTTCTAAGAAGTTAAATGAGGGAGCAGAGAAAGTATTTGCAAGCTTGAGCAAGAAATATAATTGTGAATATGATGATCGTGGAAATATTGGAAAACGTTATCGTCGTCAGGACGAAATCGGAACTCCGTTCTGCGTAACTTATGATTTTGATTCCGAGGAAGATGGAGCAGTTACTGTACGTGACAGAGATACCATGGAGCAGGAGAGAATCAAGATTGATGAATTAGATGCTTATTTCGCTAAGAAATTCGAGTGGTAGGAAAGAAAAGGGGCGCAGCATGGCAGATGCTGCGCTCTTATCTTTATTAGAGACCGTTAAATTATATATAGATAACTCTGATATATATGCATAGAAATCTAAATAGCAGATTTATAGAAGATTTAATTAGGAGGGAACTTCGAATGGAAAGAAAAAATGTATGGACAACCTATGATGAAGAAAAATTACAGGAACTTGAGAAAATTAATGCGGACTACAGAGCATGCTTAGATGCAGGAAAAACCGAGAGAGAATGCGTAGAGCTTGCAGTGGCAAGAGCCCAGGCAGCAGGCTATAAGGATATCAATAAGATGATCGAGTCCGGGGAGAACTTAAAGGCAGGAGATAAGGTTTATGCCGTATGCATGGGAAAGACCATTGCCATGTTCAACATTGGAACCGAGCCTTTAGAGAAGGGTATGAATATTTTGGGAGCCCACATTGACTCTCCAAGAATTGATATTAAGCAGAATCCATTGTACGAAACCGATGAGTTTGCTTACTTAGATACCCATTATTATGGAGGAATTAAGAAATACCAGTGGGTAACCATTCCTTTGGCTATTCATGGTGTTATCGTGAAAAAAGACGGCACTACAGCAGTTGTAAATATCGGAGAAGAGGAAGACGATCCGGTATTTGTAATCTCTGATCTTCTGATCCATTTAGCAGGCGCTCAGATGGAGAAAAAAGCCAGTGCCGTGGTCGAGGGAGAAAAATTAGACATTCTGATCGGAAGTCGCCCACTTGCACAAAACGAAGAGTTAAAGAAGGAAGAAAAGCAGGCAGTAAAGGCCAACATCCTTCAGATCTTAAAAGAGTATTATGATGTGGAGGAAGAAGATTTTATCTCTGCAGAGCTAGAGGTAGTGCCTGCAGGAAGAGCAAGAGAGTGCGGCTTTGACAGAAGCATGATTCTAGCCTATGGACAGGATGACAGAGTATGTGCATTTACCTCCCTCTTTGCTATGCTGGATGTGGAAAACCCGAAAAAAACCTCTTGCTGTATTTTGGTAGATAAAGAAGAGATCGGAAGTGTCGGCGCCACTGGAATGCAATCCCGATTCTTTGAAAATACAGTGGCAGAGCTTATTGCCCTTGAGGGTGGAGAGTCCAATTTAAAGACCCGAAGAGCTCTGGCAAATTCCCTGATGCTCTCCTCCGATGTAAGTGCAGCCTATGATCCAATGTTTGCAGAAAGCTTCGAGAAGAGAAGTTCTGCTTTCTTTGGAAAAGGATTGGTATTTAACAAATTTACAGGAGCAAGAGGAAAAAGTGGATCTAACGATGCCAATGCAGAATATTTGGCAGAACTTCGCGGACGAATGGATGCGGAAGATGTAGGCTATCAGTTTGCAGAGCTTGGAAAAGTAGACGTAGGTGGCGGTGGAACCATCGCCTATATTATGGCAAACTATGGTATGAAGGTTATCGACAGTGGTGTGGCAGTTCTTAGTATGCACGCCCCTTGGGAAGTAACCAGCAAGGCAGATGTATATGAAGCATACCGTGGATACAAAGCATTCTTGAAATTCTAGAAGTAAAATTCAAAATCATAAATTTTAGCTTTATAGAGACCTTTCTTTCCTGTGAGAGATTCATAGGGGAGAAAGGCCTTTTTGGTGTATTTTCTTTGAGTAATTTTTTTTGATTTTTTCGTGGTTTTTAGTAATTTAGTGAAATTAGCGAAAACTTAACAGAGCTGAGTGGAAAACTAGTTTAAAATGACGGTATATTCTTTTGGTTTCCTTGACTATTTGATGAAAAACTTGTAAACTAACTATGTTATTTAGTGAAATGTAACGGAAGGGGTTACTACAGGTGCACTAAAATTTAGATTTAGGAGGTCATTACACATGGCAAACAAATGGGTTTATTTGTTCAGCGAGGGAAATGCCAACATGCGCGAGCTTCTTGGTGGTAAGGGAGCGAACCTTGCTGAAATGACAAGTCTCGGCTTACCGGTTCCACAAGGATTCACAATTACAACAGAAGCTTGTACACAGTATTATGAGGACGGAAGAGAGATCAATCAGGAGATTCAGGACCAGATTAACGAGTACATTGTTAAGATGGAAGAGATTACCGGAAAGAAATTTGGGGATAGCGAGAACCCGCTGTTGGTTTCTGTACGTTCAGGAGCCAGAGCATCTATGCCTGGTATGATGGACACAATCCTTAACTTGGGATTAAATGAAACTGTAGTGCTTGCAATTGCAGAGAAGTCTAACAACCCACGTTGGGCTTGGGATTGCTATAGAAGATTTATCCAGATGTACTCTGACGTAGTTATGGAAGTTGGTAAGAAGTACTTCGAAGAGCTCATAGACAAGATGAAGGCAGACAGAGGAGTAGAACAGGATGTAGATCTTACCGCTGATGACTTGAAGGAGCTTGCTAATCAGTTTAAGGCAGAATACAAAGCTAAGATCGGAGAGGACTTCCCGGATGATCCGAAGGAGCAGTTAATGGGAGCTATTAAGGCTGTATTCCGTTCTTGGGACAATCCGAGAGCTAACGTATACCGCCGTGACAATGACATTCCTTATTCATGGGGAACAGCCGTTAACGTACAGTCCATGGCCTTTGGTAATATGGGAGATGATTGCGGAACAGGTGTTGCATTTACCCGTGATCCAGCAACAGGAGAGAACGGACTTTTCGGAGAGTTCCTTACCAATGCACAGGGCGAGGACGTTGTGGCAGGTGTTCGTACACCAATGCACATTTCCGAGATGGAAGAGAAGTTCCCGGAAGCATTCGTAGAATTCAAGAAGGTTTGCGAGACCTTAGAGAATCACTACAGAGACATGCAGGATATGGAGTTTACTGTAGAGCATGGTAAACTTTATATGTTACAAACTCGTAACGGTAAGAGAACAGCACAGGCGGCTCTTAAGATCGCTTGTGATTTAGTAGATGAAGGTATGAGAACAGAGGAAGAGGCAGTAGCTATGATCGATCCTCGTAACTTAGATACCTTACTTCACCCACAGTTTGATGCAGCTGCATTAAAGGCAGCAACTCCGATGGGCAAAGGACTGGGAGCTTCCCCGGGAGCAGCTTGTGGTAAGATCGTATTCTCAGCAGAGGATGCAGTAGAATGGGCAGAAAGAGGAGAGAAGGTTGTACTTGTTCGTCTTGAGACCTCTCCGGAAGATATTACAGGTATGAAGTCTGCACAGGGAATCTTGACTGTACGTGGAGGTATGACTTCTCATGCAGCAGTAGTTGCCCGTGGAATGGGAACCTGCTGTGTATCCGGATGCGGTGATATCGCAATGGACGAGGCGAATAAGAAATTTACTCTTGCAGGAAAAGAATTCCACGAGGGAGATGCTATCTCTATCGATGGAACTACAGGAAATATTTACGATGGATTAATTCCAACCGTAGATGCTACCATCGCAGGTGAATTCGGACGTATCATGGAGTGGGCAGATAAGTTCAGAACTCTTGGAGTACGTACCAATGCAGATACACCGGCAGACGCGAAGAAGGCAAGAGAGCTTGGAGCAGAAGGTATTGGACTTTGCCGTACCGAGCATATGTTCTTCGATGAGGAGAGAATTGCAGCATTCCGTGAGATGATCTGTTCTGATACCGTAGAAGAAAGGGAAGCAGCTTTAGCTAAGATTCTTCCATATCAGCAGAGTGATTTCGAGGCATTATATGAGGCTCTGGAAGGCAATCCGGTAACCATCCGTTTCCTTGATCCACCGCTTCACGAGTTCGTTCCTACAGAGGAAGAGGATATTAAGAAGTTGGCAGATGCTCAGGGTAAGACTGTAGAAGAGATTAAGACTATTATCGATTCCCTTCATGAGTTCAACCCAATGATGGGACATCGTGGATGCCGTCTTGCAGTTACCTATCCGGAGATTGCAAAGATGCAGACAAGAGCTGTTATCCGTGCAGCCATCAATGTAAAAGCCGCACATCCGGATTGGGAAGTAGAGCCGGAGATCATGATTCCATTGGTAGGCGATATAAAAGAGCTTAAGTATGTAAAGAAATTTGTAGTAGAGACAGCAGACGAAGAGATTAAGGCAGCTGGCGTAGAGCTTAAGTATCAGGTAGGAACCATGATTGAGATTCCTAGAGCAGCTCTTACCGCAGACGAGATCGCTGAGGAGGCAGACTTCTTCTGCTTCGGAACCAATGACTTAACACAGATGACCTTCGGATTCTCTCGTGATGATGCCGGTAAGTTCTTAGATGCATACTATGATGCTAAGATTTACGAGAATGATCCGTTTGCGAAGTTAGACCAGCACGGTGTCGGTAAACTTATGGAGACAGCAGTGAAGCTTGGAAGACCTGCAAATTCACACTTACATGTAGGAATCTGTGGAGAGCACGGAGGAGATCCATCATCCGTAGAATTCTGCCACAAGATTGGATTGGATTATGTATCATGCTCACCATTCCGTGTACCGATTGCACGTTTGGCAGCAGCACAGGCAGCAATCAATAACAAATAGACAGGAGTTCATTTTCCTTTGAATTGCAATAAGCGTATCATTAGAAATAGTGGTACGCTTATTTTTAATATGTTCGCCACCACCAATTCCATGTACTGCATAGTTTCGATTTTGGTATATGTATTTTTAGCAACCATTGTATATTAAGAGTATGTAAAACCTGGGGTTTGGGGTAGTAAGTTGTGTTTAACTATGCTATAATGAAGTGGTCGTTATATTGAAATTATTGCAAAACCGATATAGGGAAGGAAAAAACATTTGAAAGTAAGAAATAAAAAAGTATTACGTATCATAGGAACCAAGACCCTGGCCGGGGTATTAGCTTTGGGCCTTACCTTGGCGACTCCTGTTGCTGCTCTTGCAGATGAGGAGTGGACCGAAGAGGTCACAGAAGAATCTACGGATAAAATTG
Source organism: bacterium (assembly GCA_963658085.1). Classification (GTDB taxonomy): domain Bacteria; phylum Bacillota; class Clostridia; order Lachnospirales; family Lachnospiraceae; genus CAKRJP01. The sequence continues at coordinate 45,470 of CAVKOU010000012.1, forward strand.
TAGATGAGACTGGGGAGGCACTTGCAACAGTAGAATCTGCGGAAGAGACACGTCCTCGGGCAAAAAAGGTGGATGGATCAGGAGAAGTTGTGGATGTCTCTGATGAAGTATGGAATCTCATAAACGAGGGAAGTGTTTCCCTTAATAAAGAATCCTTGTTTTTGGAGGATATTTCTACGGGACAGAAGGTGGATCCGACCACCGGAGGAAGAGTAGATACAGTTCCTGAAAAGAAAGAAGATGCTGCCAAAGACCAGAATAAAGAGTCTTCAGAGAGCGTGGAAAATAAAGAGAATACAGAAAGTACAGAGTCTACGGAATCTGATCAAAATACCGAGGAAGAGCAGAAGGAAGAATCAGAAAGCTCTGAAGAAGATCAAGAGAATCAGGAAGATTCTGAAAATCAGGGCTCTGCGGACAGTAACGAGGCACTCATTGCTAATCAGCAGATCGTAAAAGCCCCGGAGATCATCGAGGACTTCCGGTTTTGGACCGTGGCAAGAAAATATGCTTTTGCAAAATCGGAGATTGCCATTAGAGAGTCTATCCCGAAAAATGTAGTCGGCACAGACTCTGCTTCTGCGGAGCTTTCGAAAGAAGCGGCAAAAAAGGAAGCAGAAAGCATAAAGACAAGCTATAAAAATGCATCAAAAACGAAAAAAACAGAGACGAATACCGAAACGAAGGATCTTTTGTCCAAGGCCGTAGAAGAAAAATCATCCCTAGATGTAGCGTCCCAAGAGAACACGGAGAAAGTCAGAGCTGTAGGTAAGCTGTCAAAAGACGGATTGCTTTATATTTTAAAAGAAGTGGATAATGGATGGCTTTATGTAGAATCCGGAGATGTTCGTGGTTTCGTGAAGGCATCTGAAGTATATACTTCCGATGCTGCCCAGGAGATCTTAAGTGTTTATCAGACCCAGGCTAAGAAAGTAGCAAAGCAAGAGAAAAAGGACTATACCGGAATCGAGACTGTTGCGAAGACAGCAGAATCTCTCGTTTCAAAAGAGGACAATGAGGCTTATACTTATCTTCGAGCTACCGTAGGGGAGACTGTTGTAACCAAGAATTATGGATTGGTCAATGACACAACTGCAAAGGAAGCCGAGGAAGAAGCAAAAAAGAATGGTACGGATATAGTGACTGTTAAGTCTGTAAATATTTTGGAAGATAAAAATACAGCGGCTCAGGTCATTGGAACCATGAGTCAGGGAAATCTTTGTTATGTTTTAGAAGATTCTGATAAGGACTGGCTCTATGTGGAATCCGGAGATGTCAGAGGATTTGTAGAGAAAAAATATATAACTTATGGAGATGCTGTAAAAGCTCAGGTAGAAAGTGCCGGAGAAGATACTTATACACTGGCTACAGAGTTGGTAAAACCAGAAGAAAATGGAGCTTTATACTATACTCTTACCTCCACCCAAATGGGAACACCGGCAGGAGAGGTTCGTCAGTCCATGATTGAATTTGCTTCACAGTTTGTGGGAAATCCTTATGTTTGGGGAGGAACCAGTCTGACAGATGGAGCAGATTGCTCCGGCTTTGTACAGCAGCTTTACAAGGCTTATGGATATGATCTTCCGAGAGTGGCGGCAGATCAAAGCCAGTATGGAACTCAGATTCCGGTGGAGGATGCTGAACCTGGAGATCTGATCTTCTACGCAGAGAATGGATATGTTTACCATGTAGCTATGTATGCAGGAAATGGAACCACCATTGAGGCTGCCAATGAGGATCAGGGAATTATTTATGGCACTGTCAATACGAAAGATGCCGTATGGGCAACCAGGATTTTTGATGACACCTACTGTGTGGCAGGAGCCGGTATCGGAGAAGTAAATGCTACAGAAGACATGTACGGTGACAGTCTCGGAGTTTTTGATATCACTTATTACTGTTCTTGTGAGATCTGTTGCGATGTAGAAACAGGAATCACAGCCACAGGAGCACCGGTAGTAGAAGGAGAGACCATCGCGGTGGATCCGAGTGTAATCCCTTACGGAACCCAGGTGATTATTGGAGGACATGTGTTTACCGCTGAAGATTGCGGAGGTGCTATTAAGCAAAATCATATTGATATCTATGTGCACAGTCACGAGGAAGCTCTGGCCCTTGGAAGAACAAGCGCAGAAGTATATTTGGTAAAATAAAGATGAAAAAGCAGTCTGAGAGCTCGAAAGAGCTCTCTTTTTGTGTTCGAAAGATGTTCGGAAGGCGTCCGAAAAGCATCTGTGAAAATGTCTATAAAAGTGCCTATAAAAATGCCTATAAAAGCCCTGGCAAACATCCGCATTTCTTGCGAAATATGTCTGTTTAAGGTATCATAGAAGTATCTTAAAAGATCGGAATAGGATATAAAATTTATGGAAGTAAAACAAGAAAAAATGAAGTACAAACTGGCGGAAGCCATGAAGTCCTGCATGAAGCGAATGCCGGTGGAGAAGGTAACAGTTAAGGAGATTGTAGAAGAATGTCAAACCACCAGACAGACCTTCTATCGCCACTTTCTGGACAAGTATGATTTGATCAATTGGTATTTTGACAAGATTCTTCTTAAGTCCTTTGAACACATGGGAGAAGGTCATACCACCTATGAAAGCCTAGTGAAGAAATTTCATTACATTCAAGAAGAAAAACTATTCTTTCGGGCGGCCTTCAAGACCGATGAGCAGAATAATTTAAAGGAACATGATTTCAAACTCATCACAGACTTTTATACCAGACAGATTCAGGAGAAGACGGGAGAACCCTTAAGTGATGAGCTGAGGTTTCTATTGGAAATGTACTGCCAGGGCTCCATTTACATGACCGTGCAGTGGGTGCTGGGAGTTTACAAAACCACTCCGGAGGGACTGGCAGCAGGACTGGTGGATGCTATGCCGCCAAAACTTGCGAAAGCCTTTGAAAATGCTGGACTGTTATAAAAAAGTTTTTTGCATAACAACTTTGTGAAGAAAGTGACAGATTACCCCTTTTGTCACTTTCTTTTTTAATTTTACATTGTTAAGATATAGACATAGCAGAAAACTTGAAGAGGTTTTTAAAGAAAAGGAGACGTAAAAAATGGCAAACAGAATTAATTTAAACCAAACATCATTTCACGGAGCCGGAGCAATTAACGAGATTGCAACAGAAGTAAAGGTAGCCGGATATAAGAAAGCATTGGTGTGTTCCGATCCGGATCTGATTAAGTTTGGGGTAACAGGAAAGGTAACAAAGGTGCTGGAGGATGCAGGACTTGCATATGAGCTTTATTCTGATATTAAGCCAAACCCGACCATTGAGAATGTAAAGAATGGAGTGGAGGCATTTAAGAAATCAGAAGCAGATTATATCATCGCTATCGGTGGTGGATCATCTATGGATACATCAAAAGCCATCGGAATCATCATTGCAAACCCAGAGTTTGAGGATGTAAGAAGCTTAGAGGGAGTAGCACCTACAAAGAATCCATGTGTGCCGATTATTGCCGTACCAACTACAGCAGGAACCGCAGCAGAGGTTACCATCAACTATGTAATCACAGATGTAGAGAAGAAGAGAAAATTCGTTTGTGTAGACCCGCATGACATGCCAGTGATCGCAGTTGTAGATCCAGAGATGATGTCATCAATGCCAAAGGGACTTACCGCTTCTACAGGTATGGATGCCCTGACACATGCCATCGAAGGATATACCACAAAGGCAGCATGGGAAATGACAGACATGTTCCACTTAAAAGCCATCGAATTAATTTCTAAGTCTCTGAGAAGTGCCGTAGCAAATGAGAAAGAAGGCCGCGAGGGAATGGCACTTGGACAGTATATCGCAGGAATGGGATTCTCTAACGTAGGACTTGGAATTGCACACTCTATGGCACATACCTTAGGAGCAGTATATGATACCCCACACGGAGTTGCCTGCGCAATGATGCTTCCGATCGTAATGGAATATAACGCAGAGACAACAGGAGAAAAATACAAAGAGATCGCAAGAGCAATGGGCGTTGAAGGTGTAGATTCTATGTCCGTAGAAGAGTACAGAAAAGCAGCAGTAGATGCAGTAAAGAAACTTTCCGTAGACGTAGGAATTCCTACAAAGCTTGAGGCATTAAAAGAAGAGGATCTTGACTTCTTGGCAGAGTCAGCACATGCAGATGCATGCGCACCGGGAAATCCGAAGGATGCAAGCGTAGAAGATCTGAAGGATCTGTTTTGCAAGCTCATGTAATCAGTAATCGACTATAATCATCTGTAAAGTTGTAAAAAAGAGGGCTGTCGCTATACCAGATGGAGCGACAGCTCTTTTTTTGTCCGACTATATAATCGACGCATTGAAAGGCTGATGATATGTGTAGTCTAAGACAAGCTGCGTTTCCTACTCACTGCACGCGCTGATTCGCTCGGGCTCCTGCACAACTCGCTTCCCCAAAAAACGGGAAGCTCAAACAAGTGCCCGCCCTCGCTGCTAGCGTGCAGCTCCCTACGGAAACCTCGCAACCGTCTTAGACTACACATATCATCACCTCCGCCCATGCCAAAAACGAAAAAGGTTTCACAACTTACTCATATCCTGTTCACTCTACGTTCACAAATCCCAAGTAAACTAGGCACGTGAATAATTATCTGCAACAACAGGAAAAAGGAGACAAAAATGAGTGCAAAGAATCTCAAGGAATTGAGTAAGAAGAAAGGTGTGCGAGTAGGTGCTGTGGCCTTGGTAGTGGTCCTTGCTGGATCCATTGTGGGGACTCAGGTTTATTCGAAAAAAAACGTGGCGGCGGCAGTATCCGTATCCGTGGAGTCGGCTAAAGCCCAGACGGGAAATATCAGTACCACCATTACAGGAACCGGTAACTTACAGGCGGGGGATACGGTAGATATTTACGTTCCGTCCGGTATCGAAATCGAGGAAGTTAAGGTTTCCAAGGGAGATACCGTAACCAATGGACAGGTCCTGGCTACAGTAAATAGTGCCTCCGTGGCCAGCGCTCTTACAGAGACCAATGAAAATCTGACTGCAGTATCGAAGAAACTAAGTTCTTCCGGCTTAACAGATCTTCAAAAAGAAGAATATAACGCAATTTATGCAAAGCTTACAGCCAGAAAGAATGCCCTGACTTCTTTGCATGAAACCTTAGCGATTACATCTACAGCAGACGGCGTGGTAGGAACCATCGGTGTATCGGAGGGAGGAACTACGACAAAGAGTTCCGGATCCTCCTCTGATTCTTCTGGTTCCTCTGACTCCGGAAGTAGCACCACTTCTGGAAAAAGTAATACATCGGCAAAGCTAACAGACAGTAGCGTTCTTCAGACGGCAAGTTACGAGGCGACAACCTATGCGGCAGGAAATTCGAAGGTTCTAAAAACAGCAACGGCTACAAGTGCCTCAGAGGATGAGACTTTGGCAACAGTTTCCGAAGGAGGAACGGACATTACCGTGGTTACTGATTATAGTAAGCTTGCGATCCCTTCCCCTGTTACCGGAGAGACTGGAATTGCAGGAATTGATCCTGAGGAAACAAAGGATCAGGGCTATGAGATAACCAGTATCACCTGGGATTGCAATGGAGAATTTCAGGCAGATACTGCCTATACTGCTACCATTGAATTAAAGGCCCTTGCGGGATATACCTTTACAGAGGAGCATACTCCGGTATTGGATTGCTCGGCCTATGAGTGCAAGATTTCCGGAAACGGTGAGAAGAACCGTTTGACAATTACAGCAAAATATGAAAAAACGGAAGCGGCCAAAGAGAATGGAAAGTCCTCTGAGGAGGAAGCTTCTGGCGAAGAAAACAAAGAGCAGGAAAATAAAGAGCAGGAAAATACCAGTGTTTCTATGGAAGAAGCTGCCATGACAGAAGAGGCTTCTTATGATACAGGAGCATCGGAAGCGACAAGCAGCAGTTCTGGTAGCAGTTCGAGTTCTTCCGACAGTAGTTCCGGCTCAAGTTCCTATGAAACTTCGGAGGCTACTGCATTTACTTTATCCACACAGGATAATTTTAAGTTAAGTCTCAGCGTGGACGAGCTTGATATTCTTTCTGTAAAACAGGGACAGACAGCTACCATTACCTTAAATGCAGCCTCCGGTCAGGAGTTTGAAGGAACTGTAACTAAGGTGGGAACTGTTGGAACTACCAGCGGAAGCAGTGCAAAATATACCGTAGAAATTACAATTCCAAAACAGGACAATATGCTCATTGGAATGACGGCGGCAGCTACCATTAATGTCAGTGAATCCGACAATGCAGTGTTGATTCCATTGGATGCCCTGCAGGAAGAGGGAGGAAAGTCCTTTGTATATACTTCCACAGACAGTGATGGAAATCTTTCGGGAAAAACCGAAGTGGAAACCGGTCTTTCCAACGAGACTCAGGTGGAGATTACCAGTGGCCTGGCAGATGGAGATACGGTTTATTATGAGACTACCAGTACAACTTCGGGCAGTGATGGAGAGATGAGCATCATGATGGGTGACGACTCTGCGGTAGGCGGCGATATGGGTGGCGGCCCTGGCGGAGACTCTAATGGTGGCGACATGGGTGGCGGCCCGGGAGGCGGAGGAGAAGCTCCATCCGGCGGTGGCCAGGCTCCGAATTAGAGGAGGATAGCACCATGATCAAACTTGAAAATGTATCCAAGATCTATCAGGTGGGAGATGCCACCGTACATGCCTTGGATCATGCCAATATCCATGTAAAAGAAGGGGAGTTTGTCAGCATCATCGGCCCTTCCGGAAGCGGAAAATCCACTATGATGAATATTATCGGATGTCTCGATACTGCAGATGAGGGACGTTATTATTTAGACGGACAAGCCATAGAAAAATATAAGGAATCGGAGCTTGCAAGGATTCGGAATAAAAAAATCGGATTTATTTTTCAAAGCTTTAACCTGATTGGAAATCTAACAGCGGAAGAAAATGTGGAACTTCCCCTGATTTATCAGAAAGTGCCAAAGGCAGAGCGAAAGAAGCGTGTAAAAGAAGCTCTTACGCGAGTGCATCTGGAAAGCAGAGGCAAACACAAGCCCAACGAGCTTTCCGGAGGACAGCAGCAACGTGTGGCTATTGCAAGAGCCATTGCTACAAAGCCGTCCCTGTTTTTGGCAGATGAGCCCACGGGAAACTTAGACTCCCATACCGGGGAGGAAATTATGGAACTTTTTCATGAACTTCACGACCAGGGAAATACGATTATCCTTATCACTCACGATGAGGGTGTGGCAAAGCAGGCGGCCAGAAGTATTCGTATCTTTGATGGAAAAGTAGAGGAGGTGGAGCCATGATCTTTCAGTCTTGTAAAATGGCATTTAAATCCATTCTCTCCAACAAGATGCGATCTTTCCTTACCATGCTTGGAATTATTATCGGAGTTATGTCACTGGTGGTATTGGTGTCCCTGGCAAGTGGAGCTACCAGTTCAGTAACAGATTCCATCGATGAGCTGGGGAGCAATGTGCTTTATGTATCCATTTCTGATGATAAGGGAAAGCCTATTCGCTACGATGAGCTGGATGAATTTATAGAAAGCGATGAGCTGAAAAGCGCTGCACCGTATGCGGCTAGCAGCAGCACCATCTCGGGAAGTAAAGATGATAAAACCGGCACCATCATAGGTACCACCGCAGCGTATACCGATATTCAAAAATTAAAACTTGCCTATGGGAGATTTATAAAGACGCCGGATGTAGACAATCACACCAATGTGGTGGTGGTAAATGAGGATCTGGCAAAGGCAGTCATCGGACGAACCGACGTGGTGGGAGAATCTATAAGCCTTGGGGGGACTTCTTATCAGATTATCGGAGTACTAGAATCAAACACCTCTACAAGCACCAGTGAAGAGGCCTATTACGAGGCCTATATTCCCTATACATCCCTTATTCGACTCACCACAAGTGTAGGTGTGGATGCTACAGATTTTTATGTGACAGCCACTGACGAGAATAATATGGACTTGGCAGAAAAGGTTCTGGAAAATAAACTAAAAGAGCGTTTTAATAACGATGAAGATGCGTATTTCATTATGAATCAGTCATCCATTGCAGAGGCCATGGCCAGTGTTACCAATACTTTGGCGCTTCTTCTAGGCGGAATTGCAGGAATTTCCCTGTTGGTAGGAGGAATCGGAATCATGAATATCATGCTGGTATCCGTAACAGAGCGAACCAGGGAAATCGGTATAAGGAAAGCCATAGGGGCCGGCTATTGGTCTATTATGCTACAGTTCTTGATCGAAGCTCTGGTAGTGAGTCTTTTAGGATGCTTAGTGGGAATTGCCCTGTCTGTGGTGGCCATTCAGGTCATCGATAAGGTAGGGGGCGTCGATTACGGACTCTCTGCAGGCGTTGTATGGATTTCCATGGCTTTCTCCATTGTCATCGGAGTGGTCTTTGGAATTTATCCAGCCAATAAAGCGGCTAGAAAGAAACCGATTGATGCATTGAGATATACAGGATAAAAAAGATTGAGATACAGCTGATATTAATTGGCTGTATCTTTCTTTGTTTAATGGTGAGAAAATATGGTAAACTAAGAGACATAGTTACAAAATAATAATATAGGTAACTATTCAGAGTCATGCAAAACTGTATTTTGCGAATGCTTGCATTCAGGAAGATAAGAAGTTTTATATGGCAAGACAATCATATGAGCAAAATGAAGGGAAACTATTAGGATGGGAATGAAAATAAATGCGGAACTTCCTTTGCCGGCAGATTTAAAGGCAGAGTATCCGCTATCTAAAGAGATTATTCAGTTGAAGGAGAAAAGAGATAAAGAAATCAGAGATATTTTTACCGGGGCATCAGATAAATTTATAGTAATTGTAGGACCCTGCTCTGCGGACAATGAAGATTCTGTTTGTGAGTATGTGGAACGTCTGGCAAAAGTAAATGAGAAGCTCTCGGATCGGTTAATGATTATTCCTAGGATTTATACCAATAAGCCAAGAACAACCGGAGCAGGGTACAAAGGCATGTTGCATCAGCCGAGTCCTGATCAGGATCCGGATCTTTTGGCAGGCATTATTGCCATCAGAAAGCTCCATACCAAGGCAATTGAAGTCAGTGGGATGACGGCGGCAGACGAGATGCTCTACCCAGAAAATCGAAGCTACTTAGATGATGTACTGTCCTATGAAGCTATCGGAGCCCGTTCCGTGGAGAACCAGCAGCACCGCCTTACTGCCAGTGGCATGGACATTCCTATAGGAATGAAGAATCCTACCAGTGGGGATTTCTCTGTAATGATGAACTCCGTCATTGCAGCCCAGAGCGCCCACCGCTTTATTTACAGAGGTATGGATGTGTCCACGGAAGGCAATGACCTGGCGCATGTTATCCTGCGAGGAGGCGTGGATAAATATGGTACCTGCATTCCGAACTATCATTATGAAGACCTGATGCGACTTCTTGCAATTTATCGGGAGAAGGATTTAAAGAATCCGGCAGCCATCGTAGATGCCAACCACTCCAATTCAAACAAAAAATACAAAGAGCAGATACGCATTGTCAGTGAGGTATTGCATAGCAGGAACTACAATCCGGATCTGAAGAAGCTCATAAAGGGCGTTATGATTGAAAGCTATTTAGAAGAAGGAAATCAAAGCATTAACAGCAACAGGATTTATGGAAAATCCATCACCGACCCATGCCTTGGCTGGGAGGATACTGAGAAGCTGTTATATAAGATTGCAGAGAACTGTTAAGCCATGAAACGAGCTGGAAATGAATACCAGTAGTGAAAAAAATGGTGAAAATCCGTCGAATAAATCAGCGTTAAAAAATGACGAAATTAATAGTGAAAATCTGCGGTGTGAAAACAGTGACGAATAATAGCGAAAAATAGTGGCGGATATTAGCGAAAACAGTGGCGAATAATGTCAAAAATCAATAGAAAGAGGAAGAAAACATCGATGGAATATATGATCAATCCTGCGAGAGTGGGAGGTCGGATAAAGGCAGTAAATGATAATACTGCGGAAATTCACCTACAAGGAAAGCTGGGAGTAATCACAGTAAAAAGAGAAGTGATTTTAGCGGAAAGAGAGATTCAGCCGGGAGACGAAGTGGAATTTTACTTCAGCTATATCCAGGCGGTAGAACGTCCGGAAAACTACAATACCTCGGGGATAACTATTTACCATGAAGAGGCCCCAAGCCTGATCGGTGGAACCCTTATGAAGGTTAATGACACAGCTGTGGAGGTGGCTATCATGGACGACTTGGGAACCATTACCGTGTCAAGAGGATGGATCATCACTTCCGTAGACTTAGAAGTGGGGCGGCAGGTAGAGTTTTATTTTAGCTGTATGAGTATAAAATAGAGCCACCGGCAGCCCTCATAATCCTGACAATGGGAGAAAATGTTAGAGGATAGCCTGGGTTTCTGCACTGGTAAGACTTTCAATAACTGTCTTAGAGACTTCGATGAAAGTCTTGGATGCCAATGATAAGGTTCTGTCAGGTAGGGTGCAAATCCCTAAAGTACGCATATAACAGGGAACTAACAGGATTTTTCGAAGTCTGTGATCCTGCCCTGTGAGAAACATATTGGGCAGCAGGCTAATGCCCAGTCCGTTTGATACCATGGAGATAATTGTATGGTCATCGCTGCAGCGACAGGTGATGTTCGGAGTAACCTTAGTATTTTCTAAGGCGGCAGCTACATCATGATCCAAACCGGATTCGGAGGCGATATAAGGATAATCGCCAAGAACTTTAGCAGGAAATCTGGACTGATAATCTTTCGGCAGAGGGTAATCCTTGGCAGTAACTACATAAAGAGGATCTTTCGCAAGAGGACAGAAGTGATACTTCTGTCCTTTTCTTTGGCTTAAAAATCCAAAATCAATGGAACCCTCCTGAAGCCATTGTTCAATTTCCTGGATACCACCTTCCCTGATAGTAATAGAAATATTAGGATAGGATTCCCGGAATTCCTTCAGGACATGAGGAAGCCACTGGGCCGCTACAGAAGAGTAAGTGCCGATGCAGATAGACCCTTTTTGCAAACCATGAATGGAATCCAGGATGTCATCCATTCGTTTATAGTTTGCCGAAATGGTACGAATATAAGGCAGAAGCAGTTCCCCCTCCACCGTAAGCTCCACTCCTTTATTGGTGCGGTTAAGGAGAGAAATTCCCATTTCTGATTCTAATTTATGAATTGCGTGGCTGACCCCGGATTGGGTATATCCCATATGCTCGGCGCTGAGGGTAAGATTCTTTGTTTCCGCAATGTCTAAGAGTAAGTTTAATTTTGCAATATCCATAGTCCTGCACTTCCTTCCGGATAATCTTTATTCGTTTGTTTTCTAACATTATTTTTTGAAAATTCATATACTAATTATCGACTATTCATCGCTCCATTACAAGTAGTAATGATAAAAACAGGTAAAAACAGCGAAATTCTGATGGAAAAATAAAGAAAATAATACCACCATGAGAGTTCGTAATGGCAACGATTAAACAG